>JACPCK010000057.1 GCA_016179845.1 Chloroflexota bacterium | reverse complement strand
TGGAGGAAGGGATTGGTCACCGTGACGGCATCGGCTTTCTTGACCAGCCGTTCCAGGAGCTTCGTGCTCCAATAAGAATTGCTGTTCAGAAGGAGGTTCTTCACCTTGGACTGAAGGCGCATGGGCTTATAGAAAGATAGCTCCCAGTCGTCCATGTCCAGTATCAGGGGACGACGGGATAAGGCCCGTTTCAGGAGCCCCAGCCCGAAGCTGGTAGCCAGAGGTCGCTGAGCATATATGACGTCCCCTGAGAGCCTTCCGAGGAGGCCCATCAGGTGTCTGGCATAACCGAAGGGGGACCTGCCGACAGCGGTCGTCTTCAGCGGGATGTCCATGCCGGAGAGCGGCTCCCAGACGCCTTCGCCCAGGCATGGCCCAGCAATCTCCACGTCGAAGCGCTGCTGGAGCACCTTGGCCAGGATGTAGGCCCGCCCTAGGGTATTGCCCGAGGCGTCTGCCGTTATGACCGAGACACGCATCTCCCTTTTTTCCCCTATTGGCTGCACTAGACGTGTTTCTCCGCCACGTAGGCTCTCTTCAGGCCTCTCTTTTCAAGTAGCTCTAAATAGATGTTCTCTAGCCGGGCGGACAGATTCTCCCAGGAACATGACTCAGCCCGCCGGATTGCTGCCTCTTGACACCTCCGGTAAAGGCCTTGGTCCTGCTGGAACCGCCTTATGGCTCGTACCAGGGCCTCGGCGTCACCGTGGGCAACAGAGAGCCCTGCATCGCCGGCCACCTCTCGCATAGAGTCGATGTTGGCCGTGATGACCGGTTTACCTGCGGCCATAGCCTCCAGGTAGACTATACCGAAGGCGTCGTTGACGCTGGGCATGACAAACAGGTCCGCCGCTTTGAAAAGCTGGTGTTTTTCCGTCCCATCGACAAACCCCACATAGTGGCAGTTGGCGCCGGGCCTCACCCGTGCTGCCAGGTCCTGCCACTCGGCGTTGCTCCCTCCGGCAAAGATAAAGTGGACCTCCGGCAGCGCGAGGGAGGCTTGGGCCACCTGATCGGCCCCTTTGCCGGTACTGAGGCTGGTGGACATGAAGAGGGCCGAGAACTCCTCCTGGCCTATGTTGAGCCTGGCCTTCCAGTGCCCTGGGGTAGTCTGGCGATAGGCCAGAGTGTCGACACCGGCTCCCAGGATCCGCAAGCGCTCCTGCGGTACCCCTATCTTTTCAAGGTATCGGGCCTCCGCCGAGGTGCACGCCAGCACGAGGTCGAACCCGCTGGCACATTGATCCGTCTGGCCGCCATTCCAGTTGCTGCTATAGACGATCGGGTGACGGGGGTGGTGTGGAGGATGTCACATTGCTCCTTCAGCAGGCACCTCAGCAGCTTCCAGCCCAAGGGGTCTTGCATGAGCCCCCACAGGGCGGGGCGTCGGAGGGCCTTGCCCAATCCGGCCATCCGCCAGTAGAGGGTACGCTCTACCTTCTGAAGCAAGGAAACGCGGGAGAGGGTGAGCGGTAGCCTTACCACCTTGACCCCGTTGACCAGGGAGCTACCCGCTGGAAGCCTCTCCTTCCTTTCCAATCGTCCTGCTGCGTCACTGGTAATGACTGTGACTTGGTGCCCCCGTTTGACCAGCTCCTCCGACAGCCGCTACCTGTTGTCATAGAGTCTCGAAGCCTAGTCCCGACTTCAGTCGGGACTAGGGCGCTCCTTCTTTTTGCCCCACCACTACGACATCGTAGCCCAGGAGGGCCCTCAATGGATCGGGCCCCACCCTTCTCAGAATTTTACCGAGAGGATTGAGGGCCCGCTTCAGCAAAGTGGTCCCCCGCTCCAGGTACTCCGCCAAGTACATACTGGGCAGAGTGTGTGCGCTTAACACCCTGAAGCCAGCCTTCTCGTGGGTCCCTCGTAGCTCCGATACAGTAACCTGCCTCTCATAGCCATGCTTCCAGTGGCCGTGACGCCACTGGTGGTAACGCTGATAAACCCCCCAGAGGGAGTACTTCCCTGGCACGACGGAGACCACTTTACCACCCGGGCGAAGGAGTCGATGGAACTCTTGGAGTACCTTTTCCGGCTGCGGGAAGTGCTCCAACACCCCGGCAGACCATACCAGGTCGAAGGCGGCGTCTTTGAACGGCGTTGCTCGCACGTCTCCTTGGACAATGTAGGGACTCGCTCCCCCGCTACCCGAGCCCTTTTTTATCATAAGGCAGGCAGCCTGGGCAAAGTCCAGAAGCGTTAGCTTGATGGGCAGCTTATGCGTCAGCATCAGCGATACAGTGGCTGAGCCGGCGCCAGCCTCCAGCACGAGATGCCCTGGCTTGACGTGGCCCTCCAGGAGGCGAAGCCAGTGAAGCTGAGCGTAGGACAGCGGGGTGAACACAGCGGCCCCGTGCTCGCTCCAGTGCTTCTCCCATACCTGGACTTCCTTCATGTGCTCCTGCTCATTCCCAGCCGTCCCAGGACTTGTGGAGTCGTCAAATGCAGAGTGGCTCCTCACGCCCGTCTCTACGGGACTCCTATGAACAGACTTCGATTGTCGCGTACCCAGCGGAAAAGGCGTTCCACGCCCTCCTTGGCGCCAACATGGGGCTGCCAGCCCAGGTCCTCCCTCGCCTTGCGGATATCGCATACGAATACCCGCTGGTCGCCGGGGCGCCAGTCGGAGAATGTGTATTGGAGCTTCTTCCCCAGCAACTCCCTGAGCATACCGAGTAGCTCCAGCAGCGAAAGGGTGTTGGCCGGGCCACCCCCGATGTTGTAGGACTTCCCGGCAGCCCTGCCTATGTGCTCGACGGCCTTCACATAGCAGTCCACCAGGTCATCGATGTAAAGGACATCCCTGACCTGCTTGCCGTCGCCGTAGATGGTGATTGGCTGCCCCAGGACCGAGGCGATGGCGAACCAGGCCACCCAGCCCTGGTCCTCAATGCCAAACTGCCGAGGCCCGTAGATGCAGGACTGGCGGAAGTTCACGGTCTTGAGGCCGTAGATGCGCCCGTAGTCTTTCACATACTGGTCTCCGGCGCCCTTGGAGCAACCATAGGGAGAGTGAAAGTCGATGGAGAGCGTCTCGGGGATACCATGAGGGAGGTCTACATACCTGTACCTGCTGCTGCTCTCCTCCACCTTCGCCTGCCCCAGTTCGCCGTAGACCTTGTTTGTAGAAGCGTTCAGCAAGACCGTGTGAGGTGCGTAAAGCCGTACGGCCTCACAGACGTTAAAGGTGCCCAGGGCATTGATGTCGAAGTCCTCCCGTGGGTTCTGGACCGATGTGGTAACGGCAACCTGGGCCGCCAGATGCAACACCACGTCCGCGTCCTGGTGCTCCCTGAAGACCTGTTCCAGTTGCCCAAAATCCCGCACATCCCCTTTGATGAAGCTGAACTCGCCGTGCTCCCTCAACCACGCCAGGTTCTCACTGGCACCCCTACGGGAGAGGTTATCGAAAACGACAACTCTGTGGCCTGCCTCCATCAGCCTGCGGGCTGCGTTGCACCCGATGAACCCGGCGCCCCCTGTTATGAGCCACTTCATCTGCTGCACCATTTCTCTATCCTAGCTTCGAGAGGCGCCGTATTTGGGGATCAGGTTCCCCAAGGCCAGCCGCACGGTGCGAAGCCTGGCAGTCTCCAGGAACAGTGTACGCTCCCTGCTCGTAAGGGTGAGCAGCCATACAAGCCCCAGGAAAGCGGTCTCAAAGAGCAGGACTGCCACTCCGAGGGCTACCCAGGATCTCGGGTAGTAGAGAGTGGACAGCCAGGCCAGAATGCCTCCAGCAAGTATCGCCGGCACCGCCACCCTCATATTGCACGCAGTGAGAAACTGCCAGACCCTGATGCCAAGGACCCGGCATACGTACACCGTCATCCAGGTGTCAAAAAGCAGCAATGGCAGGCTCACGGCAGCAGCAACCCCCCTCACACCCCA
>JACPCK010000042.1 GCA_016179845.1 Chloroflexota bacterium | reverse complement strand
CAAAGACCAAGGGGATCATAGCAGCGAAGGTAACGACACCCACCCAGGCTGAGGAGTGGGTCTCCTCGTAGACGAGCCAGCCCCGGGCCACGATAAGCGCCCAGGCAGCAGACTGGGCCGCCAGACTGGCCAACCACATGTAGCGGAAGTCCCGGTGTCTCAGGGCGGCGAGATACCGCTCCCCGATGAAAGACTTACCCGGGGCTGTCCTGGCCAACCCGCCTCCTCATAGTCAGGTAACGGCAATATTGGGCCATCAGGGATATGTTGTCAATGTGAGACCACCAGTTTGACCTGTGAAAGGAGGCCCTGCTACACTGGCTTGCAAGCGGGCAAGGAGGGCGTGATGCCAGGAAGCTTTTCCTATGAGAGTTTGCTATCGCGACGGCTCCCTCTTCCCCCGGACAGGGCCTTTGCGGGAGGGGGCCGGGTCAAGTACGAGTTCGGCGTCACGCTGACGGATCCCGATACCTTCCCTGTGGAGGGCCTGTGGCAGGCGCTGGGAGAGGCCCTTCGTCGGGAGGGACGGGAGCTGGTCTTCTACCCTCCAGCGCAAGGGCACGAGGGGCTTCGGGAGCTCATTGCCCAGAAGCTGTGGAACCAACGGGGAGCACATGTGGACCCAGCCGATGTGTTCCTCAGCGGCGGCGCTCTGGGGGCTATCAACGCCTTGCTGGATGTGTTCCTGGAGCCCGGGGATGTAGTTCTGGTGGAAAGCTACACGTACCTGGGAGTCCTGAACATGCTGCTGGCGAGGAGAGCCCGAGTGGTCCACCTGCCCACAGACGACAAGGGAATGGACACCGAGGCCCTGGAGCGTGCGATAAGAGACATGGCCGGGCGAGGAGAGCGTCCCAAGCTGATCTTCATCATACCCGTCTACCAGAACCCTCTGGGTGTCACCATGAGTCTGGAGCGAAGGAGACGGCTTCTGGAGATAGCCCAGGAGTACGGAGTCCCTGTCCTAGAGGACGATGTGTACGCCGACCTGAAGTTCGAGGGCGAGCTGCCTCCCACGCTGTACGGCATGGACAGGGCAGGCTGCGTGCTCTATGTTTCCTCCTTTTCCAAGCTGGCTGGGTGCGGGGTGCGCCTGGGCTACGCCGTTGTCCCGAAGGTAGTGATGGAGAAGGCCGCCCTGGTCCGTTTCGGCGGCACAGCCAGCGGGCTAGCGTCCATGACAGTGTACGAGTACCTGCGCCACAACCTGGAGGACCACATCGAAGAGATCAACGCCTCCTTGAAGATGAAGAGAGACGCGATGCTTTCAGCCCTGGGGGAGTATTTCCCGCCTTCCTGCGACTGGAGCAGGCCCCAGGGGGGCATGCACATCTGGGTCCGCCTGCCCCAGGGAGGCGATACGCTGGCCGTTCTGCCCAAGGCCGTGGAAATGGGCGTGCGGTATAACCCGGGGCCGCTATTCCATGCCCAGCGAGAGGGGAAGAACCGCCTCCGCCTCTGCTTTAGCTACAATACGCGGGAAGAGATAAGGGAAGGGGTGGCCCTGCTCTCGAGCGTCTTGGAGCGCGAAGGCCTGTTCGGGCGCAGCTAACTGCAAAGAAGGAGACCGGGACGGTTACGGGTCACCCTTAGGGAGAGGTGGTAGGCTACAAGGGGCTCCGACCGTATGGCAGGCTGCCTTGAGGGTGTTGAAGAGAAGCATGGCGATAGTCATTGGGCCCACGCCGCCGGGGACCGGGGATATCGCCTGCACCTTGGGGGCCACCGAGTCAAAGTCCACATCACCGGTGAGGCGATAGCCCCTCTCGCTGGCCGTGTCGGGCACCCGGTTGATGCCCACATCTATGACAACCGTTGGCTCCTGCACCATCTCTCCGGTGATAGTGTTGGGACGCCCGGCGGCCACAACCAGGATGTCAGCCTGGCGGGTGACGCCGGCCAGGTCAACGGTGCCGGTATGGCAGACCGTGACGGTGGCATTGGCGCCTGGCGCCTTCTGCAAGAGGAGGAGGGCCAGAGGCTTACCTACGATGTTGCTGCGGCCACAGATGACGACATGCTTGCCTTCAAGGGAGTAGCCGTACCACAGGAGAAGCTGCTGGACTCCAGCCGGTGTGCAGGGGACGAAGGCGGGCTCCCCCTTTGCCAAACGGCCCATATTGATGGGATGAAGGCCGTCAATGTCTTTGGACGGGTGAACAGCGTTGATGACTGTGGCTTCCTCAAGGTGAGGAGGCAGTGGAAGCTGCACCAGAATGCCGTGAAAACGAAGGTCGTCATTGAGACGTGCCACCACTTGCAGAAGCTCGCCCTGTGATGTGGAGGCTGGCATATGGAAGGTCTCGGTCAGGATCCCTGCCTGGCGGCAGGCGCGTTCCTTATTGCGGACGTAGACCGAGGATGCGGGATTGTCGCCCACAAGGATAGCCGCCAAGCCCGGCGTGACCCCATGCTGCTGCTGGAGCTGCTTGACTTTGCGGCCTACATGGGTCCGGATGGCCTCGGCCACGGGCCCGCCTTGAAGTATCCTGACCATATAGCAGAGCCTCCCGTGTATGTTAGCACAGTCGTGCCCCTGGGGAGCCACTGGAGAGCCGGGCTTCGCTCTGGATATGGCCGGGAATAGCGGCTTGCCACCGCCAGATACGCCCCTTTTCCCCAATAGGTGCCCTCTGGTATACTTGCGTGGGTCTAAAGAAAGGAACGACGGAATAGCTATGCCTGCCTATGTCATTGTGGGGGCCCAGTGGGGCGACGAGGGAAAGGGAAAGATCATCGATTACCTTTCCGAGAAGGCCCACGTGGTGGCCCGATACTCCGGCGGGAACAATGCCGGGCATACTGTCATAAACGAAAAGGGGGAGTTTCGGCTTCACCTGGTGCCCGCGGGCATCTTCTGGCCGCACACGACGTGTCTCATAGGGAACGGCGTTGTTGTCGATGCTGAGGTGCTGTGGAAGGAGATGGAAGAGCTGCGGGCGAAGGATGTAGACGTAAGCCGCCTCCAGATCAGCGACAAGGCCCATCTCATCATGCCTTACCACATTGCGCTGGACAAGCTGGAGGAGCAGGCCCGGGGCAACAAGGCCCTGGGCACGACCAGTAGAGGTGTCGGGCCGGCCTACGTAGACAAGGCGGGCCGGTCTGGGATACGCCTGGGGGACATCCTGGACCACCCGAGCCTTCTTCCCAGGCTCCAGCACGTCCTGGAGCAGAAGAACTTTCTTATCACCCGCCTCTACAATGCGGAGCCTTTCAGCCTGGAGGAGCTGTATGAACGGTGTATCCAGTGGGGTGAGAGGCTCTCACCGTATATTCACGCGGTAGAGAACACGGCCCGCCGGGCCCTTGCCGAGAACAAGGTCATCTTACTAGAGGGGGCTCAGGGCTCGCTCCTGGACCTGGACCACGGCACCTACCCTTATGTAACTTCATCGTCGCCTACGGCTGGGGGTGCGTGCACGGGGCTGGGCCTTTCCCCCATGGCTATTGCGGGCATATTTGGGGTGTACAAGGCCTACACTACACGTGTGGGTGCTGGGCCATTCCCCACGGAGCTCAGTGACTCCGTTGGGGAGGCCATCCGCCAGAAGGCATGGGAGTACGGGGCCACCACAGGGCGAGCACGGCGCTGCGGCTGGTTTGACGCGGTGGCTGCCCGCTACAGCGCTACCGTCAACGGTCTTACCTCCGCCCTCCTTACCCGGCTAGACGTTCTGGACGGCATTGACCCGGTAAAGGTATGCGTGGCCTACCGCTTGAACGGCAAGACCATTACTGAGTTCCCCTCCAGCGCCGCCGTCCTGGAGAAGTGCCAGCCTGTCTATGAGCAGACCCCCGGCTGGAAAGGGTCCACGGCCAATGTAACAAGCCTGGATGACATTCCGGAAGGCGCCCTTCGTTATGTAAAGCGTCTCGAGGAGCTTATCGGCTGTCGCATTGACGTGATTTCGACGGGACCCCGCAGGCCTGAGACGGTGTGCATCCGCAGTCCCATACCCTAGCCTTCGGCTAAGGAAGGACACGGTAGGATTAAAGCCCCGGCAGGGGGAAAGAGGCCGGGGCTTTTTTCGTTGCCGGCGGAGTGCCCTGTTCTGGACGTGCCAGCGATGAGCCAAACCCTACACTCCGCAAGCTCTTATACCGCGGTATGCATCCGAAAGGGCGTTGCGTCGACACAGGCGGCAGCGCAAAGCTATAGACAGGAGTTCGTGAGGCTCAGTATGGGAAATCACAGCGCGATATGTTCCAGAGAGAATGGATCTGCTTGCCTAGCCACAGGGTGGGAACGGCGTGCCATCCGTGCCTTGAAGGAGACCCTCAGCGGGTTAACCATAAAGGATGACCACACTGAGAGCCTCCTCTACGTATTAGACAGGGCTAGGTCACTGCTGGGTGAATGCTACGGGGGGTTGCTCACCTGGGACTTGCGTGGGCGGGTGACCGTATGGAGAATACTGGGCCCGCCGAACTCTCAAAGCATATGCATTGAACCGCCACCCCAAGACATCGGGGTGCTGACGGCAGTGCGGGACGAGGGAAGGGCACTGCGTCTCAGCAACACGCACAATGTTGCCGTAGCCTGGGGATTTCCGCCAGGGCATCCACCCTTCGAAAGCCTGGTGGCGACACCCCTGAGAGGTGGAGGTAGAACCATCGGCGCCCTGTACCTGGCTCAAGGAGAGGAGCAAGCGGAGCTCCCGGAGGAGGCTGAAGAAATTCTGGAGCTGTTTGCTGCAGTGGCCAAAGCGAACCTGGAGGGGGTCTACTTTTCCAGGGAGCTGGCCCAGGAGCACAGGGTCCTGAAGGCTGTGCAGACCAGTATGACAGAAGGGCTGGTGGTGTTGGACAGTGCCGGCCGGATCGTGTACTTCAATGAAGCAGCAGAAAACCTTCTTAAGTTCTTGGGCGCAGAAAGCGTGGGGAAACCTGTGGAGGACTTCTTACAGCACAACGGGGATGCCTTTGACAACAGGGAGTCCGTGGCGTTGTTGCTGGACGCAATAGGCAGGGCAGACGGGATCGATAATACCGTTGACATGACTCTCTCGAAGCCTGAGCGCAAAGATCTGGAGATCGTCGTATTCCCCATCAATATGGAGCCGGGGAATAGAATGACTGCTCTCCTGATGCGGGATGTGACCAATGAGCGGGAGGCGGGAGTTAGACGTGACGCCTTCGTTTCCCTGGCCTCCCACGAGCTACGCACGCCCATGACGAGTGTAGTCGGCTTCAGTGAGCTTCTTCTGACTCGGTCGGCACCGCGGGCAGTTCGGCGGCGCTGGTTGGAGTATATCTGGGGTGAAAGCAAACGGCTTACTGGCATTCTGGATGACCTGTTGAACGTTTCTCGAATACAGTCCGGGAAGCTGGCAGCCAGGGAGGAGGTGATTCGCCTCCAGGAGGTTGTGGAGGAGGTGGTCGCCGGGATAACCCCTATGACGGAGAAGCACCATTTTGTCATCACGGTGCCTCCTGACACACCCCACGTGCTAGCGGACCGCGACAAGGTGGCGCAGGTCCTGGTGAACTTGCTGAGCAACGCCGTGAAGTACAGTCCGTCAGGTGGCGAAGTCAGCGTGTCCGCGCGGTTTCATACGACTGAGCGGAAGGTGGTAGTGATAGTTGCTGACCAGGGTATTGGCATTGCCCCTGATGACATAAAAGGCCTTTTCTCCGTCTTCCACCGAATACGGCGGCCGGAGACCGAGGGGATAAGAGGGACAGGGCTTGGCCTGTACATAGTGAAAACCCTGGTGGAACTCATGGGCGGTGAGGTCTGGGTCACCAGCGAGCTGAACAAGGGCTCAAGCTTCTTCTTCTCTATCCCGGCTGCGGTTAGCTCAACACAAAGCAAAGAGGGGTGACCAGGAATGACCAAAAGGGTACTGGTAGCCGATGACGAGGAAGAGATACTGGCCTTGATATCGGCGACACTTGGCTACGGCGACTACGAGGTGCTGCTGGCACACAACGGAGAGGAGGCCCTGAGGCTAGCTCAGGAAGCCCAGGTGGACCTGGTGTTGCTGGACATCATGATGCCCAAGATGGACGGTCTCGAGGTATGCCGCGCCCTCAAGGCAGACACTGCCACTGCATCTACGAAGGTAGTGATAATCACTGCCCTGGCCCAGGAGGCGGACCGTCGGCGGGCCCTGGAGGCTGGCGCTGACGACTACTTTGCTAAACCATTCAGCCCGACTACCTTGCTCACGAAGGTCGAGGAGATTCTGGCAAGAGGGTAGAGGCGCCAACGGACACGTGCTGAAGTGGTAGAGGTTTTCTGATGAAGATTTCGAGCAAGCCAATTCGGACCTATCACAAGCTGAGCAAGCAGCAGCTAGAGATCTATGCCAAGGAGCTACTGGAGCACTACAAGGATGGGCAACGGCTGCGCCATGAGCTGATGGAGCGCAACCAACAGCTTGCGAGGCGGGTGCAGGAGCTTGGGGCCCTGAACAAGCTATTTCAGGGGCATCTGGACAGGTATTTTGCCATGGTGGAGTCCAACCTGGGCGTCGTTGAGGTTCTTCAGAGTCTGGCCAAGGAGTCAGCCGAAGCGCTGGGAAACCCCGGCTCTAGGAGCACACCCGAGGCTACAGACGCTCACGCTGATGGTGCCGAAGAGAAAAGTGGAAAGCAGCGGGCCTAGCCAGCCCGGGCCACGGCAGTCGAAAGGTCAATAACATAGCCTTTGAGGGTCTCATCAATCTGAGCAGCGGTCCTCTGATCAGGAGGCAAGAGGGGAAGCCTGGGCTCGCCCACCTGAAAGCCGGCCCTGCTGACAGCGTACTTCACAGGTATGGGGTTGGAGACGACGAAGAGAACCCTGAAGAGGGGCAGGAGCCTCCGGTGCTCCTGGCTGGCGAGCTCCAGCTTGCCCTGGACGGTCAGCTCCATCATGTGCCTGATCTGGCGACCAACCAGGTGAGAGGCAACGCTGACGACGCCATAACCGCCCAGGCACATCAGCGGGAATGTATCGGAGTCGTTGCCGCTCCAGAGCTTGAACCTGGGGCCTGCCCCAGCCACTATCCTGGCCGCCTGCTCCAGATCGCCGCCTGCCTCCTTGAGCCCAATGATATTGTCTATGCCACTCAGGCGGACCACCGTCTCGGCTGCCATGTTGAGGCTGGTGCGAGTTGGGACATTGTAGAGGATAAGGGGAAGGGCAGTGCTCTCCGCTATGGCTCTGAAGTGCCTGTACAGGCCCTCCTGGGTTGGCTTGTTGTAGTAGGGGACGACCGCCATGACGGCATCAACTCCAGTGCGGGCCGCCTCTCGGGTCAGCTCTACGCTTTCCTGAGTGCTGTAGTTGCCGGTACTGGCCACGACGGCAGCGCTGGAGCCGACGGCTTCCTTTACCTCAGCAAAGAGTCGGAGCTTCTCCTCCCTGGCAAGGGTGGGCGACTCACCCGTTGTACCCGCCACTACCAGGCCGTCGCTGCCTGAGTCAACAAGCGCGATAGCCAGCCTTCTGGCCAGGGGGAAGCTGACCTTCCCTTCCTCATCGAAGGGCGTGACCATAGCCGTGAGGAGTCTACCTATCTGTCCCGTGGCCATCCTTTACCTTCCGTGCAGGGATAGCAGGAGTCGGCGGCTGAGGACCTCCTCGGCTATCTGGATGGCATCTAGAGCAGCCCCCTTCCTCAGGTTATCAGATACCACCCACATGGCCAGGCCGTTGGGGTGGGAGGCGTCCTGCCTGATGCGGCCGACGAAGACCTCGTCACGGCCTGCCGCCCGAATGGGCGTAGGGTAGCTGTTGCTGGCGACGTCGTCCACAACCTGTACGCCCGGGAAGGTAGCGAGGGTTTCCCGGGCCTCCTGGACTGACATAGGCCTTGTGAGCTCGATGTGCACGGCTTCGCTGTGGCTGATGTAGACGGGCACCCTGACGCAGGTGGCGGAGATGGCGATGTTGGGTGCGTGCATTATCTTTCGAGTCTCCTCCACCATTTTCCACTCTTCTCTTGTGTAGCCGTTGGCGAGGAAGCTATCGATATGAGGGAACAGGTTAAAGCCGATAGGGTGAGGGTACACCTTGCTGGCATATTCCCCATTCCGCAGAAGGGCCTCTGTCTGCTGCTTTAGCTCTTCCATGGCGGCACGCCCCGTGCCGGATACCGATTGGTAGGTATCAACGACTATCCGCTTGATGGGGTTGACGCGGTGGATGGGGTAGAGGGCCATGACCATCTGAGTGGTGGAGCAATTGGGTATGGCAACGATGCCCTTGTGGTGCTGAAGGTCCTCAGCGTTGATCTCCGGAACCACAAGGGGGACGTCTTTTTCCATGCGGAAGGCGGAGCTGTCGTCGATGACGAGGGCCCCAGAGCGAACGGCCAGGGGGGCCAGCTCCTTGCTGACCTGGGAGCTGACGGAGATGAAGGCGATGTCGACACCGTCGAAGCAGCCGGGGGTCACCTCCCGCACCTCCACTTCCTCACCCCTAACCTTGATTCGCTTGCCGACAGACCTCTTGGAGGCGAAGAGACTCAGTCTCTTCAGAGGGAAAGGCCTGGCCTCCAAGATGCCAAGAAAGACCTGCCCTACAGCGCCGGTAGCGCCGACAATGGCTAAATTGCATCCGTTCAACGGTAGTTTCTCCTTGCTAGCTGGTCTTCTGCAGGCCCAGGAGCTTGTCCAGGCCCACGATAAGCCCTTTGGATTTTACCACCTCCCGAATGGCCAGCATAACCCCGGTCATGTAGCACTCCCGCCCAATTGTATCGTGGGTGAGGGTCAGGGTCTGCCCAGCCGTGCCCAGGACTACCTGATGGAACGCCATACGGCCTGGCATGCGCATGCTATGGACGGAGATTCCTTCTACGTCTGCGCCACGTGAGCCGGGGACGGGCTCCTTCTCCGGGCGAGGCCGGGCAAAGGGCTTGCCTCTGGCTTTGGCCATGGCCCGACCTATGGCGATAGCGGTGCCGGAAGGGGAATCGATCTTGGTCTCGTGATGGGCTTCTATTACCTCAGCGTAGTCGAAGTAGGGAGCCACCTCCTGGGCCAGCTTGAGAAGGAGGACGGCTCCCAGGGCGAAATTGGGTGCGACGACAGCAGCCACCCCGTGTTTGCCGACAAGCTCTCCAACCTCTTTTAGGTTGGCTTCGCTGAGGCCAGTGCTCCCGATCACAATCGCTACGCGCCGGCTGAGGGAGTTCCTGGCAACGGTCATCGCCCCCTCAGCGTTGGTGAAATCCACGACGACATGAGGCCTGGTCCTGGCAATGATGGGGCCCAGGTCCTGGGCCAGGGGTATCAAGCCCGAGCCGTTGGGCAGCGGCAGGTAGTCTTCAGCAGCTCTCAGGTCTACTCCGCCGACGGGGTCGAGGCCAGGCTCTCGGCAGAGGGCAGCCAACACTTCACGGCCCATCTTACCGTACACGCCGTGAACAACTACCTTTATACTATCCGACGTGTCTGAGGCCTTGCTGCGGGCCATCCCCGTCTCTCCTACGGAACTGTATGCAGGGCTTACCTAGCCCTCACCGCTGCTCTCTGGTATCTTCCTCTGGCCGCTGAACGGGCGACCGCTCAATGGTGGAGCCGCCCGTGGAGCTGCCCCGGCTCTCGCCACCCCTGCTCCCGCCCTGCCAGGGCGAGCTTCTGTCCCCCCTCTGGGGTCCCTGGGGTCCCCTTTCAGGGCCTCTGGGAGGGTAGCGCGGCGGCCCAGAGGGAGGCCTAAAGCCAGGGAACCTACGCCCGCCCAGGAAACCCTCCCTTGGGAGCTCCCTTTCGGGACGGCCCTTGGGTACATCTGCGGGAGAGAGTCCCTGCAAGACCGCCCGTCGAGAGAGGTTGATGCGGCCCAGGTGGTCTATCTCGGCGACCATGACGGTCACCTCATCTCCCAGGTTTAGCTCGTCCTCCACTCGTGTGATAGGCCGGTCGGCGATCTCTCCGAGCCTTAAGAGGCCTTCTTTGCCGGGGAAGATCTCGACAAATGCGCCAAAGCTGGTGATGCGGGTAACCTTACCTGTGTATGTGGCGCCGACCTTGGCTTCCTGAACGAGGCCCTCGACGGTCTCTATGGCCTTTCGGGCCGCCTCTTCGTTGGGCGAGCCGATGAGGACAGTGCCGTCGTCCTCCACATCTATGGTCACCTTGTGGGCCTCGATGATGGAGCGGATAGTCTTGCCTCCAGGCCCTATGACGGCGCCAATCTTCTCTCTGGGGATCTTGATGCGGTAGACTCGCGGGGCATACTGGCTCATGATGGGCCGGACCTCGGGTATGGCCTCGCGCATCTTTTCCAGGATGAAGAGCCTGGCCTCCTGCGCTTGCACAAGAGCCTCCTTGAGAATCGTCTGATTGATTCCCTGGACTTTGATATCCATCTGGAGGGCCGTGATGCCCTTGCTGGTGCCGGCAACCTTGAAGTCCATATCGCCCAGGTGGTCCTCCAAGCCCTGGATGTCGGTGAGAACAGCGTATTTCCCCCCTTCACCCATGGCGAGGCCCATGGCTATGCCTGCTACTGGGGCTTTTATGGGGACCCCGGCGTCCATAAGGGCAAGGGTGCTACCGCAAACGCTGGCCATGGAAGTGCTACCGTTGGAGCTGAGCACCTCGGAAACCAGTCGGATGGTGTATGGGAACTCCTCCTCGTTCGGTATCACTGGCATGAGGGCCCGCTCCGCCAGGGCGCCGTGACCTATTTCGCGCCGAGCGGGTGAGCCTATGCGCTTCACCTCGCCCGTAGAGAACGGCGGGAAATTGTAGTGGTGGATGAAGCGCTTGGACTCCTCTGGGTTAAGGGTGTCCAACTTCTGTTGCTCACCAAGCGAAGCCAAAGTGGCGATGGTGAGGACCTGGGTCTGCCCCCTCTGGAAAAGGCCGGAGCCGTGGGTCCTGGGCAGAAGGCCCACCTGGGCCTTGACTGGCCTGATCTCCTTGAGGCCCCTGCCATCGGGCCGGAGGCCCTGCGCAACAATCTGACGGCGGACCTCCGCCTTGTGCAGGGCATCGAAGGCCTTCCCCACCTCGCTTTCGGAGAACCTCTCGGAAAGCTGGGCAACGGCCTCTTTGCGAAGCTTGTCTATGTCCTGGGGAGGGAGTCCTCGAAGCCTGTTATCTAACAAAGAGGCGACGGCTTCGCTGACCTGGGCGCTCACTGCTGGCTCGCTGACTGGTATCTTGGCTCTACCAACCTTGCGGGCGGCCTCTTCGGTGAGCTGAATGACAGTCTGGTTGGCCCTGTGGCCGGCGTCAATGGCCTCCAGGATCAGGGACTCGGGGGCCTCTCTGGCGCCGGCTTCCACCATCACGATGGCCTCTCGCGTGCTGGCGATGACCAGGTCTATGGTGCTTTCCTGGAGCTGGGTGTAGGTAGGGTTAATGACTATCTGGCCATCCAGGTAGCCTACCCTACAGGCGCCGACGGGTCCTGCGAAGGGGATCTCTGAGATATGGAGTGCCGCCGATGCAGCGCTTATGGACAGGACGTCTGGCAGATTTTCGCGGTCAACAGACAGGACGGTGAGGACAACCTGAAGGTCGTTGGCAAAGCCCTTGGGAAAGAGAGGCCGGAGAGACCTGTCTATCAGGCGCGCTGACAGGATAGCCTCCTGAGAGGGGCGACCTTCACGCCGGAAAAAGCTTCCCGGTATCTTGCCGACAGCATACATGCGCTCCTCGAAGTCTACGGTAAGGGGCAAGAAGTCCACCCCCACCCTGGGCTCGGGGGCCATGCACACGGTAGACAGAATAACTACATCTCCATACCGGACGACAACGGAGCCATTGGCCTGGGCGGCCAGGTCCCCAACCTCAAAGGTTAGGGTTCTGCCTCCAACTTGTTCCTGGAATAGGTAAGCCATTGAGTATCACTCCTTCTTTAGAGGGGCCAAAAGAAAAAGCACCTGATGGTGTCAGGTGCTACTGGCGGAGACCTAATCGAGCCACCAGGGTCCTGTAGCGTTCCACATCCACGCTGTGCAGATACTTCAAGATCCGTCTCCTCCGCCCCACCAGGCCAAGAAGGCCAGTTCTACAACCGCTATCTTTTTTGTGGACCTTCAAGTGGGCCGAGAGCTCGCTTATGCGATTGCTCAGAAGGACGACCTGCACTTCTGGGGACCCGGTGTCTTTAGAGTTTAGCTGGTACTCTATTATAAGCTGCTGCCTCCGCTCCTTCTCCAATCCCTGCCGTCTCCTTTGGTCCTTGCTCCTCTTTTTTCTCGCGGCCTATTATAGCACTGTACCTTGCCATTGCATAGGTCAGTTAAGGAAGCTTGCAGCCCCTTGTCCTGGCCAGTAGAATGGGCCCACCTCTACTGGAAAAGGACCAGATGACGGCGGTCATTGGGCTCACCGGGGGTATCGGGACCGGCAAGAGTGCTGTATCTCGCCTGCTGAGAGAGTTGGGTGCGGTGGTCATCGATGCTGACAGGGTGGGGCACGAGTCCTACCTGCCGGGCAGCGAAGGATGGCGGGAGATTGTGGAGGCTTTCGGGGAAGGAGTTCTCTCGCCCAGCGGGGAGGTGGATAGAAAGAAGCTGGGGGCCATCGTCTTCGGCAACCCTGATGCTCTTCAGCGCCTTAACGCCATCCTTCACCCCAAGATGCGCCGGATGATCGAAGAGCGCATAGGCCAGCACAAAACGGCAGGCGTCAAGGCCGTTGTGGTGGAGGCGGCCATCCTGATAGAGGCTGGCTGGCGGTCCCTGGTGGACGAGGTGTGGGTCACCGTGGCCTCTGAGGATGCTGTAATTGCTCGACTTCAGGCCAGAAACAATCTACCGGAGGAGGCCATCAGGGCCCGAATGAGGGCGCAGTTGTCCGAGGGGGAAAGGGTGAAGCATGCGGACGCGGTCATTGACAACTCCGGTGACACGGCTGAGCTTAGGGAAAAGGTAGAAAACCTGTGGAATCGTCGTATACTTAATAGATAGCGATCTGCGGAGTACTAAGGCAAGCCTGAACAAGCCAGCCGAGAATGGATGGGTGAGGACGGGATGTCCACGGGAAAAAAGGCCCCCTTTTTCAGGGAGTACGTTGTAGAAGAGTACATAGTTCAGGAGGAGCCGTTCTATCTGCCCCAAAGGGGTGAGGTAGACATCTTTGAAGCCGCCTACAAGCAGAAGATACCGGTCCTCCTGAAGGGTCCTACCGGCAGCGGGAAGACCCGTTTTGTAGAGTACATGGCCTACAGGCTCGGTCGACCGCTTATGCCAAGTCGACGCCGTGGCCCTGAACCAGAGGAGGGCAAGCTCTCCGGGAACGGCCACGGTATACCCCTGATAACAATAGCTTGCCACGAGGACCTGACGGCCAGTGACCTGGTAGGCCGGTACCTCCTGGAAGGGGGAGAGACCCGCTGGATTGACGGCCCCCTCACCAGGGCGGTGAAGAGCGGCGCCATCTGCTACCTGGACGAGATAGTGGAGGCGCGGAAGGACACCACCGTCATCATTCACCCTCTGACAGACTACCGGCGCCTGCTGCCGGTGGAGAAGAGAGGGCTCCTGCTGGAGGCCAAGGAGGGGTTCCATCTGGTCGTGTCCTACAACCCTGGCTATCAGAGCATTCTCAAGGACCTGAAGCACAGTACCCGACAGAGGTTTGTGGCGATAGAGTTCACCTACCCTCCCAAGGAGCTGGAGGCCAAGATAATCGAACATGAGGCGGGGGTGGCTCCGGAGCTGTCGTGGCAGATGGCCAAGCTGGGGGAAAAGGTGCGCAACCTCAGGGACCACGGCCTTCAGGAGGGGGTCAGCACGCGACTCCTTATCTATGCGGCGAAGCTCATAGCCGCTGGCATAGCACCGAGGGTAGCCTGTCAGACGGCCATCGTGTGGGCGCTGACGGATGACTACCAGGTGCAACGCAGCATCGAAGAGGTTGTCTCCTCGATCTTTGAGTAGGGACGTGGATATCAGAGAGGCAGTCTCCAACGGAAACATGGGCAACTCCATTGCCTACCTCACGAGGGTGCTGGCGGGGTTAAGACCAAGGGCGCTCGTTGCTGAACAGGGTGCATTGCACCCGGCAGGGGTCTTTCTCCTTTTGTATAGCAAGGGCCAAGAGCAGTATGTACTCCTCAACCGGCGCACGAACCTTGTCGAACATCACAAGGGGGAGATATCCTTCCCCGGTGGAGCCAAGGACCCTGAAGATGAGAGCCTGTTGGCGACGGCCTTCAGGGAAACCCGTGAGGAGATGGGGATAGCCCCTGAGGCAATAAGCGTCCTGGGGCAACTGGACCCAGTTTCCACCAGGAGTAGTTTTCTCATCACTCCCTTTGTGGGCCTGCTATCGCACCCCTATAGGTTTCAGCCGAACCCCATAGAGGTGGCCGAGGTGCTGGAGGTGCCTCTCACGTCCTTCCTGGACCCTTTCAGCGTGCGGGAAGAGGTCAGGATAGCGGAAGGAAAGCTGGTCAGGAGCCGTTCGTTCATCTATCAAGGGAACGTTGTTTGGGGAGCCACGGCAAAGATTCTGACATCTTTTCTGGACCTGATCGGGGGAAAGGAGCCCGGGTGGAGGGAATTCCTCTAGAGCTCCGCCACGAGGTGCAGCAGTACCCTCCAGCCCTGGGGGAGGAACTGATGCAATCTGGCCCGCGCATGCGAGGCCTATTGGATGAAGAAGGTCTAGTGCGGTGGTGCTCCCAGGGCCTTGCCATTGCGCGACAGGCGGCGCGGTCCTGGGAGGCGGCGGCTGAGTATTACAAAGTCAGCCCCCTGGTGTTGCCTGCCCTGGGCGTGGGCTACTTTTTCCTATGGGCCAGGGAAGGGGAGATGGTATCCCTCGATGGGCCTTCCATTGGGGTGGCCTTCTTCAAGAGCAGCACTTCAGTAGTAGGGCGAATCCAGGGTCACCAGGTGGAGAGTTGGGCCCGGACTGGACACCGGCTTTTCAAAGGGACGTGGAAGTCGGCGGTCCTGGAGACGCGGTTCTTCGAGCTCAGCCCTGAGCTTCTTCGACACCTGACCATGCCCGAGCTTGAACGGCTGGTTGGCCTCGTGGACCGGCTGGGCCACCGCTCCAACGAACTGGCCCTGGAATGCCTGAGCCTTTCGCAGGAGGTCTTCTCCCAAATAGGGGACTCCAAGGAATCCCTGATCTCGCTGTTGGGCGTGCTGGTGGAGAAAAGCTGGCGTGAGGTTAGAGCCTGCTTGGAGGCTGTCCCGCAAGCGCTGGCCAGGGTGGAAGGGATCCACCGACCGGAGTTCCTACACCTTGCGGAGCGACTGGCCGATAGCGGACACCCGGGGATATGCAGCTTCGTGATAGAAGGGTCTCGAACCTTGGGGCAGATTGAGCGTGAGCAGCAGTCGCTGGTCTTTCAGGGGGCCAGCGCAGTGATGGCCGTGGACGCCATGATGGTGCCTGAGGTGTTCAAGAATGCCCCGCTGGTGCTCAGCAGGATCTCTCCTGGCAGATTCCCTCTGTGGCTCGGCGAGGGGCTGCGGATTGCCCGGGAGAACAGAGACGGAGGCCTGGCGTATTTCAGGCTAGAGTCTGCATGCTCCGAGGCAGTCCTGGAGAGCCTTTCGCACGCTGTGGAGCTGTCCAGATTCCGGGATATATTGAGTCTCTATTGCCGCGCCCTGGCGGGCAGGCGGGTAGACATAGCTCCAACAGAAGAACTGACAAGCAAAGGCCTGGGATGGGTGTCCAAGGAAAGGGCTACTACGGAGGGCAGCACCGTCTACCTGCCGCCGGTGGTGGACCGTTTCAGCGACAAGGGGTCCAATTTCGGCTGGCTCAAGGTCGTAGCAACCCATCAGGTGGCTCACCTGGAGTTTAGCACCTTCGCCTTCGCCTTTCAGCGGCCCTCTATCTACTTCAAGGACCTGCGGACATCTCTCTGGAACGAGAAGCACAGCAGAGACCCTCTTCTGAGGGGGCCGGTGGAAGCGGAGGAGATAGAGGCCCTAGTCCCAGACCTGAAGCGGTTCTTCGACCTCTTTCCCGAGCGGAAGCTGGCGCTGGATATATTCACTGTGGTGGAAGACGGGCGAGTGGATTCCCATGTCGTGAGCGAGTATATGGGTATCAGGGGCCCGTACAGCCGTGTCCAGGAGGCGGCCTTGAGAGAGAGGCCCCCTATAGAGGGCCTTGGTCCCAGGGAGGCGCTGCTGGAGCACCTGGTCCGCTTAAGCCTTCAGTGGCAGGACGGCCACCCGGTCCCGAAGAAGCAGGCCAGGCTGGTCACAAGGATAGACAGAATCATGAAGATGGTGCTGGCCCCGCGGGCAACGGTGGAGGATGCCGCTGAGGCAACGATCCGCATCTACGCCATGCTGTCCCAGTTGGCGGGCCAGGAAGTGGACCAGGAGGAGGCCCCAGGACAAGAAGGTCCCGAGGGAGGAGATGGCCAGGAAGATACAGAGGAGCTGTTGCAGCAGTCCCAATACAGTGGAGGAGAGTCCTCCGCGGGGCAGGGTTCTGCGGACAATGACCCGAAGGCGAAGCAGAAGGCCTATGCTTCTCCCAAGCCTGTAGAGTACAGGGGTGACCTCAAGCCGGAGCTGACGCAGCTACTGGCTCGCCTCAAGGAGGCATCCCCTGAGCTGAAAGAGAAGGCGGCGGCACGGCAGGCCACTCGTGAGGGCATCCAGGCCTTGCTGGCCCAGAGCGTTGAGATCGACATTCCGCCGGGTGACGCTATTTCCACCAGGGCCTTTGCCGAAAACGTCATGAGAGAATCAGGAATGCCCCCCAGGGACAGCGACTATGTTCGCGGCCCCTTCCTCCACACGGATGACGAAGGGGGGCCCCTGCAAAGCGCCGAGCCCGATACCTACGTCTACAGCGAATGGGACTTCCGCGCCAACGACTACAAGCCTCGCTGGTGTATAGTGCGGGAGAAGAGGGTGCCCGAGGGCGACGACGGCTTCTACCGCAAGACCATCGAGAACTACACCAGCCTGTTGAACCAGATCAGACGCCACTTTGAGCTGGCGGTACCGGAGGCATTTCGCAAGATACGGCGGGTGAAGGACGGGGAAGACCTGGAGCTTGACGCAGTGCTGGAGGCACTGGTGGACATTCGCGCCGGAATCAGCCCGTCGGAGAAGCTTTACTGGAAGCGGAACAAGGTGGAACGAGATGTGGCGGTGGCCTTTCTACTGGATATGAGCGCCTCCACCGCAGAAGCCATAGAGGAGGCCCGCCATCCCTACCCCGGGTGGGACGCTCCTGATGACCCTATGGACTATATGATGTGGCTGCGGAACCGTCGCGGGGAGGCGGGCAGGCGCCACTACAAACGCATCATCGACCTGGAGAAGGAGAGTGCGGTGCTGCTTACCCAGGCCCTGGCCACTCTGGGGGATAAATATGGAATTTACGGCTTCTCAGGGTACGGCAGGGAAAACGTGGAGTTTTACACCATCAAGGGGCTGGAGGAGCCCTTTGACGACAGGATAAAGAGACGCATCGATAAAATTGCGCCCCTTCACGCAACGCGGATGGGGCCGGCTATCAGGCACGCTGCCCAGAAGCTCTTGCAGGTGGAGGCCAAGACCCGGGTCCTGTTCCTCATAAGTGATGGGCGTCCCCAGGACCGGGGTTATAGCCGAGAGGGTGTCGAGAAGGAGTACGCCGTCCACGACACCAAGATGGCGCTGAATGAGGCGCAGAGGAAGAACATAGTGCCATTCTGCCTCACGGTGGACAAGACCGGCCACGACTACCTTAAGACCATGTGCCAGGACATGGGCTACGAGGTCCTGGCAGACATCCACTCGCTCCCACAGCGGCTGCCGTACCTGTACCGACGTCTTACCATGTAACGGCCCCCTGATAGGGTTCTGCCTCTGCACCCCGTGGAGATATCAACAGAACCGAATAGTTTCTAGAAGTGTCCTGAGTCAGAGATTCGCTGAATTGGTCCGCAGCACCGCGTGGTCATGCTGAACGAAGTGAAGCATCTGGTGGGGTGGGGCCACCTCCCCAGATTCTAAGTCCCGACGTGTCGGGACTTAGAATGACATTTGCAGCGGTTTTCTTATTCACCACACTAGCCCTTTGGCGGGATGCGGCGCCCTGGATTGGGCAGTTGAGGCAGGAAGGATCGAAGAGAGGGGCAAAGGGAGGCCAAGATGCACATGTCGCAGCGGGGGCGCGGCGCCTTGCATACGCGACGGCCGTGAGTGATGAGGTAGACATGAAAGGGATAGACCCGACGGGGTGGTATAAGGGATTCCAGCAGGTCGTGGGCCGCCTCGACGCTGGTCTTCAGGTCCAGGAGTCCCAGACGCTTGCTTACGCGAAAGACATGGGTGTCCACCGGCATGGCAGGCATGCCCAGAGAGAAGGCCAGGACGACCGCCGCTGTCTTGGGACCAACGCCGGGGAACTGGCGAAGCCAGGCCTTGGCCTCCGAGAGAGGCATTCCAGCGAGGAAGGACAGGTCGAAGGAGCCGCGGCGGTCCAGGATAAGGCGCAGGACATTGCTAATGCGGCTGGCCTTCTGGCGAGCGAGGCCGCCGGACCTGATGGCCCCCTCGATCTCTGCTACCTGGGCCTGGGCTACTGTCTCCCAGTTGGCAAAGCGGGTCAGGAGTTGCCGATAGCACCTTTCTGCATTGAGGTCCGAGGTGTGCTGAGAGAGGATAGTAAAGACCAGCTCAGAGACGGGGTCAAGGCGCGGCTGCCACTGGAGCGGGCCGTAGGCTTTTTCCAGAAGGCTGAAGAGACGCATGGCCTTCCGCCGTGCTGCTGCCGTTGCCGGCGCCTCTGTCTTCGGCTTTGAGGGGCCCTTCTCTTTCGTTGTTCCCTCTTCCATTATGTTGGATGCCCTCTTAGAATAGCCTATTCCTGTCGGGACGTTAATGACGGAAGATGATAGTGAGTCGCCAGGGGTATTGCTATAATGGCTGCTAACTGTTCGGGCAAAGGCTTTCGATGCGAGATATTCTAGAAGAGGCCATCAAGGGCCACAACACCGACTATGTAGAAGTGCGCGTCGAGGAGACGCGGTCTACCCATGTCGCCTACAGGGGCCGCGAGCTGGAGGAGATAGGAGAGGCCAGCGACCTCGGCGGGTGTGTGCGGGCCATTTACCGGGGAGGACAGGGCTTTGTTTCCTTTAATAGCCTTAGCGACCTGCGAGAGAGGGCTGCGGAGGCAGCAAGGTATGCCAGGGTGGTCGGAGGGGAAAAGACTGTCCTGGCACCAGTACCGGTGGTAAATGAGGTAGTTCCAGCGGTGGTGAAGAAGGACCCCCGTCTTGTGCCTCTCCGCAGCAAGAAGGAGATTCTGGACCGATACCTCGACACGATCTGGAGGACACCGGGCGTTTCCAGCGCGACAATATCCTATGCCGATTCCTACAAGAGGAAGGTCTTTGCCAGCTCTGAAGGCTCTTATGTCGAGCAGTCCCGCCTGGACGTCACTGTGCGTCTGAGCGTCCTGGCACGGGACGGCGGTGATGTGCAGCAGGCTGCTCTGAGCCTGGGCAGCAATGGGGACTTTGGGCTGGTGGAAAACCTGGACCGGGACGTAGAGGAGCTGGCCCGCAAGGCGGTGGCATTGCTGAAGGCGCCACGGATCCAGGGCAGGGAGTACACGGTGATTCTGGACCCCGTCCTAGCAGGGGTCTTCATCCACGAGGCCTTTGGCCACCTGTCGGAAGCCGACCACGTCTACGAGCAGCCGGCCCTGCGGGAGATCATGACGCTGGGGAAAACCTTCGGGACGCCACTACTCAACGTGGTGGATGGGGGGGCCATCCCCGGACTTCGCGGTAGCTACGAGTACGACGACGAGGGGGTGGCTGCCACCAGGACATACCTTCTGCGTGAGGGTGTTCTGGTGGGGCGTCTGCACTCCAGGGAGACGGCTGGCAAGATGGGAGAGAGGCCGACCGGCAACGGGCGAGCCATAGGGTACAGGTTCCCACCCATAGTGAGAATGACCAACACGATTATTGAGCCGGGGAAGCTCTCCCTGGAGGAGCTTCTGGCAGGAGTCAAGGAGGGGGTCTATGTTAAGAACTGGCACGGAGGCATGACCAGCCTGGAGATGTTCACCTTTTCCTCAGGAGAGGCCTATATGCTGAGGAATGGCCGAGTGGGTGAGCTGATCAGGCCTGTGGTCCTGTCGGGGAACCTCTTTAGCACCCTCAAGAACATAGACGCTGTGGGCAACGACCTGGACGTAAACCAGGGCGGTGGATGTGGCAAGGGGGGCCAGTTCCCGCTACCGGTGTCCAATGGAAGCCCCCACATTCGCATTCAGAAGTGCCTGGTCAGCGGGGCCTAGCCATGCGGCTTGAGTTCTGAAGGTGCAGACCTACAGAACGGCAATGGGAAGGTAGGAAGCCAGTGCTGGAACAGCTCTTGGAAAGGGCCAGGCGTGAGGCAGACGAGGCCGAGGTCTTCTGGATTGAAGGGGTGGAGACGCCGGTAGCCTTTGAGGCCAACCGGCTGAAGCTGGTGGAGTCCAAAGAGACGTCTGGCGTTGCCCTTCGGATTATCAAAGGAGGACGGACGGGCTTCTCCTCCACTACCGACCTGAGGGATGTAGAGAGACTGGTGCAGCAGGCCCTGGAGACGATACCCTTTGGGCCCAAGGCGTATGCTTCCCTTCCGGGGGTCCAGGAGAGCCCGTTGGTCAAGGTCTATGACGAGGCTGTAGAGCATTTCCCAATAGAGAAGATGGCCCACCTGGGCCAATCTCTGCTGGATAGTCTTCATCAACGGTGGGCTCAGGTCACCTGGGATGGGCAAGTGGCCAAGAGCGTTATGACGGTGCGGATTCTGAACACTCGGGGCCTTGATGTCAGCTACAGAAAGACGGTGTTCAGCGTGGCATTTGAGGGCACCTTGATCAAGGACACAGACATGCTTTTCGTATGGGAGGGGGACTCGTCCTGTCGTCCCATCGAGGAGCTCAGTGGTATCAGAAAGGGCCTGGAGGAGCAGCTAGAACTGGGGCAGAGGGTGGTAGCGGCGCCGGAGGGCCAGGTCCCGGTGGTGTTTACACAGCGGGGCATACTGGGAGCGCTGCTGTACCCTTTGCTCACGGGGTTCAACGGGCATAGCGTGGCTCTGGGAGCATCCCCGCTGATCGGAAAGCTGGGGCAGAGGCTGTTTGACCCACGTCTTTCCCTCTGGGACGATCCGACCATGGAGATGATCGCTGGCAGCCGCGCCTTTGACGATGAGGGCACACCGACCGAGCGGGTGTGTCTGGTGGATGAAGGGGTTGCTGGAACGTTCCTCTTCGATCTACAGACTGCGGGGCAGGTTGGGGCCAAGAACACGGGGAGCGCCCACCGGACCCTAGGCTCACTGCCATCTCCGGGAGCCTCTGTCATCCTGATGAAGCAGGGAAACGTGCCCTACGGAGACCTGATCAGTGGGCTGAAAAAGGCCCTGGTGGTGGAGAGGGTGCTGGGGGCAGGCCAGGGAAACGTAATGGGCGGAGAGTTCAGCGGCAACGTGCTGCTGGGGTACAGGGTTGAGGATGGTCGTATAATAGGACGAGTCAAGGACACCATGATCTCTGGGAACGTTTACAAGGTGTTATCAAGCCTGTTGGCCTTGACAAAAGAGAGCCGATGGGTGGGCGGCTACTTCTGCGGGCCTGCCCTGTGCACGGATGCCGTCTCCATTTCGAGCAAGGGAAAGGGCTCGTAGCAAGGTGGAGGGTGCTGAGACGTGACTCTGGAGAGGCTCTTTGGGGAGCTGTCAGACGAGGGCAAGAGCATCCGCAACTCTGTCCTCGTACGGCTGTCGGGCCTGCTACCGGAGGAACTTGAGCAGCTTCCCAAGGAGTGGCCCCGCCTATCCTCCATACGGCGGAGCCAGATCTTGAAAGCCTTGGTAGACATGGGAGAAACTAACCCGGAGCTGGACTTTACCTCCCTTTTCAAGTTCTGTCTCAAGGATCCAGAGCCTGAAATCAGGGAGAAGGCCATAGCTGGCCTGTGGGAGTGCGAGGAGCGAGGCCTGATTTTCTCTTTTATTGCCATCATGAAGGAAGACCCCTCAGAGAAGGTGCGAGCGGTCGCCGCCAGGGCCCTTGGCAATTTTTCGCGGTTGGCGGAGTCAGGCAGGCTACTGCGGAAGGACGGAGAGCGGGTACGGCAGGCCCTGCTGGATGTTATCCAGCAGCTTCCGCAGTCCGTTGAGGTGAGGAGGCGTGCTCTTGAGGCGGTGGCACCTTTCAATGACTCAGACATCAAGACGATCATAAAGGATGCCTACTCCAGCCCTGACGATCTCCTGAGGCAGAGCTCCCTCAAAGCGATGGGCCGTAATGGCGATGGCGTCTGGTTGCCCACTATCCTCAAAGAGTTGAAGAGCGATGACCCCACGATGAGGCAAGAGGCAGCATCCGCCGTAGGTGCTGTGAGTGATGAAGGTGCGATCCCCTATCTCATTCCCCTATTGCAGGATGAGGATACAGAGGTGCGGCTGGCAACAGTCAGAGCACTGGGGGAGACTGGCGGGCGGATGGCGAAGAGGGCCCTGGCGGCATGTCTCAGGTCCGAAGAGGAGCCAGTGAGGGAGGCTGCCGCTGAGGCCTTGCGCCGTATGGATAGTGACGAGGACCCCCTCTCCTTCGGATTCAGGACATGAGCGCTTGCAGGGCCCGTAGGTCAGGAGAGCACTGAGGGCGATTTGAGGTTTTCTGCAATCCCCACAGATAGGGCTTAAGGAGCCCCATCTTTGTTGACCCCCTGAGGCGGAAAGGCCTAGAATTGAGCAGAGCGGCGCTTGTGCCAGGCCATCACGTATGAATAGTAGAAGTAGGGTAGAGCACCCGGTGTCTGCGGGAGGAGTTGTGTATCGCCTGCGAGATGGCGCGGTGGAGGTAGCTTTGTGTGGACGGGCAAGGCCGCCGCTCTGGAGCTTGCCCAAAGGTACTCCAAACCCGGGAGAGTCTCTGGAGACCACCGCGGTCAGGGAGGTCCAGGAGGAAACTGGGCTGGAGGTCTCCGTGCTCCAACCTATTGACAAGATAGAGTACTGGTTTGTTCGTCCTCCAGATGGAGTGCGGTGCCACAAGACGGTGCATTTTTACCTGATGGCGTCTCAAGGGGGGTCCGTTTCGGACCACGATGAGGAGTTTGACAGTGTGCGGTGGGTCCAGGTAGATGACGCCTTCAATCTGATGAGCTACCCCAACGAAGTCAAGGTAGCAGAAAAGGCCCTGGCCTTGATCAAAATGGCCCAGGAGCAAGACCCTGCGCCACATAGCCATTCACAGGAGTAGATACCTTGAGCATGCGAGAGGAAAGGGTGAGAGAGAGCCTGTCAACCTCCAGCATAGAGGATGTAGTTGTAAGAGGAAGCAAGGTGGTGCTGCGGCGCAAGCGGCTGGAGGACGCCTCTGACGACTACTCCTGGCGGACCGATGATGAGCTAGCGCGCCTGGATGCTGCCAGCCCCCTGAAGATGTCCTTTCCAGAGTACGTGAGGTACTACGGAAGCACTGATAGCTGGAGCCCCTGGTCAAGGCAGTTGGCCATCGACACTCTGGATGGGAATCACATAGGGAACTGTATGTACTATGATATCGACACGGTCCGCGGTGAGACGGAGATAGGGATCATGATAGGGGACCGCCACTATTGGAACCGAGGCTACGGCACCGACGCAGTTAGAGCTCTGTTAGAGCACGTGTTCACCACCACCGACCTGAGGCGCGTGTACCTGCACACGCTGGAGTGGAATGTGCGAGCCCAGCGCTCGTTCCTGAAGAGCGGATTCACCAGGGTGAAGCTGACCCAACGGGATGGGCAGACGTTTGTGCAGATGGAGCTGTGGCGGGGCCAGTGGGAGCGTTACAGGAGGGAGAGGTTCTCAGGCACAAGCGCTGACGGGGTGGGCCAGGCCCATTCAGGGTGATTCACGGGGCGGCGCCGGGTTCGCCAGACCCACGCCGAGTGTCAGTGGAAAGGCCACTGCCAGCTCCTCGACAGACCAGCGCCCGCCACTAGGCTTTCTGACAGTCCGAGTTACGGCCGGGTGGCTTAGCAGGGATACGACTCCGCCAGCGACGTAGAAAAGCTGCCCGTTGATGTCGCCAGCGGTGTCCGTACACAGGAAGGCGACCAGATGGGCCACGGCCTCAGGCGGGTACCCGTCTGAAGTGGGCGTTGGCTGGGGCACGCCCAGGACCTCTTGGCGCTGCCGCATGATATCGTCGGGCACGGAAGCGGTCATCCGCGTTTCAGCCCGGGGGGCGACACAGTTGACGGTTATGCCGAAGCGGCCCAGGTCCCGGGCCACCACCCTGGCGAAGCCGGCCACACCGTCCTTGACGGCTCCGTAGGCGGCCTGGCCAAAGGTGCCGTACAGCCCCGCTGCTGATGTAAAAGTGACGATTCGTCCGTAGGCTTTTCCCCGCATCGCCCTGGCAGCAGCTCTTACGACGGAGAAGGTCCCCTTCAAATGGACACCCACGAGGGCATTCCAGTCCTCTTCAGTAGTGTCGAAGACGGTCCTATCCCGGAGGATGCCGGCTGCAGCGACGAGGATATCCACTGTGTGGAAGTGATTAAGGGCGTCCTGAACAATTTTCTCACCGCCCTCCACGCTGGAGACAGAGTGGTAGCTAGGGGCTGCAACGCCTCCTGCCGCTTGTATCTCTTGTACCACCTGATCAGCAGGGCTCCGGTCCACTCCGTCTCCGTCCAGGCCCGTACCAGTGTCATTCACCAGGACGCGGGCACCATGGCGGGCCATGAGAAGAGCCACCGCCCGGCCGATGCCACGGCCGCCTCCGGTCACCACTGCCACCCTGTTTTGCAATAGTCCCATTGACGCACCCACTCTTATTTGGAGACCTGAGCCGGGGCAGGGTTTGCAAGCCCTCTTCCCAGAGTACCAGGCACTATGGCCGCAAGCTCCTCCAACGTAAAGAAGCCTTCCCCCTTATAGATGGTGCTGAGGGGCCTGGGGTCCTGGAAAAGGCCAATAGTGTCCCCGTAGACCAGGAAGGTACATCCGTTAATGTTGGCGGCATAGTCGCTGGACAGGAAGGCCACAAAGGGGGCAACGTCATCGGGGTGCCAGGCCTGGGCCTCCGGGCTGGCGGGATCAAAGGGCAAGCCCTGGATGTGGAGGCGCTCCAGGAAAAGGTGGGCCTCCGGTGGTACGCCCTGAAGCATGCGTGTGTAGGCCCTGGGGACAATGCAGTTGGCGGTGACGCCATAGGGCCCTACCTCCCTGGCGACGTTCTTGGTGAAGCCACATATGCCAGACTTTGCGGCCCCGTAGGCCGCCTGACCGGGGTTGCCCAGCAGGCCCGACTCGGAGGAGAAGGTGATAATCCGCCCACTTCGCTGTTGCCGAAAGACGGTAGCAGCGCTCTTCACCAAACTGAACGTCCCCTTCAGGTGCACATTGAGGACGTCGTCCCAGTCCTTCTCCGACAGGTTATACACCATCCGGTCCCTGAGGATGCCTGCCACACAGACCACGATGTCCAGACGGCCCCACTCCTGGAGGACAGCATCGGTCATGCCCTGGCCGGCCTGCATCGAGGCCACGTTAGCGTAGCTGGCGATGGCGGCGCCATTCCTCTCTCGTATCTCTCCAACCACCAGGTCAGCCGCCATGCGATCGGCACCGGTGCCGTCCACAGCGACACCCAGATCGTTTACCAACACCCAAGCCCCCTCGTCGGCGAGCTTCAGGGCCACACCACGGCCTATGCCTCGACCCGCTCCCGTGACAATGGCGACCTTACCCTGGAGGGTATTGCCCATGACGCTATCTCCAGTACAGCTACCACGCGTTCGGGTGAATCAGGGAAAGAGGGTCCGCCCTGGACGGCAGGAGGACGATGGCAGATCCGACGGTTGTGCGCTCACCTCTGGCTCCTTCGATCCAGGTCTCGCACTCCACGTAGTACCGGTGCCCATCGGCCCTCTTGCTGGTGACCTTTCCTTTGCAGGTGAGGGTATCCCCTGGGGAGTCCATGCCACGGTACTGGCACTTGAGAGATTTCAGGGTGCCGTGCTCTCCGATCCAGTCTGTGATCAACTGGGCCACGAAGGCCTGTCTCAGGGCCCCGTGAAGAATGACGCCCTTGAGGCCTGCGGCCAGGGCAAAGTCCTTGTCGTAGTGGATCTCGTAGAAGTCCCCGGAGGCGGCAGCGTACTCCACAAGCTGGCGGGTTGTGGGCTGTTTGGCAAGAGGAGGGATATCCGACCCCTCAGCCACGTCTTCCCAGAAGAGGACTACTCCGAGGACTACTCCATTGTCCAAGCTGGCCCCCCGACTGTGCTAGTATCGGATGAAGGTGCTCTGCTGTACCGCCACCACCTGATCCAACTGGTTGGTGTAGGTTATCTCGCTCACTACAAAAAGCATGGGCCCCAACCGCCCGGTCCTCTGTTCAAGCTCCTTGAGTCGGGTGGTGGCTACTATCCGGTCCCCATGATGCACCGGCCTGAAGTACTCCCATTCGCTGCCTGCATCCAGAAGGTGGTCCCCTGGGACGTCGAAGGGGAGTGTCAACGGTTCGGCGTGGAGAGCCCTGAGGAAGGTAGGCGGGGCCACAATGCCCCCGTAGCGCCCGTCCCTGGCCTCCTTCTCATTGCTCCACAGGGGGTTAGGGTCGCCTACGGCCCTGGCGAAGGCGCCGATGTGCCCCTGCTCTACGTTGAGGGCTGAGGTGCTAATGGTAGCACCCGTGAACCTGAGCATCTCAGGGGTGATAGGTATTTCGTCAGCCACCGGCGATCCTGTAAGCGAAAAGATGCGTTGCGGACTTCGGCGCAAGTTTAGCCCAGGGCCTTTTCAGTGTCAAGGAGAAAGGCAACAGACAGCTAGGCGTGCCGGGGGTACGGCACTATACTGACGTGGGGCCGCTGTGGAGCCTGTACACGTGCTGAGGTGCCCTTTGTCACGCGGGTTGAGCAAGGATCCAGGCAACTTGGCCCGGCGTCTCTTTCATGTGGGTGCAGGGTCTTTCACACCTGTGCTGGCCTTCTTTCTTCCCCGGCCATGGGTCCTGGCTCTAGCCGGGTTGGTGGCCCTTCTGCTGGTGATAGGAGAGCTCACCCGCTTCGCCTTCCCAGTCGCAAACCTGACTTTCAGGAAGTGGCTTGGCTTCCTGCTGAAACCTGGCGAGGAGGGGCGTGTCACAGCAGCCACCTACATGGCCCTGGCGACCGTGATGGCCCTGATCCTCTTTTCTCAGGAGATAGCTGCACTGGGAGTCCTCTTTCTCTCACTGGGCGACCCTGCTGCCTCCGTTGTAGGAAGGCGATTCGGTCGATGGCGAGTGGGAGCCAAGAGCCTCGAAGGGTCCCTCGCCTTTTTGGCGGTGGCTCTGGTCGTGGCGGGGGCTTACTACTTTGGCGGGCGGGCAGAACGTTACTGGCCTCTGGCCGTTGGCAGCGTCGTGGCCGCAATGGTGGAGCTGCTGCCTCTACCGGTAGACGATAACCTGTGGGTCCCCCTGGCAGCAGGCGGTGCTATGGCGCTGCTGGGGGCCTGAGCCCTTTGTGTTGACGCCCCTCTACTCAGGTCTTAGACTGGTAGGAGCGAAGCGTTCCCTTGTAGGCATCTTGAAGTCGTGCGACAATTGACAAAGGGAACGAAGAATACCAGAAGCTAGAGGGGGGCCAGAGGTGACAAAACCTGCTGAAGTGAGCGACAGCACCTTTGAAGATGAGGTACTAAAGAATAGCCAGCCTGTGCTGGTGGACTTCTGGGCCGAATGGTGCCAGCCGTGCAAGATGATTGCGCCACTGGTGGAGGACCTGGCCGGGGAGTATGAAGGCAAGGTGAAGTTCACCAAGCTGGACGTGGACTCCAACCCCAAGACAGCGATGCGATTCAACGTGAGGAGTATCCCTACCCTTTTGATTTTCAAGGGTGGCCAGCCCGTGGAGCAGGTGATAGGGGCTGTCCCCAAGTCCTCCATCAAGAAGCGGCTTGAGGCGGCCCTGGCGAGGGGCTAGGAAAGACCTCCACGGGAGTGGATGGGGCCTGGTGGCTCTCGCGGACTTCAAATCCGCTGGCCCCGATGGAGCGATCGGGGTGGTGGGTTCGACTCCCTCCCACTCCCGCCAGTCAGGCCCGTGCTCAGGTTGACACTTCCACTAGTCTAGGCTAAGCTATCAGCTAGGAAAAGAGAGGGCCGAGGGGGAGCTGGGGCGAGCCCGGCTGAGAGGGCGGCCATTGCACCGCCGACCCCAATACCTGATCTGGGTAATACCAGCGGAGGGAGCGGAAATTGGCTGTCATGAGAAAACCGCCTTTGAGTGCGGTTTCTTTTTTGTCCTCCTGACCCCCGATTGTTCTGCCCTATGCTAGAGATTCGAGGTCTTGCCAAGTCCTTCCTGCGAAAAGGACAGCCTTTCCCAGTCCTTGACAGGGTGGACCTGTGCGCGCGGGAAGGGGAAACGGTGGGCGTAGTGGGGCCCAGCGGGTGCGGCAAGACCACTCTATTGAACATAGTGGCGGGCCTGGAGCAACCCGACAAAGGAAGCGTGGTTGTGAGCGGCCTTGAGGGCGGGCAGCGCCTGGGCCGGATAGCGTATATGCAGCAGAAGGACCTCCTGCTGCCGTGGCGCACAGTGCTGGGCAACTCCATTCTAGGCCTTGAGCTCCAGGGGGCAAGTCTTCAGGAGGCCAGAAAGCGGGCCCAGGAGCTTCTGGAGAGCTTTGGCCTCAAGGGGTTTGAGGGGTACTATCCGGAGGCCCTCTCAGGGGGTATGCGCCAGCGGGTCGCCTTCCTCAGGACGGTATTAGCGGGAGGACCCCTCATCCTATTGGACGAGCCCTTCGGGTCTCTGGACGCCTACACTAGGGCCTCTATGCAGGAGTGGCTGCTCAAGGCGCTGAGCCCCCTGGGGAAGACGGTGCTTCTCGTAACTCACGACGTAGAGGAGGCTCTTCTGCTCTCGGACCGGGTGTACGTCTTGACTCCCCGGCCGGCCTGCGTGAAGGCAGAGGTACCTGTGAGTCTCCCAAGGCCCCGATCGCGGCAGCTTGTCCTGGACCCAGCGTTTATCGAGCTTCGCGCGGCCCTTTTGAAGGAGCTATGGCAAGGCGCCTTGTCTTACCAGCCGTCCTAGTGGCCGTGGGCCTAGCCCTCTGGGAGGGCATGGCGGCCCTGTTCCAGGTGCCGGGTTGGCTATTACCGCGACCTTCTAACATCGGCATGGAGATGGCGAGCAGCTACCCCCTTCTATTGGGCCATACGTGGGTAACCCTTCAGGAGGTGCTGGTAGGGGTTGCGGCCTCCTTGGTGGCGGGAGTGTCGGTTGCCATGGCCATAGCCTATTGGAGGACGGTGGAGCGGGCCCTCTACCCCTTCGTTATCGCCTCTCAGGCTGTTCCTATTGTGGCAATAGCACCCATTCTGCTCATATGGTTCGGCTACGGCCTGCTGCCCAAGGTCATCGTAGTAGTGCTGATAAGCTTCTTCCCCATCGTGGTGAACATGGTGGATGGACTGCGCTCTGTAGACCCTGACATGGTAAACATGATGCGTACATTGGGCGCAAGGAGGCGGCATGTTTTCACTAAGGTGCAGATTCCTGGCTCGTTGCCCTTCCTTTTCTCGGGCGTGCGCATAGCGCTGGCGGTGAGCGTGATCGGGGCAGTTATCGGGGAATGGGTGGGGTCCAGCGCCGGGCTGGGGTACCTGATTTTGCAATCAACACCCCGCTTTCTGACTGCACGAGTCTTTGCGGCCATCCTGATCCTGGCGCTGCTGGGGATGACCCTCTTCTTTGCGGTGTCGCCGCTGGAGCGACTGGTGATGCGTTGGTACCGTACGGGGAAAAGAGAGAAGGTGCTGGAGGAACTGGGATGAAAAGGGGATGGACCCGTGTCTTGAGATCTCGGACGTACCGGCTGCACCTGTGGCTTCTAGTGGTGGTCATTGCAAGCTCCGTCAGCCTGGTAGGATGTGGCGGAGCCAAAGGCCCTGGTGCTGCCGCCGGTCCGACGAAGGTCCGGGTGGCCCTTGACTGGTACCCCAACTCGGACCACGCCGGGCTCTACGTCGCCCTGGAGAGGGGGTATTTCAAAGCGGCAGGGCTGGAGGTGGAGCTTTACACGCCAGCCAACCCGTCTGACGTGTTGAAGACGGTGGGGGCCGGGCGGGATGACTTTGGCATAAGCTATCAGCCCGAGGTGATCCTGGCGCGGGCACAGGGGATTCCCGTGAAGTCCATAGCGGCGATCGTACAGTACCCCCTGGACTCCATCCTGACACTGAAAAGCTCAGGCATCACATCCCCCGCCCAGCTCAGGGGTAAGAGGGTTGGCTACCCGGGCCTGCCCCTCGACGAGGCGCTGATAACAGTCCTGCTGGAGAAGGATGGCCTCACGCTCAAGGATGTGGAGCTGGTTAACGTGGGGTATGACCTGGTCCCATCCCTCATCGGGAGGCGAGTGGATGCAGTGATCGGGGCCTACTGGACCCATGAGTCGATCCTGGCCGAGATGCAGGGGCATCCGGTGAACGTTCTTCGGCTGGAGCAGCTAGGCATACCCAGGTTCTACGAGCTGGTGCTGGTAACGAGGGACGCAATGGTTACCGGGCGGGCCGAAGTGGTGGAACGCTTTGTTAAGGCTGTGGTCCAGGGGTACATGGAGGCCGCGAAGGACCCCGCGGAGGCCTTTAACGTCCTAGCCAAGCGCAATCCGGAGATCAACAAGGACATGGAGCGGCAGGCCATTGAGCTTCTGGCCCCGCTTTTCTACAAAGAGGGGGAGATCCCTATCTTTGGGTGGCAGACCTTAGAGCGCTGGGATGGGTTCATGCGGTGGATGAAAGGGGTTCAGCTCCTGGAGAGAGAGATAGACCCAAGGGAGGCCTTTACCAATGAGTTTGTGGAGAAAGCAGCGAAAAGTGGCATGTGAGGCCCCAGTGGCTGGATAGGGATAAACGTCGGCGCGCCAGTTGTGCCATAATAGACAGTCACATCGGCCGAAGAGAGGGGGCAGAGTACCACTACGAAAGATCGTGCGGCAGCAGTAAATGCTCAGGTAGCAGCCCAGCGCCGTCGTAAAGAGCCGACTGGCCTCATCCGTCACCTGGGGGTGTGGGGTGGGGTTGAGCTAGGCATAGCCGCGATGATGGGCGGCGGCGTTTTTACCCTTACAGGCTACGCTGCCTCGCACACCGGCCCCAGCCTGCCTCTGGCCATTTTTCTAGTTGCCGTTCTGGCAGCCCTGCCTACTGTTCTTGTTTATGCGGAGCTAGGCTCAGCCAGGCCCGAAGCCGGCGGAGGATACCTCTGGATCCGTGAGGGACTGGGGCCTGTGCAAGGCCACTTTTCCGGATGGTTTTCCTGGTGCGGCCACTCGGTAGCCTGTGCCGTATATGCCATCTCCTTCGGCTTCTACGCCACCCACCTGCTGAACACGTTGGTCTTGCCGTATTTCGACCTCACTTTGCCAGGCCCCGACCGGGTGTGGAGGGTGCTCCTCGCGCTTCTAACCATAGCTTTCCTGAGCCTAGTCAACTTTCGGGGGGTCAAACACACGGAGCTCTTTGGGAGGGCCGTAGTACCAGTTTCAGTCGGGGTTCTCCTGGTATTTGTGACCCTGGGGTTCCTATCCATTTTCACCACACCTCCTGCAACAACCGGCGAATTCATGCCCTTTGGCATTGGCGGCTTGCTGGGAGGCATGGGACTAATGTTTCTTGCCTTCCAGGGCTTCGAGGTAGTCGCTCAGTCTAGCGAGGAGATGAAGGCCCCCCAGAAGAACATACCCAGGGCCCTGTTTGCTTCCTTCCTGATCATCCTTGTTCTCTATCTGCTTGTGACGACGGTGGCGGTCTTCGGGGTGAAGGCGGCGGTACCGGGCTGGGTAGTGCTCTCGGATGCCGGCGAGGGAGCCATGGCTGCGGCCGCCAGCTACATGCCCCTGCCGAACCTACTAGTGCCGCTGGTCTCTCTGGGCGGTGCCACGGTGGCCATGGCCGCCTTGAGCGCAACTATCTTCTCGGCCAGCCATATCTTCTATGCGATGGCCCGTCACGGCCGAAGCCTGCCGGTAGAGTTCGAGGCGATTCACCCCAAGTATGGGACCCCTTTTGTGGGGGTCCTGGCCTCTGCCCTGCTGATGATCGTCTTGGTGGCGGCCATGCCCATAAAGGACATTGCCGCCATCGCCGATCTTTTCTTCTTCTTCCTCTTTGCCCAGGTTCACCTGGCCTTCATACAGTTCCGGAGGAAGTTCCCCGACCTGCCGCGGCCTTTCAGGGCACCGCTGTACCCCTGGCTTTCCATACTGGCCCTCTTCATGTTCGTCCTGCTCACGATTCAAGTCGTCCAGATCAGCCCCTGGTCCCTCTCGTTCTTCCTGGGCTGGCTGGTCCTGGGCATGTTAATCCACAGGGGATACGTGGAGCGCCATGAGAGCGGGGAGTTCGTGAACGGCAAGATTGTAGAGTTTGGGGAGCGGGCGCAGGAGGAGAGCCACCATTTTCTTCTTGTGCCCGTCATTGCGCAGACAAGCTGGTGGCGGGAGATACTTCCCTTCTCTATCGCCCTTGCCAAGCACCACCACGGAGAGCTCTTTGTTCTGGTCCTTGTTGAGCAGCCCAGTGAGGGTGAAAAGCAGTGGACGCCGGAGCTAAAGAAAGAGGTGCTTGACCTGCACCAGGAGCTGGTGCGTGACCTCTCGGGCCTTGGCATTACGTACACGGTCCGCGCCCAGTTTACCAGCGATATCGTCGATACGATTCTGCTGGCCGTACAGAAGCTCGACGCGGACCTTCTGGTCATACCCCACGAGTACCTACCGAAAAGCCAGCGCCGGCGCTTCGGATTGGAAAGGAGGATTGCGGGTAGAGACTTCAGGAGGGTCCTGCGGGAGAGCCGGTGTGACCTGGTCATAGTAAGGCCGACGCCTCACTGGGGCCTGAAACAGGTCCTGGTGCCAGTGACCCGGAGCAGCCACAACAGGCTCCTGGGCCAAGTGGCCCTATCTCTGGCGTCAGAGCTTCATGGGGAGGTCACCCTTCTGCATGTCTCGCTCGATGAATCGGAGAGTGAAAAGGAGTGGGAACACCTCCTTGCAGAACTGGGCCTTCACCAGGACGGTCTGAACCTGAGGAAACGGTGGATTGCTGGAGGCGACACGGTGGAGCGGATCATAGAGGCATCCTCGGAGTACGACCTTGTACTGATGGGCGCTAAGGAGGCCTCCACCTTCGAGGCCGCCGTGCTGGGGCCAACGGCGCGGGAGATATTGGAGCGGTCGGCCAAGCCAGTCCTGGTCTGCTACGACCACCTGGAGCTGCCTGTCTTTCTGCCGGCGAGAAGGGTGGCAGAGGAGCTGATGAAGCGGATCCGGAGGGTGCAGGAAACGCCGGTGGACTAGCTAGCACTTGTCTGAAATACACCCGGGAGCTACAGGTATGGTACCGGGTCTAGTGATAGCGGGGAGAGCCCTTATGGTGGCAGGAGGTGTGCTGTTCGTGCTGGGCCTGCTCCTCCTCCTGGTAGGACGGGTACCCGGGGTAGGCCGCCTGCCAGGGGACATCCTGTTTCAGAAGGGCAGCTTCAGTTTTTACTTTCCCCTGATGACCTCTCTGCTTGTCAGCCTCATCCTCACATTCGTCCTCGGCATAATCTTCCGCTTCCTCAAGAGCTAGATGCGGACGTCAGACTTCGACTATCCTCTCCCCAGGGAGCTCATCGCTCAGACGCCTGTCGAGCCCCGTGACCACTCCCGGCTCCTGGTGCTGGACCGGAGTGACGGGAGCATCACACACCGCCGCCGTTTCTACGAGATCGAAGAGTACCTGAGACCGGGGGACCTTTTGGTCCTGAATGACACGAGGGTGATGCCAGCCCGCTTGCATGGTCGGCGATGGGACACGGGAGGCAAGGTGGAGCTGCTTCTGCTGAATCGACTGGCGCCTACGCTATGGCAGGCTGTCGGAAGGCTAGGGAAAGGCATACGGGTGGGAAGCGCTCTGATGCTAGGTCAAGACCGGCCTTCAGAGGCTTGGATCGTAGAAAAGAGGGATGACGGCACCTTCATAGTCTCCCTTGATGAGGGAGTTCTTGAAGAGGCGGGCGAGGTCCCCCTGCCCCCCTACATCAAAGAGCCTCTGATGGACCAGGAGCGGTACCAGACGGTATACAGCCGGGTGCCGGGCAGTGCGGCAGCGCCCACGGCGGGCCTGCATTTTACGTGGCGGTTGCTGGAGAGAATGAAGGCGAGAGGAGTCCGGCTGGCCTTCGTCACCCTGCACATTGGGCTGGACACCTTCCAGCCGGTGCGGGAGGAGGACCCCAGGGAGCACAAGCTCCATAGCGAATACTGGGAAATGGACGCAGAGACAGCCGATGCCATCAATGCGGCCCGGTCGGAGGGGAGGCGGATAATAGCCGTGGGGAGCACGTCGGCGCGGATCCTGGAGGAGGAGGCGCGGATGTTTGCCGAAGGGGAAGGCTTTCGCATGAGGCCCTACTCCGGCTGGGCGGACATCTACATCCTGCCGGGCCACCGCTTCCTGGCGGTGGACGCCCTGGTTACGAACTTCCACCTGCCAAGGTCGACCTTGCTGATGCTGGTGTGTGCCTTTGCGGGGCAAGAGCTGGTGCTGAAGGCCTACCAGGAAGCCATCGAGCACCGCTACCGGTTCTACAGTCTGGGGGATGGGATGCTCATAGTGTAAGGGATGCTGGGCTTGATCTCCTTGGTTATAGGCTTATTCGCTTCTCAATCTTTCTCGTTGAGCCTGGTACTAAATCCGCTCTAGAAACATACCTGGAACACCTCCAACAACATCCCGTAGGCTACCAGGTCGGCTCACCTTTCGCTCAGCCTGTAGCCAACGTTGCCGTTCATCAGGTGGAGGTATACACAGCAATTGGGCCATGACTTGCCATCGCTCTTCTGACCAACACCTAGTGTGGAGTCTCCTTAGTTCTTTACAAAAGTGGACGCTGTCTCCCGAGAAATCACGTCCTCTCTGGAGACAGATACCTCACCCCCTGGGCCCCCTCTCCTGCAGGAGAGGGGGAAAAGAGAAACCTGGGGGACACCCCCAGACCCCTGGCATCCCGACAAGTCGGGACGCCCCTGCACCCGGATTGGCTACGACTTATTCAACGTTTTTCCAAGACAGGACACTAGCGCTTGTGCACAGAAAATCTTCTGTCATAGCCGCAGCACCGCTGGCGGGATGCTCATTCTGTGATATTATGGCGCATTGACCTTCGAGGGTGGGACCAGGAAGGTCTCGGGGTCCACAAGGTAGGGGTGATGGAGAGGCCAGAGGATAGTCGCACGGAGCCAGTTGCCCCGTCGCCGGCCAGCACGAGCAACGTGTCATACACCAGGGCAGGCGGGGGTTGGGGTAGGGGGATGGGTGGAGTGGGGATGGGCGAGGCTGTGGGGGGCGGCTTCTCTCTGCGCAATCTTCGAACCTTCAGCTCCCTGACAAGCCCTGTCTTTCGCCTCTACTACGGGGCCATGCTGGGCCAGATGGCTGCCCAGAACATGCAGATGATGGCCCGCTCCCTGCTTATCTATCGCCTAACAGGCTCGGCGGCCCTTCTTGGGGTGATGTCCCTGGCCAACGCCCTGCCCATGCTGTTCCTCTCGCTTTACGGCGGGGTCATCGCGGACCGGGTGCAGAAGAAGTACGTTATCCTAGTGGGAGAGCTAGGCTCCGCGGTGGTCGCACTGAGCATAGCCCTCACCCTGACCCTGGGCTATTTGAGCGACGAGCGCGCCGGCTCCTGGTGGATCTTGATAGTGGCCTCCCTGGCTCAGGGAGCCATCTTCGGCTTCATGATGCCGTCACGCCAGGCCATGATTCCAGAGATGGTGGGGGAGGACCGGGTCATGAACGCCGTGGCCCTGAATGCCTTTGGGATGAACATGCTACGACTCGCGGCTCCTGCGGCGGCTGGCTTTCTGGTGGACATGCTCGGCTTCGAGGCGGTCTTCTACACAATGACCGGGCTTTATCTCATGGCTGCAGCCTTCATCGCCCTGATGCCTCTCACCGGGAAGGCGACACTCAGCGGCCGCGGCGCCCTGGCAGACATGGCCGAGGGGTTCCGGTATGTTCGGCGCGAGACTGTTATCTTTCTGATCCTGGTTGTCACCCTGCTGACGGTCCTGCTTTCCATGCCCTACATGACACTGCTGCCCATCTTCACTGAGGATATCCTGAACGTGGGAGCGACAGGGCTGGGGGTGCTGATAAGTGTCTCAGGCATCGGGGCCATGGTCGGCTCCATCACCCTCGCCTCTCTGCCCGACAAGAGACGGGGCCTCCTATTGCTAGTGTGTGCCCTCATTCTGGGACTGGCGCTGGTAGGCTTCTCCTTCTCCACCTCCTGGCATCTCTCACTGATCATGATCGGCTTCGTTGGCCTAGGGCAGGCAGGGCGGATGGCCCTGGGCAGCAGCCTGCTCATGTATTACGTGGAAGGGGCCTACCTGGGCCGGGTAATGAGTTTCTACATGATGGAGTTTGGCCTCACCAGCTTCTCGGTCTTCCTGGCAGCCTTGATGGCCGAGGCAGTAGGGGTGCAGTGGTCCGTTGGGGGACTCGCCATAGTCCTCGTGTTCCTCTGCGTGGGGATGCTGGTTCTTGTGCCAAGATTTCGCAGGCTGGACTAGGGAGGGGACAGCCACTCTGTAACCTCGTTTCCCGTGCCTCCCCGTATCCATAGGCAACACAGCCGGAGGAAATGCCCCCTAGTGCACGTTGAGCTGATCAGGGGTGCCAAAGGCCACGGGAACGGGTCCCCACGGAGCCGTCACCTGGTACTGGCTCAGGGCATAGCTTCGCGAATCTTTCCCTGAGGTACGCCGGTCTCTCAGATACACCTCTAGCTGTGGGACAGCCTCGTCACCCACGAAATGGACTCGACCGCAGCAGCAGTGCTCGAACCCAGCCTGGCTACTGCCCCGCTCGAATCGGGCGCGAGGCTTGCAACCGCATGCGCAGTCGTAGCGCACCTCTACAGTGCTTGGCTTGTTGAGCGGTACGCGGACGAAGAATTCCATATCCCTCACTCCTTTTCAGGAAGTACTGCCAGCACAGACCCTGGGTACGTCCTTTGCTTCGCTAATGTTAAATGGGAGCATAACAGTGTTGTCAAGATGCTTGCCCGGCAGGATGCACATCCTCTGAAAGGCGACTTTTCTTCAGACCCTTCGCGGAGTTTACCCTGAACCGGATTCTTCTGTCGTCCCGATACGTCGGGACTCCTTCAGAATGACAGTGAAGGGCTCAGGGTGACAATGAAAAGACCCTTAGTTATCACGCCGACGCCTTGACAACGGCTGCCAAAGGGGAGAAAATCTCACACACCCTGGCTCAAGAAGCCCTCTGGCACAGCCTCCCCAAGGGGGAGCTGCGGGTGAGAGGTGGAGCCTTGACGAAAGTGGAGGAGGCAAGTTGAAGATCGGTACCGTTGTTGCTGCTGCGCTGGTATTCGGACTGCTGTCCCTTTCCCTGGCGTGTGGAGGGGGCAGCGGCACCCAGGCGACACCAAAGGCCACTGCTACCAGGGCCCCGGCCCAGGCTACTCCAACGGGGGCGTCCACCGGCGCCTCGGCGGAGCAGGGCAAGCAGCTTTTTGTGAGCGGAGCTTTCCCGTGCATCGCCTGCCATGAGGTGAAGGGTGTCTCACCAGTCAATCCTCTGGCGCCTCCCCTGACCACCATCGCCACGGTGGCTGCCACGCGGAAGCCCGGGATGAGCGCTGAGCAGTACATCAGGGAGTCAATTGAGAAGCCAGGGGCTTACGTGGTGACGGGCTTCGCGCAGTTGATGCCTGAAAACCTGAAAGACAAAACATTCACCAAGGACCAGTTCGAGTCGCTTGTCGCCTATCTCCTGACCCTGAAATAAGTAGTCTCACAGGCCAGCAGAGGACTCCTCGGGCAAATGGTTCGTAGTCCAGCCCTTTCCTGCGGGAAAGGGCTGGACCGTTTATAAGCCCCTTGCGCATGGCGTCTCCCTCTTTTGCTTCCGCGGTGATATAGTATGGGCGCGTCTGCAGGCGCCTAGAATAACGCGGACGCCTACGGGGGTTGCACTATGACAGAGAGAAGAGACGGCCTTACCCAGAGGTTTGTTGAGTACGCCCTCGGCCTGGGCTACGAGGATATCCCTCCCCAGGTCATCGAGCGCGCCAAGCACCTGTTCCTGGACTTTCTGGGCGTGGCCTTTGGCGGGAGAGACTCGGAGTCGACAGGGCCTGTGATGAAGGCGGTCCGAGAGCTGGCGGCGGGGGCGAAGGGCAGTGCCACTGTGGTGGGCGGGAGGCGCTCCTTTCCGGCCCAGTACGCAGCGCTGCTGAACGGCATCCTGGCCCACAGCATGGACTTTGACGACACCCACAGGGACTCCATAATGCACCCGGGAACACCACTATTTTCCACGCTGCTGGCCCTGGCAGAAGGCAGCCACGCCACGGGGAGGGACTTCCTGGCGAGTGCCGTGGCGGGATACGACGTGCTGGGCAAGCTGGGCAGGGCTCACGGGGAGGGAGTTCACAAGAGGGGCTTTCATCCCACGGCGACAACAGGCATCTTCGGCGCGGTTGCTGGCGGAGCCCGGCTGCTCCGCCTGGACGAGGAGAAGCTGCGGAACGCCCTGGGGCTGGCGCTGAGCCAGTCGGCCGGGAGCCTGCAATTCCTGGAAAACGGCGCCTGGAACAAGCGTATCCACGTGGGTCAGGCAGCCCACAACGCTGTAGTAAGTCTGACGTTCGCCCGCCACGGAGCCGTGGGCGCCTCGGAGCCTCTGGAGGGGCGCTTTGGCTACTTCCACCTCTTTTCAGAGGAGCCGTTGGATCTAGAGAAGGCCGTGCGCGGACTGGGAAGCGAGTTCGAGGTGATGAACACGGCCATCAAGCCCTATCCGTGCTGCCGCTATAACCACGGCGTCATCGACGCATTGACGGCACTCGCCCGGGAACACGGGCTCAGGCCTGATGATGTGGCCAGGGTAGATGTGGGGCTCAACCGGGTGGGCTTGTCTCTGGTCGCTGAGCCTGAGAAGCCCAAACAGCACCCGAAGACGGTGGTGGACGGCCAGTTCAGCGTATACTTCGCCGCCGCGGTAGCTCTGCTGGAGAGGAACTACACCTGGCAGAGCTACTCCAGGCTTGAGGACCCAGCGGTGGTGTCCCTGATGGAGAGGGTCCACGCCGCAGCCAAGCCAGAGATAGGCCCGCTAGGAGCCAGCGTCCGCGTTACGACTCGCCAGGGAGGCAGCCTGAGTGCGAAGGTGGCCCTGGCAAAGGGCGAGCCTGAGACTCCTCTCACCTGGGAAGAGCTTCTGGCCAAGTTCAGGCCTCTGGCCCGCAGCGCCCTCTCCGAAAGGCAAGCTGAGGCCCTGATACAGCAGGTCGCGTCCCTAGAGAAGGTGGAAGACATGACCTCCCTGACGGCGCTGCTTCGGCCAGCGTGATCTGATTTCAAAGGGTCCGCGACGAGCTGAGGGGCTAGCGCGGCAGGCTATTCCCCAAGACGTGGAGATGTTGCTGCAAGGCTACCGTATCCTTGACCTGTGCGACGAGAGGGGCTATCTGTGTGGCAAGCTTCTGGCGGACCTGAGGACGCAGGTGATAGCCGTGGAGTCGCCACAGGGCAGTCCGGCGCGAAGGCAGAGGCCATTCTACCGAGGCGACTCCGGCTCCAGTCTCTCCTGGACGGCGTACTCGGCCGGAAAGAAGGGCATCACCATCAACCTAGCAACTGGCAAAGGACGAGAGCTTTTCCGGCTCCTGGTGGCAGCATCTGACGCGGTAGTGGAATCGTTTCCGCCCGGCTACATGGCCTCCCTGGGCCTCGACTACCGGTCCCTCAAGCAGGTCAATCCTTCTCTAGTGATGGTCTCCATAACCCCCTTTGGCCAGAGCGGCCCCTACGCCCGCTATAAGGCCACCGATCTGACGGTCAACGCCCTGGGCGGCTTCCTGTACATGACAGGGGACCCAGACAGGCCACCGGTGCGTATCTCCTTCCCCCAGGCATGGCTCATAGCAGGGGCAGCGGCGGCTGTGGGCACTGCTATGGCGCTGTTTCACCGGACTCGCACGGGGCAGGGCCAGCACGTGGACGTCTCGGCTCAGGCTGCGGTGGCCCGCACGCTGGACCGGGCCCCGGCCTTCTGGGACATAGGGGGCCAGGTGCTGGAGCGGGCAGGGCCCATGGCCCGCCCCGGTGGTGGAACCCTCCGGCGCATGCTGTGGCCCTGTAAGGACGGGCACGTGAGCTACCTGATGCTAGGGGGCACCACGGGGTCCAGGAGCCTTCGGGCCCTCATTGCGTGGATGGACGAGGAGGGCTTCGACGCCGACTACATCAAGGACTTGCCCTGGGAGGAGATGGACTTCACGGCCATCCCACCCGAGGTGCTGAGGCGAACTGACGAGACCCTGGGGCGCTTCTTCTCCAAATATACCAAGGCCCAGCTCTGGCAGCAGGCCAAGGAGCGGCGTCTCCTTCTGTACCCGGTCTCCACGCCCTCAGAGGTCTTCCAGCACGTAAAGGAGCTGTCCCCACACCTCCTTCACCAGACGGGCGAACCAGGAACGTCAGAGCCGACCTCCTACCTGGGCCCATTCCTCACATTGGGGCCCCAGACCAATAGTGACCGGCGGGCGCCTGCGCTGGGGGAGCACAACGAGGAGGTATATGAAGGCCTGCTCGGCATTCCCAGAGGGCGTCTCCGCTGGCTGAAGGCCAAGGGGGCAATCTGATGACGGGGCTGCCCCTTGAGGGGGTCCGGGTTGCTGACTTCACCTGGGTAGCGATGGGGCCCATGACCACCCGCTACCTGGCCGACTTCGGGGCGAGGGTGCTGCGCATCGAGTCCGAGACACGCCCTGACACCATGCGCACGTCACCCCCATTCAGGGATAAGGTCCCCGGCCCTAATCGAAGCGGCGCCTTTGCCTACTGGAATGCGGGCAAGGAGAGCATAGCCCTGAACCTGAAAAGCCCTGAAGGACGCCACCTGGCGCGTCGCCTGGTCCTGGAATGGGCCGACGTGGTAGTAGAGAACTTTACTGCCGGGGTCATGGAAGGCTGGGACCTGGGCTACGAAGCCCTGGCCAAGGAGAAGCCTGGCCTTGTTATGTTAAGCCTCTCAACCTTTGGGCGAAGGAACCACCTCTCCTCTCAGCCTGGGTACGGCCCGCTGCTGACGCCGCTGGTGGGCGTGACGCATCTAACGGGCTGGCCCGACCGCGCGCCTGTGTGTCCGGGCCCCTTCGGGGCGTACCTGGACTTCGTGCTGCCCCGTATGGCAGCCTTTGCAGTCTTGAGTGCACTGGACCATCAGGCGCGAACAGGGCGGGGTGCGTACCTGGACATCTCGCAGTTTGAGGCCTCCCTGCAAATGGTGGCACCACCAGTCATGGCGATGGCTGACGATGGGGTTGAGGCCAACCGGGCCGGATACCATGACCCCGATATGGTGCCGCACGGGGTGTACCCATGCCGTCGGGAGAGGGATGCAGCACTGGGGGAAGAGGCGTGGATCGCCATTGCCGTGGAGAATGAGGTCCAGTGGAGGGCATTGAAAGACGCTATGGGCAATCCCCTGTGGGCAGAGGACCCCCGATTTGAAACGGTCTCAGAGAGAACGGCCTGCGAAGAGGAGCTGGACCAGCGGCTGAGCAAGTGGACTCGTAGATACACAGCCCGTCGCCTGATGGTCCGGCTACAAAGGGCAGGCATACCCTGCGGCGTGGTTCATTCAAACCGGAGCCTCTTCAGCGATGCGCAACTGAAGCACAGGGGCCATTTCCCCACGGTAAGAGGCCCGGAGATTGGCGAACACCGAGTAGATGTGCCTGAGTCTCTCCTGAGCCTCACGCCGCACCGCATCCAGCGGTCTGCTCCACTGCTAGGAGAGCACACCTATGAGGTATGTCGTGAGATCCTGGGGCTAGTGGACATGGAAATCGCGAAGCTGATGGAGAAGGGTGTGCTGCGGTAGGAAGGGTTGGGAAAACCGGGCTACGGCGAGAGGTGCTCGATTAGAGAGAGCTGCTGGGCCCGGATGACCTCGGGCTCCAGGAAGTAGTGGGGCGCAGCCACCTTCACCACATCAGCTAAATCCTCGTAATCGGCCAGGCGTGCTCGAACCTGATCAGGAGTGCCTGCGGCAACAAAGGCATCCACCATCTCGTCCGGCACCGCCTGTACCATAGCCGGATACTGGCCGGAGCGGAAGAGATGTTGTATCCGCTCCAGGGGCTCTCCGAAACCATGAGCGATAAAGAGGGGTGCGTAGGTGCGGACCGTTGCATAGAAGGCCACGGTGCCGGCAGCTATCCTGCGGGCGTCTCGAGGGTGGCCGGCGATGGCGCACACGAGGGTGGGGCAAACAGAGAGGTCGCGCCGCTGGCGTCCAGAGCGGTCGAAACCCACCTTCAGCCTGGGCATGATGACCTCTCGCAGGTATCGGGGCGTGTTGAGTTCATGACCGAGCCAGCCATCGGCCACCTCTCCAGCCAGGGCGACCATCTGAGGGCCAATGCCACCGAGGAAGATGGGCAGGTGTTCCCGAACAGGCGGGAATGGTCGCTGATAGCCCCGAATGCGGATCCGGTAGTAGTCTCCCTGAAAGACGATAGGCTCCCCCATATGGGCGCCAGCCATAATTGCGCGGATGGCAGCCACTGCCTCCCGCATGTGAGGGACGGGCTTGCCAAAGGGGACTCCGTGCCAGTCCTCGTTGAGGCGCTGGACTCCTGAGCCAAGGCCCAGTATGAGGCGACCCCTGGAGAGCTCATCCAGGTCCAGGGCCGTGAGGGCCGTAACGAGGGGGCTTCGCACGAAGGCAAGGGCCGCGCCGGTCCCTAGCTGTACCTTGGCGGTGCCTGCGGCCACGGCGGCCAGGGGGACGAAGGGGGTGCGCTCTAGCTCGTCGGTCCAGACGGAGGCAAAGCCCGCCGTTTCGGCTCGGCGGGCCACGTCGACCAGCTCCGCAGTGCTTTCACCCCAGAGGCCTAGGGCCCTCGAGGCCACAGCCACTCCTCCTTGACATCATGACAGATCAGATTTTCCAGGGAGGCAAGAGACAGGGACGCCTTTGTTGCAGGCACCAACGGCAGGGCCTATGGAGCAATCCTCCGGCTGGGAAGCTCCACCACAGCAGAGCCTGAAGCGACGATAGCGGGAACATCCTGCTTGGACACGTCCAGCTCACAGAAGACGAGAGTCCGGCCCTCCTCCAACTTGGTCTCAGTGACCACTCCGCGGAACATAAGACGGTCACCTGGCAAGACCATAGAGCGCAGGCGATAGGAGAGCTTTTTTAGAAAGGCATCGGGGCCCGCCCAGTCCACAAGCATCTTGGCCAGAAGTGCCCCTATCATCTGCCCGTCAGCTATGGGGCCAGCAAGGCCCTGCGCCCGTGCATACTCCGGGTCGTAGTGAAGGCGGTGGAAGTCCCAGGTGGCCCCCGCATAGGCTATCATAGAGGTGAGAGTAACCTCCCGCTGAAGGGGAATGATCTGCTGCCCCGCAACGACGTCTTCAAAGTACACGTCGCATCCTCCTATGCTGGGCCTCAGTAGAGGACCTGGGCTTCCGTCAGGCGCTGGACCTCCTGGCGGCTGAGGCCCAGAATGTCCAGAAGGACGTAGTCGTTGTCCTGGCCGAGAAGGGGGGCATGCCGGTAGGCAGGTTGTGGGAGCCCCTTGAATCGCCAGGGCACGCCAACCATGGTCCGTCTCCCTGCCTGGGGATGATCATCCTCCACCACGAAGCCGCGGGCCGTCAGGTGCTCATCGGTTACCACGTCTTTGACCGTGTTGGCAGGCCCGGCTGGTACACCTGCGGCCTGTAGGAGACGGGTGGCCTCCTCCTGGCTCTCCCGCCCTCTAGTCCACTGAGTGATGACGGCATCCAGGGCCTCGACGTTGGCCCTGCGGGTTTCCATGTTAGCAAACCTGGGGTCGTGGGCCAGCTCCGGCCTGTCTAAGACACGGCAGAGTGCCTGCCACTCCTCATCGGTCGACACGGCGATGGCGATCCAGGAGTCCTGGCCTTGAGTGCGGTAGATGTTGTGAGGACACTTCCACGGGTGCCGATTGCCCATGCGCTCAGGCTCCCTGCCCAGCATAGTGTACTGGGCAATAGCATCAGGCAGGAGGGTCTGGAGGGCCTCCGTCATGGCCAGCTCGATGTGCTGGCCCTGGCCGGTGCGCTGGCGGTGATAGAGGGCCTGGAGAATAGCGAAGAGAGAGTACATAGCGGAGATGGGGTCTGGCAGCATGGCCCCCAGCATCCGTGGGTGGCCGCCCTCGTAGCCTGTCACTGCGGTGACGCCGCTGAGGCCCATGACGCCGCTGTGGAGGGCGGAGTGGTGGCGCCAGGGGCCGGTGCTGCCGCAGGCGCTGAGGGAGAGCATGATGATGTCGGGCTTGATCCGTCGCAGCGTGTGGTAGTCGAGGCCCAGCTTCTCCATGGTCCCTGGCGAGAAGTTCTCCTGGACGACGTCGGCGACGGCCACCAGACTCTTGACCAGCCCCCGGCCTTCCTCGGTTCGCAGATTGATGGTGCATGACCGCTTGTTGCGATTCAGGTTATTGAAGGCGCCCGAGGCGTTGTAGTAGGGCTCCCCGGCGAAGGGGGCAAAGCCGCGTGACGGCAGGCTGACGCGGCTCTCAATGAGAAGGACCTCAGCCCCCAGGAAGGCGAGCCACTGGCCGCTTAGAGGCACGGCCACGAACCCACCGAAGTCGACAACTCTTATGCCCTCCAGGGGTTTTGGTGTAGTGCCTGCGCTCCCCCTAGATGGTGCTGCTGTCCGCCTGCTCACGACTCTCTACCCTTTACGCCAAGCCACTCTTTCAAGACCTGCCGGGTGTGCTGGCCCAAGCGGGGCACTGCGACGCTGGTAGAGCGTCGCCGGCCGTTGATGAAGTACAGGTTGCCGGGGAGCCTGCCGTGTGCATCTCCAGGTATCCCTGTAGGCACCAGGTACTGGCGGGCCTGGGCCTGCTCGTTCTCGCAGGCGGTGGCAATGCTCAGGGCCGGGGCTATTGGTATACCTACGCTCTGGGCCCTCCCGAAAAGCTGCATAGCGGGCTGGTTTAGAAGCCAGGAGAGAAGAAGGGGCTCTAGCTCGTGCCAGTTGGCGCCCCTCTCTACACCAGTGGCAAAGCGGGGGTCCTGGGCCCAACTGGGGCTGTCCATAAGGCCCAGGAGGCTGTGCCAGTGGTGCTCCAGGAAGGCCACTACAGCCATCCAGCCGTCGGCGCAGGGCAGGTAATGGTTGGGCGCCAGTCTAGTGCCCACCGGATGGCGGCCCACGACCTCGCCACCGTAGCCATAGTGGGCCAGGTCCCAGAAGAGCATGCAGGCCAGGGCCTCCTGCTTGGATACCTCTACAGACTCCCCCTGGCCGGTCATCTCCCGGGCGAGGAGGGCTACCATAGTCCCTACGGCCCCCATACCACCACCGATGAACTCAGAGATGTAGGCGTTAGACCGCAGGGGGGGCTCCTGCTCCGGGTCGGCGGCGTAGTCTGGGAAACCCGGCGTGGCCCAGGCAACGCCCCCCATACAGACAGAGACCAGATCGTCGGCCTTGTACTGACTGTGGGGGCCACTCTCGCCAAAGGGAGTTATGGATGTGACGATGAGTGACGGGTAGCGGGAGCGAAGGCGCTCACCGTCCACTCTCACGGGTGATTCAGCCAGCGAGCTGAAATCGTGGACAAGGACATCCGCCTGCCCGACCAGGCGCAGGAGGACGTCCCGGTCCCCTTTGGAGGCAGGGTCCAGGACTATGGAGCGTTTACCCCTGTTTGCAAAGGCGAAAAGGGCGCTCTTGTCGGGGGCCGGGTGGTCATCAAGGAATGGTCCCTCCCGTCGCGCGCTGTCGCCGCCGGGGTGCTCCACCTTCACAACGTCGGCCCCGGCATCAGCCAGAAGTCGGGCGCAGTAAGGGGCGGCGATAAAGTCCCCCAGCTCCACAACTCGTAGCCCTCGCAAGGGGAAATGGGAGGAGCCCTTCTGCGCTCTCACGAAGGTGCTGCCCTCAACTGATAGATGTTGGTCTCCCGATTCAGGGCGAGGAGCTGGCCGTGCTGGTTGGTGAAGCGCGCTTCAGAGACCACAAAGAGCATCGGCCCGCCACGGGTCTCCCTCTCGTAGATGTCGAGGATGCGCCAGGTGGCCGTGACACGGTCTGACGGCCGGACGGGTTGAAAGAACTCGTATTCGTTACCGCCGCGCAACATCCTGGCATTGGGAATAGGAAGGGGCCAGGTATGCCCCATGTACCCCTCCTCATCCATAGGCCCGGGCATGTACTGGTTGGTCTCGCAGACCAGGGTTGGCGGCGCAATGATGCCACCGTGGCGAGTACCGCGGGCGACCTCCTCATCCCGGTAGATGGGGTTGTCGTCTCCCAGGGCGAGGGCAAAGTAGCGAATGGCGGCCCTGCCGAGCTCCTCGGGAGCGGTGTAAGAGACCTCCCGCCCGATCCAACCCTTCAACTCCACGGTGAGAAGACTACTCATGGCTGCCTCAGCTCAGGACCGCCATCGCATCGACCTCGATGAGCATTTCGGGACGGAGAAGGCGGTCGCAGACGAGGCCGGTGGCGGCGGGAAAGGGCGCCTTGAAGAACTCCTGCCTCACAGAGGCCGTGGCCCTGTATCTCGGCAGCCCCTCGGGCGTCACAAACTCCACAGTCTTTACGACAGCCTCTGGCCCAGCCCCCGCGGCTGCCAGGACCTTCCCTATGTTCTGGTAGACGTAGCGGGTCTGGGCCACAACGTCGCCCACGTGCTCGATCGCGTTGGTGTTTGGATTCAATGAGCCCTGGCCGGCAAGGAAGAGGAGATTGCCCGCCCTGACAGCCGGCACATAGGTCAGCTTATCGTACCTGGACCAGCCTGGGTTTACGGTCTCCCGTCGTGCTGAAGAGGCAACGAACTCCACCTGGAGCAGGGCATCGGGGTGAGCCAGGCGCTTCATAATGATGCCCGTAGCCGCGGGGAAGGCGTGACCCAGGAAGTCGCGCCGCACAACCCCCGTCTCCCGGTAGGCAGGCAACCCTTCAGGGGTAAGGAAGTCCACGGTCTTCACCAGATTCTCCCAGCCCAGACCGGCAGCGCGGAGCAGGGCGCCAGCGTTGTCATAGATCTGGCGGGCCTGGGCGACAATGTCCCCCGTGACAACGACCCGGTCAGTACCTGGGCGAACTGGAAGCTGGGCAGAGATGTAGAGGAGATCGCCAGCGCGGCGAGCTGGGGAGCGAAAGAGGCCATCCGTGGGCCAGCCGGGGTCTACCGGTGCGTGCTTACCTCTGTGGGCGACCGCCTCAATCTCGATTAGGGCTTCCGGTCGCAGCAGGCTGTTGACCACCACGGTGCTGGTGGCTGGCGGGTCCTCGCCAAAGGTCTCCCGGCGCACGACCGCCGTGCTGGCGTACTCTTCGATGCCCGAAGGGGTCACGTAGTCCACGGTCCGCACCACATCCTTAAAGCTGAGGCCTGCGGCCTTCAGGATGGCGCCTATCTTCTCGTAGGCTGTCCGGGACTGCTGAACCATATCTCCCTCGACCACCATGCCGCTACGGGCTGGATCGAAGCGGGAGGCGCTGTGCCCTGAGAGCCACACGCCTTCCCGGGTATCGAGGCCCAGGGAGAAGGTGTAGCGACGATAATCGAAGAAGGGGAAATGGCTTGGCTCAATGGGCTTTTTGCTCACACGTACAGGCCCTTCTTGGAGGAATAGGCGGGGGGCGAGTTCCCAAATGCTATTCTCCAGCCTACGGCTTGTCAAGACTGAGAAGGTAGTAGCTCAGGGCCATTTCACTGTTCCGCAACGTCATGTGAGCAGGCTGCGGAACGTGCTTCCACATTGGCCTCAAGTCGCCTCCTGTCGTTCTGAGGAAGTCCCCATAGAGGAGGGACGACCGAAGAATCCGTTGTCTGATGGTGCGGATTCTTCGTTGCTGCGCTCCTCAGAACGACAATGAAATGACCCTGGGTAGTAGATTGAATTTCCTTGACAAGAGCGACGGGGGGCCATAACATGCCCGCAGAGGCAGGCCCGCGAACACGCCTACAAAATTGTCAGACCGAACAGGAAAACAGGTGGCATGGCTAAAGGGCAGCAATGAGCTTTGAGACCATAATCCTGAAGAAGGAGGATGGAGTTGCAACCCTCACCCTGAACCGGCCGGAGCGGCTCAACGCGGCCAACAGGCAGATGTTCATGGAGCTGAGGACTGCCTTGGAGGAGGTGTCCAAGGACGAGGGGGTGAGGGTGCTGGTGCTGACGGGGGCAGGGCGCGCCTTTTGCTCAGGGGCGGACATCAAGGACGAGGCAGGAGGAGGGGAGGCCCTGCTGTCAGACAGAAGCGGGACGGAGACCCTGGAGTTCATCAGGGAGTACCCTCAGAAGGTGACCCTGGCCCTGTTTCACCTGAACAAGCCTGCCATCGCCATGGTGAACGGCCTGGCGATGGCGGATGGCTTCGACTGGGCCCTCTGCTGCGACATCCGCATCGGCTCGGAGAAGGCCCGCTTCCGCAACGGCTTTCTTCAGATGGCCCTGTTTCCCAACACGGGAGGCACGTGGCTCTACCCCCGGGTCATGGGGCTGAGCAAGGCCCTGGAGCTCCTTTACACTGACGAGTGGATCGAGGCGGAAGAGGCCCTGCGGCTGGGAGTCCTCAACAGGGTGGTTCCGGAAGGCTCCCTGGAAAAGGAGACGATGGGCTTGGCCCTGCGGATCGCTCAGGCGCCTCCCGTGGCCATCAGGTTCATGAAGGAGCAGGTGCGCAAGGGCCTGACCCTCGGCCTGGAGGAGGCCCTGGACCTGGCAGCCTTCGGCGAGGCGTTTACCCTGACGACCGCGGACCACCGAGAGGCCTTCGCCGCATTTAAGGAGAAGCGAATGCCCCGGTTCAAGGGCAAGTGAGGCTGTGACGACGGTGCCCAAAGAGGTCTGGCCGTGACAACTGAGTCCCGTACGTCCGGAGGGGCCCGAAACCAGATTGTGACCACCATACGCCAGTGGGTCCAGCGAGACGTGATACCCCTTTCCATGAAGTACGAGAGGGATGGTATCTACCCCCGCGAACTGGTGGAGCAGATGAAAGGCATGGGGCTATTTGGGCTCAACGTTCCTCAGGAGTACGGGGGTCTGGGCCTGGACTACACTACGTTCGCCATGGTCTTTGAGGAGATAGCCAAGGGATGGATGGCGGTATGCGGCGTCATCGGCTCTCATCACATCATGACCCATATCGTGGTCCATGGAGGGACGCAGGAACAGCGCCAGCGCTGGATGCCGAGGATGTCCCGCGGGGAGCTCCGGGGAGGCCTGGCGCTGACGGAGCCCAACGCTGGCAGCGATGTCCAGGCCATCCAGACCCGTGCCGTACGCCAGGGTGATGGGTATGTCATCAACGGTACGAAAATGTTCGTCACCAACGGCCTGCATGGAGATGCCGTCGCCCTGCTGGCGGTGACAGACCCAGCAGCCCAACCCCGCTACCGGGGCTTTAGCTGCCTTATTGCAGAGAAGGGGCCTGGCTTCACCGTAGGCCGTGAGCTGGATAAGCTGGGCTACCGTGGGGTAGATACCTGCGAGCTGATCTTCACAGACTACCGCTGCCCAGCCGACAGCCTGGTGGGAGAGAAGGAGGGGGAGGGGTTTCGACATGTCCTGAGTGCGCTGGAGGGAGGCCGCATCAACATTGCTGCCCGGTCGGTGGGCATAGCCACAGCGGCTCTGGAGGCAGCTATAAGATACGCCCAGGAGCGCCAGACCTTCGGGAAGCCTATAGCCCAGCACCAGGCGATTCAACTGATGCTGGCGGACATGGCCACCAAGGTGCAGGCGGCCCGTTTGCTGACCTATGAAGCGGCCCGACGGAAGGACAGCGGAGAGCGGGTAGACCTGGAGGCGGGGATGGCCAAGCTCTTCGCCAGTGAGGTGTGCCAGCAGGTGGCCCTGGACGCCATGCGTGTTTTTGGAGGATACGGCTACATGAAGGACCTGCCCATCGAACGGTACTACAGAGATGCGCCCCTGATGATCATTGGGGAGGGGACCAACGAAATCCAGAGGCTGGTGATCGCGCGACAGCTCTTGCAGCGGTATCAGATATAATGGGCCGTTGTTTAAGACACAAGACGAGGGGCTTTGATGAACATTTTGCATACCCGTGTCTGTGACATACTGGGAATCCGCTATCCCATAATTCAGGCGCCGATGGGCTGGGTGTCAGGGCCAGCGTTGGTGGCGGCCGTGTCCAATGCCGGAGGTCTCGGCGTGCTGGCCAACCAGCTTGCCCAGGCCGGGGGAACCATCCCTGAGCCAGGGTACGAGCTACCAGACGCGGAGGAGTGGAACGGGAACCCCAACGAGTGGTCGCGGAGAGCCATCCGCCAGGTTAAGTCCCTGACGGACAAGCCCTTTGGAGTGTACGTGAGGGAGGACCCTGAGTTTCTGAAGATGATGGTAGAGGAGGGTGTGCCTGTGGCGGTCAACTCGGGAGGGGCTCCTGCCTCCATGGACTTCTACAAGCGGCACGGTATCAAGGTGGTGCACATGGGCTCAACGGTGGCCCATGCCAGGAAATGCCAGGAGGAGGGGGTGGACATTTTCGCCTTGTCAGGGTTCGAGGGCGGGGGCCACGACCCTGGGGGCCACGAAAAACTTACCACCTTTGCAGGCCTGCCTCAGGTAGTGGAGGCGGTGGACATTCCGGTACTGGCCTGCGGTGGCATTGCCGACGGAAGAGGGTTTGTGTCAGCCCTGGCCCTGGGTGCCGAGGGGGTCCGCATGGGCACACGCTTCGCCGTCACGGTGGAGGCTGCTAATCACATCAACCATAAGATGGCCATCGTGCAGGCGATCGACACGGACACGGTCCGGAGGGGTGAGCGGTTTGCGGATATCCTGCGCTCCCTCAAGACCCCCTTTGTTAAGAAGCTATACGATCTAGAATCCTCTGGGGCCCCGGTGGAGGAGATCAAGGCCTTCATGGGGCACGAGTCGATCCGGGTGGGCGGCCTCCAGCGCCGGCTATTGGGCGAGGTGCAGGGGGACCTGGTTAACGGGGAGGTTCACGCCGGCCAGGTATCCGGTCTCATTAAGGAGATCCTGCCGGCAGGGGAGGTGATCCGACGCATAGTTGCCGAGGCGGAGGCTATCCTGAGGACCTTCGGCCAAGTCAGCAACGGCTCCCTCTCATTGGCCCAGTGCCTGGCAGCACTTCGTAGGCCATGATCGTTGAAGGGAAACCTGAATCGAAGGAGGGATGAAGTGGCTGAGAAGAATCTGCTACACACCCGTGTCTGTGACATACTAGGCATCCGCTATCCCATAATTCAGGCGCCGATGGGCTGGGTGTCAGGGCCAGCGCTGGTGGCCGCCGTCTCCAACGCCGGGGGCCTGGGAACGCTGGCGAACCAGCTCGCCCAGGCCGGGGGGACCACCGCTAAGCCGGGCTACGAGCTTCCGGATGCGGAGGAGTGGGACCGGAACCCCGTCGAATGGGAACGTAGGGCCATACGGCAGGTCAAGTCCCTTACGGACAAGCCCTTTGGTGTGTTCGTGAGGGAGGACACAGAGTTTCTGAAGATGTTGGCGGAGGAGGGTGTGCCGGTGGCGGTCAACTCGGGGGGGCCTCCTCCCTCCATGGACTTCTACAAGCGACATGGTATCAAGGTGGTGCACATGGGCTCAACGGTGGGCCACGCCAGGAAATGCCAGGAGAGGGGGGTGGACATCTTCGTCCTGTCGGGGTATGAGGGCGGGGGGCATGATCCAGGGGGCCACGAAAAGCTTACCACCTTTGCAGGCCTGCCTCAGGTGGTAGAGGCGGTGGACATTCCTGTCTTGGCCTGCGGCGGGATCGCCGACGGCCGCGGCCTAGTAGCGGCCCTGACCCTGGGGGCCGAAGGGGTTCGCATGGGCACACGCTTCGCCACCACGGTGGAGGCTGCCAATCATATCAACCATAAGACGGCCATGGTGCAGGTTTCTGATACAGGGACAGTGCGCGTTGGGGAGAAATGGGATGGTATTGTCCGGACCATTAAGAACCCCTTTATGAAAAAGCTCTACGAGCTGGAGACGGCGGGGGCCTCCATAGAAGAGATCATGGCGTGGGTAGGGCACGAGTCCCTCAGGTTCGGTATGCTCCAGCGACGCATCCTGGGCGAGGTGCAGGGGGATATAATCAACGGCGAGTTGCTCTGTGGCCAGATCGCCGGCCTCGTCAAGGAGATCCTGCCGGCAGGGGAGGTCATCCGGCGTATAGTGGCTGAGGCGGAGGCTGTTCTGAGGGCCTACGGCCAAGTCAGCAGCGGCTCCCTCTCCCTGGACCAGTGTCTGACAGGACTTCGTCGGCCATGATCGTCGAAAGGAAACTTGAATCGAAGGAGGGATTAAATGGTTGAGAAGAACCTGCTACACACCCGCGTGTGTGACCTGCTGGGGATTGAGTATCCCATAATCCAGGGTCCCATGGGATGGACCACCGGCCCAGCACTGGTGGCGGCCGTTTCCAATGCCGGGGGGCTCGGCGTGCTAGCCAATCAGCTTGCCCAGGCGAAGGGTAGGGCCCCCAAGCCGGGGTTCGAGCTTCCTACCGCGGAGGAGTGGGACCGGAACCCAGTTGTCTGGCAACGTAGGGCCATCCGGCAGGTCAAGTCCCTAACGAGCAAGCCTTTTGCCGTTTTCAGCCGAGAGGACCCGGAGTTCATGTCAATGGTGGTGGAAGAAGGGGTCCCCGTGGCGGTCAACTCCGGGCGCCACCCTGGGAAGATGGCGGAGTTCTACAAGAGTCACGGTGTCAAGGTCGTCCACATGGGCTCCACAGTGAGGCACGCCAAGATATGCCAGCAGCTAGGGATAGACGCCTTCATCATGGCAGGGTATGAAGGGGGAGGACACGACCCCGGGGGCACGGAGAAGCTGACCACCTTTGCCGGAGTGCCCCAGATTGTGGAGGCCGTGGACATCCCGGTTATCGCCTGCGGAGGCATCGCCACTGGAAGGGGCCTGCTGGCGGCCCTGGTGCTAGGGGCTGAAGGTGTTCGCATGGGCACACGCTTCGCCGCCACGGTAGAAGCGGCGAACCACGACAACCACAAGATGGCGATAGTCCAGGCTCCCGATACGGGGACTGTGCGCCGCGGAGAGAGATGGGGGGATATTCTACGGTCGGTTAAGAACCCCTTTGTCAACAAGCTGTACGAGCTAGAGACGACGGGGGCCCCCATAGAGGAGATCGGGAGGTGGATGGGACACGAGTCCCTCGGGCGCGGTGCGCTCCAGCGACGCATCCTGGGCGAGGTGCAGGGGGACCTGGTCAACGGTGAGGTCCACGCCGGCCAGATCTCCGGTCTCATCAAGGAGATCCTGCCAGCAGGGGAGGTCATCCGCCGCATAGTGGCCGAGGCCGAGGCCATCATTCAGGCCTTTGCCACTGCTAAGATCAAGGGCAGCCCCCTGGCGGACCTGCTCAAGATGCGCTAGCAGCAAGGAAACCCGAGGTACTGTTGATCGGCGGAGCAGGTTGCCAGCAGGAGAGTTTGCTCGCTGACGAAGATCAGCGCCCGCTACCTCCGAGGCACGCAGAGTGCTGATAGCTACGGCGTGACCCCAGGGTTCTTCGGTTGTCATTCTGAGCCGTAGCAAAGCGGAGGCGAAGAATCCGTGTCCCTGCGGGGGTTACGGATCCTTTGGTCGTCCGCCGACGGTGGATTTCCTCAGGATGACTATTCGGAGGGCGGTGCCGTCGACAACCACCCGGCAAACGGAACTGCGAAAGACCCTGCGCGTGATGCTGAGCGGCTCGACCCAACGGCTTCGTGCGGAATATAATATAGTACAACCGCTGCATAGGCAGCATTAAGGTCAGCAACCCAGCTCCAGAGAACACACAGCAGGCACATCGAAAGGCTAACATGAAGTTTCGGCGTCTGGGGAACACAGACCTTACCGTCTCCGAGGTGGGCTTTGGGGTGTGGAGCGTTTCTACCGGCTGGTGGGGCCCGGTGGGACTGGATGAAGGGACGACTCTTCTACAGAGGGCCCTGGACACCGGGATCAACTTTTTTGACACAGCCGATACGTATGGCGACGGCCTGGGAGAGGAGATGGTAGGGCAGGCGCTGAGCGCCCACCGGCACGAGATAGTGCTGGCGACAAAGGTTGGCTACGACTTTTACGCCTACCAGGTGAGGCAGGGGCACAGGGAACGGCCCCAGAACTTCAGTCCGGAATATATTCGCTCTGCCTGCGAGAAATCCCTGCGCCGCCTCAGGACAGACTATGTGGACCTCTACCAGCTCCACAACCCCCGCCTGGAAGTCATCCGGCAGGACGAGGTCATTGGCACTCTCTCTCAACTGATTGAGGAAGGGAAGATACGCCACGCGGGCGTTGCGCTAGGGCCTGACATCGGGTGGTTTGAGGAGGGTGAGGCCTCTATGAGGGACCGGAAGGTGCCCTCCCTTCAGATCATCTACAGCATACTAGAGCAGCAGCCGGCTCGAAGGTTCTTTCCGCTGGCGCGAGAGCACGGCACGGGCCTGCTGGCGCGGGTCCCTCACGCCTCGGAGGTCCTGACGGAGCGGTTCAGGAAGACGCCCCCTGTATTCCAGCAGGGAGACCACCGAAGCCACCGCCGGAAGGAGTGGCTGGAGGAGGCGGTAAGGAAGGTGGACGCCCTGGACTTCCTACTTAGCCACCATGAGATGACGCTTGATCAGATGGCCATCAAGTTCTGCCTGACGGAGACGACGATAGCCTCTGTGCTTCCCAACATCACCAATCTTGAGGAGCTATCTCTCTATTCGAGCGCCCCAGACATGGAAGACGTATGCCAGGAGTGTATAGCGCGGCTCTTTCAGCTCTACGACCGGGGCTTCCGCACGGAGGATACGGCACCGGAGGCTGCGCCTTCCTCCTAGTCCCCAACTAAAGCTGTGCCAGGCTAGGCGACCCTGGGCTGCTGCCTGGCTACGCGGCGCATCTCAGACTCGATGAGATCGAAGTCCTTGCGAGAGAGCATGTGAAGCTGCTGGGCCTGAAATGCCAGGTACCATCTCTCCGGAGTCCACCTGCGCACGTAGTCCAGGCGGGGGCCTATCTGGCGGGCGTCTAGATAGACGGCCTCTTCCAGGACTACCTCAGGCCTAATCTGCACTCGAAGAGGGCAGATGTCTCCCTTGGGTCCGGGCTTCCAGATGGGCGACGTGTCCTCAGTGTACTTGGACGTGATAGCGGCCGTGGCGGCGAAGGACGAAGGTGTGGTCACGTAGTAAAGGAGCCGGTCTCCCGGTGTCATGCGCTCCACCTTCTTCTTATGTGCCAGTGAAAACCCTTGAAGGGTGAGGCCCAACTTTCTGGTTACACGCAGGTTATCGTTGGATATGGTCAGAACCCAGTAGTTCAACTGCCGCCTCCCGCAGTGTCTTCAGGTTCTATTGTACCATCCTTCGTGGGCCGCCCCTGCTCGTTGAGCGAGCCCTCGGCGCCTCGTATCCTCTGTAGCTCGGCTTCTTGGAGAAGGCGTTCCAGGAGCATGTAGGAGACAGGCCGACGGAGGTCCAGGGAAGATATGGAGAGAGCTCTGAAAAGTACGCCAGAGGTGACAGTGGCGTCGACGGAGGCGCCCGCCGGGGGAAGCTCTACCCCCAGAGCCTCTGCCACGAACTCAGCGCACTTCAGCCCGCTCCTGGTGGGGTGACATCGGGTAAGGGACCGCCCTTTATGAAGAAGGGTAACCCCCTGCTTCCCATGCCGCAGGGTCACCCTAATGTGTCGGCCCGGCCTGGCGAGGACCTGCTCGGCGTAGGCCCAGGCCCGCCTTCTGCTGATGCCCATCAGGTTTCCTTCAAGGCAGCAACGAGGTCCTGAACCATCTTCCTGGCGTCGCCGAAGAGCATGAGGGTGTTGTCGGCGGCGAAGAGGGGATTGGGAATGCCCGCGAAACCTGGGCTGAGGCTTCGCTTGATGACTACCACCGTCCTGGCCTGGTCCACGTTAAGGATAGGCATACCGGCGATAGGATTGGAGGCGTCTGACGTGTTCCTTGCCACGGGGTTAACCACATCGTTGGCCCCAATGACGAGCACCGCATCTGTCTGAGGAAAGGTGGGGTTGATAACATCCATCTCTTTCAGCTTGTCATAGGGGATATCAGCCTCGGCCAGGAGGACGTTCATGTGGCCGGGCATCCTACCTGCCACGGGGTGGATGGCGAACTCCACCTCCACACCGCGGGACTCCAGGGCCCTGGCCAGGTCTCGGACGGCGTACTGAGCCTGTGATACGGCCATGCCAAAGCCCGGCACAACTACTACCCGCCGAGCGCCGTCCAGGAGCATGGCCACCTCCTCAGCGGTAGCGGCCTTCACTCGCCCGGCGTAGATGTCATCACCGCCAGTGGTCGCTGTAGCAACGGCCCCTACGCCGCCAAAGAGGACATTGGCCACAGAGCGATTCATGGCGCGGCACATAATGGTAGTAAGGATAAAGCCAGCCGCACCTACGAGGGAGCCAGCAATGATGAGCATGTTGTTGTCGAGGACAAAGCCCGTCGCCGCTGCTGCGAGGCCCGAGTAGGAGTTAAGAAGGGAGATGACGACAGGCATATCAGCGCCGCCAATGGGTATCACCAGCAGCAGGCCAAGGACAGAGGCTACAGCCACCAGGACCCAGTATGGGAGAAAAGCGCTGGGGTCGGCGACGAGCCAGGCGCTAACTCCCAGGCTGGCTGCTGTCAAGGCGGCGTTGATAATATGGCGGCCTGGCAGAAGGGTGGGCCTCTCCTGCACAAGGCCCTGGAGCTTGGCAAAGGCTACAAGGCTACCCCAGAAGGTGACGGCACCGATGAGGCCGGAAGCCGCCGCGGCTACTGTAAACTGGGCAGTGACGGTCCCACCCCCAAGGGTGGCCTCGTCCAAAGCGGCCGCGGCGACCAGGAGGGACGCACCTCCGCCGAAGCCGTTGAGGAGGCCCACCATCTGGGGCATGGCCGTCATGGGGACCCTGAGGGCCAGTACGCCGCCTGCCAGGGAGCCAACCGCGAGCCCTGCGATGATTACCTCGAACGCCACGATGCGGCGGTCCAGGAGGGTAACGAGGATGGCCAAGAGCATGCCCGCAGCGCCCAGGAGGTTGCCACGCACAGCGGTCCGGGGGTGAGACATCTCGCGAAGTCCCAGAATGAATAGGGCCGCTGCGACTAGATAAGCCAGATTGACGAATGAAGTCATGGGCCTAATCTTTTCGCCGGAACATCTGGAGCATACGATGGGTGACCAGGAACCCGCCCACGACGTTGATGGTGGCGAATACCACCGCCAGGAAGCCCAAAACGGTAGCAAGGAGGCTCTGCTGGGCCCCAGCAGCGACCACTGCCCCCACAAGGGTGATGCCTGAGATGGCGTTGGCGCCGGACATAAGGGGGGTGTGGAGGAGGGGCGGCACCTTGGTTATGACCTCAAAGCCCACAAAGAGGGCAAGGACGAAAACGGTGAGGGCTACTATGAGGGTTTCCATCAGGCTCCTCTACTCACGCAGGGCTGCCACCTGGCAGACCCAGAAGCTCCCGTACCTGGGGGTTCGTGACCTCTCCCTGGTGTACGATAAGGGTGTCCCTAATGATGGGGTCTTCCAGGTTCAGCCGAAGCTGCCCGTCCCTCACCAGGTTCAGCAAGAAGGCGGAGACATTTCTGGCATACATCTGGCTGGCATGGTAGGGTACTGTAGAGGCGACGTTGACAGCTCCCAGGACCTTGACCCCGTTGACCTCTACGGTTTCCCCTGGCCGGGTGGCCTCGCAGTTGCCGCCGGAGTCGGCGGCCAGGTCCACAATGACGGAGCCTGGGCGCATCTGCGAGACCATGTCCCTGGTGATGAGGACAGGGGCTCTCCTTCCTGGTATGGCGGCGGTAGATATGACCACGTCGCTCTCAGCCATCACCCGGGCCATGAGCTCCCGCTGGCGCCGATAGAACTCTTCATCCATGGCCCTGGCGTAGCCGCCGGCGCCCGCGGCCTGTTCGGACTCCAGGGGCAGCTCCACGAACCTAGCCCCCAGGCTTTCCACCTGCTGTTTGACCTCGGGCCGCACATCGTAGGCGTGTACAACAGCTCCGAGGCGACGGGCAGTGGCGATGGCCTGGAGCCCGGCTACACCAGCCCCAAGGATGAAAACTCTGGCAGGGGTGACGGTGCCTGCCGCAGTCATCAACATGGGGAACATCTTGGGCAGGGTACTGGCAGCCAGCAGGACGGCCTTGTAGCCGCCTATGGTGGCCATGGAGCTAAGGACATCCATCGGCTGGGCCCGGCTGATACGCGGTAGCAGCTCCATAGCGAAGCCACTGACACCTCTCGCGGCGAGGGCCTTCGCAGCCTGGGGGTCTCCCAGGGGGTTCAGCAGGCCCACCAGCACCTGACGGGGCCGCATGAGCTCCAGGTCAGGGGGCTCCTGCTCAAGGTTGGCACCCAGGCTCCGTACCTGGACGATGATATCTGAGGAGGAGAACAGCTCCGAGCGGCTTCCTACCAGGCGAGCGCCCTGCTCCTGAAAAGCCGCGTCGGGGAAGCCCGCCTTAGAACCGGCACCCTGCTGGACCAGCACCTCCAGGCTGGCTTTCTTCAGAGAGGGCAGGACAGCAGGCACAAGGGCTACCCGCTGCTCACCGGGGAAGGTCTCGGCAGGCACACCTACTATCATTCGACTCCTGGGGGCGCGTCGAAAATAGCAACACGCCTCTGTACCATTGTACTCAGAAGGGCGGCTAGCTTCCACCCGTAGCAACCGCGGTGAAGCAAAGGGCAGGGAGTTGGGTATGGATGCAGCCAAGTGACGGCTGGTCAGGCATGCAACACATCAGAAAGGAGCGGCAACGCTTGACTAGGCTGAATAAGGCATGTTATAAGTGAGACTCGCTCTCCAGGGAGGCCTGAGAAGTAGAGTTAGAGGGGTGCAAGTTGATAGTAGACGGGCACACGCATATATGGACTGGCACCCCGGAGAAGAAGTACTTCCCGCAACGCCAGAACTGGCACGTCTGCATGGACTGGGCCTACTCCCGCGCTGGCAGGACGCCCCCTTACACCAGGGACCCCAACTCCCTGTTGCCCCGAATGGAGTACCGGATGTCGGACCCTGAGTGCAAGTACACGATAGCCACCATGGACCAGGCGGGTGTCGATGCGGCGGTAGTCTTCACGATCGACTACGACTTTGTTTTCGGCGAAGTGGCAGGCCTGTCAGTGGAGGAGAAACACCGGATCTACGGTGAGTTCCAGCGGAAGTACCCAGGACGCCTCCTTTGCACCGCTGGCCCAGAGCCCCGCCGTTTCAATTCCCTGGAGCTGTACAAGCGGGCCATCGAGGAACACAAGCTCAGGGGGATCAAGCTGGTGCCCGCCTCAGGCTACTACGCCTGGGACCCTATTCTGTGCCCGATCTACGAATACTCTCTGGACAACAATCAGCCGGTGTGGTTCTGCACCGAGGTGTCCAGGGGGTCCTACAGGTACACCCGGTTCCAGGAACCGGTGCACATAAGCGACATGATGCATGACTTCCCCGACCTGACAGTGGTGCTGGCCCACATGGGCGCCTGCTATGTGTACTGGTTTGAGCAGTGCCTCAATGCGGCGGCCAGCAATCCCAACGTCTACCTTCAGGATGGAGGTCCCGGATGGGTCCTGGGGTGGAGCTCCAAGAGCAATCCCCCTACCGAGGGGCCGTGGTGCACCGCCTTCAACAATGAGCCCCTGGTGATGGCCTTGCTAGCGAGGGCCAAGGCGGCGGCGGGCTCCCATCGCATACTGTGGGGGAACGGGAGTGCACCAGGGCCCGCGTACGCCAAAGAGGAGGACATGGCGGAGGGGTTCGGCTGGCGAAACCTGGTGAAATGGTGGCGCGGCCTGCCGGAGAGGGCAGCCAAGTACGGCTATAGCTGGACTACAAGAGACGTGGAGATGATCCTGGGGGAGAACGCGGCGCACGTGATGGGATATAAACGGGACCCTCAGAGGGAGATCCCGCACAAGTTCGGCTGGCGCCAGCTCTATCCACCTCCTCGGTCCCGGGGCTAAGGGCATTCGGAAGGCCTTCACCCCTGTGGAGTCCGCCAGTTGAGTTTCCGAACGCGTTTCAAGTCCAGTCAGGCGGCGATGCGAAGGACGTTATACATATGCCAGAAGAGCTTGAAGGTCTCTTTGGCGAAGGAGAAGAGGCCCAGAGGCCTGGTGGGGTCCATGTGCTTGAAAAGAGTGAACTCCGTGTAGTGGAGGTTGCCCCGTCGGGTCAGGGCGTCGGCGAGGCGGCGGGACTCGGTGCTAGGAACCAGCGCATCCTCTCTATCGTGCATTATGAGCACCCTGGCCTTGAGCTTCTCCACGTATTGGGAAGGCGAAAGCTCCTCCAGTAGCCTTTGCAGACCTTCAGGCAACTGGGCTATGTATAGTTCAGTCTCCTCCAGGGGAACGCCCCTTATAAGCCCATAGACCGCTTTCCCTTGAGGAGACAGGACCTCTAGCTGGGCCGGGGGTGGTATCTCCTGCTCAAGCAAGGTTTCAACCTGCGTACGCTCTTGAGGGTCACGGAGGCTCTCCAAGAGGTGGCCCGTGAAGACCTCGCTGGTCAGATCGTCGGGGTGCCAAGGCTCCGTGGAAGTGTCATAGAAACGCTGCCGGCTGGCGATGGCGCGGACGAGGTCCTTGGCATTGAAATAGCCTCCGAAGGAGTTGACGAAGCGTACCTCATCGGCAATCCTGGGGTCTGCGGCGGCGATGGTGACCAGGGAGGCCCCGACGCAGAAGCCGCCTACTCCGACACGCTCCGGGTCTACATACGGAAGGCTGCGGAGATACTGAAAGGCTGTCACCAGGTAGTTGGGGGCCTCTGCATCCAGGCGTTTCTCCATCATCCTCTCGGACCAGAGCGTCATGACAACCATGCCAGCGCGGGCAAGGGCCTGGCTCAACTCCACTACTCTCGGGTCGTCTCGCGGCGCAGGCGCCACGCCGAAGAAGAGCAGCACCGCGCTGTGCCTGCCGTCATCGGGTGGGCGATAGATGTCAGCGCTGCCTGTGCTATCTGCCATCGGGAACCGAATCTCTTGGTGAACAGGCTCTGGAAGGAACCACTCCTGCGGCTGCACGGGGAACGTAGGCACTACCTGAGGTATGAAGAGGAGCGTCTTGATGGCAGTCCGGCCCTGGGGCAGCCGCGCCATGAGGAGCGTTACCAGCAGCACCACCAAGACCAGCAGCCAAAGGAGACGCCCCGCTGCCCTCATGCTAATGCGCACCCGCCAAACTCTGAACTTCCTGCAAGGCTGCACCCCACTCTATTTTAAGGTAACCGCCGGAGTATTGACGTGGCCACAACGCTAGTAGATACTGACCAATGAGGCCCTTGCGGAGGTGAGCCATGCCCGACGTAGAGGTTGGCCAAGTCACAGCCTTCTTTGCCCGTCCTGTTGTCGCTGGAGTTGACCTGACGGGTGCGCTAAAGGTAGGGGATAAGATTCACATCAAGGGCCACACGACCGACGTAGAGTTGGTAGTAGAGTCCATACAGGTGAACAACATACCCGTCAAGGAAGCCGGTGCAGGCCAGTCGATAGGGATCAAGGTGACTGACCGTGTCCGCCCCGGGGACCATGTATACAAGGTAGTGGACTAGTGCCTACTTGCGGAAACGGGCGTCATAATCGGCCGCTCGTGGTGAGCCTGTCGAACCATGAGCGATCCTCCCTTCGACAAGCTCAGGGTGAGCGGGGATAGGGCGGGCCTTATGTACACGGATTTATGCAACTAGGTACTAGGGGTTGCCCAAGGCGCCTATAGCACGCGTGAGGTTGGCCATCTCGATGGCGGCAAGAGCGGCATCATAGCCTTTGTTGCCTCCCTTGCCACCGGCCCGAGCCAGGGCCTGGCCTGCGGTGTCAGTAGTGAGCACACCGAAAAGAATGGGTACCTGAGAAGCTCTTGATGCATCTGCTATACCCCTCGCCGCCTCTGCAGCCACGTACTCGAAATGCGGCGTCTCTCCGCGAATGATCGCCCCGAGGCAGATGACAGCGCTGAACCGGCCAGTCCTGGCCAGCTTCTGTGCTATCAAGGGCAACTCAAAGGATCCCGGCACCCAGGCTACGAAAATGTCCCGCTCTTTGACGCCGTGGGCCAGGAGTCCCTCTCTGGCCCCTTTGAGGAGTTGGCTGGTGACAAACTGGTTGAAGCGAGCGACGACAATTGCGAAGCGGTGCCCCTCGCCCTTCGAGTCAGGCTCAAGCGCGGCGGAAGGTGGGGGCTCACTCATCGGCCTTTACGCCTGAGGGCCCTCTGGGACGTTGTCCAGGATATGACCCAGCTTCAGCTTCTTCGTGGCCAGGTAGTGGGTGTTCTCTGTATTGGGAGGCGCCAGCAGGGGCACCCGCTCCACTATCTGTAGTCCGTAGGCTTCCAGGCCCACAACCTTCCTGGGGTTGTTGGTGAGAAGACGTATCTTCTTCACCCCCAGGTCAGCCAGGATCTGGGCCCCGACACCGTAGTGGCGAAGGTCTGGGGCAAAACCCAACTCGACGTTGGCCTCGACGGTATCGAGGCCGGTGTCCTGAAGTGCGTAGGCCCTTATCTTATTGTGGAGGCCGATGCCCCTACCCTCCTGGCGCATATAGAGAAACACGCCCCGCCCCTCTCTGGCAATGGCCTGAAGGGCAAGGGCCATCTGCTCCCCGCAGTCGCACCGCAGGCTGTGGAAGACATCCCCGGTCACGCACTGGCTGTGGGCGCGCACCAGGACAGGCTTTTCCGCCTGAACCTCCCCCATGACGAGGGCCAGGTGCTCATCAGGGTCTACCCTGCTCCGGTATGCCATGACGGTGAAATCGCCGAAGGCAGTGGGCAGGCGGGCCTTGGCAACCCGCTCGACCAGCCGTTCGTGCTGGAGACGGTGCTGGATTATCTGGGAAACGGTGACCAACTTTATGTCATGCCTTCGGGCAAACTCTTCCAGCTCCGGAAGGCGGGCCATGGAGCCGTCTTCCCTCATGATCTCGCATATGACGCCGGCGGGGTAGAGGTCGGCCAGCTTGACCAGGTCAACTATGGCCTCCGTGTGCCCCGCGCGAACCAGGACCCCCCCCTCCTGATAGCGGAGAGGGAATAGATGCCCGGGGCGCGCGAAGTCTTCTGGACGGCTGGCGGGATCGAGGAAAGCAGTAACCGTGGCAGCCCGGTCGAAGGCAGAGATGCCGGTGCTCGTTCCCCGCTTGTAGTCCACAGGCACAGCGAATGCCGTATGATGGGTGGAGGTGTTCTCCTGGACCATCAGGGGTAGGTGAAGCTCATCGAGCCGCTTGCCGATGATGGGCATGCATATGAGGCCTCGGGCGTACTTGGCCATGAAGTTTATGGCCTCCGGCGTGACCTTCTCGGCCCCTATGGCCAGGTCCCCTTCGTTCTCCCGTTCGTCATCGTCCACGATGATGACGAACGTGCCGTCTTTCAGGTCCTTGACGACCTCTTGTATGGTTGCCAAAGGCATCAGCACGACCCCCTCAACTCGGGCCCGGAGCTTGTCTCGATGTCCAGGGCGAAATGAGCCGCTCTACGTACTTGGCCAGGACATCCACCTCCAGGTTTACGACGTCTCCCTGGCTCCTTCGCCCCAGGTTGGTGTTTTCCCGAGTATATGGTATCACAGACACTGTGAAGGAGGCATCGTATCGCCTCACGACGGTCAGGCTGATGCCGTCGACAGCGATGAACCCCTTCTCAACGATGTAGCGCATGAGCCTGGCAGGGGCACGGAAACGGAAAAGAAGAGAGTTGCCCTGGGGCCGTATTGCCAGCACACGGCCTCGGCCATCCACGTGACCCTGGACGAGATGGCCCCCCACCGCCTGTCCATAGGAGAGGGCCCTCTCCAGGTTGACACCTTCCGAGGCCTTCAACAGGCCCAGGTTGGTCCTCGCCTCAGTCTCAGGGGTGATGTCAACGGTGAAGGAGTCGCGCGACAGGCCCGTGACCGTGAGGCAAGCGCCATTGACGGCAATGCTATCGCCGTTTTTCAGGCCGTGGAGGCACCTGCTGGCGCCGATGACCAGGGTTGAGCCGCGGCGTTCCAGAAGGGCGCCTAGTTCCTCTACTATCCCAGTGAACATCGCTTGACTAGGGGTAGCCGACGATCATCAAGTCGTCGCCGAGATGCTCTACACGGACCCGCTTCAGCCGCAGGGCGTTGGCGAGGCGGTCTGCGCCCCTGCCCTCCACAGGGGTGAGGGAGCCCTGACCTCCAATAATCAGGGGTGCTATGAAGGCTACCACCTTGTCCACCAACTGCATGTCTAGGAGAGAGCCGAGGAGGGTGCCCCCACCCTCTGCCAGTATGCTGTAGAGATGCTGGCGGCCCAGGAACTCCAGGAGGGCTCTGAGGTCGACGCGGCCGTCTTCGGAGGGGAAGGCTTCGACCTGAGCACTTAGCCTGAGAAGGCGCTCCACCAGGGCCGTGTCATTGACGGCGGTAGCAATCAGTACCTTACCTGGCGATTGGAACAGGCGCGCCCTGGATGGGGTACGCCCTCTGCTGTCGACAACAATCCTCAGAGGCTGGACGTTCAGGGGCCTGTCGTCCTCATCCCGGGCCGTCAACAGCGGATCGTCCCTCAAGACTGTGTTGACTCCCACCATTAGCCCATCGCAGAGACCCCTGAGGCTGTTGGCCCGACGGCGGGCCTCCATTCCTGTTATCCATTGGGACTCGCCGGAGGCCGTGGCGATCTTTCCGTCGAGGCTGGCGGCAAATTTGGCGGTCACAAAGGGCTGGCCAGTGGTGACGAACTTGAAGTAGGCTTCGTTCAGCTCCTGGGCCTCAGCCTGCCTCTCCCCCACGAAGGTCCTTATGCCGGCCTCTTCCAGCTCCTTGCGCCCCTGCCCGTTGACCAGAGGATTGGGGTCGAGGGTAGCTATGTGAACCTCGGCGATGCGGGCGCTGACAATAGTCCGAGTGCAAGGCGGCGTTCTGCCGTAGTGGCAACAGGGCTCCAGGGTGGTGTAGAGGACGGCACCTTCTGCGTTGACACTCGCCTGGGCCAGGGCCACCACCTCGGCATGGGCCTGGCCTGGAGCCTGAGTGTGGCCTTTTCCCACGATAGCACCGTTCTTGACCACCAGGGCGCCTACGGCGGGATTAGGGCTCGTCTTTCCCAAGGCCTGGCGTGCCTGCTCCAGGGCCCGCGCCATGAAGTCCATGTCTAGCCAGGCTTCTTCAAGAACTCCTGCCACACACGACTAGGAGTGGGGTCCTGCTGCCCCTGATACTTGCTTCCCAGAGTCTCAGAGCCATACAGGTTCTCTGCCGGCGACGAGAGGGTGAGGAACGATATTTGCCCGATCTTCATTCCGTGGTACAGAGTTATGGGCAATCGGGCCACGTTGCTAAGCTCCAGAGTCAAGTGGCCCCTCCAGCGCGGGTCCACGTACCCGGCTGTCGAGTGGATGAGCAGGCCAAGCCTGCCAAGAGAGCTCTTTCCCTCTAGCCTGGCCACCATGTCATCAGGCAGGGCGATGGACTCTACCGTGCTTCCCAGGACAAACTCCCCTGGGTGGAGGATAAATGGAGCATCGTCACTTATCTCCACCATCTCCGTCAGGTCCTCCGAAGGGTGGCGGATGTCTATGTATGGCTGACGGGAGTTTCGGAAGACGAGGAGCTTGCGGTCCAGGTGGACGTCGATGCTCGCCGGTTGAATGCAGGAGGCGTCCAGGGGCTCAACTACAAGCCTTCCTCTGGCTAGCTCTCGTCGAATGTCCCTATCGCTTAGGACCATACCGTGCTCCTGCCCGATTGTACCAGAGGGGCAAACCTCCCGCAACCTAATAAAAGCAGAGGCCCGGGAGAGGGAACCGTAAGCCGCCCCTCCCAGGCCTCTCTTCATCCATGAAGGTTACTGGATGGCGAACACTGCCTGGACCTGCACCATGATCTCCAGCTCCCCCGGGCTGATCGGGGTTGGCTCTGCTACCTTTAATGTGAGGGCGGCCGCCTCCCAGGCCCGTGTTTGCACCACAGGAATGCCCCCGCCAGATTCAGTTATGTAAAGGAGCTTACCCAGGGTGATGCCGGTAAGCTGGGCAAACTGCCTGGCCTTGTCGAGGGCATCCAGGACTGCGGTTTCACGGGCCTTGGTCTGGAAAGGCTTGGGGTTTTCCACGGTGAAAGAGACGCCGCTGATCCTGATAAGGTCGCCACCGGCGATGGCCGCGTCGTCGACGACGGAAGGGACACCCTGTAGATTGCGGACGCTGGCCGTTATCTGGTTGGTCACAACGTAACCCACGAGAACCTGCTCGCGAATGACCTCCCGCCACTGATACTCGGGCTGGATGCTAAAGTGGCGGGTCTGGATGTCCTTGTCGGCGATGCCCTTGGCCTTGAGCGAATCTATCACCTTCCTCATGGCAGCGGCGGCCATATCACGGGCCTCGGCCACCGTCTTGGCCTTGGCCTCTACACCCAGGCTGACGACGGCCATGTCAGGCTGGAGCTTCAGAGTCCCTGTTCCTGTCACCCAGACCCCCGTTGCCTGCCCACTGCCTGCGAGGATACTTCCCACATATAGAGGCGAGACGCCCGTCGTCAGACTCCCAGCCCCTGTCGGGGCGGTAAGGGAGCCTGGCGTCTCCGTAGCCGTTGGCCTTGTCTCAGTCCTCTGGCAGGCGAGCACCACCAGCAGAAGGGCCACGAGCCCCAGCAACCAGATGATCCCGACGGGTCTCAGGGCCTTCAGCGCAGTCACTTTCATGGTATTCCTCCTTGCGGTCTTTCCACTAGTAAGACGTCTCCATTACGAAAAAAGTTCCCCAAAGGTCTGGTATCGGGTGTTCTCATCGGCTGACACGCCGACCCAGCCATAGGCTGCCGGCAAATAGAAAGGCGAAGAGGACGCCCAAGGCAAGCTCCAGAGGCCACAGCGAGAGGCCACCGATCTCTTTGGCCCCGGGAGATGGAGCAAGCGTCGGGGTTGGGGTAGGGATCAGCACAAGAACTGTAGCTGTGGCTGCCTCTGGCGACGCTGGAACAGGGGAGGGGGTGGGCGAAGGACCATCGCCAGCCTTTGGAGCGGGCGTCCCGACAGGCTGAGGGGCACCCGAGATCAGAGTGCGCCTGTCAGGCGGAACAGCCGGAGCAGAGGTGCTGGTGGGCTGAGGCACAGTCATTATCTGAAACTCCTGCCCTTCGCTTGCAGCCCTACTGATCGTGACAGCTTCGTCAGTGTGCAAGGCTGTTGCAGTCGCAACCACTGCGACGCCCGCTTCCCTAGCTTCTCCCCCCAGGGGGACCAGGTTAGAGGCATCAGCAGCGGTCAGAACGGCCGTGACGACAAAGACCAGGGCCGCTGCTCCCTGCAGGGCCGTGACATAGGCAGGGCGAAGCTGAAAAGCAGGAGATGGAACCTGCTGCAAGGTGAAGGAGCGGGGCGGAGGTATCTGGGTAAGGCTTCGCAGTTGGGCGACGGTAACACGCAGACTATCAAGCTCAGAGTTGCAGGAATGACAGGTAAGCAGATGCTTCTCCAGAGTGCTCTGTCTGCGGGGTTCCAGCCTACCGTCCATATAGGTCGAGAGATCATCGGGGGAGGGATGGCCCCTTTTCAACAGCCGCCCAAACCAGGTCACCTTTCTACCTCCAGATAAAAGACGGCTTCACCAGGGCAAAAGTTCCTTGTGTTGGGAGAGATAGGCCCTCATGGCGGCGCGGGCCCGACTCAAGCGAGACTTAACTGTGCCCACGTTGCAGGCCAGGGCCTGAGCAGCCTCTTCATAAGGCAGGCCCTGAACGTCCACCAGCACCAGCACGCTCCTCTGGTCCTTTGGCAGGGCGTCCAGCCCTTTCTGTATGTGGCGAGCGAGCTCCTGGCGCATGGCGTACCTCTCCGGGGACTCCTCTGGGGAGGGAATAGTGGAGCCCGGGTTCTCTTCTATCACCTCCAGGGAAACCTCCCTTTCCCTTTTCCGACGCCGCAGGATGTCATAGCAGGAGTTGATGACGATGCGGAGAAGCCAGGCCCGGAAGTTCTCTCCCCTGAACTGCGATATGTTACGAAACGCTGAGATGAACGCCTCCTGAGTGGCGTCTTCAGCAAGAGCGGGGTCGCCTGTGGTCCTACAGGCCACGTTGTAGGCCTGGGTCTGGTACTTTTCCACAAGGGAATTGAAGGAGCCCAGGTCGCCGGCGCGGCTAGCCTGGACCAGTTGCTGCTCTTGACGCGCCTCCATTGCCTCCAGCCCCATTCTACCACCTGGGGTGCTTGACAGGGCCATTTCATTGTTCCGCAACGTCGTGTGAGCAGAGTGCGGAACATGCTTCCACATTGGCCTCAAGTCACGTCCCGTCATTCTGAGGAGGTCCCGATAGAGGAGGGACGACCGAATAATCCGTTGCCTGATGGTGCGGATTCTTCGTCGCTGCACTCCTCAGATGCCGTCTTGATTGTCAAGGAGCAG
>JACPCK010000041.1 GCA_016179845.1 Chloroflexota bacterium | reverse complement strand
GACCCTCCAGCTCTTGGTGTGTTGGCACCGAGGGCATCTGATCTTCTCTCCCATGCCACCATTCTCCCACAGGTGGCTCTTTTGCGACTATACCCTAAACTATATGTCCAACCGAGGATTGCTCCCCCTGCAGGCAATCCACAGCCTAAGCACACCTACGGGCAACGTTTCGTAGCTGTAGGTAGCCTATGTCCTGCATGTGGGCCTTGCTTGGATGAACGAGGGAGGCGCCTACTCCTCTGGCGTGAAGCCCGCAAGCTAGGGGTTGCCTACGTTCCAGAGTCTCGCTGACAGTGCTATGAAGGTCAAAACGCTGGTCCTAGCTACCTGGTTGCTCCTGGCACTAGCCGCTTGTCAGCCAGCCCAGGATACTCCCTCCACAGTACGGGCAGGCGTGGCAGCAGCATTGACAGCCATCCCGACGGCAACCCCTACGGCGACGCCCACGCCTACACATAAACCGACACCAACAATTGCCCCCAGGGCCACACCGACGCCCACGGCCACGCCTCAGCCTACGCCGACACCCATACCCATACCCACACCCACGCCAACACCTACGGCGACTCCGACCGCAACGCCGATTCCTGCTCCCACGCCTACCTCTGCTCCTACTGCCACTTATGCACCTACTAATACTCCCGCGGCAATTCCTAGTCCTGAACCAACCCTTGCGCCCAAAGCGACACCAGTGCCTACTCCTACACCAACGATCAGACCTATTTGGGGCGTCCCTGATACGAGCGCATCCGCTATCACTTCACCGCCACCCAATATGGTAGGCATCAATACTCATCCGGAAGTATTCGGCACAGGTTCTGACCCCAATGTGATTACGCTTGGCCCCAAACTTGGCGGTCGTCCAGATTGGCCACCCTACGCCACTCACTTTGGCACAACATTCGAACTTGGAGTTCACGGAACGCCAGTACTTGCGCCTATTGATATGGTGTTGGTGGGCTTTGATAATCGCAATGCCAAATATCGGGTTCAGAATGGACAGAGAACCGTTCCATTCCATGATTTGGGGTTAACCTTCGAGTCGGCTAGTCCTGATTGGCCGGGCATGATAATCTATGTCTACCACTTATACAGCTCGCCACTGTTGCTCGGACACTATCAAAACCCAGATTGTGGTGAACGTGAAGAATGGGTCGGTACTGTTCAAGCCCAGGGACACCTCTTCTTTGCATTCAATGATTCTGTGATCCCAGAACAGGGTAACGCAGGTGCATGCCAGGCTCTAATCGGATATACGGTAAGACGCGGGGAACTCATTGGATTTGCTGGTAGTGTTGGTACCCACTCTTTTGCTGACTTTTGCTTCAAAGTATCAGATACATCAGAGAATCCGACCGTTCAAAAGGGAAACCGCTATCTTCATTGGGTACAAGCAGCCTCGTTCTTCTATTGGAAAAGTTATGGTCCTAATGCGAGTTTTCCCAGCGGGGTGCTTGCTTATCCATTCGAGAGTGACGGTTATCAGCTTCCTGCTGAACAACATAACGTGAATTTTAAGTACACTTCAAAGTAGTCTTTTGTGGAGCAGCCAATCTCAAAAGATGGTTGACCTTACCCCTAAAAACAGCATCACCTAGGATTAGAGTCCTCCGTGGTAATAGAATTGACGAGGAGGATTCGATTGAAGGTACGTCAATACACTGAAGAGCAGATCGTCGCCGTCCTTAGGGAAGGACAAACCGGGGCCAAGGCTTCCGACCTGTGCCGCAAATACGGCATGAGTGATGCCACCTACCACCACTGGAAAGCCAAGTATTCCGACATGACAGTCAGCAACGTGAAGCGCCTGAAAGCCCCGGAAGAAGAAAACCGGCGCCTCAAACAGATCGTCGGTAAGCAGGCCCTCGACAGACGGGGGCTTAAGGAGTTGCTCTCAAGAAACTTCTAAAGCCCGAGGCCAGGCGTCTGGCGGTATTCTATGCCAGGGAGCGTCTTGAGCTTAGCGAAAGAAGGGTCTGCCTGCCGGTGGGCATCTCCCCCTCGGTGAATCGGTATGAGCCAGGGACGGTCGACGACCACGCCCTCAGGCAGCGCCTGCGCGAACTGGCGGGCCAGAGGGGATTCGAACCTCACGGCAGTCCTACCACTCTACATCTGCCCCGCTAACAGTCGATGCGACATCCTTAGACCTTCCAAAACCTGCAAACATGAAGAGCGTCTGTTCGGCAAATTGGATCGTATGCGGAGCTTAACCAACCCCAAGCGGGACACCTCTAGCCGGAGATCGTCCCCTTGGTGCTGGGCACCTCGCCAGGGGCTCGTCGGTCGCGCTCCACTGCCTGCCGCAGCGCCTTCGCCAGGGCCTTGAACAAGGCCTCCGCCCGGTGATGGTCGTTCTTGCCTCTCTCCACCTTCGTGTGAAGGGTCACCCTGGCCTCGATGGCAAAGCTCTCCAGGAAGTGCCGCACCAGGTCCGTGGGCAGGTCGCCTACCCTCTCCCCGGTCAGCCCTGTCTCCACCACGGCATAGCCCCTGCCCCCCACGTCCACCGCCACCGTGGCCAGGGCCTCGTCCAGCGGCACGATGGCGTGCCCCATCCGAACGATACCTAGCCCCTCCCCCAGGGCCTGGCGCAGGCCTCGGCCCAGCACTATGGCCACGTCCTCCACCAGGTGGTGCCAGCCGGTGGACAGGTCCCCTTTGGCCTCCACCTTCAGGTCCAGCATCCCGTGGCGGCTCAACTGGGCCAGCAGGTGGTCCAGCATCCCATTCCCCGTGGCGATCTCATACTTGCCAGTGCCGTCCAGGCACAGCTCCACCGAGACCTTTGTCTCCGCTGTCTCCCGCCTGACAGTGGCCCGCCTGGGCTCTTGGTTCTCCATAGGGGCTCCCCCTCACAAAAGCTTTCTCAGGGCCTCCAGCAGCCGGTCATTGTCCTCCGGCCTCCCTACCGAGAACCGGAGGCAGTCCCTCAACCTCGGCCTGTCGAAGTACCGCACAATGATCCCCAGCCTGGCCAACGTCTCCTTCATCCTCACTGCCTCGCCTGGGGGGAACCTGCAAAGGACAAAGTTGGCCCAGGAGGGCCACACCCTGACGCCGGGCAGCCCTTTCAGCCCCTGGTGCAATCGCTCCCTCTCCCGCACGATGGCGGCCACCCGAGACTGCAAGACATCTGTGTCCTCTAGCGAAGCCACCAGGGCCACCTCCGCCGCCGCGTTCACGTTGTAAGGGTTCTTGATGGCCATGAGCCGCTGCACCAGGGCCGGGTCCATGATCCCGTACCCCAGTCGCAGCCCCGCCAGACCCATCCACTTGCTACAGGTACGCAGCACCACCAGGTTCCGGTGCTCCCGGAGCAGTCCGGCACAGGTCATGTCACAGAACTCGAAGTAGGCCTCGTCCACCACTACCAGACACTCGGTCTCGATGAGCCCCTTCACCGTCTCCATTGGTGTCAGCGTGCCCGATGGGTTGTTGGGGTTCGTCAGGAAGATCACCTTGACCCTGGAGTCCAGGCTCCTCGCCACCGACTCCAGCGACACCTGGAACTCGTCGTCCCTCGCCACCTCCACCACCTCCCCCCCGCATACGCGGGCGACCACCGAGTACATGCCAAACGTAGGCGCCAGGTCTATGACCCTGTCCCCCGGCCCTACGAACAGGCGGGCCAGTAGGTCGATCAGCTCGTCGCTGCCCGCCCCGGCTAGGAGCCACTCTGGGCCAAAGCCGGTGTAGGAGGCCAGCGCCTGCCGCACCCGCCTCTGGAACGGGTCCGGATAGATGTGGTAGCGCTGGTACCGGGCCAGGGCTTCCAGCGCCTTCGGCGACGGCCCGTAGGGATTCTCGTTGGCGTCTACCTTGACGAGGCTCTCAAGAGATAGCCCAAGGGCCGCCGCCAGGGCTTCGGGAGGCTCCACAGGAACGTAGCCCTCCACCTGCCGAAGGTGGGGCACTACCATCTCCTCCAGCCGAAAGGCGGCCCTCACACTCTTCATCCTATCCGCATCTCCATGGCTCGCGCATGCCCCACGAACCCCTCGTACCGCGCCAATGCCGCCGCGCTCGGCGTCAGCGCCTTCCCTTTCTCCCTGTCCAGAGCGACGACGGCAACCGCCTTCAGGAAGCTCAGCACGCTGAGGGCCGAGCCGAAACGGGCCGTGCCCCCCGTGGGCATCACGTGGCTTGGCCCTGCCATGTAGTCCCCTATCGCCTCCGGTGTCGTCGTGCCCAGGAACACCCCCCCAGCGTTGCTCACCTTGGCCAGCAACGCCCACGGGTCCAAGACCAGCAGGCACAAATGCTCCGGTGCATAGATATTCGCCAGATCAACCGCTTCCTCCAGAGTGTCCACCACCACCATTAGCCCCTGCCTCTCCAGGGCCTGCGATGCTATCTCCCTTCGCGGGAGCTTGTCCAGCAGGGCTGAAAGCTCTTGCTCCACCTTCACTGCCAGCTCAGCGGTGTCTGTAATAAAGATGGGCGAAGCCAGCCAGTCGTGCTCTGCCTGGGCCAGCAGATCGGCGGCACAGTGGGCCGGGTCTGCCTTTCCATCGGCGATGACCACCGTCTCGGTCGGCCCGTAGAGCCCGTCCACGGCCACGGCACCGTACACCTGTTTCTTGGCCAGCGTGACGAAGATATTCCCCGGCCCGCACACCATGTCCACCCTGGGCACCGTCTCCGTCCCGAAGGCCATAGCCGCGATGGCCTGCGGGCCTCCTATCTGGAACACCCGGTCCACCCCCCCTATGGCCGCCGCTGCCAGCACCCCCGCGTCCGGCCCCTGCCCGCCTCGACTGGGCGTGCAAAGCACAATCTCCTTCACCCCCGCAATTCGGGCAGGAATAGCCGTCATAATGACCGTCGAAGGGTAGGCGGCGGTGCCACCTGGAATGTAGACCCCCACCCGCTCCATGGGAATGAACATCTGGCCGTAGCCTTCCTTTATGTCAAGCCAGCTCTTCGGCATGGCAGCCTGCTGGTACGCCTTCACCCGCTCCGCCGCCTCCTCCAGCGCGCGGACCACAGACCGCCGTACGCGGCTCCGCGCCCTGGCCCACTCCCCCTCGCTCACCTCCAGGCCGCTGCTTAGCTCCACACCGTCGAGAAGGCGGGTGAACTCCACTACGGCCCGGTCGCCGCCTATCTTGACCCTTTCCAGGATCTCTCTCACCGCCTCCTCAGGGGTCAGGGCGCGGCCAAAGACCTCACGGGTCTTCGCCTCCGCCACCGGCGTAGTCTCCATGAGGCCCAGGCCAGAGCGCCTCTTACTAAGGGCCTCCCTGGCCTCCTCGAACCCCCTTATCTGTCGCAAGTGATGTACCTCTCCGTGAAGTTCAGCATCTCTCCAATGGCCTGCTCCTTGTAGGCTTCCACCACCGGGCGGGGCACACGCTCGTATATCTGATCAAGCCCCTGCTCGACAGAGCTCAGGAAGCGGTCTACCACCTCCAGGGCGCCCTCACCGTCTACGTAGTACCGTCGGGAAACGAAGAGCCGCAGGCTCTCCCAGCTAAAGTCCCTTCCCAGGATACCCTGGACCCGCTGCCGCCACTCCCGCAGCGTGCCCGCGCCCAGGAACCCTACGTCCACCTGCGCCTCAGCCCCCTCAAGAAGCGGCACTACCCCGGCAACCCTGTCCCTGGACTGCCGCTCCATGTCCAGTTGCAGTGCCCTGTCCATGATGTTGCCTTCCAGCCCGTCTCTGTATACCTGGCGGTTTCCGAAAAAGGGCCGGTAGACCCTGATGATCCACACCTGGTCCGCCACCAGATGGGACATGTACCCCGCCACAAAGGCCCTGGTCTCGCGGCCGAGCCGCTCCGGCCGGTCCAACTCGGGATTGGCGCGCAGGAAGCCCCCCACTCCCGCCCCAACCCCCTCGCTTTCAAGGGAGGCGTAGTGGGTCCTGTCCCGGCTCCATTGAGTCATCACGCGGATGTCCGGGGCCGTCGCACCAAGAACATACGAACCAAGAGCACCCTCCAGGATGTGCCCTGGAAGTCCCCCGAGAGCATCGAGGGCCAAAGCCATGTGGCTGGCGAGGTTAGGCACCTGCCCTTCCCTCTATAGCCGCGACCAGCCTCCGATAGGCCGCACACTCTTCCTGGAAAAGGTATTGGGGCTGTCCCACTGTGATCCCGTTGGCTCCCATGAGCCTCAGGTGCTCAACCGCCTCCAGCACCTTCTCCTCCTTCACCAGCACCGTAACTGCATGCCAGGACACGCCGTCCCTGCTGAACACCGGAGAAATGGTGGGCCCCTGGACACCCGCTAGCTCCGGCCGTGTCAAGACATGCCGGGCCACCTCTTCTGCGGTTTTTCCCTTCACGTTCCCCGTGACGCCTACAACCTCGGTGGCACTCAGTCGGCCTTCCACTCGCTCCAGAAGGGCCCTGGCCCCCGATAGGCGCACCGGGCTGTCTCGCAAGCTCCTCCTGTTGGCCACCAGACATGTCTTGCTCGACAGGATAGTCCCGTCCTCCAGGGTCTTCAGGCGGTTCTCCCGCAGCGTGACGCCGCTGGAGGTTATGTCGGCAATGACGTCGGCAAACCCCATGGCCGGCGCCGCCTCCAGAGTGCCGCTGGCCTGGACCATGCCAAAGTAGCTGATTCCCCTGCGGAACAGGAAACTCTGCACCAGCCTGGGGTAACGGGTAGCCACCCGCAACTCCCTCCCCTTCTCCCACATCTCCACCGAAAGGTTCGCCAGATCATGGGTGGAGGTCACGTCCACCCACGTGTCCGGCACCGCCAGGACCAGCTCGCAGTCCCCAAAGCCCAGGTCCTCTATAACAACAAAGGCGTCGCCGCCCTCCCGGTGGAACTCCAGGAACCGGTCCAGCCCCACGATACCCATGTCCGCGTTACCCTCGTCCACCTTCAGGGCTATATCTGTCGTCCTTTGGAAGAGCACCAGGGCCGCGGGCACGGAGGCCAGACGGGCCGTGTAGCGCCTCTGGCTGGGCCGCTCTACAGCCAGCCCGCAGGACTCCAAAAAGCTCAGGGTCGGCTCGTACAGCTCCCCGTCGCTGGGGATGGCCAGCCGAAGGACCTCCTTACTTGCGAAGGACGGGGACCCGTTCACTATCTCCCCTCTCATCAACTATAACAATAGCGTCACAGCCGCTTCTTTGGGCATAGGACATGCCCCTGTCGCCTTCCAGGGGCTCCGGCACAACCTGGGCTCCCTCCCCCGCCAGACGCAGGGCCCGTGCCGTCTTCAAAGCAGCGCCGTAGGCCTTCGACGTGCGGGGCACCACCAGAAGATGCCTGATCTCCCGGACCTCCTTCCCCTTCGGGGGACCCCCGAACTGAATGGCCCGCTCCAGCCCCAGGGCGAATCCCAGAGCGGGCACATCCTCCCCGTAGCCAAGGGCCTTCACCAGCCCGTCGTACCGCCCGCCGCCGCCCAGGGAGGCCCCGCCCTTCAGCGCCTGGTGCTTGACCTCAAAGACCATCCCCGTATAGTAGGCCAGCCCCCGGGCCAGCCCCAGGTCCACCACCACACGGGCCCCCCCTACCTCGTGCAGAGCAAAGGTGTCCAGCACCTCTTCCAGCGCCCTCAGCGGCGCATGGTCCAGCCCCTGCTCCCCCGCCAGCTTCCTGGCCCGCCCCACAGCGTCTTGAGGAGCGCCTTCTATCTTCGCAACCTCGGACATGAACGCCAGGGCCTTCTCTACGCTGCCAGGCTCGTCCCTCCCCTCCAGCTTTCTCCTGAGGCGGGCCTCGATCTCCTCCCAGGTGCGGCTACCCAGAGGCTGCCCCTGGCTGCTCAGGAGGCCGCCGAAGTGGTTCGCCCCTCCCCCCAGCAGGCCACCCCTCCCATACTCCCCATAGGGCTCCTCCGAGCGAGGCCCTAGGAGGGCCAGCTCCCGCCCGCGGGCACGCACCTGCTCCACACCCCCCTGGCCCCTCTTCAGCTCACCTATGCTCGACAGCAGGAAAAGCTTGGCCCGCTCCGAAAGCCCGAATTGCTCCAGGAACCCCCTCAGCACCCCCACATGGCCTACAACCAACGTCACCGGCGCCACTCCCAGGGCCTTCGCCGAGAGCGCCGCCACCGCCAGTACCTCCGCATCAGCCCTGGGGCCTTCCACTCCTATCAACTCCGCACCCACCTGAGTGAACTGCCTCAGGTTATCGGGCTCGTCGGCCTCATAGCGGAAGACCGGCCCCCTGTACTGCCAGCGCAGAGGAAGCGCCTCCGCCCCCCTCTTGTCAATGAACATGCGGATAACAGGTGCGGTTAGTTCCGGCCGCAGGCTCACTCTGTTGCCTCCAGGGTCGCGGAAGGTGTACATGCGGGCCGCCAACTCTCCTCCAGACTTCCGCAGGAACAGCTCCACCGGCTCCAGGATCGGCGGCTCCACCATACGGTACCCATAGGAGCAGAGACAGCGCTCTACGGCCTCACCGGCGCGCCGGAGCCGCAGCATCTCCGCCTCATCCAGGTCTCGCATCCCTTTGAGGGGCCTCAAGGCTCCGTCAGCCTCCAGTCCAGGCCGTATTGTACACCAGCTTGAATCTGGCCTTCAACTTGAAACAGAATCGGGGCGGTGAGGATCGAACTCACGACCTCATGGTCCCAAACCATGCGCGCTACCGCTGCGCCACGCCCCGCTGTTCGCCCGAAAAAGAGCAGTAGCGCCCCTGGGGCGACTCGAACGCCCGCGCCCGGCTCCGGAGGCCGGTGCTCTATCCGCCTGAGCTACAGGGGCCCAAACCTGTCCCTACTATACCAGGCCCCCTATCCCCTTTCAACTTGACTCCATCAGCCCCCTCACCCCACGTCATGCCCAGGAAGCTCCCCCGTTACTCGGGCCTCCGACCGATGCCCCGGCCCCCCTCTCCTGAACAGCGGCACCATCAGGATCGGCGCCAGCAGGGTGGTCACCACCGTCATCAGGATGGACACGCCAAAAAGGTCTCCCCCAATCACCCCATGGGCCAGCCCTACGCCCGCCACTATCAGGGCCACCTCACCCCGCGGCAGCATCCCTATCCCTACTCGCACAGCCCCCCTTACGTTAAAGCCCGCCCCCAGGGCCGGCAGCCCGCAGCCCACTACCTTCCCTACAATGGCCAGCAGGGTTATCACCACGCCAAATACAAAGGCCCCTTCCACCGCCCTCACGTCCACCAGCATCCCCATCACCACAAAGAACACCGGCACAATCCCGTGGTAGAGCCCCATCAGGCCCTCCTCAAGCCGTTGCCGCAGCCCCGTGCGGGAGAGTGCCAGACCTATAGAGTATGCCCCGATGATCATGGCCAGCCCAAAGCTCTCTGCCAGCCACGCCGCCAGAAAGGCCAGGCCCACCGCCAGCCCTAACGATGCCCCCGAGACCTTGAACCACGATAGGACCCCCCATATGCGTTGCGCCAGCAGGATTCCCAGCCCCGTCAGCGCCACCCAAAAGCCCACCGCCTTAACGGTCACACGCCCCACCTCCGCCAGAGACACCTGCCCGGTGTCCACTATGCCCACTACTATGGTCAGCACCAGAATGCCCAGAACATCGTCTACCACCGCCGCACCCAACACCGTAACCCCCTCCGGCGAAGAGAGCCTCTTCAGATCGCCCAGCACTCTGGCCGTTATCCCCACCGAGGTGGCCGTCATGATAGCTCCCATGAAGAGGGCCTTCGGATCTGTAAACCCGTCCGCCAGCCCGAACCAGACCGTGGCCGCCGCGCCAAAAGCAAAGGGCAGCAGGACTCCCCCCGCCGCCACCAGGGAGGCCGGGCCGGCGTAGCGCAAGAACAGCCTCAGGTCCGTTTCGATCCCCGCGATGAACAGGAGCAACACCGCCGCCACCTGGCCGATGGCGTAAAGCTCCCTGGGCACCGCCGCCAGCGGGTCCGCCGACCCATCTATCAGATGCACTGTAGAAAACAGCGGCCCCAGGCCTCCGACCGTAACCCCTCCCAGGGCGTATGGCCCGATGGCCACCCCAGCCAGGAGCTCCCCCAGCACCGGCGGCACCCTCAGGTACCGCTCGCACACCTCGCCCGCCAGCTTCGCTGCCACCAATATGACGCCCAACTGGAACACCAGGCGCATCATCGCCTCGGTCACGTTCTCAACCACGCCCTCTCCTCATATTGAGAATCCAGCTACAGCGGAGGATTTTAGCACGTTAGCCCTTTCACAAGTAACGACTTTGACGCCCCCCTGGCTATTGACATTCCCAAAACCTCTCCCTAACATTACACGGTGTGCCTAGTAGGGAAGAGTGGTGGGGAGGGAGTCTCAAATAGAGGCAGCCAATCTATCAGGAAAGGGGTACAGATGAGAGGATTTCTACGGGCAAAATCGCTGGCCATCCTTCTCTTCCTTGTTTTAGCAGGTGCCTTATTGGCTGTTGCCTGCCAGGGCCCCGATGGTAAGCTGGGCCCCGCAGGTCCCCAGGGGCCTCAGGGCTCAACAGGAGCCGTAGGCCCGGCTGGCGCCACCGGACCCGCAGGGTCAACCGGATCTACCGGTCCCCAAGGGCCCGCAGGCCCTCCAGGACAGCCAGGCCCCGCGGGACCTCCCGCAGCCTCCCCTGAGGCGCGGATAGTCCTGGACGCCCTGAGCTATACAGATACCCTTACGGCCAAGTTCACCGCCTGGGGCTCAGGCTTCAAGCCCAACGAGGCCGTCGTCCTTACCGTCATCACCAAGGACGGCGAGGTCATCGCCGTAGGGGACATCGCCAACGTCTCCGGCGCGCTCGGCCCCATCAGTTCGCCTATTGGCACAGCCAAAACGGCCACCGCCCCCGAGAGCCCCGGCCTCCTCCAGCGGCTGGGCGTCGGCGTCTGGACCGTCCTGGCTGCGGGTGACAAGGGCAGCAGGGCTAGCGCCCCCCTCTACATAGTGAAGCCTAAATAACGTAGTCCATTCCCCAGAAAACAGAAGCCCCTCCGGTAGAGGGAGGGGCTTCTGTTTTCTCTTTACCTCTCTCGGCTAGCCGTCCACCTTCTGCTCCGCCAGGCGCACCACCCTCACTCGCCTTATCCTCCGGCCCTCTACCGACACCACCTGGATCCTCAGGCCATCCACCGTCACCTCATCCCCGGCGCTGGGGATCTTCCCCAGCTTGGCGTACACTAGTCCCCCCACTGTGTCCACATCGGCGTCCTCTATGCTCACCTGGAACAGCTCTCTCAGCCGCTCCACATTCACGCGGCCCGCCAACAGGGCCTCGCCCTCCTTCACCATCTCCACCTCTGGCTCCGCGGCGCTGAACTCGTCCTTCATGTCCCCTACTATCTCCTCCAGCAGGTCCTCCAGGGTCACTATCCCCGCCGTTCCACCGTACTCGTCAACAACCACCGCTATATGGACACGCTCCTTTTGGAACTCTGCCAGCAGATCGTCAAGCCTTTTGGACTCGGGAACAAGAAGGATAGGGCGCAGCAACTCGCTGAGGGTAACGCCTGGGTCTGGACGCGTCAGGACTCGCAGAAGGTCCCGCGCGTGGACTACACCCCGCACATGGTCTATGCCCCCCTCATAGACCGGGATCCGCCTGTGCCCCTCCGCCAGCATCACCTCTGCCGCCCGGGACAGGGATGAGTTCACCTCCAGGGCCACCAGTTCTACCCTCGGCACCATCACCTCGTACGCCCTCGTCCGCTCAAGCCGCAGGACGGCCCGGATCATCCCCATCTCCCGCTCATCCGGCAGCTCCTCATGGCCCACCACTGCCACAGGTCCTGCCCCTCTCTCCTCCAGGGGACCCCCTCTCCTGCTCACCCGTTCCAGGACCCACCCCCGCAACCATACGGCAGGAAAGAGGCTCCATGAAAGGAAAAGCATCCCACGCGCCACCGTCACCGCCAGCTTGTCCCATACCTGGGCAGCAAGCCGGGCCGCTGCCCACAACACCAGCAAGGTCAGGACGAAGCCCGCCTCAGATAGGGCCACGATCCCCCAGCGGCCTTCGCCCCCTCCGGAGATCAGGGCCGCTACCGCCACGCCTCCGGCCACCAGCATGACCATCTGCCAGAGACCAAGGAAGGCACGCGCCCCCTCACACCCTCTCAACCGCCCCCACAGAAGGCGGGCCAGCAACGCTCTACCTGGCGCTATCCCTTGCAGCTCCTTCGCCGACGCCCCCTCAATCCCCCCTTCCGCAAAGGACGCAATGACGAATCCAAATAAAGAGAGCCCGAGAGTAAGTACGGCGCCTAAACCACTTCCATCCAAGGCGGTCACCTACCCTACCGTTGGGAGTCGGGAAGGCCGTGGCCGTCGCTGGCTTTCCTCAGCTTCTTGATGGCCCGCGCTGGCACCCCTACCGCCAGCGTGTCCGGCTCTATGTCCTTGGTGACCACTGACCCTGCACCTGTCTTGGCCCTCGCTCCTACCTTTACCGGCGCCACTAGCATGGTGTCGCTCCCTATGAAAGCCCCTTCCTCAATCACCGTCTCCCACTTCCTCACACCGTCGAAGTTGCATGTTATTGTCCCGGCCCCGATGTTCACATTTTCCCCTACCTGGGCATCCCCTAAGTAACTGAAGTGGGCCACCTTGACCCCCCTCTTCAGCCGGCTCTTCTTTATCTCCACGAAGTTTCCTATGTGCACCCCGGCCTCGACGTGAGTCTCGGCCCGCAGGTGGCTGAAGGGGCCCACGGCCACATCGTCCTCCAAAGCAGACCCCTCCAGGACCGACCCCAGAACCCGGCATCGGTCCCCTATCTTTGAGTCTATCACTACTGCGTTGGGCCCTATCCTGCACTCCCTTCCTATAGTCGTGTTGCCATAGATGTGGCAGTTGGGATAAACCACCGTGTCCTGCCCCAAAGACGCCGTCGCATCAATGAAGGTGGTGGCCGGCTGTAGGATAGTTACCCCCTTTTCCATCCACCCCTCACAGATACGCCCCCGCAGGACCGACTCCGCCCTCGCAAGCTGGGCCCGGCTGTTCACCCCAAAGGCCTCCCACGGGTCCTCGGCCTCCAGGGCCCTCACCTCTCCACCATTTGCCACCACCCTGCCGATGAGGTCCGTCAGGTATATCTCCCCCTTCCTGGAGGGGGTAAGCCCCTTCAACAGGGGCCACACGTCGCCGCTCCTCAAGGCGTAAACGCTGCTGTTCACCTCTGGAATGGCCCGTTGTGCCTCGTCCGCCTCATGCTCCTCCACTATTGCGCCAACGGTGCCATCCCTCCGCCTAACGACCCTTCCCAGGCCCTCCACCGGCACGCCCCTGGCCGTCAGCACCGTTACTGCCGCCTTGCTCCGTGAGTGGTGGTCCATCAGCCTTTTCAGGGTCGCGGCCTGCACCAGCGGCGCGTCCCCAGGCAGCACCAGAATCCCGCCTTCCAGGTCCTTCAGCAGCCCCTCGGCCTCCAGCAGGGCGTGGCCGGTGCCCCTGGGCTCCGCCTGCTCCACGAACTGTACCGATGGCCCAAAGGCCTCCCTGATTCGCTCCTCCCCAGAGGGGACCACCGCCACCACCCGCTTGACACCCGCCTCCCTCAGAGCCTGAAGGACCCACTGCGCCATGGGTCGCCCCGCCAACGGATGAAGAAGCTTGGGCAGTCGTGAGTTCATCCGGGTGCCGCGCCCCGCCGCTAGAATCACTCCGGCCCATCTCACGCTCATGCTGTCAATCCAGAGGAGGAAAGCTCGCTGGCTATGTATCTAAGCCCCATACTACAAGTTGAGGATAAGTGTGTCAAGGACATCGCCTCTTCGCGCAAGAAGTGAGCATTGTGCTGCACCCCTTGGTCAAACATCGTCTGCCAATAGGTTGACTGTTACGCAAGTCGTGCGCCCAGCGGGTGCCACTGGGCCGAAGCCCATGCTATAATTCACCGAGGGAGAGGTGGCCGAGCGGTTGAAGGCGCCGCTCTCGAAAAGCGGTATCCCCACCGGGGATCGTGGGTTCGAATCCCACCCTCTCCGCCAGAATGGCCCGGCCCCCCATTTCTACATCGCAGGTGATTCATGAGAGTATCGGCTAACGGCATCAATGTGAGCTACCAGCTAGCGGGTAAAGGCAGGCCCCTCACCCTCATCCACGGCATGGGCGATAACCTGGACGCCTGGTGGAACCAGGCCTCTGCGTTCGCCAAACACTACCAGGTCCTTACCTACGATGTCCGCGGCCACGGCGACACTGAGATACCGCCAGGCGACCTCTCCGTCAAGCTCTGGGCCCAGGACCTGCACGGCCTCCTCCAGGCCCTCAACATCAAGGAGACAGCCCTCCTCGGCTACTCCATGGGCGGGGCTATCGCCCTGGAGTTCACCCTCGCCCACCCCCAGATGGTATCGGCCCTCATCCTCTCCAATAGCGGCGGCTTCGCTCCACGCAGCCCGGAGGCCGTTCGCGAGGGCGACACCCGCCGCCAGGCCCAACTGGCTGAGGTAAGGAGAGACGGCATGGAGGCGGTCATCCGCCAGCGCATCCCCGACCTCTTCTCCCCCGGCTTTGCCGAGGCCCACCCCGACGTCATGGAGCGCTACAGGCAGGTCCTCCGCCGCAACAAGGCCGAGTCTTTTGTCAGGGTTATGGCCCGCCCACCGGAGCCACCGCGGCCGCCAGAGACCCTCAAGAGCATCCGCTGCCCCGTCTTTGTCATCTTGGGCCGGCTCGATAAGTTCTCCAGCAGCGAGGAGGCAGCCAGGGCCGCGCCGCAGGTCTTCAACAACGCCCAGGTCCAGGTCATGGAGACGGCTCATCCCTCAGCAATCGAGCAGCCGGACCTCTACAACAGGCTCGTCCTCAACTTCCTGGCCAAGGCCGGGGCCCACTAGCCACGCCCGCCAGGGTTTTCGTTCTCGCGGAGAGGTGCTGGAGCGGTCGAACAGGCACGCCTGGAGAGCGTGTAGGGGCCACAAGCTCCTCGCGGGTTCGAATCCCGCCCTCTCCGCTTCTCTTAATGCGGCAGCAGCCACGACTCGGAGAAGGCCAGGGCACAGGTGCTGAACTTGCGCCCCTCCCTCTCCTGTGGGAAGGGCCTCCCCTTGGCCTGCTCCCCGTTGATGACCACCCTCGCCCCCAGGGCCGGGATCATCACCGTGCACACCCCGTGCGGCCGCTGCGGGGCGCTCCCCGGCAGGGTGTGCATCAGGAAGGGCTCCCCCAGCTCGTACCAGGTAAGCAGGATCTCCTCTTCACCCGTATCCGTCGCCTCGGTCCAGTATGACCTCAGGTCTCCCCACTTCCGAAACTCCGCCTCCACCACCGGAATCTCCAGGTTGCCAAAGACCGGGCTGATCGTCTTCTGGATCTCCCCCTGAAGCCATCGGGCCATGGTTATGTTGTCCGAGTAGATCCTGGCCTCGCTGTCTGTCAACTCGCTCTGGAGAAACAGGACGTGTCCCGGCCCCCCGGGCGAAAAGAGGATGCGCCAGAAGCTGGCGTCCGTCGTCGCAGGTCCGCCGGCCCTCTCGCTCAGCCGGATGAAGGGGTTCTCTCCCGTAAGAAGAAGCCTGTTGGGGTCCACCGTCTTTGGCGTCGTCACGGCATAACCTCCTCAATTACTACTGACGCATTCTAGCAACCCGCCCCAGGAGAAACAACCATAAAACCCTCTCCTGGCCCGCGCTATAAGATCCCGCCCCGATGTCGCTTCGTGTCACTCCCTGACCGTCACAATGAAGACCCCCTTGGCCCGGTCCGTGAGGGAGTTCTCGTAGTTGTAGTGGGTCTCCACCAGCACCCGCTCCTCCCTACTGGAAACCCGCTGGATCCCGAAGGGCACCGGGTTCCACCCCACCATCCTCAGCAGTCGCTCCTTGCTCAAGACCCTCGACTCAAGGCCCTTTAGCTGGACCCGAACGAGGTTCGCCGTCATCGCTGTCCCCTGGGCAACCTCCTTGCCCGTCAGAAACACTGAGACAGGCGCCCCCGAGAACCGGTCTCCCACCGGGCTCAGGACCATCCAGCTAAGCGCATGGTCCCATGTGAGAATCTTGGCAAAAGCCTCTTCGCTCCTGGGGAAGCCCTCTTGGCTCAGGTCGGCCACCCAGAGCCCGCCGCCCTCCCCCTCGAATCCGTACAGGATGGCGTACAGATACCTGCCATCCCCCGTGATAACAGCCGAGTGTCCGTAGAGCTTCCCCGGGCCCGGCTCGCCCTGTCCCCGATACGGCGGCAGCGGGAACTGGACCAGCTCAAAGCTGCCCGGCTCGTCCAGCCGCACCATGTAGACGGACTGCCACCTCGGGTCCACGGGGGCATCAGAGTTGGGGTCCTTCCACCCCTCTGTGCTAAGCAACATGGTCGGTGTGCCCTCGTGCCTTGTGGGAAGGGCCATCAGCATCAGCCCGGGCGCCGCGTAGACGACTTTCGGCTCATCACCACGGCTCCCCGTCCGTACCACCAGGTTCCGCTGCTTCCGGTCCTCCTCCAGGGAGCGCCACACCGTCCAGTACAGGTCATCTCCCAAGCGCTGTAGGCCTGTGACCTTGTCACACTCCCTGAGACCCTGAAACCCCAATGAGCCCATTTGCTCAGCCAGCCAGTAGCCCGTGTACCCAAAGTAGCTCGTCCCCCGGCCGAACCCGCTTCGGAACACCTGCCAGGCCCTATCGAAAAGAGAGCCGGAGGTCTCGCGGCCGCCCCCTGCCTTGGCCGGGCTGAATCCCACAGAAGCCATGAGCTCCCGATAAACCTGGGAGGCCATCGCCTCCTGGTTGAGCTGGCACTCCTTGCGCGCCAGGGTCGCTGGAGGCTCCCGCTGCAGCTCAAAAGGCAGCTTCAGAAGCTCGTCCTCCAGCTCACGCGCCAGCGGCGAGGTCTTGGAGACGAGGCCCCTGGCGTCCACGTGAAAGTGCGTCGCTCCCGTCATCCCGCCAGTAGAGCCCTTCCACTCCTCGGGAACCTCGTCGGGAATCACCAGCAAAGACCCGTCGGGAAACACCTCGGAGACCGTCCCTGTCACCTCTTTGTCACGAAGGTATTCGAAGGTGACGCGCTGAAAGAGGGACTCCACAGCACCTTTGTCTGCCAGCTTTGAGACGATGCCGCCCTCCATGGCAACACCGAGCCGCCTCTCTAGACGCAGCAGCCTCTCCTTGGGGTGCTCCCCCACCAACTCCGACTCCAGGGCCAGCGGGTCCAGGTAGCCGTATCCCTCCGCCGTCCTGAGCCGGATGACAGCCTTTCCCGCCCGCTCCACTATGAGGTCAGGAACACCCTCCGGCGCCTTCAGCTCGCCCCCCTCCGTCCGGGCAAAGAAGCTCGCCTTCACCAGCTCCGCGAATTGCCCGGGTTCACGCCCCGCACGCTCCCTCGCTCGGCAGCCTGCGCCAGCAACAAGCACCCCTGCCATGACGCCTAGCAGAAGCGTCACCACTAATCCCAGGCCTTTCCCTCTCACGTTGCCCCCAATCTGTTCCTGAACCAGGTCTCTGTAGTATAGGAGCCCGCTCCCACCAGAACAAGGACGTATCCCACACAAACTTGTCTGCCAGGTCTACAGTAAAATAGGGCCGTGGGCAAAAAAGAGCGCAGGTTTGGCCTTCGGGGACGTCTGGCCCTGGCCTTCCTTCTGCTCGCCGTCCTTCTTCTGCGGTTCGACACCCTCAACCTCACCCCGGTCCGCCTTCTCGCCGCGCCGTACCTCTTCTCTGTACAGCAGTGGGAGGCGGCCCACCTTCACCAGAAGTGGCTGTATCTGCTGAGGGAGGCGCTCCCAGGGGGCAGTCCGTCCCCGCAGGACCACCTGGCTCTCCTTGAGGACTACCTCCTCGTCTCACGCCAGGTGCAGAAAGAGAAGGATAGGCTTCAGGGCAACCCGCTCAGGCGCGGCGTCGGCCTCGGCGCCACGGCTGCTACCAGGGAGACGACAGCACCCTCCGATGAGCACCTCCGGGAGCTCATAAAAGCCCAGGGCAAGCTTCGGGCCAGGGCAGAGGAGACCCTCGAGTCCGAGCTCAGCGCCGTCCTGGAGAGCCAGGGCCTCGCCTCCCGGTGGGGTCTCCTCTTCCCCCCTGTGGATATCCGCTTCGAACAGCCGCCTACCATCCTGGTCGTCTCGCCACGGGACCGGCTCCTCCTCTCCGAGGCCATCCTCCTTCGCCCCGAGGTCCCACTCCTGGAACGGGACCGCCTGGAGAGGGAGGTCCTTGAGCAGTACAACCTCTCTGCCTATGTCGACGACCTGGGAGGCCTCGCCACCTACCCTTCCATCATCCCGGACACCTACCCCCTCCGCATGATCCTCCAGTTCGCCTCCCATGAGTGGCTTCACCAGTACCTCTTCTTCCGGCCCCTGGGCCGCTACATGAGAAGCTCCTACGAGATGTACACCCTCAACGAGACCGCCGCCGACCTCGCTGGCCGCGAGCTGGGCGACATGGCCTTCGCCCGCCTGGGTGGCGACCTCACCGCCTCGTCGTCTCTGTTCCTCCCAGAGGAGGAGAGAGACCCCTTCCTCACCCAGGAGATGCGCAAGACCCGCCAGCAGGTGGAGGACCTCCTGGCCCAGGGCCAGGTCCAGGACGCCGAGCAGTACATGAAGGAGAGATGGTGGTTCTTCCTGCTCCGCGGCTACCCTCTCCGCAAGCTGAACCAGGCCTATTTCGCCTTTCGCGGCAGCTACGCCGAGACCCCCGCCTCCGTGAGCCCTATAGGGGGCCAGCTCCGGGAGCTCCGCCAGCTACTGCCAAGCGTCGGCGATTTCATCAGGGCCATATCCGGCATCGCCTCCTACCAGCAGTTCCTCGACCTCCTGGAGCAGCTCAGGGCTCAAAAGGCCAGCTAGACCTGAGATTCATCAACTCATACCGAAATTCGTCCTTGGGGGAGTTCAGAGGGGGTCTGGGGCCTGCCCTGATGAAACCCCCACGGGGTGCAGGGGCTCTGCCCCTACCGGGGGTCTTCCCGACTTGTCGGGACAGATTATATTTCTACCCCCTCACCCTCGGCGAGGGCCTTGCCTCATTAGTGAGGAGGGGGAGGCGCTGGGAGTAGTATTGCCTCCGAGGGAGGCTCAGGAGTCTCGTCCACGGACCGGATGACGATAAAGTGAGCTCAGGAGGGTGGTTTCTGGCTGATACCGTGCCTCATGTCGGGAAGCCGAAGGATTGACAGGCATCCAAAAGCCAGGAGTATACTGTCTCCATCCAATTTGGCTCCACGCCACGCTTGGAGTCAGCCCACATGGGGAATCCCAGATCAAATGAAGGAAGGGAAGGACTGAGGAGGCCGTAAATGTTCGTGGTGTGCGCGTGGTTCAAGCAATGGGTGGAGCGCAACATTAGGAGACCTGTTGTCCGGTGGATCGAACGGCAGGAGCGGAGGTGCGAGGAGTATCGACGGTGGGTGGAGGAGAGGGTAGAGAGGCCCATAGATGAATGGGTCGAGAGGACTGAACGCAGGTGCAGCCAACGGCCCTGGTGGCACCCCCTTCGGTGGTTCTGCTGGCTGACCACCACGCTAGTCAAGGTGACTCGATGGGTCATTGTAACAGTAGGCAAGTGGGTCACTTACGTCGTCTGTCGCCTGGTCACCGTCCTGGTGAAAGTGGTCGTTTGGGTGGTTGTAACTGTGCTCGAATGGGTAAGTTACATCCTTTGCATAGTCGTACATGTGCTCTTGTACGTCTTGTCAAACCTGTGGACCCTTCCCAACACGCTGCTGGGCTTCCTCATAGGATTGCTGCTGACGTGGTGCGTCCCCAGCTTTGATACGAAGCGACTGTATTGGAAGTTCTGTTGTGGCAGGGGCATTAGCGGCCTTATCCACAGGGGAGGGCGTGGTCCCCGAGCTACCACACTGGGCTATGCCGTGATCTTCTGGGACCCGAGCGCGTGCCGGGAAGATGCAGTGCTGGAGCACGAGCTTGTACACGTCCATCAATATAATCTCCTGGGGCCTTTCTTCTTGCTAATCTACCTCCCGCTGGTGCCATTCTTCGGGTCTGGCCGGAACCATCCTCTCGAAAAACCCGGCTACAGACGGCAAGACGAGGTTGAAGGCGGCGGAGGGTAATCATCATCCGGTTAGTTTCCCGCAGAATGGAAGCCCGAGAGGTCTTCGGCGATCGCTGTAAGGCGCCAGGAGACACCTTTGATAACATGTGCTTCTAGTATCCCGTCTTGGAAAAACGTTGAATAAGTCGTAGCCAATCCGGGTGCAGGGGCGGAGCCCCTGCCAGGGGCCTGGGGGTGTCCCCCAGGTTTCTCTTTGCCCCCTCTCCTGCTGGAGAGGGGGCCAGGGGGTGAGGTATCTGTCTTCAGAGAGGACGTGATTTCTCGGGAGGCAGCGTCTACTTTTGTAAAGAACTAAGGAGACTCCACACTAGAATACATGGTAAGATGCTCTCGCAATGCCGTGCATAATGCATCCCTTGCACTTATCTTACTGTAGGCATGGCCTATGACCGAAGCCCACGGCCCCATCGCCTGGGAGGAGTCCTTCGATAAGGCCCTAGAGCGGGCCTATCAGGAGGACAGACCGGTCCTGGCCTACTTCATGCGGGACACCTGAGCCGGCTGCGCCAAGATGGGTGCCGTGACGTACCCAGACCCCACCGTCGCCGCCATCGTCGGCGAGCACTTCGTCCCCCTCATGGTAAACATCCGCCAGCAGCCCGACCTCCTCCAGAGGTACCAGGCCTTCTGGACCCCGTCCGTCTGCGTCATCGCCCAGGACGGGACCCTCGTCTACCGCAATGAGGGATGGATGCCTGCCCCGGAGTTCGCCACCATGCTCATCCTGGCTCGCGGCTACTACTTCTACCGGCGCAAGCGCCACAACCAGGCCGCCCTCGTCTTCAACGAGATGGTGACTCGCTACCCCCGCAGCCCCTTCGCCCCTGAGGCCCAGTACATGCTCGGCGTGTGCATCTACCTCTCCACCGGCTCCTCCGAGGAGCAGGAGGAGGCCTGGCGCATGCTCCTCCAGTGGTACCCCGCCAGCCTCTGGGCCACCAAGGCCCGCGGTATATAGCGCCACCCCAGAAGGACCCGCTAGAGGCTGTTCGAAACTCAATTCCAGGGGAGGCCAGAGGGGGCTTAACCCCTCTGGTAGGTATCTGGGGGTGCCCCCCAGATACCTCTTCATCCCATTCCTCCTTGGGAAAGGAGAGGGGGACCAAGGGGGTAAGGGATTTCGGGATAAATTCTAGTCGCCGCCCAGCTCGCCTATTTTCATGAGCACATGAACGATGAGCACAGCAAAGAATAGGACAGTGTATGGAATGTGGAAGCTCCGCCAGTACATCCTGACAAGCTGGTAGCGCCCCGTTACCTGTCGGAACACGCCACTGAGGACTACGGTCACCATCATGAAGAACAGGAGCCAGCTCGTGGACACCTGTAGCCTGTCCCAGAAGTTGACCAGGTGCAGGACCGCCAGGCCCAGGGCCAGGAACCCAAACACCTCGTGCCCCCAGAGAAGCGACCGGAGACGCCTTATGGCGACGGCTTTGGCATCTCCCTGAGACTCCCGAATGACCGTGGTCTGGGCACGCCGCCAGGAGTAATGCAGCGTGCTCACAATAGCTATCATGGCAGCCAGCCATCCCAGGGGCTGCACAAGGTTCCCCGGCACCAGTCGGGCCTTCTTGCCTTCGGGCCTCTCCTGGCCCTTCCCTTCCGAGGGCGGCCTCTCGCCCTTCGATATAACAGTCGAGGTGCGGGCGTCAACGGTAAGTGTAGCTACTTGCTTCGACCGATAGGTCAAGGCAACCTCAAGAGAAGTTCCTTCCTCCCTGGTTTTGACCTGGCCCACGGCCAACCTGGTCAGGACCTCCGAAACCCGCGCCCGAAGGGTCTCTTCATCCACGGGCGTGGTTCCCGACACAGGTGGATTTGCTCCGATACCCTCCGCTTCGCCCCTGGGGATCGGCTCACCTGTAGCTCCATCCACCTTCAGGTCAAAGACCCCCCTGCTCTGCCCGTCCACTATCTTGGCCGTATAGGCTGTGCCTCCTTGACCCGATACGAGTCCACCAACACGCCAGGCCCCCTGCCCCAGTCCTTCCAGCGTAAGGCTTGGCGCGACGCTGGCCTCCCTCTCCCCCTTCCCCTCGCCCTCCCCCCCTCTGCGGGTCAGGTCTGACCATACGACCCACGCGATTACCGCGACGGCGGTCAGCAAGAGCACACCGATCACAATATAGGGCATTCTGCGGCGGAACGGCCCGCCCACCAAGTCCCGCAAAACTCCACTACCTGTGCTCATTGCTTACCTGCCTTCTCAGACCAGATGCTGCGGACAGTAACAGGACACACTTACTAAAACGCTCTGGAGGCTCTCTTGGTTAGGGATCACCAGGCACATCCTGGCCCCACAGACTGGTGTACCGCCATTAAGCCAAGCAGGTTGAGGCAAGGGCAGCCTGGCGGCCTTGCCCATCTTGAAGCGGCTGCGCCATGCTTTGCCTGGCCCGAGTTTTCTTCCGTGACCGGGGCTACTGGCAATATGTGCCGATGGTACAATTGTGAAAGGGACGATGAACAGGGAGGGCGATGGCAAGGCAGCGCGTTCTGGTCATTGACGATGATCCGGCGGTGATCGATTTCCTGCGCCGGGGCCTGGCCTACGAGGGCTACGTTGTTGACTTTGCCAGCGCCGGAAAGGAGGGCCTGGATATCGCCCGGGAACGCCTCCCCGACCTGGTGGTGCTGGACATCATGATGCCCGGGATGGACGGCCTGGAGGTCTGCCGAAGACTCAAGGCCGGCAGCAGCGTCCCGGTACTGATGCTGACCGCCAGAGACGCTGTGTCGGACAGAGTCCAAGGGCTAGAGACCGGTGCCGACGACTACCTGGTCAAGCCCTTTGCCTTTGAGGAGCTGGTCGCCCGGGTCCGTGCCCTCCTGCGGCGCCACCAGGTGACCGCGCAGGAGATCTTAAGATATGCGGACCTGATCCTAGACGTGGGCGCCCGAGGGGCCCGGCGGGGTGACCGGGACATCCAGCTTTCCACCACCGAGTTCAAGCTCCTGGAGCTGTTCATGCGCCACCCGGGCCAGGTATTGACCAGAGACCAGATCATGGAGCGGGTCTGGGGATACGACTTTGGAGGTGAGTCGAACGTGGTTGAGGTATATGTTCGCTACCTCCGCGCCAAGCTGGAAGCCGATGGCGAATCACGGCTGATCCGCACCATGCGGGGCTCGGGGTACCTCCTGCGGGAGTAGTCTGCTATGCCGATTCGCATCCGGCTCTCCCTGTGGTATAGCGCCATCTTTGCGCTGGCCCTGCTCCTTTTCAGCCTAGGGCTCTATGGCATTATGGAGCGCCACCTGGTCTCCATGGTGGATGATGCTATCGCCGACCGCATGGAGCACCTGGTGGCCGCCGTCCGGGCCGCTAACCCGAACGGCGAAGCCGCCGAGTCTCCCGTTACTCCCTCTCTGGACGCCTTCGAAGCCCCGGAGGTCTACGTCCAGGTGCTTTCTCGCGACGGCTCCATCCTGGCCCGCTCCTCCAACCTGGAAATAAGGATACTTCCACCGCTTACTGACCTGGGGAAGCAGGGCACTTTCGACGTAACGGTGGACGGTACGCGCATGAGGGCCTCCGCAGCCCCGGTCACTGCGAAGGGGCAGACGGTAGCGTGGATAGAAGTTGCCGTCTCCTTTCGCCAGCGGGACATGGTCCTGGACAGGCTCCGGTGGGTGCTGCTGGGCGGAGGGCTCGGTGCTATTGTGCTGGTGGGTCTGCTGAGTGCAGCGCTGGCGGGAAGGGCCCTCAGCCCGGTGTCGGAGATGACGGAGACAGCCAGGGCTATCGCCCTCTCCCGGGGATTCAGTCGCCGCTTGAGCGTAAGTAGCCAGAAGGACGAGCTGGGGCAGCTTGCCCAGACATTCAACGAGATGCTGGCCAGCCTGGAGGAGGCCTACTCGGCACAGCAGCGTTTCACCTCTGATGCCTCCCACGAGCTCCGGGCCCCCCTGACGGCCATCCGGGGGAACCTGGACCTCCTGGACCGGGTCAAGGATATGCCTGAGGAGGACCATCAGCAGACGCTGCAACATGTCCGACGCGAGGTGGAGCGCCTGGGCAGGTTGGTCAACGACCTCCTGACCCTGGCCCGCGCCGACGCCGGGCAGGCGCAGATGCAGAGCGGACTAGTGGAGTTGGATGCACTGCTGGTAGAGGCACACCGGCAGGCTCTCTCCATGTCAAAGGGTGTCGGCGTGCGGCTAGCAGACCTGGAGCCCGCAGTGGTCCAGGGGGACGAGGACCGCCTGAAGCAGCTTCTTCTCATCCTCGTGGACAACGCCCTCCGCTACACCCCGGAGGGAGGAGTCGTAACCCTGGGGCTGAAGAGAGAGCCTCCGTGGGTGACCGCCTATGTGGAGGACACCGGCATCGGCATTGAGCCGGAGGACCTGCCTCGTATCTTCGACCGTTTCTGGCGTGCCGACAGGGCTCGCTCCCGGGACAGCGGGGGCACGGGGCTGGGCCTCTCTATCGCCAAGTGGATCGTTGAACAGCACGGGGGCGAAATCCTGGTGGGCTCCGTACCCGGCAAGGGCAGCCGGTTCTCAGTCCGCCTGCCTGCCTCTCCTTGAGCTATCCTCTGGCCGCCCACGCCTGGGTGCGCGACGTGGTATGCGGCATGCCGGTGGACCAGTGGGCGGTCACGTTCTTCGCTACCTATCGGGGAACACGCTACTTCCTCTGCTCCCAGCGGTGCCAGGAGCGATTTAGCGAGAACCCGGAGACGTACCTTCAGGGGCCAGAGGCGAAGAGAGCGCGCACGAATGAACGTTGAGAATCAACCGTCTCGTCTCGCCCGTTCCCTGACAACCACCCGGCGTCGATACGACAGGCAGGCATTGGTCTACGATCTCGTAGAAAGCTTGCCGGAGTGGACATTCGCTCACTGGCGGAGGCTCCTCTGGGACAGGGTCACAGGCGGGCACATCCTGGAAGTCGGGGTAGGCACGGGCAAGAACATCCCTTACTACCCGGCAGGTGCCGATGTGGTGGCGGTGGACCTGAGCTCCCGAATGCTGCGGAGGGCTGTGCGCCGCACCCGAGAGGGCGCATCGTCCGTTGAGCTCATGCAGATGGCGGCCGAGTCCCTGGCTTTCCCCGACCACAGCTTTGATTACGTGGCGACCACCTTCGTCCTTTGCTCTGTATCCGATCCGATCGGTGCCTTGCGGGAAATGGGGCGCGTGTGCAAACCTGTGGGAACGCTCCTTCTCCTGGAGCACGTTCGGATCGAGCGGCCGCTCATCGGCCTGCTGATGGACCTTCTGAATCCCGTAGCAGTCCGGATGACCGGCGCCAACATCAACCGGCGCACGGTGGCGAACGCCCGACGCGCTGGCCTCATCCTTCTCAGCCTGGAGAGCCTGGCGCCGATGGGCCTTGTCACGCTTATCACGGCCAAGCCACCGCGCTAGTTTCCCCTGTCGAGCAACCCACTGGCCCCAGTTTCTCATCTTCCCCTCATGCCCGTTTAAGGTTCATCTAAGGATCGGGCTGTAGCCTCTAATAAGAGGGGCCAAGATGGGTAGGGCCGCGGGAGTGGGTAGTGCAGGTGGGAGATGACTGCTGAGGCCATTATGACGGTCGCCGTCCTGGCGGGCGTTGCGATGCTGGCGGGAATACTGCTGGCAGCAATGCGAACTCGGCGTGCCCGGAATCGGGCCTACCTCAGCCCCGACGGGTATCAGGAGGTCTGCGTCACCATCAACGGGAAGTACCGTCCGAACACCCTGGAGGTGAGGCAGGGGATACCGGTACGAATCCGGTTCCTGCGCCAAGAGAACAACCCCTGCTCCGAGCGGGTGGTCTTCTCCGCCTTCGGCATAGACCGTCGCCTGCCCGCCTTCCGGGAGACCCTGCTGGAGTTTGTCCCCAGCGCCGCGGGCACTTTCTTGTTCACCTGCCAGTTGGGCATGTACCGGGGCAAGCTAGTGGTTACGCCGCAGCGGGCGAAACGCGGGCCAACAAAGAGCAGGAGCCGCGGTAAGGCTGATGAAGGGTAGAGCGCATCCTTCAGGGACGAAGGAGATGGAAAGAGATGGAAAGAGAGGAGTTCCTCCGGCGCGTCCACTACCTGCGAGGCCACCTGGAAGCGGTGGTCCGGATGGTGGAGGAGGGCCGCGACTGCGGTGAGGTGGTGCGCCAGATGCGGGCGGTTCGCCGTGCCGCCGAGAAGCTAGAAGTCCAGTGCCTGCTGGCCTACCTGGCGGCAGAGAACGGAGAGAGGCCGCCCAGGCTCGTGCAAGGCGTGCTGGAACTCTATCGGCTTTCCCACAGGTGAGACTCGTCATGAAGGAGAATGGATAGGAGGCAACGATGACGACCAAGAGCCTCAAGAAGATAAACCTGACTATCTCGGGCATGACCTGCGCCTCCTGCGTGGTCCATGTGGAGTCGGCCCTCAAGGGCGTGCCGGGCGTTGAGGGAGCAACGGTGAACCTGGCCACCGGGAAGGCCGGGGTCGAATACGACCCCTCCGTAACTGCAGTGAGGGCAATGAAGGATGAGGTGGATGCTATTGGCTACGGAGTCGTGCTGGACGTGGTGCAGTTCCATGTCCTGGGCATGATGGGGAGCCACTGCGAGGAGATTATCAAGAAGGCCCTGGCGGATGTCCCGGGCGTGTACCGGGTGGTGGTCAGCTCGTCCACGGAATCTGCCCGCATCGAGTACATACGGGACCTGGTGACGCCTGCCGAGATCAGGGGCCTCATCCAGGGCCTGGGCTACGCAGTGGCGGAGAAGGCGGAGGGGCAGGGGGCCCTCGATCGGGAGCGCGAGGCCCGGGAGCGGGAGGTCCGGCGCCAGCTCGTCAACATGGCCATCGCCTGGCCCCTGGGCATCCTGGTGATGCTGGGGACCTTCCAGCCCTACTGGTTCCTGCCCAGCATCGTTCCCTCCTGGCTGAACAACAAGGTGCTCCTGTTCTTCCTGACGACGCCCATCGTGGTGGGACCCGGGCGCCAGTTCTTCGTGAACTCCTGGAATGGGCTCAGACGCGGCATCACAGATATGAACCTCCTCTACGCCACCGGTATCGGCGCCGCCTACCTCATCGCCGTTATCAACACCTTCTGGCCCCAAGCCGGATTCGGCGGGCGCGAGGCCACCTTCTACGAGGCGTCGGCCCTCCTCACCGCCTTCATTGTCCTGGGCCGCTACCTGGAGGCCGTCACACGCGGGCGGACCTCAGAGGCGATCCGACGTCTCATGAAGCTACAGCCCAAGCGGGCTCGAGTGTTCCGGGACGGCCAGGAGATGGAGGTGACTGCCGAGGAGGTGCAGGTGGGCGACCTCGTGCTGGTCCGGCCAGGCGAAAGCATCCCCGTGGACGGCGTGGTGGAGGAGGGCTACTCCTCGGTGGATCAGTCCATGGTCACCGGCGAGAGCATCCCCGTAGAAAAGAAGGCGGGGGACGAGGTCATCGGCGGCACCATGAACAAGACGGGAGCCTTCAAGTTCCGCGCCACCAGGGTGGGGAGCGAGACGGCCCTGGCCCAGATCATCAAGCTGGTGGAGGAGGCGCAGCTCTCCAGGGCGCCCATCCAGGCCCTGGCCGACAAAGTGGCGGGCCACTTCATCCTGGGCGTCCACGCCCTGGCGCTGGCAGTATTCCTTTTCTGGTTCTTCCTGGGGTACAGCCAGTGGTTCACGCCAGAGAGCCGCCTCATGCTGACACCCTACACGTTGGCGGAGATGGGCGTCTTTGGCTTCGCCCTTCTGGTCTCCATGACTGTCCTTATCATCTCCTGCCCCTGCGCTGTGGGCCTGGCGACGCCCGCCGCCATCATGGCAGGCACGGGCAAGGCGGCGGAGCACGGCATACTCTTCAAGGGCGGCGACGCCGTCGAGGCCACCTCCAAAGTCCGGTTCGTCATCTTCGACAAGACGGGCACCCTCACCAGGGGCGAGCCCTCGGTCACGGACGTGTTGGCCCTTGGCAGCACAGAGGAGGAGGTGCTGCGGCTGGCGGCCTGTGCGGAGAGGGGCTCCGAGCACCCCCTGGGAGAGGCCATCGTCCGGGAGGCCCAGGCCAGAAGTCTCCGGCTGGATGAGCCCCAGGAGTTCAACGCCGTGCCCGGCCACGGCATCGAGGCGCGTGTGAACGGCACCCAGGTCGTCCTGGGCAACCGCAGGCTCATGGAGCAACGGGGGGTCTCTCTGGATGGAGTCCTCTCCCAGGTGGAGCGGCTGGAGGAGGACGGCAAGACGGTGATGATGGTGGCGGCCACTGGCCGGCTGGTGGGCCTGGTGGCCGTGGCCGATACACTGAAGGAGACCTCGGCCCAGGCGGTGAAGTCCCTTCAGCGAATGGGCATCAAGGTGGCCATGATCACCGGCGACAACCGACGCACCGCCAACGCCATTGCCAGGAAGCTGGGCATCGACCGGGTGCTGGCGGAGGTGCTGCCGGAGGACAAGGCCATCGAGGTGAAGAAGCTCCAGGCCGAAGGCTACAAGGTGGCTATGGTGGGCGACGGCATCAACGACGCCCCGGCCCTGGCCCAGGCCGACGCCGGCATCGCCATCGGGTCGGGGACGGACGTGGCCAAGGAGACGGGCCACGTCATCCTCATCAAGGACGACCTGATGGACGTCATCGCCGCCGTCCAGGTCTCCCGCCGGACCATGCGGCTGGTGAGGGAAAACCTGGCCTGGGCCTTCGGCTACAACACCCTGGCCATCCCACTAGGAGCGGGGCTCATCTACCCCTTCTTCGCCCAGGTGGTGAGCCCCGAGCTGGCGGCTCTCCTCATGGCCGTCAGCTCCCTCTCCGTTACGCTGAACACACAGCGGATGCGGGGCTACGTGCCGCCCATCCGGCGGGCCGGAAGAAGGCGGGAGGCCCATGCAGGTGAGCAGGCTCTTCAACAAGCGGGTAGGAGAACAGCATGAAACGAGTTGGACTGGTCAGCTTGCCCATCTACACGAGCATGGCACTCCTGGTATCCGGGGCCTTCCTGGGGATAACGGTGGCGGGGGACTATACCTGGGTCGCCCGCGCTGGTGGGGCAGCCTGGGTCTTCGGGCTCTCCATGATCGTACTCATGCCCATCGTGATTCCCGCGGTGAAGAAGCGCATGGGAGCCTAGGGCCAATCAACAGTAGCGAGGAATCGCAATGCCATTCTGCTCAAGCAAGAAAGATAGAGACCCGGTGTGCAGGGGTGGAGGTCGCCGGTGAGGTCACGCTAGTAGCCAACCTAATATTGGAAAGCCGGGAAGATCGCTGCAAAGGAGTGTCAACATGATGTGGGGAACAAGTGACGTTGGCTGGGGATGGATGACCCTGGGATGGGTGGGGATGCTCCTATTCTGGGGCAGCACCATCTGGTTGATAGTGTGGAGCGTCTCACGGTTCACAGGGAGCCAGGGCGGGAGTGGCGGCGCTACGCCTCTGGACATCGCCAAGGCACGCTATGCCCGGGGGGAAATCAGCAAGGAGCAGTTCGAGGACCTCAAAAAGACACTGCAATGAAGTCGTCGCGATCGGATCAATTGGAAGGTGATGCAAAGGAGAGAAACGTGCGCGGTCAGGTTCAGGATAACCGCCGATCGGGTCGGGCAACCCCGTTGGCCGTTTTTCTTAGCCTGGCAGTGGCGGGTGGGGTGGTTGCCATCCTCGTGTTCGGTGTTTCTCCTTCGACGATCGCGATCGGAGCTATGATTCTTCTCCACCCCCTGCTTCATTTCATGGGAGGCCACGGACACAGCAAGGCTGGGCCAGATACAGGGGACCGCCAGGGCCGCGCTCAGGACAGTCACAGACACTAATCATAGCCAGAGAGGAGGAGTCACATGCCATTCTGGTCAAAGAAGAAGGAAAAGGTAAAGGACCCGGTGTGCGGGATGGAGGTGGACCCCGGGAAAGCGGCGGCTACGCACGACTACCAGAGTAAGACCTACTACTTCTGCTCGCCGTCCTGCAAGTCCAGCTTCGTTAAGGAGCCGGGGAAGTACGTGAAGGGGCCGCCTGCCGCCGCTGGCGGGATGAGCGGACATCACTAGGCGCGTAGAACAGGGCGAGTATGAGAGGGGAGAATTGAAAGGAGGCTTGAAGATGCTTACGGTTACGCATGAGGCCCAGGAGAAGCTGAAGGAGGTACTGGAGTCTCGCGGCCTTGCCGAAGGAATGGTGCGGGTAGACGCTGTACGGGGCCCTCACGGATGCGTGCACGGCTGGAAGCTGGCCCTGGAGGAGACTACGGGGCCAGAGGACGTTGTCATCTCCGCAGGCCCGATGCGCATGCTGGCGGAGCCAGAGCTGGTGGAATTGCTGGACGGGGCCAGCGTCGACTACCGCGAGGATGCTACGGGTATTGGCTTCGTCATCGAAGTGCCTGGTGCCGGGTTGGAGACCCACCAGTGCCAGTGCGGCCACCACCACTAGGAGGGCCTGATGGAGCAGCAGAGGGTGTGCCACGTCTCGGCGGAGGCCAAGGGTGTGTTTCAGCCACCGGCAAAGGCTGGCCCACTGAGGCGCTGGCTGCCCTTCGTTTCTGGCCTGGCTGGGGCGGGCTCCCTGGCGCTGCTTTACCTGGGGATCGTGACCTGGGCCCAGGGATGGGTACACGCCCTGGAGCTGCTCTCGCAGGACCGGGCCTTCGTGGCTGCCATCGCCTCAGGCTTCGGCATCCAGGCCGGCCTCTACACATACCTCCGCCTGGTGGTCCACCACGGAGTGAGGCTGGCCATGCCCACGGCGGCCACAGGGGTAGGCACCGGCACGTCATCGGTGGCAATGGTGGCATGCTGCGTCCACCACGTGACGGACGTCCTACCCCTGGTGGGCCTCTCCGGTGCGGCTATCTTCCTGAACGAGTACCGCGTCTCCTTCATGGTGGCGGGGCTGGCAGTGAATGCCATGGGCGTGATCATTATGCTGCGAGTGGTCCTTCAAGGCCGGGCCCATCTTCGGGCACTCCGTGCCGGGGCGCCCGCGGAGGCACGTTGGTAATGGGCGGATCTGTCCGGAGACAAGCGGTGTTCCTGGGCGTTCTCCTGCTCCTGTCCCTGGCGCTAGGCGCATGCTCGGGGAGTGCTACCACCTCCTCGGCGGAGCAGGGGGAACCCCAAGATTCCCTGACTCGTGTTGACGGAGGTCAGGGCGGTGTGACCGTCCAGGCTATCTGGGTTACGCCACTCCACCTGCGGGAGATGGCACAGGACGTCTTCGGCGGCTATCCGGCGGAGCGTTACGTGCTGATCCACCTGAAGCTGGACACCCACTCCGTGGACCTGCTGAAGTACGACCTGCCCAGCCTGGTCACCCTCCAAGGGCGGAATAATACTTACCTCGTGCCTGAGGCATGGCTCGCCCTGGAGGAGTCTGACCACCACCGCGAGGGCATTGTTGCCTTCCCCATGACGAGCAACGAGCAGTGGGCAGCCATAGAGGGGGTAGCCTCGTTGACCCTGAGGGAGATTGCGGGAGTATCCGAAAGAGTGTTCACCTGGGAGTTTCCATCTGCAGGGGAATGAGCCCCAAGAGGCGTCATCACAGGACAAAGAAGAACAGAAGGAGGCAAATATGAGAAAGATACAGAAGCTCTGGTGGCTTGTGGCAACTGCTGTGGTAGTAGTTGTGCTGGGTGGGCTGCTGGTAGCCCCCGCCTGGGCCGCCGCGTCCAGGCAGGGCGATGGCCCTTCTTCTGGCGCTTTCGACGCCATGCACGCATCGTGCGCGGCTGGAGACGTAGAGGGGATGCAGTCAGCCATGGGCTCCCTGACAGAAGAGGACCGGGAAGCCATGGCGGAGCACATGGCAACCCACATGGCGGATGGGCACCACGGAGCCATGGGCGGCCCCATGATGGGCAGCGGTGGGATGATGGGAGGCCATATGGGTCAGGGCATGATGAACGGGGTGACGGATAGAGAGCCAGGCCGAGGCATGATGGGCTGGTGAAAGGACTATGACTTTCGATGCTAGCTTCTACCGGGAGACTCTTCCGGAGCGCGTGACTGTGGAGTGCCAGAGTCGTCCTGACGCCGTACCTGTCGTGAACCTACACCTAGCCAACGGACAGGTCCTGGACCTCTGCCACATCGTCCACCTGGGGGACGCCTGGCTCACCGTCCAGTACTTCCGAGATGTCCAGGCCTGCGACGATATGGACCTTGCCTTTCTGCCCTACGGGTTGGTGACACTGGTGACCGTATCCCTTCATCACCCCACAAGCCGCCGGATCGGCTTCAGCTTGGGTGAGCAGTCTGTCTCAGAGGGGTGAGGGGACGAGAGCGTGCCAGATAGGGTGAAGGCAACACCGACACGCGGACAACGGTCCTGGAGGTTGCTTTAGATTGGATAGGAGTACATGAACGGCATAACCATCAACATTGACCCGGTCATTGTAAACCTGGGCGGGTTCGCCCTGCGGTGGTACAGCCTCACCTTCGGCGGAGGCATTCTGCTGGCCATCCTCCTCACCATGCGTGAGGCACGCCGTCGGAACCTGGATACCAGCAAGGTGAGCAACATAGCACTGTGGGCGGTGATAGGTGGGCTGGTGGGGGCGCGGCTGTTTCACGTGGTGGACCGGCTGGACTACTACCTGGCCAATCCGCAGTTTATCCTGGCCATACACCAGGGAGGGCTGGCCATCTGGGGCGGTCTTATCACCGGTGGCCTGGTGGCCCTCTTCGTAGCCCGAAGGGAAGGCCTTCCCGTTGCCCAGCTAGCCGACGCTACAGTGATAGGGCTCATCGTCGGACAGATGATGGGCCGCGTTGGATGCATCATCAACGGCGATGCCTACGGGGGTCCCACCGGCATGCCCTGGGGCTTCGTGTACGTCAACCCTGGGGCCATGATCCCGGAGGCACTGAAGGGTATCCCTACGCACCCGTATCCCGTATATGAGGTTCTGTGGGACCTGGCGCTCTTGGGCCTGCTGCTCTTGCTGCGTCGGCGGCCTCTGCCTGGCGGACTGCTGTTCCTGACGTACGTGGCTGGCTACGCTCTCGGGCGCTTCAGCCTGACCTTTGTGCGGCAGGAAGCCGTATGGTTCTGGGGGCTCCAGGAGGCGCAGGTGATTGCGCTCATAGCCCTGGTTCTGGCGGCGGCGGGCGCTTTCTACCTGCTCAGGTCCCGCTTCACTGGTAAGGAGAGAAGACAACCCGTGATGGTTCACGAGCCATGAAGACGCTCTTCCTGGCCGTCGCCCTGCTCTTGCTGGCAAACCTTCTGATGGGATGCGCCAAAGACGTGGGAACGCCATCATCTAGAGGTTAGGTGAGTCTGGGAGGCAGCCCATGAGTAAACGAACACTAAGCGCGAAGGGACACCCGAATCGGCTGCGCAAGGCGGCGGCCCGTCGTAAAGGTGGAAGGATTCGCCTTCTGGCCTTCGGGACCATTGCGTTAGTCGTCCTGGGTCTAGCGGCCTATTTCCTATGGCCTGCCATGAGGCCCACTGGAGGCGGCAGCCCTGGTGCAGTGACCGTCCAGCTATCCATGGGGGGATTCGACCCAAACCACATCGAAGGGCGGGCTGGTGAGCCGCTCACCCTGCGCCTAGTCAACAAGGACACCCCGTTGCATACCGACGGCGGCGGCTGGCACCAGCTCGCCTTTGAAAATCTCAGGATAGACGTGAATGTCCCACCTGAGACTACCCAGGAATTCACGTTCACGCCCGCCACGAAAGGGAGCTACAGATTCTACTGCTCGGTTTGCTGCGGCGGCAAGGAGAACCCGTACATGTGGGGCACGCTGGAAGTGAAGGCCTAGAACGCCTAGAATGATGAACCGCCGAGCCCTCGTTGCCGTCTCTTTCTCCATAGTCCTGGTGCTGGCCATCGGGCTGGCAGCGGGTGTCTGGGAGACCCCCGCCAGGCTGTTCTCTGGTGCCCCCGAGGCCCTGACCTCCAACCGTGCCACCCTGACCACCGTAGTAGTCGCAGGCCTGGCCGACGGCATCAACCCCTGCGCCTTCACCGTGCTCCTACTCTTCGTGGCCGCTGTTGCCTCCATGTACCGGGGAATGGAGGGCGCCAACGCCGGGATCCTGCGAGGTAGGATACTGCTCTTTGGAGGAGCTTTTGTCCTGGCCATCTTCCTTACCTACCTCACCCTGGGGGCTGGCCTGCTCAGAGTATCCACGGCCCTCACCCAGAACCACGTGGGGTCTCGCCTCGGAGCCCTGGCGTCAGTATTCCTGGGTCTGTGGATGGTGAAGGACAGCCTCCTCCCCGGGTGGGGCCCTCAGCTCCGGGCGCCGGCAAGGCTGGGCAACCTGGTAAGAGAGTGGGGCCAGCGAGCGACCCTAGGTACTATGTTCGGCCTGGGGATACTGGTGGGCCTATGCACAGTGCCGTGTAGCGGAGCCGTGTACCTGGCCATACTGAGTATGCTGGCCCTCCAGCAGAGCTTCGTGCAGTCCTACCTGTATCTGGTCTTGTACAACGTGATGTTCGTTCTTCCGTTAGTAGCAATCCTGGCCGCGGCCTCTGCGCGCCCGGCGATGAACCGAATGGCCCGCTGGAACCTCCACCACAAGGAGCGAGTGCGGCTGGCACTGGGTAGCGCGGTGGTGGTCCTAGGTCTGGCCATCCTGGCCACGGTATGAACTGGATGATGCACGCAGGGATGGACGGCCCACCTCTCTTCTGCCTCCCGGTCCTGATAGAGGGGGAACAGCAGCCCCTGGAGCTGTATGTTCAAGGCCTCTTCCGCTGAAGACTCAGGAAGCGCCTGAAGCTACCACGGGGCGATAATCTGGTCTTCGGCGACGGAGAGGCCAGAGGCCCCCTCGCCGACCTTGGCGCTAGCTCGCCGATCCTGGGCTCCTTGCGTGGGCTCCCTGGTGATACACTCACTCCATCGAACGGGAAGGGGGTGAATGCGATGAGCTGGATAGCTTGGCGGTTCACCTGAGTTTGAGGCAAATGCCTGGATGTCCGGGTGGCATCCTCCGGCTTGTCGTCTCGAACAGCCTTCCTGGGGGAGGGAGTGGTGCGGGTACCCCCGTAGCCTCTTCTTGCTAGCGTCCTTCCTCCCAGAGGTGCGTCGGCTGTTCAAGACGCACCTTATTGTTTGTGTTCCACCCCTTCCAGGCACCTCCTCTCTCACAGTGCTCAATGACATAGGGATAAGGAGGCAACCGGCATGATTGCACATCTTAAGAGGGCTTCTACCCCAGGCTGGTGGCGTTACTACCTCAGCCTGGGGGCATTTCTTGCAGCTATGGCCCTGCTTCTTTTTACCGTGGTGGACATGAGGAGGGCCTTCCTGTTCCCCCTCATCGATTACTTCAAGGTAGGCTCTCCGTCAGCCATCCTTTACCTCAACTCGGGGCATATCCCCCTTCTGGCGGTGGCTGTCCTGGGGCTATGGCTAGGCTACAGATCCATGGTCAGGCTGGAGAAACGGCTCAAAGCTGGGATAAACCTCAAAGCCATGACTAACCCCCTGTCCATCGCCCTTGTGGCATTCTTGGTAACGGACCTGTTCATCTACCGGGGAGTGCCGGCCTCCCGCATTGCGGCCACAGGAAAAATTGGCGTGGGACAGGCAATCCCGGCAGATGCCTTTCAAGGGTGGCTTGCGCCATTGGGGCAGGGCATAAACTACATGGCCCTGGTATGGCACGCCACAGTCCTGGGCATCCTGATTGGGGCGCTGTTGCTGGCCGTGGTGGTCAGGTTCCTGAGGCCGGCGTTGGGCCGCACCGGGTTCAAGGCTCACCTGGCGGGGGCTGCCCTGGCCATTCCCCAGCCCTTCTGCTCCTGCTGCGCCGCGCCCATCGGGGCTGCCCTCTACAGCGGGGGAGCCGCTCTGGGCCCAACCCTCGCCTTCGTAGTCTCCTCCCCCATGCTCAACCCCACCTCGCTCATCCTCGCCACGATGCTCCTACCGGGGGAGTTCGCCCTGCTTCGAATTGTGGGTGGGCTGGTAGTTGGTGTCTTTCTGACCTATGCTGCCTCGCTGGCCGCCTCCCGGTGGGCGAGCCGGGAAGCAATATGGCCACGACCAAACCGTCTGGTCGCGCTATCCGCCAAGTTGGTGGCTGGCTACAGCCAGCTCTTCCGCTTCGGGGACCTGGTCAAAGCAAACAACGTGGAGTCCCCGGCGGCGCTGGTGTCCACCTGGCTGACCCTCGCCTGGAAGCTGGGCAGGGTGGTGGTGCCCGTTCTATTCATAGGCTCGGTGGTCACGGCCGCAGTAGTGAAGGCCGTACCAACCCCTGGCGACGGTCTCCCTGGGGTGATCTGGGCTGCCGCTTTCGGGACCCTGCTCATGGTGCCCACCTGGACAGAGTTGCCCATTGCCGGGGGCCTTATCAGGGAGGGGCTTGCCGGGCCCGCTGCGGCCCTGCTGCTGACCCTTCCGGCAGTGAGCATACCCTGCCTGGTGATTGTGGCAGGAGCCGTGCGGAGCTTCAGGGTGGTCTTCCTCCTGGGGCTTCTGGTCTTCCTGGCAGGTGTCGGGGCGGGAGTTCTGTTCCTCTATTATGTGTGAGGTGCTGCCACTCCTGGGCCACGCACAAAGGGTTGCGGTGTTGCCCGACCAGACCTCAAGCAACCCTGAGCGGTATAACGGTCATGGCTAGGGCCTGTCCAGGAGGACGAGGTAGACCACTTTGGGGCCGTGGACGCCTACGACCAGGGTGAGTTACCGATACACCTCTCGTCGGTGTCCAACAGCGAAAACCTTAACCAACTTTGCCCGCTCATTAACCTGATATAGAATCCTGTAATCTCCTACTCGGACGCGGTAAGAGACGCGGCTCCCTGCCAACTTCCTGGACTGCTTAGGCCTTGGGTCAAATATGAGAGATTCGATTGCTGTTAGTACCCTGCGCCCTTGATCAGGGGGTAGGGATTCCAATTCCTTGAAGGCTGCCCGCGTCACTTGGACCCTGTATTCTGCCACCTTTTCTCCAGTCGTTTCTTCGCCAACTCCAAAGGCTCAGAAGGCTCCCTCTTTCGCTCAGCTATAATCGCCAGGTCTTTCAGGTCCTGGAGAAGCTCATGGTACTCTTTGATGGTTAAGACAACCCCCCTCTTTTGCCCTTTCTCGCTAACAAGGAATTGCTTCTTCGGTTCTGTCATGGAAATTCCTCCTCTATAAGCACGAGGTGGACCTCTCTGGGGCCGTGGACGCCTACGACCAGGGTCTGCTCAATGTCGGCGGTGCGGCTGGGGCCGGTGATGATGCTCATGTAGCCCCGGAGGGAGCCCGTGCGCAGGAACTCCTCGGTCCGTAGCAGGAAAAGGTCGTCCAGGCTCTCCAGGACCTGGCTTGTCTCTACCAGGGCGATATGCACGGGCGGCAGGAGCGACACGATACGGCTGACGCCGCGGCGGGGCAGGAGAACTATGCTTCCCGTCTCGGCGATGGCGTAGTCAGCGCCGGTGAGGCCTGCGTCGGCGTGAAGCATCACCTCCCGAAGAGCAGCCCTGGAACCTTGAGGGTCTTCGTCATCGTAGGCGACAACCTTCACCTCCAGACCGGCACTGGCCAGGGCCTCGTGCACAGGAACCCTGTCCAGCAGCGCGTGGGCTGAGCGGACCACGTGCTTCATCCCCCTGGCTAGGGCCAGGTTGACCACAGCCGCGGCGGCGGCCTCCTTGCTCGGGACCCTTGACACATGCCAGCCGACGAGCTGGGCCCTGGCGACGAAGGCCTCTGACAGAGACGCCAGCGTCGCCGGGGAGCGCTCCCTTATGGCAGAAGCCTTCTCCGTGAGGGCGACAGAGTCGGGTCCCGGCGGGGTGAGGTCTACTCCCGGGGCCTTGCCCAGGGCACGCCGGAGTGTTTGAAAGAAGACCTCGCGGGAGGCCATGCCTACGTTTTCTCCCTGGGGTGTTGATCAGCTATACGGCTCCACCGGGCCCGAAAGGGACGGAAGGCCACCCGGGGGAAGTCCCTGGTCCTGGTCCAGGCATTGAGGGGTTGGGGAAGCCATCGCAGCCTTCCTCTTCGGAGAAGCGGGAGCTGGAGGATGGCGGCTGCTCTTCCAGCCAGGCCAAAGGCCCAGGGCGTCGTGACCACGTACTGCCAGGCCCTGGCTGCGATCCTTTCCAGCCAGGAGGCATGTCTATCCGCAGGAGGCCCCTGGGTCACCCTGGAGCGGAGGGTCAGCAGCAGATGGGGGATGTTGATCTTTACGGGGCAGACCTCTCGGCAGGCACCGCAGAGGGTAGAGGCAAAGGGAAGGTGTCTGGCCTGGGGCAGTCCGGCCAGTATGGGTGTGACGACAGCGCCGATGGGCCCGCCGTAGACCCATGCGCCGCAACGGATACAGTAGAGGGCCTCCCTCAAGGCCTCGTCGGCCAGCATCCTGCTACGACCGTTGTCCAGAATGACCAGGTGGAACTCGTCGGGCCCGTCCTCCTCGTCGTCGCGGCGGGGCCCGGTGACAAAGGTGGTGTAGCTGGTGAGACGCTGTCCCGTGGCGGAGCGTGGCAGGAGACGGAGGAAGACAGCCATGTCTTCTAGACGAGGCACGACCCGCTCCATCCCCATAAGGGCGATGTGAACCCTGGGCAGGGAGGTGCTCATGCGGCCATTCCCTTCGTTAGTGACGATGACGACGGTGCCCGTCTCGGCGACGACGAAGTTGGCCCCGGTCATGCCGATGTCGGCCTGCACGAATATCTCTCTCAAGGCAGCGCGGGCGATGGCCGTCAACTCGGTGATGCTCTCCTTGCGCTGCACGTTCAGCTTCTGGACGAAGAGGTCGGCCACCTCTTCCTTGGACTTGTGTAGGGCCGGCGCCACGATGTGGAAGGGCGTCTCACCGGCCAACTGGATGATGTACTCGCCCAAGTCTGTCTCCACGGGGCGGATACCGTGAGACTCCAGGACAGTGTTGATGCCTGTCTCCTCGGAGACCATTGACTTGCTCTTGATGACGGTCCTGGCCCTGCGGGCCTGGGCCACCTTGAGGACGTAGTCGCAGGCCTCTCTGGCGTCCCGGGCGAAGCATACGTTGCCGCCTGCCTTTACCACATTGTCGGCGGCTAGCTCCAGGTAGTAGTCCAGATGGGCTATGGCATGCTCCTTGATGCGGCGGCCCTGGTCGCGCAACCGCTGCCACTCCTGCTCGCCGACTTCGGCGACGGCGGCCTCCCTGGCCTCGATGAAGTGGGAGAGACGCCGGAGGGAGGACTGGACCTGGGGGTCGGCCAGGCTTTGCCTGGACAGCCTAGGGAACTCAGCGGTCTTGACCTCAGGCATCGGCCCTCTCCAGCCCGCGGGCCAGAAGCTCCGCCAGATGGAGGACCTCTACCTGGCCGCCGCTCCGGGTGAGAGCTCCATTGATGTGCATGAGGCAGCCTGAGTCGGTGGCTGTCAGTATTCGGGCCCCGCTCTTGAGGATATTGTCCACCTTATCCCGAAGAATGGCAGAGGATATCTCCGGGTACCTTATAGAGAAGGTGCCACCGAAGCCGCAGCACACATCGTGGTGCGGGAGCTCTACAAGCTCCACATCCTGGACAGCCTTGATCAGGTCCCTAGGACCGCGGGAGATGCCCAGCTCGCGAAGGGAGTGGCACGAGTCGTGGTAGGCGACCCTGGCTTCGAGACGTGCTCCGATGTCGGTCACTTTCAGGACCCCGGTGATAAACTCGGAGAACTCGTAGGTGCGGGAGGCGAGCAGGCCGGCCTGCGCCTTCAGGTGGGGATCCTCTGAGAGGAGGTCGGCATAGAAGAGCCTGACCAGGCTGGTGCAGGACCCGGAAGGGCAAACGATGTACTCACTCCCCTCAAAGACTTTCAAGAAGCGTCTGGCGACAGCAGTGGCTTCATACCTGAGGCCTGAGTTGAGAGCGGGCTGGCCACAGCAGGTCTGGTCTCGAGGGAAGGCTACCTCCACATTCAGGTGGCGCAGCACCTTTACAGCAGCCTCTCCTACGTTGGGAAAGAGCTGGTCTACCAGGCAGGTCACAAAAAGAGCTGCTTTCATTCCTGTCTGCTTTAGTCGTTGTGTTGGGACTACGGTAGCAGATAAACAAGCACCGTTGCAAGGAGAGAAGGAAGGGTTGCCCGCTGCTAGATGGAGGCCTCAGCGGGGAGTCCTTTGACGTAGACCCGCCGAGGAACTGGGAAGCCTACGCTCAGGCCCATCATGCCGACGAAGAGCAACCCCTGGGCGAGGAGGAGGAAGGCAACGTTATAGTTACTCGCCATAAAACCGTTCGCCAGGTTCATCAGAGACATGATACCGCCCAGACTCAGGGTATTGAGGCTAGCAATACGGCCTCTATATTCGTCGGCGGCCAGGGACTGGGTTACTGCCTGGCCCATGGTCATGAAGGCGGACTGGCTTACCCCCATCACGGCGGCAGCGGCCACGGCTGCGCCCGTGGAGGGCATAAAGGAAAGCATTACCTGCCCCAGGCCGCTAAGAAGGCCGGTGATAAGGTACAACCTGCCCCTGGTCAAGGCGCTCTGAACGCCTCCGATGAAGAAGCTGCCGACAAGGGAGCCTGCCCCAACTCCCATCATGAGGGCTCCAAACCCTGTGGCACCAGCATGGAGGCGCTGGGTGGAAAAGATGGGGAGGAGGGACTCGAAGGCCATGGTGAGACCACAGTGAAGGAAGCTCATCAGAATTACCATACGGATCAGAGGCTGGTTCCACGTGTAGCGGAGACCATCTAAGAAGCTGAGGAGGAACCCCTCCTCAAGCCTAACACTGCTCCTTGAAGGGGTCTTGATGCGCAGAAGAAGAAGCCAGCCGAAGGCGTAGAAGGCAGTGCACAGGAAGAAGGCGGCAGGAGCGCCCAGGATGCCCAACAAGGGGGTGGCCAGACCCGGCCCCACCAGGCGAGAGCCATGAAGGGTTGCGGCGTTGAGCGACAGGGCGTTCAGCACCTTATCTCTGGGTACGAGATTCGGGACGATGGCTTGGGCCACCGGCATCTGAGTCGCCCGTGCTATTCCGTTGACGAGGGAGAGGAGTATCAGATGCCAGATAGCGATGGCACCCGTGAGAGAAAGAATTGCGAGAGCCAAGTTGTGAGCGAGGTTAATCCCGTAGGTCCATCCCAGAAGGGTGCGCCGGTCCATCCTATCGGCCAGGACGCCGGCAAAAGGTGGGACAAAGACCAGGGGGATCATAGCAGCGAAGGTAACGGCGCCCACCCAGGCTGAGGAGTGGATGACGGGGGCAGCGGTCAAACCGCAGGCTTCGCGCCGGGTGTTGCCGGGGAAACCGTCGCGATCGCGCGCTAGAATCGGAGCCACGGAGAAGGCTTTGGCAGACCTAAGGAGAACGGGACGGGTGCCGCGGGCGGCGGTTCGAAGCCTGCGGCTCC
>JACPCK010000011.1 GCA_016179845.1 Chloroflexota bacterium | reverse complement strand
GTCCTGGCAGAGGAAGGCCCTGTGGGGCACCGTGGTGGTGGTGGCGCTGCCCATGCGGGGGACGTTCTCTCCCGTGGCCAGGAACTCGGCGATTCGGCTGCTCTGGACGGCGACCGAGGCCGCCACCTGGGGGCTCTCCAGCCGTATGCCCCTTCCACTCCTTTCCCGCGAGAGGAGCCCCAGGAGCAAGGTGGTAGCATCGAAGGCCCCAGCGTTCAGGTCGTGGAGCGCCGTGGCCCGGAACTCGCCCGGGCTATCCCTTCGGCCGGTGATGCTGACACAGCCGCTGAAGGCGTTGGCCGTGTGGTCGGCGCTGCCCCGGTTCTTAAAGGGCCCCGAGCTGCCGTAGCCGGGGAAGTTCCCGTAGACTATTCGGGAGTTGGCCTTTGAGACGGCCTCGTATCCCAACCCTAAGCGCTGCACTGTGCCCCACTTCATGTTCTCGGCGAAGACATCGGCCTCCTGGAGCAGCCTCCAGGCGATCTCCTGTCCCTCCGGCGACTTCAGGTCCAGGTAGATGCCCTTTTTGCCCAAATTGCAGTGCATGTAGACGACGGAGAGGTCCTGGTATCGGGGCTTCATCCCACGAATGAGGTCCCCTTCCGGGTTCTCCACCTTGATGACGCTGGCCCCCATAGAGGCCAATATCATCATGGCCCACGGGCCCACGGCGGCGTGGGTGAGGTCGAAGATCTTGACTCCTTGAAGGGGTCCTGGAAGGGGTCCTGGCATGGACCATCGCCTCACTCTTGCTTGCGCCGGAGGGCCCACTCCCGCTCCTCGGACACCAGGGCGGCCGCCCCTATGTATGAGCTCCGGAGGGCCCTCTCCAGCTCCAGGGCCCCCATCTCATTGATCAGGGACTTGGCCAGGGCCAGGGCCGTTGGGTCCATCGCCGCGAAGTTGCGGGCCAGGGCTAGAGCCCCATCCAGCAGCTTACCAGCGGGATACACGTGGTTGGCCAGGCCAATGCCCACCGCCCCGTGCCCGTCGAGGGGTTCCCCGCTGAACATGATCTCCTTGGCCCAGGCCAGTCCGACGGTTCGGGCCAGCCGTGCCGTCACTCCCGAGCCGCCTATACTCTTGAGGTTCTTGATGTGCAGGTCGCTTATCTGCGCTGTCTCTGAGACCACCCTTATGTCGCACGACAGCGCCAGCTCCAGGCCGCCGGCGGTGCATACACCGTCGATGGCGGCGATGGATGGCTTGCTCAGGTTCTCCACGCGGCTACAGATCGCGGCTGTATCTGTCTCGTACTTGGGGTCTATTACGTGCCTTACGATGCGGGACATGCGCCCCTCGGCGCTGTCCGGGGGGGCCGCCGCCGTCTCCTTGAGGTCGGCTCCGGAGCAGAAGCAGGGGCGGCCGTCGGGCCTGGGGGCCCCCGTGATGACTATCGCCCGGACTTCCTCGTCCTTCTCTACCTCGTCCAGGAGCCTTTGCAACTCCTCCCGCATTTTCACTGAGAGGGCGTTGAGGCGATGGGGGCGGTTCAACGTGACCAGGCCGATGCCCCCACCCAGCTTCTCATAGATGATGCATTCGTACGCCATTCCTCGGCCCTCTCCCAAGCGAACTCATAACACTCCTCAGCACCACGGAAGTTGTTAGCTGCGAACCGAATCCATTACACTCCATGCGGTGCTGGCGGGTTCTAGAGCCACCTGTTGCTTTGTTCCGTCAGTTGCCAGGCATTACTTTGGCAATGCGTACTCCAGATTCCCAACCAGGCTATTGGTGGGCATAGGTGTCCATTCCTTCACCTTGGGGCCTACGCCGAAAGTCTGATGCGCAAGGGCAACCTCGACGGTGGGGACGTACTTATACACCTCATCACCTATCTGGCGCTCTATGTCCAGCAACTCCTTTTCCGTCAGGGCCTTGCGCGCCTTAGCACATAGCTCGGTGTAGAAGGGGAATTCGGTATGAACAATGGTCTGATAAGCAGGGCCCCCGTTGAAGCATGCGTAGCGGAACGGCCTCGCCACGGGCCTTCCTTGGTAAGCATAGGTCCACCCGGCAGTGTTACGCTCCAGCACCATGGTCCGAAACACCGGCCGCCACTCTCCCGGCGTCCTGCTGAACTTGCACCCCAAGTCCCTCTCCCAGACGGACACTATCGCTTCCCCAAGGGAAGGACTTATTGGGTCGTCGACGACAAAATATGTCTTAGCCTCAAAACAGTTGGGGTATCCCGCTTCGGTCATCAGTTGCTTGGCCTGTTTGGGGTCGTATGGAATGGGCTTCCACTCAGGATTCCACCAGGGGAATTTGGAAGTGATAAATGAGAAAGGCACGACTCCAACTTCGCCGTAACCCAAAAGTAGTTTGTCTACTATGGCCTGCCGGTCCACAGCCAGGCTCAGGGCCTTTCGCACCTTCGTCGGCTTTTCAGAAAGGGGGTCCTGCCCGGCCCAGGGGACCTTAGGGTCATACTTTTCCCTCCCGGGAAAGACACCACCCAGGATCACAAATAGGTCGCTCGCGTACTCGGAAACAGCTATCTTGATGCCTGCCGCCTTCAGTTCAGGAGTGGATATCGGTAGGACGGGGGCCACGTCTACCTGGCCGGTCCTCAGCATCGCGATCTTCGTCGCCTCCTCCAACACCTTCAGGTAGCTCATCTGAGCGAATCCCGGCACTACCCGGTAGTGGTCCGGCACCGCCTTGAACTTTATCTCGCTACCACGCACCTGGGAGACGAATTCATAAGGACCGGCAAAGACCGGGTTCTTGTTAAACTCATCCTCCCCCACCTGCTCCATGTATTTCTTAGGGAAGGGCTTGGGCCCGGTATTCGTGTCCGCAGACATGCCCCTGAAAATCTCCACCACCATCGCTGGCTCTGACTGGTGTAGCACCAGGGTGTACGGGTCCTTCACAACCAGGTTGTCAGGCTTGCTCTCAAAGAAGTCCACCACCGCCTTAGTTTCCGGGCTTACACTCCCAGGTTTGAGGAAGGAGAGCAGGGTGTACTTGACGTCCTCTGCTGTTACCTCCCCCCAGCCCTTGTGGAATTTCACCCCTTTGCGGACCTTGAAGGTCCAGTCCAAACTGCCGTCAGGGTTCTGCTTGTAGTCCCAGCTTTCGAAAATGGCCTTGTTGGTGGCCGAATCCCTGCTCCAGTCCCATCCAAATAGAGGTTCACCTATATTGAGGGTGTAGCTTTCGATAGCCACCATCCGGGGGAGGAATGTCTCGCTGGCAAATTGGTCAATTACACTGAGGATCCCCTGTGGTTCCCGCTTGGCGGTTGGGGTCGCCTCCAGCACGGCAGCTTTAGTAGGAGTTGGAGCAGCCACGGGGGCCCTGGTCGGTGTGGCTGTAGGGGCTGCCCTGGCACAGGCCAGGACCAGTAGCAGCAGTAAGGCGCTTATGAAGACAAGGGAAGACCTTAGTCCCTTGAGCATGGCGAAAGCCTCCTTTGCTACGGTATTCCGCAATAGCCTCTCCTGTGAATTATCCTTCTCGTCGGCAGCAACACCTGTCTACTACGCTATAGCTCTGTTGTACAGGGGGGTTATAACACAGCGGATGGCTGAAGTCAAGGGGTGCGGGGCGAAGAACAGGGCTGCAGGGAGCTCTACCGGGAAAGTGCTACGGCGGCGCATCTCCTTCAGCTCCTCGTCGGTAAAGAGCCTCTTCTTTTCCATTCCTCACCTCCCGATAGCACATCCCGACTTTAGTCGGGACGCAGCCAAGGACAGTCACGGTCAAGCTGTCAGCATCCTACTAGCTCATACCTCTGCTGTCAACGCGCTTCCCGCTGCTCCTGCCAGAAGGCTTTGGCCTCGTACGAGGCCAGCCGCTTCGACATGCATAATTTGAGCTTGACTTTTGGCCTGGGGTGTACTACATTCGTAACATTCCCAGAGGCAGGAGGTACGGCATGAGGCGGCGTGCGGTTGCTTCTCTGGTGCCCCTAGTTCTAGCTTCTCTCCTTATCGCCCTTATGGCATGCCAACGCATTGTTGTGGTTACACCTACCCCCGGACCCACGGCGACGCCCACCCCACGCCCTACACCCGCGCCCGTGCCTACGGCAACGCCCACCCCACGCCCTACACCCACGCCCGCGCCTACGGCAACGCCCACCCCACGCCCTACACCCACGCCCGTGCCTACGGCAATGCCCACCCCTGTGCCCAAGCCCAAGGTCTGGCGCATAGGGATCCCAGCGGACATCACCAGCACCAATGTCTGGAACATGCTGGGCCCCGCCGCCACGGCCTACAACTTCTATACCCAGATGAACCGGTACCCCTATCTCTACGGCCTCTCCGATGTTCGCTTCGACTGGGTACCCGCCTGGGCCGACGGCTTCCCGACCCCCTTCACCAAGGAGGGGGACCTGTGGACCTCCACGGTCAAGCTGAAGGCGGGCGCCAAGTGGAGCGACGGCAGGGCCATAACGGCCCATGACGTTGCCTTCACCATCAACACGGCCCTGGAGTTCAAGCTGCCGGGCAACTGGGCCGACGATGTTGACCCGGAGTTTGTGTCCAAGGCCGAGGCCCTGGACGACCTCACCATCAAATACTTCTTCAAGAAGCAGCCTGGCCTGGCCAAGTGGCAGTACGGCCTGACCGGTGTGGTGTTTATGGCCAAGCACTTCTGGGAGCCCCTGGTCAACGAGGCCAGGAAGGCGGCCACTGAGGATGACCGGCGCAAGGCCCTCTTCACCATCGTGCCCCAGAACGAGCCCACCGCCGGGGAGATGACCTTCGTGAAGTGGGAGAAGGGCGCCTTTGTGGAGGTGAAGGCCAATCCCCAGTACTACTTCGCCGGCAGCAAGGTGACGGAGTACAAGAGCGGCGCCTACCTGGAGGAAAAGACCGGCGTTTACCGGACCCAGGCCTACGGCGAGCCTACCGGTGATGTAGCCCTCCAGCTCACACGGGGGCCCTACGTCGACTCCACCATCTTCAGCGTCTACGGCACCCAGGACGCTGCTGTCCTGGCCCTGCAAAAGGGTGAGATAGACTACTTTGCTTCGCCCCTGGGGCTGGCGCGAGGGCTGGCCCAGCAGCTCCAGGGCAAGGCTGACGTCAGGGTCATTTCCAATGCCCCCAACGGCATCCGCTACATGGGGTTCAACACCAGGAAGGCGCCCCAGAACATCAAGGAGTTCCGCCAGGCGGTGGCCGTTCTCATAGACAAGGAGTTCGTCTCACGCACGGTGCTCCAGGGCGTTGTGGACCCGGCATACACCATGGTGCCGCCGGGGAACGGCTTCTACTATAACCCCAAGGTGTCCGAGCTGGGGAAGGGAATGACCAGGGAGCAGCGGGTGAACGAGGCGGTGAAGCTGCTGAAGTCGGCTGGCTTCAAGTGGGACGTGGAGCCCAAGTGGAACGTGGATAACCGCGCCGTTGACACCGGCAAGGGGCTCAGGATGCCCGACGGGAAGCTCGTTCCGGAGATAGAGCTCCTGTCGCCCAGCGCCGGGTACGACCCCCTCAGGGCCAGCTTTGCCATCTGGATCGAGCAGTGGCTCAAGGACGTGGGCATTCCGGTCAAGGCCAACCTGACGGGATTCAACGTCATTGTGGACCGGGTCTTCGCCAAGCAGGAGTTCGACATGTGGATGCTGGGCTGGGGCCTGACCCCGTTCCCGTCCTACCTGGAGAACTTCTTCCACTCCAGGCAGAGCGTTCTTGGCGGGAACAACGCCGGCGGCTACTCCAACAAGGCGTTCGACACGCTGGCTGAGACCCTGCTGTTGGAGACGGACATAAACAAGGCCAGAGACCAGGTCTTCAAGATGCAGGAGTTCCTCTCCGACGAGGTGCCCTACGTGGTCCTGTTCACCACCCAGATCCTGGAGCCGGCCAGAGCCAATGTGAAGTTCCCCTTTGAGGTGGTGCTGGACGGCCTCCAGAACTACTTCCAGTCGGCCAACGGCCCACTGGCCTTCACCCAGCTCCAGTAGCCGCGTCGAATGGACCGTAGGCGGGGGCCCGCAAGGGGCCCCCGTTTGCTTATAGTATACTTTCACCATGGTGGGGTATCTCCTGCGCCGCTGGGCCCAGATGGGCGTCACCTTTGTTGCCTTCCTGGGTCTCGTGTTCCTGCTGATCCAGGCCCAGCCCGGCGACTATACGCAGGTCTACACCCTGGACCCCAACATCCCACCGGAGAGCCGCAGGGCCATTGCCGCCGCCTTTGGACTGGACAGGCCCGTGTGGCAGCAGTTCTTCGTCTACTTGGGGAACTTCTTCAGGGGTGACCTGGGAGTCTCCTTCGAGCACTACCCCCGCAGCGTCATGTCCGTGATCATGGAGCGTCTACCCCGCACGCTGATCCTGTTCTTGACGGCGACGGTCATAGCTTTCTATCTGGGGTTTGTGCTGGGCAAGCTCATCGCCTGGCGCCGTGGCCGGGCTGTAGAGTATGTGTTTACCATCAGCGGCGTCTACCTGTACACCGTCTTCACGCCCTGGTTCGCCCTGGTGCTGATGTGGCTCTTTGCCATTAAGCTGGACTGGTTGCCCGTAGGCAAGTTCATCACACCGGAGCTGTGGGTCAGGTCGTCGGTAGATAGCAACTACGTCTTTGTCAGGCTCCTGGTGACCGCTGCTGCGGGCTCGGCCCTCTTCCTGGCCCTGGCGGTGTTGCTGAGTCGGCTGAGGGTGCCCAGGGCGGGGCTGGTGCTGGCCGGCGCTGGTGCGGCAAGCTGCGGCCTGGCGGTGCTGGGATGGGGGCTATCTGGCTACGGGCCCCTGGCCCTGGACATAGCCGAACACATAGCTCTTCCCATTCTGGTGCTCACCCTCATCTCCTTCGCAGGGACCATGCTGCTGACCAGAAACAGCATGCTGGAGACCATGCGGGAGGACTACGTCTTTGCCGCCCGGGCCCGCGGCCTGCCCGACAACATGGTGCGGGACCGGTACGTGGCCCGTAATGCCCTGCTGCCGGTGGTCACCAGCTTCGTGTTCAGCCTGGCCTTCGCCATCGATGGCGGGGTGATCACCGAGACCATCTTCTCCTGGCCCGGCATGGGGCTGACCCTGCTCAACGCCGCCGTAGTCGAGGATATCCCGCTGGCAGTGGGAGCCTTCGTGTTCACGGGCGTCTTTGTCCTGGTGGCCCACCTGGTGGCCGACGTCCTTTACGCATTCCTTGACCCCAGGATCCGCTACCGATGACAGGAGAGGCTGTTGGACTTCCTCTCCGCGCCTCCCGATGGCAGGTGCGGGCCCGCCTCCTGTGGCGCTCGTGGCGAGAGAGCTGGGCACTCTTTTCCCACAACCGGGTTGGCCTTCTTGGCCTGGGAATCATTGCGCTCTTCGGGCTCATGGCACTGGCCCATCCTGTGCTCATCAGAACTGTCTGGGACCCCCTCATCTATGACCCCGTCGTCGGCTACTCCTTCGATGAGGTGCTTCAGCCTGCTCCGCCCTCTGCCCGCCACCTTCTGGGCACCGATCCCCTGGGGCGGGACATCCTTAGTCAGCTAATGCACAGCGCTAGGGCAGAGTTTGCCCTGGGCCTCATGGCAGCCCTGGTCACCGTGCTGGTTGGCACCGCCATCGGCGCCGTCTCCGCCTACTACGGTGGCCTCATTGATGCCCTCCTTATGCGGATGGCGGACATTATCGTCATGATGCCCACCGTTTCCCTCCTCATCGTCTTGGGCGTCCTGTTCGACCTGAACATGTACAGCTTGGCTATTGTTATAGGGATCATCTCCGGCTTCGGCGGAACGGCCATAATCATAAAATCCCAGGCCCTCAGCCTGAAGGTCAAGCCCTACATAGAGGCCGCCAGAGTCGCTGGGGGCAGCCACCGCCACATCATCCTCGTCCACATTGTCCCCAACCTTCTACCCCTGGCCTTCCTCTACATGATGTTCACAGTAACCGCTGCCATCTTCTCCGAGGCCGTCCTCTCCTTCTTCGGTATCCTTAACATCCGCATGAGCTGGGGCATCATGATCCACACCGCTCAGAACGCTGGCTACCTCCTGGGGGGCACTAGGTACTGGTGGCTCCTGATGCCTGCGGGCGTATCCATTACCCTCCTTTGCGGCTCTTTCTATCTGGTGGGGCGGGCACTGGACGAGGTGGTCAACCCCCGCCTGAGGAGGCGGTGATGGAGGAGGTTGTCCTGAGGGTGGACGACCTCACCATGCACTACGCCACCCGTCAGGGGTGGGTCCGCGCCGTGGAAGGTGTTTCCTTCAGCCTGGGGCGTGGGGAGGCCCTGGGCCTGGTCGGCGAGTCGGGCTGCGGTAAGACGTCAGTGGCAGTCTGCCTTCTCAGGGCCCTCCCGGACAACGGCCGCATTCTGAAGGGCAGCATCCTTCTCGATGGGACAGACCTGGTCTCTTTGACGGAGGAGGAGATGCGCCAGCACAGGTGGCGGCGCATCTCCATGGTCTTTCAGGCGGCCATGAGCTCCTTGAACCCTGTTCAACGGGTAGGGGCTCAGGTCGTCGAGGTTATCCATGTCCATGAGAGCGTGGGCCTGGATGCTGCCAGGGAGCGGGTGGTCCAGCTCTTCTCTCTGGTGGGCCTGGACCGTCAGCTCATGGAGCGGTACCCCCACGAGCTGAGTGGTGGAATGAAGCAGAGGGCCGTCATCGCCATGGCCTTGGCCTGCCGGCCGGACGTGATCATAGCTGATGAGCCGACGACGGCACTGGATGTCATTGTCCAGCACAGGGTGCTCCAGGAGCTCAAGCAGGTCCAGCAGTCCCAGGGAACGGCAATCATATACATCTCCCACGACATAGGCGTGGTGGCCGAGGTCTGTACCCGGATCGCAGTAATGTACGCCGGCCGGATAGCCGAGGTGGCGCCCACGGCAGAGCTACTGACCCATCCCGTTCACCCTTATACCCAAGCCCTGCTCTCTTCCTTCCCCAGGCTTCGGGGCCCAAAGCATAGCCTGGCCTCTCTACCCGGCGACCCTCCGAGCCTGGTGGCCCCGCCCAGCGGCTGCCGTTTCCATCCCAGGTGCCCCTACGCGACATCTCTCTGCCAGGAAAAGGACCCGGCGCTCCAAGAGCATCGGCCTCGCCACCTGGCCGCCTGCTGGCATCCCTTGCTGGGGGGAGACGAGCAATGAGCGGCGGCGGCGACATCCTGGTCAGGGCCGAGGGGCTCACCAAGCTCTTTCCCATAAGCCGCAACCTGTTCCTGAGGCCCACCTCCTTTGTCCACGCTGTTGAGGACGTCTCCTTCCTTATCAAGAAGGGGGAGACCCTGGGCCTGGTTGGGGAGTCCGGCTGTGGCAAGACCACCTTGGGTAAGCTCCTTGTCAAGCTCCTGGAGCCCGATTCCGGCCACATCTACTTCCCCGTGGATGGCGAGCCCCGGGATGTGGTAACCCTTCCTGGGCGCGACCTGCTGCGGTTCCGCCGGCAGGCCCAGATGATCTTCCAGGACCCCTATGAGTCCATGAACCCTCGGAGAACAATCTACGACACCGTCGCCGAGCCTATGGTGGTCCAGGGCATAGGCTCTATCAGGGAGCGGGAGAAGCGGGTTGCCGAGATGCTGGCCCTGGTTGGCGTATCTCCGCCTCAGCTATATCTCTTTCGCTACCCCCACGAGCTCAGCGGCGGGCAACGCCAGCGGGTGGCCGTAGCCCGATCCCTGATCCTGAATCCCTCTCTCGTAGTAGCCGACGAGCCCACCTCCATGCTTGACGTCTCTGTCCGCAGCGGGGTAATGAAGCTGATGCTGGAGCTGCAGCAGCGCTTCAACATCAGCTATCTCTACGTCACCCACGACCTGGCGGTCGCCAGGTACATGTGCAACCGCATCGCAGTGATGTACTGCGGTAAGGTCGTTGAGATGGCTGAGGCTGAGGAGCTGCTAGGTCACCCCCTTCATCCCTACACCAGGGCCCTGCTCTCTGCTGCCCCCGATCCTGACCCAGGCTACGTGAGGCCCCCTGTCGAAATAAAGGGGGGTGTGACCACACCCGTCAACCCGCCCAAACGGTGTCGCTTCTACGACCGCTGTCCTATGGCGGCCCAGGTGTGTGAGGAGAAAGACCATCCTCCCCTGGAAGACAAGGGAGGCGCTCACTACGTGGCCTGCTACAGGGTGTAGTCCGGCGTGCCGCGGCCTTAGCAGGCTGCTGAAAAATGGGAGCGCAGTCCCGACGTGTCGGGACGTGTCGGGATTGCCAGGGGTCTGGGGGTGTCTCCCAGGTTTCTCTTTTCCCCCTCTCCTGCAGGAGAGGGGGCCAGGGGGTGAGGCATCTGTCTCCAGAGAGGACGTGATTTCTTGGGAGGCAGCGTCCACTTTTGTAAAGAACTAAGGAGACTCCACACTAGCCATCGGCTTGCAAACACCTTGCCAACCGCTATACTCCTATACTGCCTTCGGATACCTCTTTTGGAGGGCAGGCGCATGTTGAGCAGGCTGAAGCTTTTCCTGGGGCTTTCGACTGCCCTTCTCATGCTTACACTCATAGCGCCCGTAACCTACGCCGGGGTGAGCTGGACCGGCGTGGACCCCGTCTTCACCGTCAACGGCCACGGCTT
>JACPCK010000010.1 GCA_016179845.1 Chloroflexota bacterium | reverse complement strand
TGGAGCGGTATCATTACCACCGGCCGCACCTCGGCCTTGGACTACGCACACCCCTCATGAAAGGAGCCTGACTGTCGGATATTTACGGAGAATACAGCGACGTCTTGACAAGGGGAGGGAAATAGGGGATAAATTGGCGTGGCCCCCCGAGGACAACCTGAGCTGGTATAAGGAGTGTCTGCCTTGGCAAAAAAGGTTGTGACCTCACCTCACCTCTCGCCCCCCATTGCTCCCTACGCAGCCGCCGTGAGGGCAGGGAAGATGGTCTTTCTGTCAGGAACGGTAGGGACGGACAGCCGTGGGAAGCTTGCAGGAGCAGCCAGGGGAAAGGCTGACATGACCGCCCAGGCCAAGCAGGTCTTTAGAGGAATAAGTGAATCCCTGAGACTGCTGGGCTCGGACCTGGGACGAATAGCGCAGCTCAAGTCCTTCGTTACCGACTGGAAGGTCCTTGGGAGGTACTATCGCGTGGCCCGCCGTTTCCTTCCCTCTCAGGCCCGTCCAGCCGGCTCCACAGTGATGGCCAGCCTGGCCCAGGAAGGCCTGCTGCTGGAGATCGAAGGGACTGCGGTCGATGATGAACCCGTCTTCCTCGAAGGGGGTGGGGCCCCTGGCCCCTTCTCTCCCAGGGGGGTTCTGGTAGATAACCTGCTCTTCGTATCGGCCTGCTACGCCAGAGACAGCGGTGGTAGGGCCCTGGCAAAGGGAGATGCAAGGGAGCAGAGCAAGAGAGCCCTGGAGGGTCTCTGCCAGACGTTGGAGGCAGCGGAATTCTCGGTGGGCGACGTGGTGAGGACATCGATGACCCTGGCCGATATGAGGCACCTGCCAGCCTTTGAGCGGGCATACGCAACTTTTTTCCGGCAGCCCTATCCTGCTATGACAGTTACCCAAGGGCAGTTGCCAGCCCGGGGCCTTCTGCTGGGAGTGGAGGCAGTGGCCTGCAAGAGCCCCAAGACCGCGGTGGCCCCGGGGGGTAGGCGCCAAAGGTGGTCCGAGTCCTTGCCGTTGCTCTCTTTACCCCTGTCCCAAGCGGTGCGCGCCGGTGGCCTGGCCTATTTTTCGGGCCTTCTCAGCCTCACTCCCAAGGGCAGGCTCATGGGGCCGGGCGACATCCGGAAGCAAACCCGGCGATGCCTGGAGCAGCTAGAGACGAGCCTGGGGCTCCTCGGCCTGAGCAGGGAGGACGTGGTGAAGACCACCGTTTACATCACAGATTGGCGGGAGTACTGGCCCTACAACGACGTATACGGCGACTTCTTCCGCCCTCCATACCCGGCCCGCTCCACCGTCCAGATGGGGTTGCCCATCCCTGGAGCCCTGATCCAGATAGATGCTATCGCCGCGGCCGGGGCCGCCCGCACGGCCCAAGTGGCCGTGTCAGACCGATCCCTTTGGAAGAGAGGCCGAAGGTGAACCAAAAGGGCAGGAAGAGGGTTGGCCTCATAGTCCCCTCCACCAATACCGTCATGGAGCCAGACCTGTACCGACACTTGCCGTCTGAAGTCACAATTCACACGGCCAGGATGATGCTCCGTGGAGGGGTCACTATCGAGGCTGAGGAGCGTATGCTGGACGAGTACCTGCCCAAGGCCGCTCAGGAGATCAGCACGTTGCGGCCCCACCTGGTGGTCTTTGGCTGCACCTCTGCGGGAGCCTTGCGGGGCCCATCCCACGAGAAGGAGATGCTCCAAGGCCTATCAGGGACCACAGGGGCACCCGTCATCTCCATCATGGGTGCGGTAGAGGCCCAGTTGCGCCGCCTGGGAGCCCGGAGTGTAGCCGTTCTGACACCGTACTCTGCTGAGGTGAACGAGACCATCCGCCGCTCCCTGGAGGCCCTGGGATTCCAGGTGGTCCATATTCGGGGGATGGATGTTCCCGAGGCCTTCCGCATCGCCGACATCGCCGCTGATCAGATTGTCGAGTACGCCAGGGAACAGATGAAGGGTGTAGAGGCCGATTGCCTCTTTATCTCCTGCGCCAACCTGAGGGCTCTGGAGGCCATTGGCCCAATTCAGAAAGCCCTGGGGATGCCAGTGGTCACCAGCATCCAGGCTGTCCTGGAGGAGGTCAGGAAAGCCCTGGACCTTCAGGCACCAGCCCTGGCCCATTGAGCAGAAGGAGTGAGTATGGCCGTCAAGCCCATAGACATCCACATCCATCCTTTCACCGAGGAGGCGGTCCTGGGGCACGGCCCCTCCTACACCGAGGCCCACTACAACTTTTTTGGCCGGAGCCCGGAGGCGCCCCACCACGGCAAGAAGCACATTGACATCGACGCCACCTACCGCACCTTCAAAGAGGCGGGCATCGACAAGGCTGTGATCGTTAACATGGTCTCCTACAACCAGTGGGGCCGTGCCATGCCCAACGACTACTTGGCCATCTACGCCCAGAAGTACCCAGACCTCTTCATCCCCTTTGCTGGGGTAGACCCCCACATGGGCTCCCCAGCCCTGCGGGAGATCGACCGGGCAGTGAAGGAGTTGGGGTGCCGGGGCCTCAAGTTCCACCCAGCCTACCAGGCCTTCCATCCCGATGATCGGGAGCTCATGTGGCCTATCTACGCCCGGTGCGTGGAACTGGACATCGCCATCCTGGTCCACACAGGGACCACCCGCATGACTCGCTGCGACATCACCGGCTGCCGGCCCCTGGCCCTGGATGTAGTGGCCACGGAGTTTCCCGACCTGCGCATCATCATGACGCACTTTGGCTGGCCCTGGACAGAGGAGGCCCTGGCTGTCTGCTGGCGCAACGAAAACGTCTACATGGACCTCTCAGGCTGGCTGCCTCGCTATGTGTATGCCACACAGCCTATCGTCTTCCAGTACATGAACACCGTCCTTCAGGACAAGATGGTCTTCGGGAGTGACTATCCGGCCATAAGCCCTAAGGTGTGGCTGGAGGACTTCAACGCCATCGTCAAAAAGGGCTACGACTGGGGTGGTGAGCACCACGAGATGAAACCCCAGGTGGTGGAGAAGTTCCTTCGGGGCAACGGGCTCAAGGCCCTGAAGCTGCCGGGCCCATAGATTGGCGGCGGCGATCCAGAAGTTGAAACCCCCTTGAAGGGAGGATGCTTGGACAAGGTCCCCTTTTACTTCCAGTCCATTGACTTCAAAAGGCTGGTAGCCGAGTACCCGCCCGCTCCGGATTTCTTTCAGGGGGTCTTCAAGAGCCCACCGGAGGAGATCCGGGCCCTCCAGCAGAGGAGAATGGTGGACGCGGTACGACGGGCCTGGAGGGTCCCCTTCTACCATAGAAGATGGAAGGAGGCAGGCCTGGAGCCGGGGGATATACGCTCCCTGGAGGACATAAGAAAGCTGCCTGCATATACGGTGGACGACATACGCCGGAGCGTAGAGGAGCACCCTCCCTTCGGCGACTACGTGGGGCTGAACCCAAGGGCAGGCGAGGTCCCCTTGCGCATTCACTCCAGCGGCGGGACTACCGGGGAGCCACGCCCCACCTTCTACGCCCCTTGGGACCGTGAGGTGGGCAACATCTTGCGGGCCCGCTCCTACTACTTCCACGGCCTCCGGCCCGGCGACATGGTCATGAACACGCTGCTTTACTCCACCCATAACGGAGCCTTCTCTGTCCACGAGGCGCTATGGTACTGGCTAGGATGCACTCCAGTGAGCACAAGCGCGGGCGTCGTCACGCGCAGCCGCAGGGCTCTGGAGATTGCCAAGAAGTGGGAGGTCAACGCCATCATCGGCTTCCCGGAGTACCTGCTCCACCTGGCCCAGGAGGCCAGGGAGATGGGCATCGATCTGAAGCTGAAGGTCATCGATTCCTTCGGCCGGTCGGACCTGGTACGCCAGGCCTGGGGGGTGCCCGCCTACGACACCTACGGGATGCACGAAATACAGACAATCTCCTCTGAATGCCCTCACGGGGGCGGCCTTCATATCTGGGAGGATGCCTTCGTAGTCGAGGTGGTTGACCCAGAGACAGGCCGGCCCGTGCAACCTGGACAGGTGGGGTCCATTGTGGTGACGGCCCTCTACAAGGATGCCTACCCCGTCATTCGCTACGACACCAAGGACCTGACCAGACTGCGGCCCCTGGGCCAGTGCCAGTGCGGAGGCTGGATGCAGAAGATGGACCCCATCCTCGGCCGGGCGGACCTCATGGTAAAGCTGAGAGGTATCAATATCTGGCCAGAAGGTGTCGGGGCTATCCTGGCGGGGGACCCACGCCTCACCGGCGAGTACTACTGCATCGTCGAAAGGGTTAGCGATCGGGAGGAGATGTCCGTACTCACGGAGCACAAGCCGGACATCACAAGCCTGGAGGCGCTCCAGAGAGAGCTGGAGGAGACCCTCAGAGCTAAGCTAGGGGTGAAGATAGGGGTCAAGGCCGTAGAGCCCGGCAGCCTGGCACCTCTAACGGGCCAGGGGGTGCTACCCAAGGCGCGCCGCCTGGAGGACAGGCGGAAGGCCTCGCGATAGGGAGGTTGCCGCAACCCTCTCCTGGTAGCCCCTAGTCTATGCATGAGGCACTTCCTGGGATGAAGGAACAGATGATAATATCGGCGGGCACTCTTGGCAGCCTTGCCCAGCGGGGTTTCTGCCAGCGTTGCTTCTGGTTGCAGCTAAAGCTGGAAAGCCTCCCGTTCAAGATGCCTCTGCCCGGTGTGTTCAGCTCCATAGATTCGTATGTCAAGAACGTCGTCAGGACGTGGTTCGACACCAACGGCGTCCTACCTCCCTGGTTTCCTGACATAGGAAGAGTTGTAAAGTATGAAGCCCGCATGCACTACACGCGATTCAGCGTCGTTGACCCTGAATCGGAGGTAACCTTGCGGGGTACACCGGACGAAGTGTTTCATCTGGACAACGGCCACATCCACATTATTGACTACAAGACCTCCAGACTGAGTGCCGCTCAGGATTTCATGTTTCCTGGCTACGAGGTCCAGCTCAATGCCTACGCCTACATATGCGCCCGCATAGGTCTGCCCCCTGTGGTTCATATGTCGTTGCTGTACCTGGAGCCAGATACCGACCTGGCCAAAGCGCCCCATCTGTTGAACAGGTCTGTCGGCTCCTTGCTGATGGGGTTCACACCGAAGATCAGGCCTGTCCAGGCCAAGCCCTACCCTTTCATTGAATCTCTGCTGGCAACTGCTAAAGCTATCCACGACAGCCCATCCCCCCCTGCTCCCGCTGCTGGTTGCAAGAACTGCTCGGCAATTGAGGAGCTCGTGAAGGTGGTCACTTGAACCGGCTCTCCTGGAGGAAGCACAGTGGCACAGCCCCTTGAAGGCATTCGTGTCCTGGACTTGACCAGGTTCATTAGCGGGCCTCACTGCTGCATGCTCTTGGCCGACATGGGGGCCGAGGTCATCCGTGTCGAACGGCCTGGCGGAGAGGACGACCGCTTGGTGGGGCCTTTCACCCCAAACGGCGAGAGCATGCTGGTCCTTATCTGCGGGCGTAACAAAAGGGGTATCACGCTTAATCTGAGGCACGAAGAGGGAAAGGCCGTCTTCAGGAGGTTGGTCAAGGCCTCAGATATCCTGGTAGAGAACTTCGCACCCGGCTACATGGACTCCCTGGGCCTGGGCTACGAGGCCCTGCGGTCGGAGAACCCCCGGCTCATCTACGCCGGCATCAGCGCCTTCGGCGCCACGGGGCCCTACCGCGACTACGGCGGCTTCGACGCCATGGCCCAAGCCCTTTCGGGGATGATGCACCTGACAGGGTTCCCCGGCGACCCTCCTGTAAAGGCAGGGCTTCCCGTCATAGACTACGGCACAGGGGTGTACACTGCCCTCGGTATCCTCCTGGCCCTTCGCCATCGGGACCGGACGGGGGAGGGGCAGCTTGTGGACACCAGCCTTCTAGACACGGCCGTCTCTTATCTGGAGACGGTGCCTGCTGAATATCGGGTTCTAGGGACCGCAAGGCCTCAGACCGGCAACCGGCGTCCCTTCACAGCCCCTACCGATAACTACCGGGCCAAGGACGGCTACGTGGCCGTCGGCATCGCCACCGATGCAGCATGGCGCCGGCTGGCCCGCCTCGTCGGCCGCCCGGAGCTGGCCGAGGGCCCCCGCTTCGCCACCAATGAGGGCCGAGCCCGCAACCAGCAGTACCTGAACCTGGTGGTGGCGGGCTGGGTTGCCGAGCGCACCGTAAAGGAAGTCGTGGATGCCCTGCGGGAGGCTCGCCTTCCTGTGGCCCCCGTGCAGACTGTGACCGAGATGATGGTAGACCCTCAGATAATCGCCAGGGAGATGATCGTGGAGCTGGATCACCCGAACACAGGCCCGGTGCCCATGCCAGGCATCCCCATCAAGCTGAGCGCCACACCAGGGGCCATCCGCCGACCGGCGCCCCAGGTGGGCCAGGACAACGCTCAGGTGTATGAGACGCTCCTGGGGCTCTCGTCTCAGGAGCTGGCCCGGCTGAAGGCCCAGGGAGTGATCTAATAGATTATGGATGTCCGCTACGTTCGCCATCCTGAGGCGCCACCTGGCTATCCGCCAGAGGCAGCCCGCGCGGGTGACCTGGTCTTCGCCGGAGGCCAGATGGCTGTCCATCCTACCAGGGGTGTACCTACGGAGATAAGGCCCGTGCCGGGCTATCCCTGGCATGGCTCGGGCATGGAGCGACAGCTCAGGTACCTGTACAAGAACCTCTCCCAGACCCTGGAGGGCGTCGGGTCTTCCCTGCGGATGGTGATGAAGATCAACTCCTACCATCAGGACCCGTTGGAGATAGACATGGCCCTGCGGGTGCGGCGGGAGTTCTTTGGGGAAGACCCTCCCCCAAGCACGCTCGTGCTGGTCCCGGAGCTGCCCGTGAGGGGCGTGTCGGTAACCCTGGACGTCATCACCCTGGCCGCCGATGCCAGACTTCCTCGAGAGCCTATCTACAGCGGGTTCCAGGGCCCGGCCCAAAACCAGATATATGGCCAAGCCATCTTTCTCCAGGCCGTCCGCGGTGGCGGCTTTATCTTTACCAGAGGCAAGGCTGGAGCCACCGACGAGCGCGGCGCTGTACCCCAGGTCTTTGGCCACCCTGATTTTCCCTACCGCGACGACCAGATACGGTTCCAGACGGAGTTCAGCCTAAACTCCCTGAGAAAGGTGCTGGAGGACGCAGGCGCTTCCCTGGAGCATGTAGTGAAGGCTGAGGTCCACTTGAGCGATCCAAGCCTCTTTACGGGCATGGATGAGGTATGGCGCAGGTTCTTTCCTAAGGACCCGCCGGCGAGGCTGGTCGTCCCTACCAAGCTGGCCCTGCCGCTCATGGTAGTGGAGATGGAGCTGGTGGCCGTGGACCCCAGGGGCCCCTACAAAAAGGAAGTCATCACCACTGAACGGGCGCCGATTCCCTTGCCCCACGAGTCCCAGGCAGTGCGGGCCGGCCCGTACCTATTTCTATCGGGCCAGATGGCTTCAGACCACAAGCAGGGGGTGCCTCCGGAGGCCCGGCCTGACCCCAATTTCCCCTTCTACTCCTCCAGGGTCAAGCGGCAGGTGGAGTACATCTACAAGAACATGGAAGCCATCTGCCACGCGGCGGGTACGTCAGCAAAGAACCTGGTCCGGCGGCGGGCCATTCACCTGGACCTGAGGGAGATGGCAGAAGCCGAGCAGGTATGGGTGGAGAAGCTGGGAGACCAATTACCCCCTACAACAACGTTCCGGGTAGAAGGACCCCTTCCGGTGCCGGGTTGCACCATCCTCTACGATCTGACGGCGTACATCCCTGGCGGCTAGAGTCCGATACCCGCCCCCAGGCCCTTCCCTTGGCCCGAGGTGGCTGCACAGCCTCCTTACAGTTCATCGTAGGGGCCAGCACCGGTCTTCAGGGGCACCTGCTTCACCCGGCGATAGCCCTGCGGAAGGCCCTTCTCCAGGACATCCTTGAGCCAGTCCAGGACAAAGCCGAAGGCATCCATGCCGCCCAAGCCGTGCAGGCGCCACAGGCCGTGGAAGTCGTCCTCCATGACCCACATCTCCTTGGGCACCTGGAGCTCTTCGAAGAGCTCCTCCGCGTCCTCCAACGGTGTGAGGGGATCGAATTCTCCCTGTACCACAAGAGTGGGGCACCGAATCTGGCGGCCATAGCCCCCGGTGCTCATATGCACAGCCACCGTCCGGTCGAACTCCTCCTCGCTGTGGACTCCCGCCATGTACATGAAGACCCGTTTGAAGCGGGGCGAGGCCTGCTCGAAGATGGCCGTCTTGGTGCCGAAGCAGGAGGCCAGAGTAGCCAGGGCCTTGATGCGGCTGTCCCTGGCCGCGGTCTTCACGCCCCAGAAGGAGCCCATACTGACCCCAAAGAGTCCGAGGCGCTCCGGGTCCACCTCGGGCCTCTTGACGAGATAGTCAATGACAGCGGAGGCAGCCCGCTCATAGTTGTCAGGGGTAACGCGAATCTTGCGCAGGTTGCTAATGCCCTGTCCCGGCCCGTCCATGACCAAAAGGTTCATGCCCCTTCTTACCGCTGGATTGGCCCGCGGGTCAGGGAACCGCTCCTTTACCATGTCCATGCCAGGCAGAAAGAGCACGGTAGGCGCCTTCCTTCGGTCCGGCAGGCAGTGGAAGATGCCCTGGATGCTCTTGCCCTCCCAGGGGACCTCCACTCGCTCCATGGGGTAATCGCTCAGGGCTATGATGCGGTCGTAGCAATCGCTGAGGCGCTGGTACCAGCGTAGCTTGACCGGGTGGTCGTCGTAGTACACGGCGTGCTGGGCAAAGTGGTAGCTGTTGACCGCCCGCCAGTAGGCCTCCAGGGCCGTGTCCCTGTGGCCGGCCCGCTCGGCGCCCCGTGCGATGGCCTCCTGGTGCATTCCCTGCCTCCCCATGAGTTTGGGGATCATGGCGTAGCTCTTGACCTCTGGGGGGAAGTCTCGCTCGTCGTAGGCGAAGTTCTGGACGCGCCCAGTGAACTTGACCATCATATCAAGGAGCCACGCCTGTTCGTCCCGACGGCGCTCGTTAGCAAGCTTCATGGGGCACCTCCTGAGCTTTTTAGGGGTCAGTCGCACGATACCAGAGAGGGGGGCGACTATGGAAGCGTTTTAGCTAGAGCAGGGGTCCCTGTGTAGTTGGCCTTCCCCTGTTGTAGGGGATGCCCAGATGCTCATAGGCCAGTCGCGTAGCGGCGCGACCCCGTGGAGTGCGCTCCAGGAAGCCCAGTTGCAGCAGGTAGGGCTCGTAGACGTCCATGACGGTGTCGGCCTCTTCGCTGATAGCGGCGGCGATGGTCTCCAGGCCCACGGGACCCCCATCGAACTTTTCGATGATGGCCCGCAGCAGCTTGTGATCCACGTCGTCCAGGCCCAGTTGGTCCACCTCCATCTGGGCCAGGGCCTCCAGGGCCACCTGCTTGGTAATCATCCCATTGGCCCGCACCTGGGCATAGTCCCGAACCCGTTTCAGGAGGCGATTGGCCACCCGGGGGGTGCCCCGGGCACGGACAGCCAACTCCTGCACGCCTCCCTCCTCCGTGGGCACGTTCAGGATGCGCGTAGAGCGGCGGATGATGGCGGCCAAAGCAGTACTGTCATAGAAGTCCAGACGGTGGATATGGGTGAACCGGTCCCGCAGGGGCGGGCTCACCATGGCGTAGCGGGTCGTGGCGCCTATGAGCGTGAAGGGGGGGACCTTCAGGTTGATGTTTCGGGCCGCCAGACCCTTGCCCACAACCCATGAGAGGGTAAAATCCTCCATTACGGAATAGAGGACCTCCTCTACCACCCGGCTGAGGCGGTGGACCTCGTCGATGAAAAAAACATCGTGAGTCTGAAGGTTGCTGACGATGGCCGCCATGTCTCCCGCGCGCTCGATGGCCGGGCCGGAGGTGACCTTGACGCCAACACCCATCTCGTTGGCGATGATGTAGGCCAGGGTGGTCTTGCCCAGACCCGGGGGCCCATAGAGGAGGACGTGATCCAGGGGCTCGTTCCGCTGCCGGGCAGCCTCCATGGCTATGGCCAGGCTCTCCTTTGCCTTATCCTGGCCAATGTACTCCTCCAGCTTGCGGGGCCGGAGGGAAAAGTCCAGGCCGGCGTCTTCGGCCTGGACTTTTCCTGAGACGACTCGCTCCGTCATAAGGATACCTTTCAACTACAGGGCCATTCTAGGTAGAGGGCAATAGGCTGTCAATTGAGGGAAGTTCGTTTACAATGTCTCCGAGGAGGAGGCTATGGCCGAGAGCATGAGCAAACAGGAATGGAAAAGCAAGACCCTGGAGCCTCTTGTCAGGCGCTCGCCGGAGCCCCAGGAGGGCTTCGAGACCGAGTCGGGCATAGAGGTGGACACCCTCTACACGCCTGAGGACCTGGAGGCCTTCCGAGGAGTCCAACCGCCGCTATCGGTTCCTCCTGGAGCAGGGCCAGACGGGCCTCTCCATCGCCTTTGATCTGCCCACCCAGATAGGGTACGACTCGGATCACCCCATGGCTCTGGGAGAGGTCGGGAAGGTAGGGGTGCCCATCTCTCACCTGAGAGACATGGAGGACTTGCTGGCGGGGATCCCTCTGGACAAGGTCAGCACCTCCATGACTATCAACGCTACCGCCCCAGTGCTCCTGGCCTACTACATCGCCGTGGCCAAAAAGCAGGGTATATCCCAGGAAAAGCTCAACGGCACCCTCCAGAACGACATCCTGAAGGAGTACATCGCCCGCGGGACCCACATCTACCCGCCCAGGCCGTCCTTGAGGCTGGTGGTGGACGTGCTCAAGTACTGCTCCCAGCACACGCCTCGGTGGAACAGCATCAGCATCAGCGGCTACCATATGCGAGAAGCCGGCGCCACCGCCGTCCAGGAGCTCGCCTTCACCTTTGCCAACGGTATCGAGTACGTCAAGGCGGCTATCGACGGCGGGCTTCAGGTGGACGACTTTGCGCCCCGCCTTTCCTTCTTTTTCGTCTCCCACAACAACCTGCTGGAGGAGGTGGCCAAGTTCCGCGCTGCCCGTCGAATATGGGCCAAGATAATGCGAGAGCGGTTCAACGCCAAGGACCCCCGCTCCTGGATGCTCCGCTTTCACACTCAGACAGCGGGCGTCACCCTGACTGCCCAGCAGCCGGAGAACAACGTGGTACGAACCACCATCCAGGCCCTCGCCGCCGTCCTGGGTGGCACCCAGTCCCTCCATGTCAACTCCAAGGACGAGGCCCTGGCCCTGCCCACCGAGGAGGCCGTGGAGCTGTCCCTTCGCACCCAGCAGGTCATCGCCTACGAGAGCGGTGTCGTCGATACGGTGGACCCCCTGGGCGGCTCCTACTACGTGGAACACCTGACCAACAGGTTGGAGGAGGAGGCCTGGCGCTACATTGAGCGGATAGACCGTATGGGAGGGGCGCTGCCAGCCCTGGAGCGGGGTTACCAGGTCGCCGAGATCCACGAAAGCGCCTACCGCCACCAGCGCCAGGTGGAGGAGGGGAAACGGGTTGTAGTGGGGCTGAACCGCTATGTGAAGGAGAAGCCCTCGGTGCTCAAGACCCTGCGCATCGACCCGGAGCAGACGCGGCAGCAGATCGAGCGGCTCCAGGAGGTGCGTCGCAAGCGGGACAACACCCTGGCCAGGAAACGGCTGGCCGAGCTGGAGGCCGTGGCCCGCTCGGAGGCCAACACGGTGCCCGCCATCCTGGACTGCGTGGAGGCCTACTGCACTACCGGGGAGGTCTGCGACGTCTTCCGTCGGGTCTTTGGCGAGTACAGGGGGACGGGAGGAGTGTGAGCAGGTGCCTTCAGCCCTCCTTGACTCTGCCCATGCTTCGACAGGCCTTGTATGAGGGGACTCTCCCTTGTCATTCTGAGCGCAGCGAAGAATCTGGGGCGGGGCAATGAAAAGGAAGATAGACCTAGTTGAGTCGTGGCCCAGCTACCCAGCCCAGGGTGTGGCACACGGGACGGAAATGTGGCATAATTGACTTGCTATGGCACGACAGAGTGATACTAAAGTCCGTGTTGGCCCTCAGTGGCGAGTGGTGATCCCCTCGAGCATCAGGAAAGCGCTTGGTCTCAACCCGGGGGACACCCTTACCGCTCGTGTTGAGGAGGGTCGCCTCGTCCTGGAAAAACGGCAACATATCCTGGTGCGGTTGAAGAAACGCTACGCAGCAGTTCCACCTGGGGTGAGCCTCGTTGAAGATTTGGTGGCTGAGCGGCGCGCCGAGGCTCAGCAGGAAGAAGAACGATGACGGACGCACCGCAGGTGGTTCTGGATGCCTCGGCTCTACTTGCAGCCCTCCAGGGAGAGCCGGGCGGTGTGGCCGTAGAAGCCCGCCTTGACCAGGCTGGTCTCTCCACGGTCAACTTGGCGGAGGTGATGCAGAGAAGTGTGGCCAGGGGTGTAGCAGTGGAAGGACTCACAAAGGACTTAGAGGCCTTGGGGGTAACCATCCTACCCTTTACTGCTGAGGACGCGCAGCTTTCAGCGAGCCTCTGGCCCAAGACACGCCACCTGGGTCTTTCCCTGGGGGACAGGGCCTGCTTGGCCCTCGCGTTGCGTTTGGGCTCACCCGCCCTGACAACGGACCAGGTCTGGAGTCAACTAGAAGTCGACGTGAACATCCAGGTGCTGCGCTAATGGAATGGCGCAGCAAGTTGCAGGGCAACACCATGCCTGCCATCCTGGACTGCGTGGAGGCCTACTGCACTACCGGGGAGGTCTGTGATGTCTTCCGCAAGGTCTTCGGTGAGTACCAGGAGACAGGAGGGGTGTGAATTATGATACAGTTCTCTGTAGAAGAGTTTAATGACGACACCTGAGGAACGCTCGTTTGAGAAATTTAAAATGTTGGCTAACCTGTATGTCCACGAGGACAATCTGTTTTGGCATCGGTTTAATATTCTGCTCATACTGAACTCGTCAGCCTTTGGACTGTCATTTTTGGATGTCATTACTAAGCGTTGCTTGACCGTTCTGCTTGTCTCATTTATCGGGATGTTTCTCAGTGTAAGTTGGTTTGTGATGCAGGGGAGAGGGCAGAAGTATTTGAGGCACTGGATCACGCTAGCTCGGAGACATGAGGAAGGAGAAAACCCTGCAATACTTCCACAAGTATTCACAATGGAAGATGAGCTCAAGAGCAGTTACCTACTATGGGAGCGGTGGTGGCCAGGTACCAATTGGGCTAACCTTGTTCCGTTGTTCTTCGTAGTAGGCTGGATAGCAAGGATTTTCCTTAAATAAAACGGTATTTGTCGCTAGGAAGGGCAAAGTGACTGGTGTGCTACTCACAGAACAAGAGCTCCTCCTCCAGCAGACCGTGCGCGACTTCGCCGAGCGGGAGCTGGCGCCGCGGGCCGCCGAGCTGGACGAGCGGGACGAGGCCGACTGGGGCTACTTCCGCCGCTTCGCCGACCTGGGCCTGCTGGGCATCACCGTGCCGCCGGAGCTGGGAGGGAACGGCCTGGGGTTCCGCGCCGTGGCCATCGCCGTGGAGGAGATAGCGCGGGCGGACCCGGGGACCAGCACCAACTTCATCTCCCACCTCTCCCTGAGCACCTATGCCATCAACCAGTTCGCCTCCCAGGCCCTGCGGGCCCGCCTGGTGCCACCGCTGGCCCGGGGCGAGAAGATAGCCGCCTTCGCCCTCACCGAGCCCGGCTCCGGCAGCGATGCCGCCGCCCTGGCTACCACGGCCCGAAAGACGAAAGGCGGGTACATCCTCAACGGCAGCAAGATTTTCATCACCAACGCCTCCGTGGCCGACTATATCGTCACGTTTGTAACCCAGGACAAGGCGCTGGGACACAGGGGCATCCTGGCCCTGGTGGTGGAGAAAGGGACGAAGGGGCTCCGGACCCAGAAGATGCACGGCAAGATGGGCATGCGCTCCTCGGACACGGCGGAGGTGTACCTGGAGGACGTCTTCGTGCCAGAAGGCAACCGCATGGGAGAAGAGGGCCAGGGCTTCCGGATAGCGATGGAGACCCTGAACAGCAGCCGCATATCCATCGCCTCCCAGTGTGTCGGCATCGCCCAGGCCGCCTACGAGGCGGCCCTCAAGTACACCCAGGAGCGGCGCGCTTTCGGGGGGCCCATCGCCCAGCTCCAGGCGGTCCAGCACATGCTGGCGGACATGGCCACCGAGACGGAGGCCTCACGGCTCCTGGTGTGGAAGGCGGCCACTCTGAAGGACGGGGGCTTGCCCTTTGTCAAAGAGGCCTCCATGGCCAAGCTCTTCGCCTCGGAGACGGCGGTGCGGGTTGCTGATAAGGCTGTGCAGCTCCACGGGGGCTACGGCTACTTCAAGCCCAGCGTGGTGGAACGGCTGTACCGGGACGCCAAGGTGACGACCATCTATGAGGGGACCTCTCAGGTACAGCGGCTTGTCATCGCCCGGCAGGTCCTACAGTCAGGCTAGACCTCGACACCGCCAAGCAGAAGAGGGCGAAGAGCGCGATAATCATCCTGCGCCCTCCGGACGACTTAGCCAATCCAGGAGGTGGACAGCATGGACTTCTGCGAGATCGGCCAGATAGACCATGTAGGGGTCGTCGTCAGGGACATCGGAGCGGCCGTGAAGCTCTATCAGGATGTCTTCGGGCTGAAGAGCGCCCCAATAGAGACCCTGGAGCGTGAGGGGGTAAAGGCAACCATGCTGCGGGTGGGGGAAAGCCGTATAGAGCTCCTGGAGCCCATCGACCCCAACGGGGGCGTGGGCCGTTTCCTGGAGCGGCGGGGCGAGGGGATGCACCACCTGGCCTTCCGAGTAGATGACATCAAGGGGAAGCTAGAGGTGCTCAAGTCGAAGGGTCTGGAGCTTATAGATAAGGAGCCGCGGAAGGGCTACTCGGGCACCATAGCCTTTGTGCACCCCCGCTCGACCCAGGGGGTGCTCATAGAGCTCGTACAGCCTTTCAAGTAGCGGGAGGGCCTTTTCCCTTCTCAATCATGTTGCAGGAAGGGGGTGCGGAGCCTTGCAGGAGCCAAAGATTAGGGTCCTGGTGGCCAAGCCCGGCCTGGACGGCCACGACCGCGGGGCAAAAGTGGTAGCCCGTGCCCTGCGAGACGCCGGCATGGAGGTGATCTACACCGGCATCCGCCAGACGCCCGAGATGATCGTGGAGGCAGCGGCCCAGGAGGACGTAAAGGCCATAGGTCTCAGCATCCTCTCCGGGGCCCACATGGAGCTTGTGCCTCCCATCCTTCAAGGGCTTAAGGAGAAGGGCATGGAGGACGTCCTGGTCCTGGTGGGCGGCATTATCCCGGAGGAGGACCGGCCACTGCTAAAGGAGATGGGTGTGACCGAGGTGTTCGGCCCCGGGACCAGCACCAGGGAGATAGTGGAGTTCATCCGACGAGCCGTCAAGTCCCAAGGGTGACTCGAATACTTATGATCAGACCAGCACGCACGGCGGGTGTGAAACGCAAGTGCGACGGGCAAGAATGGTATAATCTCAGCGACACTGAAAGAGGAGGAAGTCATGCTGTTTGATACCCACGTCCACCTGAGTTCCTTCCCACCCGGCGAACGGGAGAAACAGATAGATCATGCCAGGAGGCTGGGGACCAAGGTCTTCGTAGAGATGGCCTCTAACGGCGAGAATGCCGAGAGGGCAGTGAGATTCGCCGAGTCTCAGCGCGACTTTTATTCCGGAGTCGCCTGCCATCCCAACTCCGTCGAGAAGTACGATGCTGCTAGGGATCTGCCTATCTTCAAAAGGCACATCAAGGAAAGCAAGAAGATCGTGTGCGTGGGTGAATGCGGGCTGGACTACGAGAATGCCACCCCCCAGCGGGGGGAGAACCAGCGCAAGCTTTTCCGCGACATGATCCGCCTGGCCAGGGAGTCCAACCTGCCCCTCAACATGCACACGGACCGTCTTAGCGTCAAGGACATGATCACCGTCCTCCGTGAAGAGAAGGCCTACGAAGTGGGTGGCATGATACACAACTTCGGGGGCAATCTGGAGCTGGCCCGACAGTTCCTGGACCTGGGATTCTACATCTCTGTTTGCGTCCGCATCCATCATCCATTGGACGATCGGCTAAGAGGAGTGTACCGGGACATATCCATTGGGCAAATGGTGATGGACAGCGACGCCCCAGGGGCCAAGCTGATCCGCGTGGGCGACAGCAAGGAACCTTACCCCTACGACTTGGACACGAAGTCGGAGCCTCACTTCCTCCGCTACATATGCGACAAGCTGGCCGAGCTTAAAGGTCTGCCCGTGGAGACCGTGGAGGCTGTCACAACTCTCAACGCCAAGCGCCTTTTCGGTCTGGCTAAGCTGCCAGCCTAGAAACGCCTGCGAGCCCCGCGTCCCATGAGTGCAGCGGTTGTATTGCTCCTCGTCCTCTGGGGTCTGCTGGGGGCGGTGGCGCTTTTTGTGTCCCGCGACAGGCTGTCGGCCTTGCCGGGGGAGGGAGTGCGGCGCATCTCGCTCAAGGACGAGGTCATCGGGCGTGGAGCGGCCTTCGCCGCCATCACTCTGGGCATGGCCGCCTATGGCCGGCTCATGGCGATGAGCATCCCCGCCGATACGGCCATGAGGGCCTCCCTAGTGGCCTGGGGCTCCAGCGTCTTTCCCCTGGCCCTCCCACCCATGGGCCGCCGCGGGAACACCTTTCTTGTCTCATCGCAGGCCCTTGTGGTAGCCTCGGTCATTGGGGCGGTGCTGGCAGCCCTGGGCCTGGCGCTGTTTATGCTCTTCCGTTTGCTCCTTCAGGCCCCCACAGTGGAGTAGAATGGGCCGAAGAAATAGGAGCGGCACTTAGCTGGCGTTTACTTACCAGTCATTGGAGGCAGGGATGGGAAAAGGAAAGGCGGCCTCAGGTGTTCGGTTGAGCCCGGACGTCGACCCGGTGGAGTTCTGCTACGAGCAGGGCTGGAGCGATGGGCTTCCGGTAGTACCGCCGACGCCCGAGCGCGTCGAGGCCATGCTCTCAACGGTGCAGAGAGACCCCCATGAGGTCCTGGGAGTCTTCCTTCCGGTGGGAGCGGAGGTGACGGTAGAGAAGGTGGCGATCAACGCCGTCCTGGCCGGCTGCCGCCCCGATTATTTCCCCGTCGTGCTAACGGCGGTCCAGTGCATGGCGGACCGGGAGGGATCCCTTGGAGGCCTCCTAACGACCATCCACGGCGATACCCCTCTCCTTATCATCAACGGGCCCGTTATCAAAAGGCTCAGCTTCAACGGGGGTGTGAACACCTTCGGCCCAGGGTGGCGGGCCAACGCCACTGTGGGAAGGGCCATCGCCCTCCTGATGCGAAACGTCTCGGCGGGGGAGCCCGGCCGCTTTGACATGGCCACCCATACCCATCCCGGCAAATATACCTACTGCATAGCGGAGTTTGAGGAGGCCAGCCCGTGGCCCCCCTTCCATGTGGAGCGCGGGTTCGGAGCCCAGGAGAGCACGGTAACCGTTGTAGGAGCCCACGGGCCACACCACGTTGTGGACATGGCCAGCACAACAGCCAAGGGTGTCTTAGATACATTGGCCGACACCATGGCCATCAAGGGCACATACAACATGTACCGGGGCGGGGAGGCGCTGGTAGTCCTCAGCCCCACCCACGCAAGAGTGATAGCTAACGACGGCTGGTCCAAGGAGGACGTGAAGTACTATCTATGGGAAAAGGCCCGGAAGCCCCTGGGCAAGCTCAGGCAGGGCGGCTACTACAAGATTGGCGGTGTCCTGTACTGGCCCAAGTGGATAGACACAGAGGACGACAGCACCATGGTGCCGGTAGTGCTGCGTCCCCAGGATGTCCTGGTCATGGTGGCGGGAGGAGAGGTAGGCGGCTACTCGTCCATCATCTTGTGTTTCGGTATGCCTGCAACCACGAGAGTCATTCCGGAGGCATAGAAGGAGGCGACATGGTTGATACAAGAGTGGGGCAGGAGGTCCTGTTGCTGAACCCCAAGGGAGAGCAGGAGGTGAAGCAGAGCTCCCTTGCCCCCAGGCTGAAGAGCCTGAAGGGGACCACCATCGCAGTGGTGAATGCCTTCCGCGACCCGGACAGGTCCAACGGCGACCTTGTTACTCGGCACATGGGCGAGGTCCTGCTGCGCGAGGGGGTGGGGCGGGTAATCCCCATCAGAAAGCAGGAGTCCGCCAAGGACATGCCCCAGGAGATGCTGGAGTCTCTCGCCGCCCAGGCTGAGGGAGTAGTGATCCTGGAGGGCGACTGAGGGACCTGCTCGTGGCGCGGTTCGCGCGACGCGGTGACCCTGGAGAAGCGGGGGATACCCACCGTCTTCTTCTGCCCGGAGTCCTTCCGTGGCATCGTGGAGGCCCAGGCCCAGCTCAGCGGCATGCCTGCCTACAGGCCCGTCACCTTCCCGGGCCAGATTGCAGCCCTCACACCACAGCAGGCGGTCGCCAAGGTAGACCTGGTAGCCCCCAGGATAGTCGCCGGGCTTCTGAAAGGAGGCGGCAGCCGACGAAGCAATCTGGCGGTGGGACAGACCCCGCCGCCAGATTGCCACGGCCCTCCTTCGTCGGGCCTCGCAATGACATTGGAGGTGAAATTCGGAGACACCACACTAGGGGGAGGTGGGGACAAGTTTAGAAAGGGGGGCCAGAGCCCTCATGGGCAACAAACGGCCTCGGTCCCGTTTCCCAGTGTCCTACCTTCTCGCAGGGCTCCTGCTGCTATCCCTTATCCCTATAACCGCCTACTACGGTCGCAGCAGGCCTGTTTCCGCTACGTCCCACACGCCAGCCTATGAGAAGCTGGACCGCCGGCTTTGGCCCCTGGTGCCCCAGTGGCAGCCCGCGGGTTACCCCCAAAACGCACCCGATGCCCAAAAAGTTAGCCCGGCCAGTGCGGGTAACAGTCAGTTCATCTCGGTTCTAGATCCATGGGTTAAAGTCAAGGGCAAGAACGTGCTCGTGGAGGTCTCGGCCGAACAAGGACAGTGGGCTGCGGCCCAGGCCGCGGCTGTAGCTGCCGGTGCCCAGATTGTCCAGTCCCACATCAACGCCAATCTCTTCGCGCTGTGGGTGCCGGCGTCAGCCCTCCTCACTCTTGCCGAAGCCTCTCCAGTTCGGTATGTTCATGCGCCTCCCATCGTCAGGCCTGAGACGATCGTCAACGAGGGGGTCGCCCTGATTAACGCCTCCGCCTGGCGCGATGCCGGTTTCACCGGCGCAGGCATAAAGGTCGGCATCGTGGACCTGGGGTTCCAGGGATACCAGCAGTTCCTGGGCACTGAGCTGCCTGCTGGCGTGACCGTCAACGGTAGTTTCTTCTCAGACCTCGACCTGGGCCTAGACGGAGAGACCGGCCACGGAGCGCAGGTTGCCCAGGTCCTCCATGACGTGGCGCCGGGGGCCCAGCTCTACTTTGTGAACCCAGACACCGTAACGGGGTTCCTCAGCGCGGTGGACTGGCTCATCTCCCAGGGCGTCAGGATCATCAACCACTCAGTTGCCTGGTACGGGCTAGCGGGAGACGGCAGCGACCCCCTGGGCCAGAAGGTGCAGGCGGCCCGCAACGCCGGAGTAACCTGGTTCAACGCATCGGGCAACGACGCCGAGACGCACTGGCGGGGGACCTGGGCCGACGCCGACGGGGATAATTTTCTAGAGTTCTCCGGTACCGATGAGACTAATAACATCTTGTTTCCACCAGGCAATCTCACCTTTGTCTTGAGATGGAATGACTCGCCCACTGCTCCGACCAATGACTACGATGTTTGTATGTTTATTTTTGAAACCAACCAATTGTTCTGTTCAATAGATACCCAAAATGGGACATCTGGCCAGAAGCCGGTTGACGAATTAACCGTCATTAACTCAAGCACAAACACCACTCTCACTGCATCTGCTTTAGTAAGGCGTTACAGCGCTGTAGCTACCAACTTTACCTTTGATATTTGGGCTGTTGCAGCGGGTTTTGCATTCCAGCATCCGGTAGCTGCTGGAAGCGTGACCACGCCGGCGGACGCTCCCGCCGCCGTGGCAGTAGGGGCGGTGACGTGGAGCACCCCGAATACGATCGCCTCCTACAGCAGCCAGGGGCCCACCATCGACGGGCGGATAAAGCCGGACCTGGTGGGGCCCTCGGGTGTCACCGTAGCGACGGACAACAGCGGGGGCACGGCAGTTCTCAATGGCACGTCCTTCTCTTCCCCAATCACCGCAGGCGCCGCGGCCCTGGTGCTCCAGGCAAACCCATCCTTCACACCTGCCCAAGTGCAGGCCTTTCTCGAAGGCAGGGCTGTGGACCTGGGCACGGCTGGCAAAGACAACGTCTTCGGCGCGGGCAGGCTGGCCCTGGGAGCGGTAACTGCCGAGCCCACACCGACCCCTACCCCCATACCCACCCCAGTGCCACCGACGGCGACTCCCGTTCCAACTCCGCTACCGCCGACAGCAACCCCCCTGCCGACGCCACTGCCACCAACAGCTACGGCTACACCCGAGCTGACACCTATTCCCGGGGTGAGCGGGCCCGGGCTGGGGACGATGGCGGGGCTGCTACTTGCTGGCGTACTCTGGGCCTGGTGGCGTCTCAGGCCTGAGCAGGGCAGGAGACCCGCCTAACAGGGTGCTGAAAAAGGAGAGTGCAGAGTCCCGATGCATCGGGACTCTGCCGGGAGTCTGGGGCCTGCCCTGAGCGAAGCCGAAGGGGTGCCCCCCAGATACAATTTACGCCCCCTTCCTGGCGAAGGAAAGGGGGACAGGGGGATGCAAGAGGATGATATGAGACAGGGTCAGTCTCGCCAGGCGTAAAGATAGCCAGCCGGTGACAGGGTAATTCTTGAATAAGTGGATAAATTATACATATTCACCCCGTGATCGCAAACGGAGATAACAATCTGCGACGGTAGGACGAAACAAAGCGGTGCGGCTTCGCCTATGTGCTCACCGCTGCCGCTCTTTCCAGCACACGTTTCATGTACTGGCCGGTGATGGACTGGGGCATCTGGACCACCTCCTCAGGGGTACCAATGGCCACCACCCAGCCGCCTTTCTCCCCAGGGCCGGGGCCCAGGTCTACGACCCAGTCGGCGTTCTTGATGAAGTCCAGGTGGTGCTCGATGAGGATGACTGTGTTGCCAGCATCCACCAGCCGATGCAGGACGCGCATTAGGGCGACGCAGTCCTCCAGGGAGAGGCCGGTGGTAGGCTCATCCAGGATGTAGAGGGTGCGGCCCGTGGCGCGGCGGGAAAGCTCCGTGGAGAGCTTAACCCGCTGGGCCTCGCCGCCGGAGAGGGTGGTGGCTGGCTGGCCCAGGTGTATGTAGCCAAGGCCTACGTCCCGCAGGGTCTCCAGCTTGGCCCTGATCTTGGGGAGGTTCCAGAACAGCTCCAGGGCCTCATCCACCGTCATGTCCAGGACCTCAGCGATGCTCTTGCCTTTGAAGAGGATATCCAGAGCCTCCCTATTGTAGCGGGCGCCCTTGCACACCTCGCAGGGCACAGTGACGTCCGGCAAGAACTGCATCTCGATCTCGATGTAGCCCTCGCCGCCACAGGCCTCGCAGCGGCCACCCTTTACGTTGAAGGAGAAGCGCCCCGGCTTATAGCCTCGAGCGCGGGCCTCCGGCAGGGTGGCGAAGAGGTCGCGGATCGGCGTAAAGGCCCCGGTGTATGTTGCGGGGTTGCTGCGGGGCGTGCGCCCTATGGGCGACTGGTCTATGTTGATGACCTTGTCGACGTGCTCCAGTCCGAGGATGGCGTCGCACTCGCCGGGCTTGTCCTTGGCCCCGTAGAGGAGCTGGGCCAGCTTCTTGTAGAGGACCTCGTAGACCAGCGTAGACTTGCCGGAGCCGGAGACCCCCGTTACGCACACGAGCTTGCCCAAGGGGAACTCCACGTCGATGCTCTTCAGGTTATTCTCTCGCGCCCCCTTGACGGTCAGCTTGAGGCCATTGCCATCCCTGTGGGCGGCAGGCATGGGTATCCGCCGCCGGCCTGCCAGGTAAGCACCGGTGATGGAGTCTGGGGAGGCCTTTATGTCCTCGATGGTGCCAGCCGCAACTACGCGGCCGCCGTGCTCGCCAGCGCCGGGGCCCAGGTCCACGATCCAGTCGGCGGAGCGGATGATGGCCTCGTCGTGCTCCACCACGATGATGGTGTTGCCCAGGTCGCGTAGCTGCTTAAGGGTCTCGATAAGGCGGTAGTCATCGGCGGCGTGGAGACCCACGGAGGGCTCGTCGCACACGTAGAGGACACCCATGAGGCCAGAGCCTATCTGGGTGGCCAGCCTTATGCGCTGGGCTTCGCCTCCGCTGAGGGTGTAGGCAGCCCGGTCCAGGGTAAGGTACTCCAGGCCGATGCCCAGGAGAAACTTCAGGCGGCCCTCGATCTCCTTGAACACCTGCCGGGCTATGAGCATGTCTCTTGGAGAGAGAACCCCATTCTGCTGTGCTTGTTGCGAATCGGTGGAGGAGCCCTCGCCCCTGATTTGGCGTGCCCAGGCCAGGGCCCCCTCGATGGTCAAAGCACAGACGTTCATGATGCTCTCGCCGCACACCTTGACGGCGAGGGCTTCGGGCTTGAGGCGCTTGCCCTGGCAGCTAGGGCAAGACCGCCGTGCCATGTACCGCTCGATCTCGGAGCGTATGTAGTCGGACTCGGTCTCGCGGTAGCGGCGCTGCAGGTTGGGGATGACACCCTCGAAGGTGGTCTCCCAGGTAAAGAGGCGGCCCGACTGGGCCTGGTGGCGCATCTCGAACTCCCTACCCCGGTTGCCATAGAGGACCAGCTCTAAAGCCGATTGGGGAAGGGCTTTGACCGGCACCCGAGTGGAGAAGCCGTGGGAGCGGGCCAGGGACTCCAGGAGGCTCATGTACCAGGGACTGGACGAGCCGGCCCGTACCCAGGGGATCACCGCCCCTTCGGCCAGACTCATCTCCCTGTTGGGGATCACCAGGTCCGGGTCTATCTCCAGCTTGATGCCCAGGCCGGTGCACTCGGAGCAGGCGCCGTAGGGGGAGTTGAAGGAGAAGCTGCGGGGCTCGATCTCCGGCAGGCTGATCCCGCAGTAGACGCAGGAGAAGTGCTCGGAGAAGAGGATGTCTTGCCCTTTAGGCTTGTTGTCGTCCAGCACGTGCACAACAAGGACGCCTCCGCCCTGCTTGAGGGCAGTCTCCACTGAGTCGGCCACGCGGGTGTGCTCCAGGCCCTCGCCGGTGAGCAGCCGGTCAACGACTATATCGATGTCGTGCCACTTGTTCTTGTCCAGGGTGAGGCCGGTGGCCTCGTCCATCTCGTAGACGCGGCTGTCTACCTGGAGCCTGTTGAATCCGGCCTTGCGGGCTTCCTCGAAGATCTCCTTGTGCTCTCCCTTGCGGTGTCGGACCTTGGGGGCCAGTAGCATGATGCGGCGGTCGGCAGGAAGGGCAAAGACGGCGTCCACCATCTGCTGGACCGTCTGCTTCTGGACAGGGCGGCTACACTTGGGGCAGTGGGGCTTGCCGACGCGGGCGAAGAGGAGGCGCAGGTAGTCGTAGACCTCGGTGACGGTGCCCACGGTGGAGCGGGGGTTGTGGGACACGCCCTTCTGGTCGATAGATATGGCGGGAGAGAGGCCCTCGATGTAGTCCACATCGGGCTTCTCCATGCGGCCCAGGAACTGGCGGGCGTAGGCGGAGAGGGACTCCACGTAGCGGCGCTGGCCCTCGGCATAGATGGTGTCGAAGGCCAAGGAGGACTTGCCGGAGCCGGAGACGCCGGTGAGGACGACGAACTTGTTACGGGGTATGACGACGTCGATGTTCTTGAGGTTGTGCTCCCTGGCGCCCTTGACTACGATGTTTTCCAGGGGCATAGGCCACCGCCTCCCGTTCCGCAAGTTTAGAGCTACCCAGACCTGCTATTCTATCACGGGAGGCGGATTGGCTTGAAGGGTGCTATGGAGCGCTTAGAGAGCGAGCGCCTTACTCTCTGCGCGTGTTCTTGTCTGCTCGTGTGGCAAAGCGATAATGGTCCAAAGAGAATGTTAGAATACATTGCAGATGGGGGGTGGTGACGACGGGCCATCAACCACACGGTCAGGCGCTCTAGGGCGGCAATTCTCGCAAAGGAGACATCATGGCAGGTGTACAAAACAACGCTGGCGGGCTCTTGCAGAACCCTAAGATTGTTACGGCTGTTTTCAGCAGCACCGAATATGCGTGGATATGGCTAATAGCGCGTACATATGTTGGCTACGCTTGGCTAGACGCGGGATGGCACAAGATAACTGACGACGGGTGGATGGTTACAGGAGTAGCCCTCAAAGGGTTCTGGCAGCGGGCGGTAACTATTCCTGAGACCGGGAGGCCTCCGATTGCTTTTGATTGGTACAGAGAGCTCCTGCAATTCTTGCTTAGCTCCGGGTCCCACGTCTGGTTTGCCAAACTCATAGCTATAGGCGAGTTTGTGGTAGGCCTCGCCCTACTCATTGGACTTTTTGTGGGTATCGCAGCCTTCTTTGGCGCCTTCCTGAACTGGAACTTCATGCTGGCTGGCAGCGCAAGTACGAACCCAGTCCTGGGTCTTATAGGGATCGGTGTCATGATCGCCTGGAAAACGTCAGGATGGTGGGGCCTGGACAGGTTCATTTTGCCCTATGTAGGGGCGCCATGGCAGAGGGGGAAGCTTTTTGGTGGTGAAAGGCTGGTCGTTTCTGGATCGGGGGTAGAATCCAGCAGGCTAGCTATTGAAGAGTGGGTGAGAATGCTGGCGGGTGTGGGTCTTGGCCTCTATGCCCTTGTGAGCCTATCAGGAGCGATGCAGGTAGCAGTACTACTGGTGGCCGGGGTGATAGTGGGGGTTACCGGGCTGGGCCTGTTTCCTATCCTTCGTTCTGCCCCGACCAAATAGGCCTTTAGCTTGTAAATCTGCCTATTCAAGCCCCGCTTTCCTTTCGTTGCAAGCGCAACTCAACCTCCAGTCGTATGTCGTCTTCCACACTCAACACCAGGAATACTCTGGGTATCCTCATGGCAAAGTCGCCGAAGCGGAAGCTCGCGGTAGCTCGTCCGGTAACATTCTGATCACCAAAAGTAGCGTTTACTTCCCAGGTCAGCGGCCTGGTGACTCCGTGAAGAGTCATGTCTCCAGCCATCTGGAACCGGACCTCGCCGCTCATTGGCAAAGGCGCCGGTAGCCCCACTATCCGGGTAGGAGCAAACTCGGCCAGGGGATATCGAGCGGTCTCCAGGGTGTTCTCCCGTATGTACGAGTCGCGGCGGCCCTCATCGCTCCTGAGGGTGCGCAGGTCCACCACCAGCCTGGAGCCTTGAATGACCACCGTGTTATCCGGTCCGAGAGTAATTGTGCCCTTCACCTCTTGAGTGACACCCACGGCGTCGGTAGGAAAATTCAGCCGCGCCAACTGCTCCTTCACCCGGTACCTGGCTTCAGTGCCGGGGACGACCTCAAACATAACGCGCTCTTGCTTGACGGCAGAAGTGTCGTCCACAGGCGAAGGCGAAGCCCGCTCCTGGGAGACAGTCCCTTTAGGAGGTGCAGTTGTCATCGGCGTTGGGGCGAATGTTAGTCCTAGGGTGGAGTTCCCGCGCGCCGGAGTGTTCTGTTCTTCCGCAGAGGAGGCAGGGGCTCCTGGCGAAGGGCCTCTAAGGCATGCCATCGTCAGAAGCATAGTCGAGACCGCTAGCATCAGTAGCAAGACACGCATTGGGCACCTCTGAATGGTAAGGAGCAGGATAGATGCTCAACGTCCTCCTGGAGGGCTGCACATCCCCTAGCATGCAAGAGGGTAGGGAAGAGATTCCCGCCCTGGAGGTGAAGGCGTAGCTGCCTAGGTTTCAGGCCACTCCCCCAGGAGTGCGGAAACGTACACCGTTTGACCCGAACGAGTAACTGTCAGGGCTACCGTGTCTCCAGGTTGAAGAGTATTGAAATAGCTGGCAAGCTCCTCGACAGTGCTCACGGATCGCCCATCCACGGCGATGATCACATCGCCCCCTGTGCCGGGCCCACCGCTCACGTCGAGGCCACCTCCACGCAACCCTGCTGCTTCGGCGGGGCTGCCAGGGGCCACCGTCGCGATGTAGATCCCCAGCGAGGTGTTCAGACCTAGCTGTTGTGCCAGGTCACGCGACAGCGCCACACCGCTAATACCAAGCCAGGGCCGTTTCACTACAGTGTCTGCCGAGAGCCGGTCCAGCACGCTCTTGGCGGTGTTGACCGGGACGGCAAAGCCAACGCCAGTAGCACCGCCGGCAGATGCCTCGATGGCGGTGTTGATGCCTATGACCTCGCCTCGCGAGTTGAGCAGGGGGCCGCCCGAGTTACCCGGGTTTATGGAGGCGTCTGTCTGGATCATTCCAGGGATGGGCCGGCCTGCTGCACTGGAGCGGCTTCGATTGACGCCGCTCACCACGCCAACGGTTATGGAGTTCTCCAGCCCGAAGGGGCTACCCAGGGCGATAGCCATCTGCCCTGGCTTGGCGGCACTGGAGTCCCCCAGGGGCAGAGGCACTATCCCCTTCAGGGCCTGCGGGTCCACCTTTACAAGGGCCAGGTCGTCGGCAGGGCTTGTGCCAGCGATCTGGGCGTCCAGCGTTCGGCCATCCGAAAAGGTCACTCGTATCTGAGAGGCCCCTTGAATCACATGGTAGTTAGTGAGGATGTGGCCCTCAGTGTCCACCAGAAACCCGGAGCCCAGCCCGCTTTGGGGGACGGCAGACCTGAAGCGGCCAGTGACCGGCTGGGTTACTGTGATCTCCACCACAGCGGTAGTGGCCCTTTCATAAAGGGCTACTATTGCCTCCTCGTTGTAGAGCGCCGGCGCCGCCGATGCGGTATCAGAGAGGGTGCCATAGACCGCAGCGCCAGTCATTCCGCTGATGGCCATTAACACCACAAGAAGGAGAGAGATGGTCAGCCTGGAAGCTAGCCTGACCCCTGTCCTTGTTTCGTCCATTGTGTTGTCTCCTCTCATTATGGGTGGCTCGCTGCCTCTCTTCTGATGGAGGCTCGTTGGAAGCTAGGGCGCCTGCTGCCCCTGTTGCTGGCGGCCTCCGAAGAAGCCCCCGCCGAAGAAGCCAGCATCTCCCTCAGGAGTGATGAGAACAGACCTGGCCGTAACGGTGCCGTCCTCTCCACGCTGTCCAACGACTGTTACGGTAAGGCCCATCTTCAGGTCCCTCGCTGTCCCTGTAGACATCATCTGGATGGCTGTGTCGGCGCTAATAGTCGCCCGCAACGGTCCCTGGGCGGTGTTGATGGTGACAACGTTGCCTTCTATCTTTTCGACGGTCCCCGTCAGGCCGCCCCGGCCCATGAGACCCTGGTCCCCCCCTTGGCCAAGCTGGCCCTGGAACTGCTGACGCATCTGCTGAAGCTGCTCCTGGCTCATCTGCCCCTGGGACTGCTGCCCAGAGACTGGTGTTGAGCGCGCCGGCTGGGCGCTGCGCGCCTCTTTCTCGCCCTGGCTCTTTCCCAGGGCGATGCCTCCGGCAAAGGCCCCTCCAAGACCGCCTCCCAGCACCAGAACTGCTACGAGCAATGCCACAAACCCCTTAGTTACCATTCCTCTCCTTTCTGTGCTGCCTCCCTACTCGTACCGCAGCGCCTCAATGGGATGGAGTCTGGCGGCCCGGAAGGCGGGGTAGATACCGAAGAAGAGCCCGATGACGGCAGACACCACCAGTGCAAGCACGGCGATGTCGCTGCTAAAGGCTGTCTGGAAGGTCTGACCGCCCAGGCTTCTGCCGTTCATGAGGCGAGACAGCACCAGGCCCAGGAGCACCCCCGCGCCACCCCCACCCAGGCTCAGCAGCGTTGCCTCCGAAATGAACTGGAGCAGGATGTCCCGGCGCTTGGCCCCCATGGCCTTGCGGATGCCAATCTCCCGAGTGCGCTCCGTCACTGACACCAGCATGATGTTCATGATGCCGATGCCGCCCACGAGGAGGGAGATGCTGGCGATGGCGCCGAGGAACACCACCAAGGTGTTGGTTGTCTTCTCTAGAGTTTCGATGGTCTCCTCCTGGCTGCTGACGTTGAAGTCGTCATCGCCGGTGATACGGTGTCGCAGCCGCAATGCTGTAGCGATCTCCTGAACTGCGTTGTCCATGTCATCGGCGCTGCGCACCTGCACGTTGACGGTCTGGACCGTAACGCCGCCCTGGGAGGTGCGCTGGGAGGCGAGACGGTAGTAAGTCGTGGTTATCGGGACCAGCACCTGGTCGTCGAAGAGCCCCTGGGCACCCCCGCCCATGCTCTTTAGGACTCCGATGATGGTGAACAGGCGCCCGTTGATCCTTACTGACTGGCCCACAGGGTCACGGAACCCAAACAGGGTTGAGGATACCCGCGACCCCAGGACGACCACCTGGGAGGTGTTCTCTATATGCCCCCACGTAATGAACTGGCCGGAGGCAACGGGAACATTGCGCACGAACTGGTACTCAGGCGTCACGCCGATTATCTGGGTGCGGGTGTTCTTTCCGCCCGCCACTACCTGGCCGGTGGCCCGCAGCTCCGGCGCTACGGCTGACACCGAGGGCACGTACACGGTGTCCACAAGAGCATATGCGTCGTCCAGGGTCAGGGTGGAGGCACTTCCCAGCCCGCCAAAGACACCCCCCTGGCTGGCCGCGCCCGGGCGCACAAAGAGCAGGTTGGTCCCCAGGGCCTGGATGCTGGCAGTAATGGTCCGCTGAACACCCCTGCCGATGGACATCAGAGAGATGACCGCAGCAACTCCAATAACGATCCCCAGCAGGGTAAGACTGGACCGGAGCTTGTTAGCACCTAGGGACAAGAGAGCCGTGCGGAGGACCGTCAGGGGGCTCACCGACCTTGCTCCTTTGCCGCGCCGACTGAGGTAGCCTGGCGAGGTTCTCTGACCTGCTCGTCGATGTCGGCCTCGTGGGTCACGATGATCACGGTGAGCCCTTCTTTCTGGTTCAACCGCTGGAGAATGGCGATGATCTCGTAGCTGGACCTGCTGTCCAGATTGCCCGTGGGCTCGTCCGCCAGGAGAATGGAGGGGTTCTTGACCAGCGCCCTAGCAATCCCTACCCGCTGCTGCTCGCCTCCGGACAGCTCTGCGGGACGGTGATGTGCCCGGTGCCCGAGTCCCACTCTCTCCAGTGCTTCCAGCGCCCGCCTCCTTCCGTTGTGCCCGTTGCCGTAGAGGAGAGGAAGCTCCACGTTCCCCAGCGCCGTCAGCCGGTGAAGCAGGTTGTATGTCTGGAAGACGAACCCTATCTTGCGGTTGCGTATCTCTGCCAGCCGGTCGTCTCCCAGGCGTCCTACCTCTTCACCTGCCAGAGAGTACCTTCCGGAAGTGGGCACATCCAGGCAGCCTATTATGTTCATCAGGGTGGACTTGCCGGAGCCGGAGGGGCCCATGATGGCCAGCATCTCGCCCTCCTTAATGATCCGGCTGACTCCCTGGAGGGCAGGGACCTCCACCTTCCCCATGCGAGCTCGATCAAAGCCCGCCTACCTGCCTTGTCCAGAGGGCGACTGGCCTGTTCGGGAGGACTGGCCACTATTACGCTGCTGTTCGCGCTGCTGTTGGCCACCACTGGGCATCACTCCGGGGAACTGGCCCTGGAACTGTCGCATTGCACCGCCTAACCCAAACTGGCTGGTGGTCGCTGCCTGTGCCTGCATAACAATCTGCTCCCCCTCGGCCAGGCCCTGGCGGACGGCCACCCAGTAGTCGTCATTGCTGCCCAGAACGACGGTCCTCTCCTCTACGCGTCCATTGCTCATCACCTTAACCAGTGGTTGATCGAAGGTGCCGTACAGGGCCTGGAGAGGCACCAGCAGGACATTGTTCTCCTGGCGAATGACGATGCTGGCGGTAGCGCTGAGGCCCTCGCGGAGCTGCACCCCGGCAGGCACCTGGAGTCGGATGCGGACCGGGTAGCTCACCACGCCCTGCTGGCTGCGGGCGGCGGAGGAGATGGTAGACACGGTGCCCTGGAGCGCCTGGCCTCGCAGGGCGTCCATGGTCACATCCGCCCGGGCCCCCACCCGGACAAACAGCACATCAATCTCGTCAACGATGCCGTCCACTTCGACGACGGTGGGGTCCACGACCTCGGCGATGGCGGTGTTAGCGCTGACGGCCTGCCCCGCCTCGACATTCACTAGGGACACGACTCCCGTCATGGGTGCCTTCAGGGTTGCCGCCTGGAACCGCTGGATGGCGGTGTCCAGGGCCGTCTGAGTAGAGGCTACATCCGCCTGCCTCAAGGCCACCTCCAGGGGATCAGAGTCTGCTTTCAGCTCCGCCAGGTCATCCTGGGCCTTGGCCAGAGTTGCCTGGGCCACAGCGAGTTGCATCTGTTTCGCCTTCACCTCCAGGGGATCGGGGCCCAGAAGATTGGCCAGGTCATCCTGGGCCTTGGCGAGTGTTGCCTGGGCCACCGCTAGCTGCTTGGCCTTTGCATCCACCTCCAGCGGGTCGGGCCCTGCTTTCAGGTCGGCCAGCGCCTCCTCCGCTGCGGCAAGGCTGTCCTTGGCCCGCGCCACAGCGCTGTCGGCGCTGGCAATGGCCTTTGCCGCAGCAGTCTGCACTGTGTCCAGATTGTCGTTCGCCTTCCGGAGGGCATTCCAGGCATCATCCATCTCCTTTTTGATACAGGCGCCCTGCGGGGGAACTATACCACCCTCACAGGTGACGACTACCGGACCACGGAAGAGGTTCAGCCACGCGTATATTACGGGCTCGCTCCATTTCGTTGCGGGATTGTCGGGAGGAGGCCCACTACCGAGCCACCCCTTGCCAAGGTCGAGGAACCGGAGGCTGTAATCGAAGAGGGGCGAGAGCAGCACTCCCCAGGACCTCAGCAGATCGTCTGGGCTGACCTCTTGTTCCCCAGCAGCAAGAGAGATTCCTAACCACTTGGCAAAAACGGCCTTGTAGGTTTCCACCGCAGTATCATCGGTTTCCATTGCCGTCTGCACCTTGTTGGCCCTGTCCTCCCGGGCCAGCCTCAAGTCCGCCTCGGCATTGGTCAGGGAGACCTTCGCAGAGTCGACCTGGGACTGGGACTTGGAGATGTCGTCGGCTGTGGGCCTGTTCTTGACTGTGTCCAGCGCCTCCTGGGCGTTCTTTACGGCAAGCTTGGCGCTGGTCACCGCTGCTTCGGCCGGGGCCATCTGGTCGGACGCTGGCTTTAGGAGCCTGTCCAGCGCATCCTGAGTCTTCTTAAGCGATAGCCTGGCATCGGCCACCTTTGCCTCGGCCTGGGCCAGGTCCAGGGAGGTGTAGGGGCTCTTTGCCTTGGTGAGGGCATCTTCCGCGTTTCGCAGGTTCACCCGCGCCTGGGCCACCGCCCTGTCGAGGGAGGCTATGGTAGCTGCGTCGAGCCTGGCCAGCGGTTGACCTTCCTTCACTTGCTGGCCCTCTGCCACAAGCACCTCCGCAACGGTCCCCTGGGTGCCGAAGGTCAGGGTCTGCCTGTTGGGGAAGATCAGGCTCCCGTTGGTGGAGACCTGGTTGACCAGATTCCCATACTGGACAGGTATAAGCTGCTGGTTCTGGCCCAGGTCAGTACGCCCCGAGCCGCTGACCAGCGCATATACCCCATAGGTACCGCCAATAGCCCCCACCAGGACTGCGGCCAGCACCCCAATTTGCCAAAGCTTCAAGGTCTTGAAAGAGCCCAGAACTCCTCGCATCGCTTTCTACCCTCTCTCTTCTTGGGTGCCACTTGGCCGTGCCAGGGGCAAGTCGAATATGAAACGGCTCCCTTTGCCCGGGGTGCTCTCGGCGCGGATGGTGCCCCTATGGGCCTCCACCAGTTGTTTGGCGATGGTGAGTCCCAGACCACCGCCGCCGGTAGCCCGGCTCCGCGAATGGTCGACGCGGTAGAAGCGCTCGAATACCTGAGGCAGGTCCTCTGGGGGGATGCCCTCCCCGGTGTCAGCCACGGTGACCCTGGCCGTGGCTGACGATGTGACCTCTGCCAGCACGGCGACATTGCCGCCCTCGGGCGTGTGCTGGATAGCGTTCTCCAGCAGGTTCCCTACCACCTGGGTGATGCGTGTCCTGTCCATCTCGACCAGGGGAATATCAGGCAGAACCTTCAGAGAAACTGTGACGCCTTTGGCCTCGGCGCGGGGCTGAACCGCCTCCACCGAGCTTTGAAGCACCTCCACAAGGGGGTCCAGCTTCAGGTTGAGGCTCAGAGCCCCCGCCTCTGCCAGGGCCAGCAGCCGCAGGTCCTCCACGAGATGCGTTAGCTGTACCACCTGCTTGTAAATTATATCGATGGTAGTGGGGTCAGGCTGGAGGAGGCCGTCTTTCACTGCCTCCAGATAGCCCTGAATGTTGGAGAGAGGAGTCCTCAGCTCATGGGCCACATCGGCAACGAGATTGCGGCGCTGCTGCTCAGCCTTCTGCAAGCTGTCAGCCATGGAGTTGAAGGTGCGCGACAGCTCTCCAACCTCGCCACGGTCATTGGCCGGCACCCTCCTGGAAAGATCACCCCCGCCCAGGCTTCTTGCTGCCGAGTTTAGGAGCCGCACAGGCGCCAGGACACGTCGGGACATCAGAGAGACCAGCAAGATGCCGCCTGCCCCAGCCGCCAGGCCGGTCCAGAGGAGAGACCGATTCGTTGCTAAGACAAGTCGGGACAGGGGTGGTTCTGGTACGTTTTGTGGGGCATCGCTGGCAGCAATGGCGAGAGAACCCACCTGGCTCCCATCGCTGAGGACTGGAAAGAGCCGGCCCCCTTGCCCGGCTCCCCTCCATGGACTGCCGAACTTCAGGTGAGAATCGCCAATTATTTGCCCCTGCGGGTCCCTGACTACGATACGCAATCCATAGAGCTCACCGGCCTGCTCGATAGCAGGCTGAGGGTCGGTCCAGCCACGACGGCTGGAGTAGTACTGTGAGATGAGCCGCTCTATTCGAGCGGCTCGGGCCTCTTCAACCTGTCGCTGGAACTGCTCTGCCTCTCGCTGTGCAGCAAACCCCACGTACCAGCTTATGCTCCCCAGGGCCAGGGCCAGCACGACGGTAAAGCCCAGGATCAGCCGGAAATGAAGGCTGAAGAGCCAGCTACGCATCGCCAAACCTGTACCCTACCCCGTAGATGGTGTGAATGTGGCTGGGCCTCTGCGGGTCTGGTTCGAGCTTTCGGCGAAGATTGTAGACGTGGGCGTCCACCGCCCTGTCGAAGCCATCGAAGTCAGAGCCGAACACCTTGTCCATGATCTCCTCCCTGGTGAAGGTTCTGCCTGGCTGGCCCATGAGCAAGACCAGAAACCGGAACTCCGTGGGGGTGAGGCGCACGGGCGTCGCCCCAATATGCACTGCTCGCAAGCGTAGGTTTACCGTTATGTTGCCGTACCGCAGCTCGGTAGGTCCACGGTCCACCGCACCGTTCGCTGTCCGCCTTAGCACTGCCCGAATCCGTGCGGCCAGCTCCCTGGGGCTGAAGGGCTTGGTGATGTAGTCATCGGCTCCGAGGTCCAGGCCGGACAGGCGGTCCTCCTCCTCGACCCGGGCGGTGAGCATGACTATTGGCACGTCCGACTCCTCTCGCAGGATACGGCACACCTCCATCCCATCGAGGCCTGGCAGCATCAAATCAAGGACCACCAGGTCCGGGCGGGCTTCCCGGGCCAAACGCAGGCCCTCAAGGCCTTCTGAGGCAGCCAGAACCTTGTGGCCATCGCGTCTCAGATACAGCCGCACCAACTCGACGGTGTTGGGGTCATCCTCCACTATTAGGACTGTGCGCGGCACACCGCTCGCTCCTGTCGGGTTCTGCTGTTTGCGATACTATTGTACAAAGAGGGGCGGGGCAAGAGCGCCCCGTCCCTCGATTCGATCCCAGCCGAGGTCCTCAGAAAGAGGTGGCTCCTGAATCTTTAGGAGTAACCTTAGGAGCCGGAGGGGTACCACCTTTGAAGCCCATGCCATGCCATCCCCGGCCTCCCCACATCGGGCCGCGGAAGAACCCGTGGCCTCCGAAGGGGGATCCGGGAGAGAGGGCCTCAGGCCGAGATTGATACCACTGCTTGGTCTGGTCGGCCTGTTCCTTTGTCAGCCGACCCTGCTCCACCATGCGGTCCAGCTTCTGCTGTAAGGCCTCATCCTGCATCTCCTTGGCAGCCTGGTTGAAGGCGGACTGGACTTTGGCCTCGTCCAGGCCCAATATAGCGGCGACGCGGGTGGCAAAGCTCTTCAGCGGTGAGTCTCCGCTCGTACCGCCTCCCTGGGCCAGGACTGTGCCACCGGTGATGCCCAGGACCAGAGCTGCAACAAGCAGGGGGACAAAGAGCCAGCGTTTCTTCATGTTTAGGACCTCCTTATCTATCGTCCTGTACTCTGTTATAACGTAAGACCTTGAAGAAAGTTTGAAGGAATCCCCTGTCACCCTTTCTTCACATCCTGGGTCTCTTTTCCGCCCTCCTGAATTATCTAGGCTATAGTCCCGAAACAGCCACCTGTGGGAGAATGGCGGCATGGTATAGAAGGTCAGGTGTACTAGAAGCTACTCGGAAATGGGCCTGGTGATGTAGAGTAGAAGAAGGACAGGTCGCCAATGATAAAGCCCACACTGGCCAGGAACACAAGACCTGCCGCCCCGGGCTAGACCTGAAAGAGCTCGGGTGTCTTTCCCGTGACCAGAAGGGCCGCCCACGCAAGAACCGCGGTGATGAGGGTCCTGGTGGCCGTAAATCCTATGAAGGCTCAGCTTACCAAGCGCTGCCGTGCTGGCAATGCTGGTGGCCGCCCAATGGAAGGCCGAGCCAAGGGCACTTAGTTCCCCTAGCGTAGATCCGGCACGGTTCTTTGCCCAGGGAGCCTATGGAGTTGTTCTGACTGCTGAAGTGGAGCGGATACCGTAGAAGTCGTCCATATCCAGCATCTTCACCAGGACTTCCTTGGCTATGTACCTGGGGCTCTCTCCCGACGACCACAGGTTGGTTATCTGCTCGTAGAGAGTAGCAAATGGCAGAGGTCTGTTGCTATTGGCTAGTATGAGACGAAAGGCTGACTCCAAGGCAGGGGTCCTTGAAGAGAACCAGGTTGGCTTCTTGGAGCAGCACTCTACAATCTTCTTCATCTGCTCCTCCCAGCCACCTGCTGGCCCACCCTTGTCGCTTGTCTTCTTCTGACAAGAAGAGCACCGGCGGGCCTGCAATGTATCGGGCAGAGACTTCTTATGCTCCTCATACCACTTGGGATCTACAAGATACACCAGTCCCTCCTGCGTAGGTTTCTCCACTATGGTCTCCTTCCAGACGAGTCTTGGGCCGGTCATATTCTAGCAGAGGGTCAAGAAAGGTGTTGTGGCATCTCCTCTGGCCATTCAAACATCAGAACCTTGGCCCTTTGGCCCGGCTCGAGTGAAAACACATCTTCAGGACAGACGGCCAGGCCATCCGCCAGGGCCATGGACGTCAAGATGTGGGAGCCCTGGGGCCCAGTCAGACGAGCGTAGTAGGTGCTACCTCTTCGGCTGACGGCTACCCTTGCATAGACCCTGCGACCATCAGTATTACGAATGGAACTCTCCAGAACCGCTTCGATGCTGGGCCTCTCCAGGCGGGCCCTCCCCAGCATCTTCAAGATAGCAGGACGACAGAAAACCTCAAAGGCCACCAGGGCGCTGACTGGGTTCCCTGGGAGCCCGATATGGGGCACCGAGCGCCCGTGAGGGCCATTGATGGCACCGAAGGCCAGCGGCTTAGCAGGGCGCATCCGCACCGACCAGAAGCTAATTTCGCCCCGCTGAACTAGCACATCCTTTACCACGTCATAGTCACCCTTGGAGACGCCTGCCGAGGTGACCAGGAGATCTGCTGATAAGCCCTTCTCAATCTTCCGGAACATGTCTGGAAGGTTGTCCTTGGCTATGCCAAGGAGATGAGGTATGCCTCCACAGCGCTGCACAGCAGCAGCTACACTAAAGCTGTTGGAATCGTAGATTTTGCCAGCCCGGGAGACCCTGCCTGGCCTCACAAGCTCATTTCCGGTGGCAAGGATTGCAACCACAGGCCTGCGAATGACCGGGACGCTAGCGAAACCAAGGGAAGCCAGGACACCTATGTGGGCCGCTCCCAGGACAGTGCCTTTCTGCAAAACCACCTGGCCTCGGCGGATATCCTCTGCCGCAGGTCTCACATTGGCCCCTTTGTGCGCAACTCTGAGGATACCAATCTGGTTAATAGAGCCCAAGCGGGCCTTTCGCGGGACCTCGTCCGTATCCTCAAAGGGCACTACCGTATCGGCGCCAGATGGGATAGGAGCGCCAGTCATTATCCGGACTGCGGTGCCTTTTCTTACGCGCCTCCTGGGCAACTGGCCAGCGGCCACCTGCCCGATAACTTCCAGTTCAACAGGCGAGCCCTCACTGGCGGCCTCTATGTCCTCCCATCGGACGGCGTAGCCGTCCATAGCCGAGTTGTCCAAAGGCGGGATATCCAGAGGAGAAACGATGTCCCTAGCCAGAGTTTGGCCCAGGGCCTGAAGGAGAGGCTTCTCCTCCTGATCCAGGGGATGGAAGTAGGAGAGAACCCGTTCGAGGGCCTCCTCCACGGACAGCATCGCGGGGTCCTGGTATCGAGACGACTGGACGTCAGCACCTACTGCCATATTAAAGAACCCACCCAAGGTATATTGTAGCTCAAAGACAAATGCAGCTAAGCAGTTCGGAGGTTGTAGCTAGGTTCGCAAGACAGCCTCGAACTCATGGTGGAGGGTCTCCAGCACCTCCCCTAGAAAGCTATTTGCCTCCTCCGCCGTTAAGGTCCTATCAGGGGCCTGAAAGGTTATGCGATAGGCCAGGGAGCGCTTCCCGGGCGGGACGGCCCCGCCCTTAAACACGTCGAATAGGAGAACAGAGGTTACCAGGGCATGCCTTGAAATCCGCTTCAGCAGGTGGCCAGCGGATACCGCTTCGTCGACCACTACCGCCAAGTCCCTGACCACACCGGGGTACCGAGGCAAGGGGGTGAACCCGGCTGCTTCCCCAGGCAAGGCTTCCAAAAGGCTTTCTATGTCTAGCTCGAAGAAGGCGACCGGCCCCTGGTCTATGTCGAATCTCTCAAGCACCAGCGGGTGGACCTCTCCCAGGAATCCCAGAGGCACGCCCTTGACAACGACGGTCGCACAGCGGCCCGGCTGAAAGAAGGGGTCGGCAGCAACCTGGAACTCCCCAGTGAGTCGGAGCCGACCCAGCAGAGCCTCCAAGACACCCTTGGCATCAAAGAAGTCAATCGCCCCTTCCCGGGCCGACCAGGAAAGGGGCAGTCGGCGGCCAGCCATGACGCTGCCAATCAGTTCTCGCTCCGCCGGAAGGTCTCCGGCCCGGGGGATGTAGATACGACCTGCTTCAAAGAGGCACAGGCCCCCGTCCTCGACCAGGCGAAGGTTCAAGGAGAGGACCCTCAGGAGGCTGGGCCGCAAGGAGGGCCTGAGGTACTGGAGGCTTGGGCTCAGGGGGTTGGCAACCCGCAGGGCTTCCTGCCCGACAAGAGCCTTTGTCATATCCTCCCGGCCCACCAGGGGATAAGTGATGGCCTCCTGTAGGCCGAGGCTTGCCAGCAGGTCCCGCACCCTCTCCCGAAGCTCCCTGAGAGGCTGCGGCTCATAGCTGGGCACCGGTGTGGCCAGCGTCGTGGTCGGTATCTGGTCGTAACCTACTACTCGGGCCACCTCCTCCACCAGGTCGTCTTCCACGGTGATGTCGGACCGCCAGTAGGGGACATGGACCTGAAGGGACTGGGTCTGCCGGATGCACTTGAAGCCCAGGCCTGACAGCACCTGCTCTATCTGTTCTGGAGGGAACGTTGTGCCCAGGACCTTCTTGAGACGAGCGGCAGTGAGAGATAGCGTCGTAGGACGCTGCGCAGCGCCAGGATATACGTCGGCGATGCCCTGGGCAGCCTTTCCTCCTGCCATCTGAAGGACCAACTGGGTGGCCCGCCGCAGGGCGATAGGCGGTAGCTCGGGGCGAAGCCCCTTCTCGAAGCGCACGGAGGCCTCGGTATGCAGCTTAAGGGCCTGGGCTGTGCGCCGGGTGTTGGCGGGGTCGAAGGAGGCCGACTCCAGGAGGACGGCCGTTGTCTGCTCGGTAACTCCAGTGATGGCGTCGCCCATGACCCCCGCCAGAGCCACGGAGCCTCGCTCGTCAGAGATGACCAGCATGGGCGGGGCCAGCCTCCGCTCCACGCCATCCAGGGTGACGACGGTCTCGCCAGTGCGAGCCTGCCGCACGACGATCCTGCGGCCTTTGATGCGGTCGAAATCGAAGGCATGGAGAGGCTGACCATACTCCAGCATCACGTAGTTGGTTATGTCCACCACATTGTTTATAGACCGCATGCCCGCCTTGAGGAGCCTTTCCTGGAGCCACCTGGGCGATGGGCCTATCTTGACGCCAGCGATGAGGGAGGCCGTATATCGAGGGCAGAGGTCCGGGGCCGCGATCTGGACGGATACGGTGCTGTCTATGGCAGGCCCTTCCTCAGGGTAAGAAACATCTGGCAGCGTTACCTGCTGGCCTGTGAGGGCAGCTACCTCGTAGGCCAGGCCCAGGACGGAGAGGCAGTCGGGCCGGTTGGCCGTTACCTCCAGGTCCAGGATGGTATCGCCCAGGTAATCGGTCAGGGGAACGCCCACGGGGGCATCGTCGGGGAGGACCATGATGCCGGTGTGGTCTTCTCCCAGGCCCAGCTCCCGCTCGGAGCAGACCATGCCCGCGGAGAGAACGCCGCGGATTCGGGCTGCCTTGAGGGGTTCCAGGGAGCCGGTCTTAGGGTCTATGAGGCGGGCACCCTCCAGGGCAAAGGCCACCCTCTGGCCCTGGGCCACGTTGGGGGCGCCGCAGACCACGGTGTGACGGCCGCTGCCGATGTCCACCGTCGCCAGCTTGAGGCGGTCGGCGTTAGGGTGCTTCTCGACCGAGAGCACCTGGCCCACGTAGACCTTGTCCCAGGCGCCGCCCACGGTGGTGACGGAGGCCACCTCGGTGCCGGCCATGGTGAGGCGGTGGGCCAGCTCCTTGACAGGCACCGCTGTGGGCACGTACTCCTTAAGCCAGGAGAGGGGGATGTTCATGCTACGCTACCTCTCCTAGCCACACGACCCAGGGCAGCTTTCGGGTGACCCGCTCATATAGTTGTCTGTCCGCGGTCACAAACTGGCTGGCAAGTCGGCGGGCTGTT
>JACPCK010000040.1 GCA_016179845.1 Chloroflexota bacterium | reverse complement strand
CTCACACACCTATCTTAGCACCCCTGGCAGAATCCCGAGGCATCGGGACTCTGCACTCCCCTTTTTCAGCAGCCTGCTGGCAGGGTGATATTGAATGTTGGATACGACTCAGGTACCCTCTGGTTCGATTCCCCTAACCTGAAAGGAGGCGCTATGGCTGACCCACTGGCCCGGAGCATTCTGCTGGTCTTGATCAACTTCGACGACCCGGCCCAGGAGGAGGAGTTCAACCGCTGGTACAACGAGATCCATGTCCCTGACCAGCTAGAGGTGCCCGGCTTCACCGCTGCCCGCCGCTATGTGCGCATCATGGAGGACAAGGACAACCCCGCGTGGCTGGCTACCGAGCTCAAGGCGCCCAAGTATCTGGCGATCTACGAGATTGAAGGGGACGACCCCAAAGCCGTGCTGGAGAAGGTGTGGCAGCACATGGAGGGCAAGGCCGCCAGGGGTCACCCGGTCCGGTTCCAGGGCATCCACCTCATGGTCAATGCCCTGTATAAGCGAATCCTGTAGCGCCCGGAGCGAGGCATCTTAAAGCCGTAGCTTTACATAACTCCTGAACTCCCCTGCCTGAATTATCGCTGAAACGAGCTTTTTGCTTCTCAGCTATTCGTCTCCGTGATTGACACTCTTATTCGGATGGTGTTAGTATGTTCTTAAGTTCACAATCCAGATTCTGGAGGCCCAAGGCTCGGCTCCTCTACCCCCTGGCCATGCACTAGGGCTGTGTGACACAGCAGGCAGTATAGAAGCGGAAATTATAATAAAAGGACGGGGGATAAGTCATGCAGAAGCAGGTTGAACTCCGACGAGGCCTCAAGGATGTCTATCTCGACCGCACCCAGGCTAGCTTCATAGACGGCGCCATTGGCAAGCTTCTCTATCGCGGCTACTCCATTCATGATCTGGCAGAGAAATCCACATTCGAAGAGACTGTATACCTTCTGCTCTATGGAAAGCTGCCCACCCGCAGCGAGCTGGCAGTCCTGGACAAGCAGCTCAAGCAGTCCAGGGATATCCCTCAAGAGGTGATTGACATCCTCAGGCGCCAGCTCAAGGCCCACCCCATGGATGCCCTCAGGACCGGCGTCTCCGCTCTTGCCGGCTTCGATCCCGAGGTCATCGACAACTCCGCCGAGGCTACCATTCGCAAGGGGATCCGCCTCACCTCTCAGTCCCCCACGGTCGTCACGACGCACGCCCGGCTACGGGAGGGCAAGAGCCCCATCCCACCCCGCAAGGACCTGGGCCACGCCGCCAACTTCCTCTACATGCTGACGGGCAAGGAGCCCGACCCTGAGGAGGCCCGCATCATGGACGTGGACTTTATCCTCCACGCCGAGCATGGCGCCAACGCCTCCGCTTTTGCGGCGCGGGTCACCGCCTCTACCCTCAGCGACCTCCACTCCGCCGTGGTTACAGGCATAGGCACACTCAAAGGCCCCCTGCACGGCGGTGCCGCTGAGGCCGTAATGAAGATGGCCCATGATATCGGCAGTCCCGATAAGGCCCAGCAGTACCTGGACAAACTGCTCTCTAGTGGCGGGCGGGTCATGGGCTTCGGCCACCGCGTCTACAAGGCCGAAGACCCAAGGGCCCAGCACCTCCGAGAGCGGGCCCGCGGGCTGGGTGAGAAGAGGGGCCATCCCGAGTGGTTCCAGATCCTTGAAGCCGTTGCCAAGGGGATGGAGCGGTACCAGAGCCGAGGCATTTTCGTCAACGTCGACTTCTACGCCGGGGCGGTCTACCATCTGCTGGGTATCCCGGAGGACATCTTCATACCCATCTTCGCCATAGGCCGCGTTCCGGGCTGGACCTTGCAGGTAGTGGAGCAGTTCCAGGACAACCAGCTCATCAGACCCCTGCTGGAGTACGTCGGCCCCATGGACGTTCCATACGTCCCCATCGACCAGCGTCACTAGGCGTAACCGAAGGGCTAGAAAAGGGCCTCTTCCCGGTGGGGGAAGAGGCCCTTTTCTTATGTCAAGATAGCGCCACTACTGCCTGATTTTTACATAACATCTATAGGGCGAACCAACCCGACGGTTCTACTGATCGTTACCTTGCCCTGGCCGCTGCGGTCCCCTGCCCCACCAGAACCCCCTCCATCTGCTCCATGAGTTCACGCAGCCCCTGCCTCTTGACCGCCGAGACGACCACCGTGGGATGCGGCGACTTCTCCGCGATATCGAGGTGGCCGAGACCCCTGCCGTTTTCCTCGTCCGCCCTCCTGGTCATCAGGTCCACCTTGTTGAGCACCAGGATCCGTGGCTTCTCCCCCAACCACAGGTCCTCAAGGGTCTCGTCGACGACCTGGGCCTGCTCTGCAGCCTTTGACACAGCGATGTCGACCACGTGCAGCAGCAGGGACGCCTCCTGTAGCTCCTCCAGGGTCGCATGAAATGCCTCCACCACCATGGAGGGTAGCTTCTGGATGAAGCCCACCGTGTCCGTGAGGAGGACGGGCATCCCGTCTGGCAGCGCGATGCGCCGCGTCACCGGGTCAAGGGTAGAGAAGGGCCTGTCCGCCACGTCTACCGACGCCCCCGTAAGGGCATTGAACAGGGTGCTCTTACCGGCGTTGGTGTAGCCTACCAGGGAGACCACAGGCACCCTGTTGTCCTTGCGGCGAAGGCGGTATAGCGCCCGCTGCCGCCGAACCTCCTCCAGGCGCTCTTTGAGCTTGATGATGTGCCTCCGGATCAGGCGCCGGTCCGTCTCCAACTGGGTCTCGCCTGGCCCCCGGGTGCCTATGCCGCCGCCCAGGCGCTCCAAGTGCTGCCATTGACCCACAAGGCGGGGCAGAAGGTACTGGTGCTGGGCCAGCTCTACCTGGAGACGCCCCGCCTTCGTCTGGGCCCTCTTGGCGAACACGTCCAGGATGAGGGCCGTGCGGTCTATCACCTTGACCTCCAGGGCCTCCTCCAGGTTACGCTGCTGCAACGGGGTCAGCTCGTCGTCAAAGACCGCCAGGTTGGCCCCGGTCTGCTCCCGAAGGGCCTTCAGCTCCTCCAGCTTCCCTCGCCCCAGATAGTAGTGAGTGGGCCTGTCCAGCCTTTGGTGGAGCCGTTGCACCACCTCTGCGCCGGCCGTGCGGGCCAGTTGGGCCAACTCCTCCAGAGACTCCTCCAGCCCCCAGGGGTTTGGCCTGCCCTTCACCTCAACGCCCACCAGCATAGCCCTCTCAGGCTGCGGGCGGGTGTAAGCCAGCGGCCTTCCCATCGAGAGCCTCCCCTCTACCCGTTTGTCACAGGCGGGACCTGCCAACCGGAGAGCCTTGCCACAGCCTTCTCCACATCGCTGTCCGGGAGCGTCAAGGAGAGGCGCACAAAGCCCTCCCCCTGCCTGCCGTAGCTGGAGCCCGGCGTCACCACGATCCCCTTCTCGTCCAGGAGCGCGGCTGCAAACTGGGCTGATGAGTACCCCAGGGGGACACGGGCCCATATATAAAGGCCAGCCCTGGGGCTTGTCGCCCTCAGGCCGAGCTTGGTCAGGGCCTCTAACACCAGGTCCCGCCTTTGCTGATAGATGCGATTGTGCTCCATCACAGACTCCCGGGGGGCCGTGAGCGCCTCTATCCCGGCGTGCTGGATCGCCTGGGGTATCCCCGAGTCCAGGTTGGACTTGACCTTGAAGAGGGCATTGATCATGGCGGCGTTCCCCACGGCCATGCCGATGCGCCAGCCGGTCATGTTGTAGCTCTTGGAGAGGGAGTGAAACTCGATGCCCACCTCCTTGGCGCCTGGGGTCTGGAGGAAGCTCACGGGGCTGTACCCGTCGTAGGAGACCTCCGTGTAGGGGGCATCATGGAGCACCGCTATGTCGTACCGCCTAGCGAAGGCCACCACCCGCTCGAAGAACCCCAGGTGCGCCACAGCCCCCGTGGGGTTGTTGGGGTAGTTGAGCCATATTACCTTGGCCTTTTGCCTCACCTCCTCTGGGACGGACTCCAGGTCTGGCAGCCAGCCGTTCTCTTCGTGGAGAGGCAGGTAGTAGGGCTCGCCCCCGGCGAACATGGTGCCCACGTGGTACACGGGATAGCCCGGGTCCGGCACCAGGGCTACGTCCCCCTGGTCCAGGAAGCATAGGGCCACGTGGCCTATGCCCTCCTTGGCGCCGATAAGAGGCAGGACCTCCTTTTCGGGGTCCAGTCGCACCCCGAACCTGGCCTCGTACCAGTGGGAGATGGCATGCCGCAGCTCAGGCAGGCCGTTCGTCTCCGGATAGCGGTGGTTCACGGGGTCCCTGGAGGCCTTGATCAGACGCTCGACGATGTGAGGAGGCGTGGGGATATCGGGGTCGCCGATGCCGAAGGAGATAACCTCCTCGCCCCTCGCCTTCTTCTCGGCGATCTTACGGCTTATCTCCACAAACAGGTAAGGCTGGAGCTGGTCAAGGCGTTTCGAGAAGCGCATTCTCAACTCCTGACCTCACGGACTCGGTCCGGCCACTGACTCTCAAAGACCTCTTCCACAGGCCCCTCCATCCATACCTCACCGCGGCCATCCCACTCCACTGCCAGGACGCCCCCTTTTAGAGTTATGTCAACTTTGTCGCCCGTATAGCCGTGCAGGCTGGACGCCACCGCGATAGCGCAGGCCCCAGTGCCACAGGCCAGGGTCTCCCCCACACCCCGCTCCCATACCCGCGCCCGCAGATGCTGCCTGTCCACCACATTGACTATTTCGAAGTTCACCCGCCTGGGGAACATGGGATGGTGCTCCACCACTGGACCTATCTGGGCCAGGTCCACATTTTCCACATCTTCCTCTAGAAAGGCCACCGCGTGAGGGTTGCCCATGGACAGGCAGGTGATCTGGAACCCCTGTCCATCTACGATCATTGGCCAGTCCAGCGCCATTTCTTCTCTGGGAAAGAAGAACTCTGTCCCGCCGCTTGCCCCGGTCCGATGCCCGGTGGCGCCCAGGTCCCCTATCCTGCGGACCCTCTGTGCCACGTTAACGGGAATCTCCTCGGGCTTGAAGCGGGGCATCCCCATGTTTACTCGGGCCCTTACGACCTTGCTGCCAATCCGCACGGGGACCACCGTCCGCACTCCTGCCATAGTCTCCACCTGGAGATGCTGGTCAGACCCAAGGGTCACTATCTCCCGCTCCAGAGCGAACTTGGCGAGGCAGCGGATCCCGTTGCCGCACATCTCCGCCTCAGAGCCATCAGGGTCGAACATCCGCATTTGCAGGTGGGCATGGGACGAGGGCAGCACAAGGATAATTCCGTCGGACCCCACGCCAAAGTGGCGGTCACTCATCTTCTGGGCCAGGGCCCCCCAGTCTCGGCTCTCCTTACGGGCATCGATGACCACATAGTCGTTACCCGCACCGTGCATCTTGGCAAAACGCATGACACGCCCCTTTCGTCAGTGCATATATTCTAGCACCTGCCGCCCCCGCCACTACTCTCTCTATAAGCTCAGGAAGTCTCCTACGAGCTGGGCGGCATGCTCGTAGGGGTCCTGGCAGGCGTCCAGCCAGCGGATACGGGGGTCCGAGAGGCGGAACCAGGAGTACTGGTGGCGCACAATCCGCCTCAGCCGTCGACGGGTCTGGGCCAGGGCCTCCTCCAGGCTCCACTCGCCCTTCAGATACCGGGCCAACTCCCCGTATCCGGCGCTGCTCATGGAAGAGAGGCTCTGGCTGTAGCCTGCCTGCAAAAGCGCCCTGACCTCATCCAGGAAGCCACGGGCCATCATCGTGTCCAGGCGCTCATCGAGTAGGCGGTAAAGCTCCCGCCGCGGCATCGTGAGGCCGATGACCAGGCACTCATACGGGGGCGGCGCCTTTCGCTGCGCCCCGGGAAGGGGCTTCCCTGAAGAGGAGGCTATTTCCAGGGCCCGTATCACCCGCCTGACGTTTCTCGGGTCTACCTCGAGGGCCAACGCCGGGTCCAGAGCCAAAAGCCGCTTGTACAAGGCCTGAGACCCAGACCGCCCTGCCTCTTCCCGTAAGGCCGCCCTCGTCTCCGGCGAGGGCGGGACCCGCGGCACCTGCCACCCCTCCAGAAGGCCCCACACGTATTGGCCCGTCCCACCTACCAGGAGAGGGACCCGGCCCCTCTGGTGGGTAGACTGGATAGCCTCCCTGGCTGCCTCCAGGAAGAGGGCCAGGCTGAACTCGCCATCGGGCTCTATCAGGTCAAAGAGGTGGTGGGGTACGCGGCGCCTCGCTTCGACTGAGGGCTTGGCGGTGCCGATGTCCATGCGCCGGCATACCTGGCGGCTGTCGGCGTTCACCACCTCGCCGCCGAACGTCTCGGCCAGCCTGAGACCCAGCCCGCTCTTGCCGACTCCGGTAGGGCCTACTACGACTACCAGCTTCTGAGTCGCTGACTCCAATCTCCGTCCACCTGAAGTCGCGTGGGCCTACACATTGAAGAGGATGGTGATAACGTCGCCGTCCTTCACTGGATAGGTCTTACCCTCCTGTCTCAGCAGGCCACGCTTCCGCGCCTCCGCCATAGACCCGCACCGTAACATCTCCTCCCAGTTGATCACCTCCGCCCGTATGAATCCCTTCTCCAGGTCAGAGTGGATGACTCCTGCCGCCTTAACCGCCGGCGCGCCCTGTGCCAGGGTCCACGCCCGGACTTCGTCCTCCCCTACCGTGAAAAAGGAGATGAACCCTAAGAGCTGATATGAAAGCTGAACCAATTTGACCAGGCCGGGAACCCCTACCCCAAGGGAGACCCTGAACTCCAGCTCCTCCTCTTCCGGCATCTGAGAGAGCTCCATCTCCAGCTTGCCGCATAGAACCGCGAACCTGTTCCCTATTTGTCCAAACCTTCCCGTCATCTCCCGTTCCAGGCCCTCCACCTGGGCCAATTGCTCCTCTCCCACATTCACCACCACCAGCAGGGGCTTGGCCGTGAGGAACTGGTAGCCTGCCAGCACCCTGGCTGTGTCAGAAGGTAGCTCCTGGGAGCGGATTGGGACCTCTTTCTCCAAGGCCGATTTTATCCCAGCAAGCAGCTCCTGCTCCTTGAGTAGGTTGGCCCGCTCCTGAGGCTTGGCTCCCTTGAGGGAGGCCTCCACCCGCTGCATGCGCCGCTCCAGTATCAGCAGGTCGGCGAATGCCAGCTCCACGCCCATATCGTAGATGTCCCTCTTGGGGTCCACGGAGCCCTTGGGATAAGGCACCGAGGGGTCATCGAAGGCCCGCACCACATGCACCAGAGCGTCACACCGCTGTAGCATGTTCAGGTATGGCCCGGTGATGCCACCCGTCTCCATGGCCTCCGCTGTGCCTGGGATGTCTATGTAGCGCACCTCTGCGGGCACCACCCGCTGAGGTTTGAAGAGGGCAGCCAGCCTCTCAAGGCGCTGGTCAGTTACCTTGGCGACGCCAATGTTTGGCTTCATCTCACCCGAGGCGTAGGCCGCCGTGGCCGCGCGGCCGCGCGTCAGGGCGTTGAACACCGTTGTCTTCCCCGACTTAGGGAAGCCGATGATCCCTAGCTCCATGATCCCACTTTATCAGTCTAAATTCATCTCGAGAGACGACCGTTTCATCCTTCGACAGGCTCAGGACGAGCAGGAAACTTCCACGTTCTGGGTTATGTCCTATGCGGCGGTCTGCGTCTTGTGGCGCGCCACCGTCCGTACGATGTCCACAAACTCGGCAGGCTTGAGGCTGGCCCCACCCACCAAGGCGCCGTCGATGTCGGCCTGAGAGGCAAACTCCCCCATGTTGGCCGCGGTAACACTTCCCCCGTACAGGAGAGAGACCTGGCCTCCATACTCGCCATACCTCTGGAAGAGCATTCCCCGAATGGAGGACATCATCGCCTGGGCCGTCTCCCCCGTGGCCGGAACCCCGGTGCCGATGGCCCACACCGGCTCGTAGGCCACCACCAGGCCCTTGACCTCAGCGATGTCTTGAAGGGCCCCCTCCAGTTGGCCCTTCACCAGGGCCTCAGCACGGCCCGCCTTTCGCTCCTCCAGCCTTTCCCCCACGCACAGGATGGGGCGAAGGCCCGCCTTCCGGGCTGCCCTCAGCTTCCGGTTCACAAGCTCGTCCGTCTCGCCAAAGTAGTTGCGCCGCTCCGAGTGCCCCAGGATCACGTACTGGACGAGCCCCACGAGCATGCTGGGCGAGACCTCCCCTGTGTACGCCCCCCGCTCCTCCCAGTGCATGTTCTGGGCTCCTAGCTTGACCGATGTCCCGCGTAATAGCGGTTGCACCACTGCTAGAGATATGAAGGGGGGGCACACCACCTTCTCGACCCCCTCCACACTCTCCAGGGCAGGCAGCATCTCCTTCACCAGGCGCGGCGCCTCCTCCACTGTGCCGTTCATCTTCCAGTTGCCTGCTACGATAGCCTGGCGCATGACTATGGCCCGAACTTCTTCAGCTTGCCCGCGTGGGCCAGGGCCAGAAACATAAGGTTCGCCGACGGGATCCTCCCCAGGGAGCCCTGGCCGCACGCTCGCTCATTGAAGCCGTTGACTCCTTCCCCCTTGGTCCAGGGTGAATGGATCAGCACGGGTACCGGGTGCCAGCTATGGCCCGCCAGGATGGAGGGCGTGGCGTGGTCGCCTGTGACCACCAGCACATCGGGCTTCAGGGCCACGATGCGCTGTAGCAAGGCGTCCAGCTCTTCCAAGGCGGCCACCTTCTTCTCAAAATCGCCGTCCTCCCCGGCGGCATCGGCGTTCTTGTAGTGAAGGAAGAAGAAGTCGTGCTCTCGGAAGTGCTCTTCCAGGGTATCGACCTCCTCGCGGAATATGGAACCCGTGGGTATCACCGTCATCCCCACCAGCTTGGCCAGCCCCCGGTACATCGGGTAGGCTGCTATGGCCGCTGGGCTAAGCTGGTAGGCCTGGGCCATAGAGGGGAACGCCGGGGCCTGGGAGAAGCCACGAAGAAGCACCATGTTGGCCTTGGGCTGACCCATGAGCTGACGCCTGGCTGCCGATACAAACTCGTTCACCATGCTGGCCGTCGTGGCGGCGGCCCCATCAAGGGGCCTGGCCTCCAGGGGCGTCACACCCGTCTTCTGAGGGTCCGTCTCACTGACCCTTTCGCTTAGCCCATTACCACTCAACACCAGCACAAACCGGTGGTCCTTCACGGGGTGCACCGAGACGTGTCCACCTGACACCCGTATGCGGTCCAGCTCACGGCAGCGGGGCTCCGCCTCGTGGCTTTCGATGCGGCCCGCCCGACGGTCGACTATTATCCCCTGCTCATCTACGGTGCAGAAGTTGCCGCGGGCGGCCACCTGGCCGGCGGATAGCTCCAGGCCGATGCCGAAGGCCTCCAGGACGCCTCTGCCTATGGTGTACCTGACCGGGTCGTACCCGAACAGAGCCAGGTGTCCCGGCCCGCTCCCCGGCGTCACGCCCGGCAGCACCGGCGTCAGCAGGCCACAGGCGCTCTCCCCGGCCAGGCTGTTCAGATTGGGGACTCGGGCTACCTCCAGCTCCGACCGCCCTGTGGCCGGGTGTGGCACTCCCCCCAGACCGTCTACCACCAGAAACACGATGCGGGAGTCGGTCTGTTGCACAATCTCTTGCAGGTGCGGGAAGTCTATCACGGCTACCTGTCCTGGAGGGCCTTGACGCCGGGGAGGGTGCGTCCCTCTAGGAACTCCAGGGATGCGCCGCCACCTGTGGATACGTGGGTCATCTTCTCCGCCAGACCCATGCCCTCCACCGCCTCTGCCGTCGAGCCGCCCCCCACCACCGTCACCACTCCGCTAAGGGAAGCCAGCAAGCCGGCCATCCGCCTGGTCCCCTCAGCAAAGGCTGGGAACTCGAAGACACCCATAGGCCCATTCCAGAACACCGTCCGGCAACGCTTCAGGTGGACCTCGAAGCGGTCCAGAGTCCGCGGGCCGACATCCATGATAAAGGCCCCCTCGGGCACATGGCTCGACGCCACGGTTCGAGGGGGGGCCTCCGCCTTGAAGTCGCCTGCCACCACCACGTCCTCGGGTAGCGCCACCGTTACTCCCTCTCTCTCGGCCCGCTCCAGAACCTTGCTAACAAACTCCAGCAGTCCCCTTTCCACGCTGGACCGGCCCACAGGCAGCCCCTTGGCCTTAAGAAATGTGGCAGCCATGCCTCCCCCTATGAGGAGGTACTGGAGCCGGCCCAGCAGGTTCTCCAGCACCTTCACCTTGTCGCTTACCTTGGCGCCGCCCAGCACGGCGGCAACGGGACGCGCAGGGTTCTCCAGCAGACGCCCCAGCACCGAAAGCTCCTTCTCCATCAAGTAGCCCGACACCGCTGGTAGGTGGTGGGCCACCCCCTCTGTGGACGCATGGGCCCGGTGGGCCGTCCCGAAGGCATCGTTTACATATATGTCGGCCAGGGAGGCCAGCGCCTTGGCGAAGGCCCCATCGTTCTCCTCCTCCTCCGGGTGAAATCGGAGGTTCTCCAGAAGCAGCACCTCCCCAGCTTTCAGCCCTGACACCCTTTTCTCAGCCTCTGGCCCGATGCAGCAGGAGGCGAGGCCCACCGGCCTGCCCAGTAGCTCCACCAGCCTGAGGCCTATAGGGGTCAGGCGCAGCTCCTCCACCACCTTTCCCCCCGGCCGGCCCAGATGGGAGCAGAGGACTACCCTTGCTCCCAGTTCTTGCAGGTAGTTTATAGTGGGCAGGGCTGCCCTTATCCGGCGGTCGTCCGTAATGCGCTGCCCGTCCATGGGAACGTTAAAGTCCACCCTCACCAGCACCTTCTTGCCCCGGACATCGATGTCTTCTACCGTCTTCTTGACCACTTCTACCTCCGGCTGGCAGTTGGGTTAAGGTACTTGCCTCGCCTTCTATCCATCCCGCCCGACCATGAAATTGGCCAGGGCCGTGAGAGCACCGAGTCGCTCCTGAGGGATAACCTCCTTTAGCCCTGCCAGGGCCTCTTCCTTCAGCCTCTCGGCTGTCTCCTGGGTGTACTGGCGTCCGCCCACCTCCTCCACGATAGCGGCGACCCTCACCACGTCGCCTGCATCCAGGACCCTCTTCACATATAAATTGCCCAGCTCCCTCTTTTTGTGGACATCCGCCTTGTGAAAGGCGTAGACCACAGGGAGGAGCTTCTTCTTGCTGAGCACATCTGCCCCTGGCCTCTCCAGCACACCAGACCCCCACAATTTCAGGACATCCTCCCTGAGCTGAAAGGCCACACCCAGCTTGGTTCCAGCCTCGCGGCAGGCCCTTAGAACCCTGTCCTCCCCCGTGGCCAGAAAGGCTCCCAGCTCCATGGCGCAGCCCATGAGGGCCCCTGCCCGGGCCTCCACCATCGCCATGTATGCCTGGGGTGTCAAGTCCACCCGCTCCTGATAGGTGACGTCAAGGAACTGCCCTTCGCAGAGCTTGAGGCAGGCCCGGTCCAGGGCCTGGATGGCCTTGAATACCGTCTCCGCAGGCACGCCATGCTCCAGCAGGCGGAAGAGGGCCAGCCTTCCCAGGGCGTGCAGCCCGTCTCCGGCGTTGATGGCCTGGGCGGGTCCCCATATCCACCACACTGCGGGCCGGTGCTGCCGCTCCAGGTTGCCGTCCTCGATGTCCTTGTGCACTTGCACAAAGCTGTTGATGAGCTCAACGCCGGCGGCCGCAGGTAGGGCCTTGCCCACCTCCTCTTCCAAGGCCTCTGCGGTAGCCAGGCAGAGAAACCCCCGCAGCCGCTCCGTTGGAGGCCCGGAGGCGGGTTCTCCCTGCTCATCCACCCAGCCCAGGTGAAAGCGGATCATGCGATAAAGCAGCATGTCCCGTCCGTCGAGGATGGCTCTCAGCTCTTCCTCTATGGCCTCCCGATACCTTGCGACCTGGTCTGGCAACACCATCAAGCAACGTCCTTCTACGTTTCTTGCCGCTTCCTGTCCGTACCTTCGATCTTGGCGACCCTCACGGCATGCCGCCCTCCCTGAAAGGAGGCGGAGAGATAGGCCCTGACGATCTCCCGGGCTGGGCCCGGACCCATCACCGTACCGCCAAGGCACAGGACGTTAGCATTATTATGCTCCCGTGCCATGCGGGCCGAGAATGTGTCATTACACAGGGCGGCGCGCACCCCAGGGACCTTGTTGGCGGCCATGCTCATCCCTATACCTGTCCCGCAGATGAGAATGCCGTGCTGGTAAGCACCGCTGGCCACTCCCTCGGCTACCTGCCTGGCCACGTCGGGGTAGTCGACGGATGCTGAGCTGAAGCAGCCCTTGTCTTCGTACGCCACCCCCAGTTTCTGAAGCTCTTGCAGGACCTCCTCTTTCAGAGCGAGGCCCCGATGATCGCAGCCCACGGCAATCTTCATCCAGCTCCTCGGCTACTCCAGCGCTATCCCCAGGACCCGCTCTATAGCCGCTACCGGTATGGCCCCCTCCCGCAATACCCTGGGATCGGGGCCTGTCAGGTCCACCACCGTTGACTCCACGCCATGCCGGCAGGGCCCCCCGTCGATGATAAGGTCCACCAGACCACCTAGCTGGTCTGCTACCTCACCGGCCGTTCGGCATCCCGGCCGCCCGCTCAGATTGGCGCTGGTGCCCGTTATGGGAGCCCCAAGACGCCGCACCAGGTCCCGCAGGGACGTGTAGTCCGGCACCCTGACCGCCACCGTGGACTTGCCTCCCGTAACAATGTCGGGTACCTTCGGGCGTTTCCGCAGCACCAGGGTCAAAGCCCCAGGGAGGAACGTCTGCGCCAAGCGCCATGCCAAGGGGGGCACCTCAAGGGCCACCTGCTCTAGCTCTGCAATCTCAGCCAGCAAAAGGGGGAGGGCCAGCTCCTTGGGCCGCCCCTTTATATCGAAGACCCGCTGGACCGCTGAGGCTATGTAAGGATGGACCCCAAGACCATAGAGGGTGTCCGTAGGAAAGGCGATGACCCCTCCGGAGCGCAAGACCTTTAAGGCCTTTTGCAGAGCCACCTCAGAGACAGGCTCTATTTCTGTCCTAGAGTTGATCATAATGACCGGGCTCAGGGATTGGTCTAGTGTCTAAACGCGTGGTTGGCTCAAGCCCAATAACCGTCTAATAGCCTGGTCGATTACAGGTGCGATCTCTTGCAGGTCGCGAACGTCCAGGAAGCGATGGATGGAGTTTATCTTGATTGGGTGTCCTAACTCCTTGACCCAGTATAGCACAGGTGCTACGCTCAGAGCGACGCTGAAAAACACATCTCTATGAGTACAGGAGAGGCTCTCCAACCCAGCCGTCGGGTGGCGGCCAGTGGTGACCTGGAGGTCTCCACCTACCTCCAGATTGCCCAGGAGAAGAAAGGCCAGGAGCCTCAACCGGAGGAGGTGCCCAAGGCCCAGGCTGAGGCTATCATCGTCATCGACTTCGGCTCCCAGTACAGCCGCCTGATCGCCCGCCGAGTGCGGGAGCTGGGCGTGTACTGCGAGATATTCCCCCACGATGCCCCCTGGGAGCGGGCGGCTTCCCTGAACCCCAGGGGGATCATCCTCTCGGGCGGTCCGGCCAGCGTGTACGACGCCGACGCCCCCCTCGCTCCCGCCTGGGTCTACTCCTCCAATCTGCCTGTCCTGGGCATCTGCTACGGCATGCAGGCTGTAGCCCACCAGCTCGGCGGCAGGGTAATCCCCGGCCTCAAGAGAGAGTACGGCCACGCCATCCTCTACCAGAGCGAGCAAGGCCACCCCCTCTTCCGGGACCTTCCCCCATCCATGCCCGTCTGGATGAGCCATGGCGACCAGATCGCCCAGCTTCCACCGGGCTTCCGCTCCCTGGCCTACACGGAGAACTCTCCCATCGCGGCCATGGGCAACGACGGCCACATCCTCTCGCTTCAGTTCCATCCAGAGGTGGTCCACACACCCAATGGGAGGAAGCTGCTGTCCAACTTCCTCTACGCCGTCTGCGGCTGCCGCGGCGGCTGGACCCCCAGCAATCTGGTGGACGAGAACGTGGAGAAGATACGGCGGGAGGTCGGTCAGGGCCAGGTCATCTGCGCCCTCTCCGGTGGAGTGGACTCGGCGGTGGCCGCCACTATCGTCCACCGTGCTGTGTCACAGCAGCTCACCTGCATCTTCGTCAACAACGGTCTCCTACGGCGGGAGGAGCCTGAGCGCGTCCTCGCCACCTTCCGCAACCGCCTCAAGCTGAACCTGATCTACGTGGACGCCTCGCAGCGCTTCCTGGCGCGGCTTAAAGACGTCACCGATCCCGAGGAGAAGAGGCGCCTCATCGGCGAGGAGTTCATCAGGGTGTTCGAGGAGGAGGCGTCCAGGCTGGGGCGCGTGGAGTTCCTGGTCCAGGGCACCCTCTACCCCGACGTCATCGAGAGCAAGGGGCCCGAGAACCGCGCCGCCGCCAAGATCAAGAGCCACCACAACGTGGGCGGCCTGCCCAAGGTCATGAAGCTCCGCCTCATCGAGCCCTTGCGCTACCTCTTCAAGGACGAGGTGCGGGAGGTCGGCCTCTCCCTCGGCCTCCCTGAGGAGATTGTGTACCGCCAGCCCTTCCCCGGCCCCGGCCTGGCCATACGGGCCCTCGGCGAGGTCACCGCGGACAAGCTGGAAGTCCTCCGGGCCTGCGACTGGATCGTCATGGACGAGATAAAGGGGGCCAACCTCTATCGGGAGCTGTGGCAGAGCTTCGCCGTCCTAACCGAGTCCCGCAGCGTGGGCGTCATGGGCGACTACCGGACCTATGGCTACGTGGCGGCGGTGAGGGCCGTCACCTCTGAGGACGCCATGACCGCCGATTGGGCCCGCCTCCCCTACGAGGTCCTGGCCCGCATCTCCAGCCGCATCGTCAACGAGGTGCCCCAGGTCAACCGCGTGGTCTACGACATCACCTCCAAGCCCCCGGGGACGATAGAGTGGGAGTAGTCTGCTGGGAGGTAGCTCATGATACATGGCTTTGAAATAGGTAAAGAGCTATTTCAGCCACCGATTTAGATTTGGAGCAGATTGAGGAACAACAAACGATAGCCCGCCTCATATCTGTTCTTGAGGGCCGGCTGAGCATCGAACAGGACAACTTCGCCCATCACCAGCGCGTGAAGACGGCCCTCATGCAGGTGCTGCTTACGGGAGAGGTGCGGGTGAAAGTCGGGGAGGAAGAAAGTTGTCAGACCAGCTAATCTCGGTGACGCTACCCCCAGACGAGAAGGGCATGGTGGGGCGGCAATGCCCGTCGCATAAGTGCAGACAATACTTCAAGCTCAAGCCTGGGACGGGCCTCCACACCTCAAAGACCCACTGTCCCTACTGTGGCGTATCTCATGACTCATCGACTTTCGCTACCTCCGAGCAGATTGAGTATGCCAAGAGCGTGGCCCTTAAGCAGTTCATGGAGCCCCTGCTCAGGGATTTCAAGCGCAGCGTCGAAGGGTTAAACAGGCCATCACCTGGTTCGCTCATAGAACTGAAGTTCTCGGTTGACCTCCCATCCTTTCAAGTTCGTCACTATAGTGAGAAGGACGTTGAGACCCGGGTCACCTGCGATGCCTGCGGACTGGAATTCTCCATTTTCGGTGTTTTCGCCTTCTGCCCGGATTGTGCTCAAATCAACGCGTTCTCAGTCTTGCAGCGGAACTTGGAGGTATGCCAAAAGCGGCTCGCGCTAACCATCCAGCAAGAAACGGCCAAAGATATTCAGCTCGTGCTTGCTATCCTTCAGGATTCCTTGGGGGCTGCGGTCGGCGCCTTTGATGCCCTTGGCAAGAAACTCCGGGAGCTACGCCCTGACGTTTTTCCTGATAGGCCACACAACCTGTTCCAGAACTATGACGCGTTGGACAGTGCCCTCAGCCAGGGTACGGGGAAGGGAATCGCCCAACGCATTGGTCAGGAAGGAGCCGAAGACCTCTTCCGCCTGCTGCAGGTAAGACATATCTACGAGCACAACCTTGGCGTCGTCGATGACACCTTCATCGCCAGGGTGCCTGGCTCCCGGCATCTGCGCGGTCGAGTGTATCCGCTGAACCGCTCAGATGTTGAGGGCCTATTGGGACTGTTGGAGACGCTGGCGTCCACTCTCAAGGAAGACCTGTCCCCCTTGGGCGACACATCATGACTACGCCTCACGACTGGAACGAGTTGCACCTGGTGGAGGAGCCGGCCGTGGCGCTGTTCCAAGCCCTGGGGTACCACTACGTGCCGCCGGAGCAACAGGACATGAGCGTTCAGGAGCGCTGGCTCTCCTTTACCCCGGCCGATGAGCTGGTAGCTCCTTCGCTATTGCTGGCCGAGTGTACCTTCGTGCTCCATGAGCTGGCTAACAGACAGCAGATTGGCCGCACTATTGCCTATGGACTACTTTCCGCATTGCTGCAATTTCCTGTTCGCCTGGTGGAGCATGCGGAGGTATACCAACGGGCCTTCCAGATCGCAGACCAGCTTGAAAAAAGCAAGGCGTACGACAGCCTATACATTGCAGTAGCAGAGATGGAAAGCGGGGAGCTACTGACTCTGGATGGCGAGATGTACCGGGGTGCGCAGCGGCTCTCCATCCCATCTACCCTGGTCGGGGCATGAACGTCCTCGTCGTCGGTGCTGGCGCCAGGGAGCATGCCATCGCCTGGAAGCTCAGGCAGAGCTCCAGGTTGGGTCGCCTGTACATGGCTCCCGGCAACGCCGGCACCGCCTCGGTCGCCATCAACCTGCCCCTAGCCGCCACGGACGTTGAGGGCCTAATGAAAGCTGCTCTATCCCACTCCATAGACCTCACCGTCGTTGGCCCGGAGCAGCCCCTGGCCCTGGGCATCGTGGACCGCTTCCGGCAGGAGGGCCTGGCCATTGCAGGCCCCACGGCGGCCGCCGCCCGCATCGAGTCCTCCAAGGTCTTCGCCAAGGGGCTCATGGAGAAGCACGGCATACCCACAGCCAAGGCCCGGGTCTTCTCCGCCTACCAGGAGGCCCGTAGTTATGTCAACTCCCATGGCCTGCCCCTGGTGGTCAAGGCCGATGGCCTGGCCGCCGGCAAGGGTGTCTTCGTGTGCCACACGCGGGACGATGCGATCCGGGCTCTTGAGCGCTGCATGGTCCAGCGGGACTTCGGGTCCTCCGGCGACCGCGTCCTTGTGGAGGAGTGCCTGGTGGGCCGTGAGGTGAGCGTCTTCGCCTTCACCGACGGCAAGGCCCTGTCACCCCTGGTGGCCGCCTGCGACTACAAGCGGCTCCTGGACGGCGATCGCGGCCCGAACACCGGTGGCATGGGCAGCTACAGCCCTCCGGAGTTCTGGACCCCTGAGCTTGCCGAAGAGGTTCGTCACACTATCATGGAGCCAACGGTTGCTGCCCTGGCCCAGGAGGGCTGCCCCTTCACCGGAGTGCTCTACGCCGGACTAATGCTGACCGAGGAAGGCCCCAGGGTACTGGAGTTCAACTGCCGCCTGGGGGACCCCGAGGCACAGGTGGTACTGCCCAGATTCGGCTCTGACCTATTGGAGGTGTTCCTGGCTCTCGCCGAAGGCCGCCTGACTCCTACCGAGACCCAGTGGAAGGACGAAGCCTGTGTGGGCGTTGTGGTTGCTTCTCAGGGCTACCCCGACGAGTACAGGCGGGGCCTCCCCGTCCACGGCCTGGACGAGCTTGCCCCTGATGTAATTCTCTTCCACGCTGGAACCCGGCTGGACGCTGCCCAGGGGGCCGGGCTCGATAGCGTCCTCACCGACGGCGGCCGAGTCCTGACCGTGGCTGCGGTGGGCAGAGACCTTTCGGAGGCACGCCGGAAGGTATACCAGAACATAGGCCACATTCGCTTCCAGGGGGCCATCTACCGAAAGGACATTGCACAGGTTAAGTAGGGAGTCCAGAGAACCCTAGAGGGCGAGTGGGTTGGAACTTCGAGGCTCGCCCCATACTTACAGGAGGGAATCATGCCCCACATCGGCATAGTGCTGGGCAGCAAGAGTGACGAGCCCTACTTCCAGGAGGCCCTCCGCACCCTGGAGGAGCTAGGCATTGAGTACGAGCTCCAGTTCCTATCTGCCCACCGGCACCCGGACAAGGTGAGGGAGTATGCCAGCAAGGCGGCAACCCGGGGCATAGAGGTTCTCATCGCTGGCGCGGGCGGCGCTGCTGCCCTCCCCGGCGTCCTGGCCTCCTGGACATCTCTGCCCGTCATCGGCGTACCACTCCCCACCAGCGAGCTCAAGGGCCTGGACTCGCTGTATGCCATTGTGCAGATGCCTCCCGGCGTGCCTGTGGCCTGCATGAGCATCGGCGCATGGGGCGCCCGCAACGCCGTCCTCTTCGCTGCCCAGATACTGTCGCTCAAGCACGATTCGATCCGAAAGGCATACGAGGCCTACCGGGCCGCCCAGCGGGAAAGGTAGCTCGAAGAAGCTCGAGGTCGTCACGCGTGGAGAAAGCCCTTTTATCCTTCAGGGCGTCCGTTTCGTGTAAAATCAAAGAGCCGTAATCAAGCCGTGGGGTCACAGAATGATTGACCGCTACTCCCGGCCCGCCATGAAGCAGGTCTGGTCCGAGGACAGCAAGTACCAGAAGTGGCTCCAGGTGGAACTGGCCGTCTGCGAGGCCTGGGCCGAGGAAGGTGTTATCCCCCAGGAGGACCTGGCCCTCCTTCGAAAGGCCCGCTACGACAAAGAGCGCCTGGACAATGTCTTCCAGCGCACTCGCCACGATATGACCGCCTTCCTTCGCTCAATAACTGAGACCCTTGGGCTCGAGGGCCGATGGCTGCACCTGGGCCTCACCTCCAGCGATGTGATGGACACCGCTCTTGCACTACAGCTCCAGGAAGCGGGCCGTATCTTATTGAAGGATGTAGATGTCCTGTGCGATACCCTGCGGGCCAGGGCCCTGGAGCACAAGGACACCCTCATGATGGGCCGCACCCACGGGGTCCATGCCGAGCCCATCACCTTCGGCCTCAAGCTCGCCATCTGGTGGGCTGAGATGGGCCGACAGCGGGAGCGCCTGGAGCGGGCCATCGAAGACGTCTCCGTGGGCAAGGTCTCCGGCGCTGTTGGCACCCACGCCACGGTGCCACCCTCCGTCGAAGAGAAGAGCCTGGCCCACCTGGGACTGGCGGTGGACCCCGTCTCCAGCCAGATAGTCCAGCGTGACCGCCACGCCAGCTTCGTCTCCACCCTGGCCATTGTAGCCGCCTCTCTGGAGAAGTTCGCCACGGAGGTCAGGGCCCTCCAGCGCACCGAGACCCGAGAGGTGGAGGAGCCCTTCGGCGAAGGCCAGACGGGCTCCTCGGCCATGCCCCACAAGCGAAATCCTGAGCTGTGCGAGCGCGTGTGCGGCCTGGCCCGCCTTATTCGGGGCCACGCCCTCACTGCCCTGGAGAACGTGGCCCTCTGGGGCGAGCGGGACATCAGCCACTCCTCGGCAGAGCGCATCATCCTCCCCGACTCCTGCCTGTCCCTGGACTACATCCTGGACCTGTTCAACGGGGTCATGAAGGGCCTCAGGGTCTACCCGGAGCGCATGCGGCAGAACCTGGAGTCCAGCCGTGGCCTGGTCTTCTCCCAGCGGGTCATGCTTGCGCTCGTAGAGAAGGGCATGAGCCGAGAGCAGGCCTACGACATAGTCCAGGGCCTTGCCATGAGGGCCTGGGACCAGCCCCGCTCAGCGGGGTTCCAGGAGCTTTTGAAAGGAGACCCGCAGATAGCCAGCCGCCTCTCATCGGCAGAGGTGGCCGATCTCCTGGACTATCGCTACTTCACGCGCTACGTAGACGATACGTTCAGAAGGCTGGGACTGGTGTAGCTTTTCTTTTAGGAGCTATGAAGCCATGATAAGGGATGCGGTAAGGGCGGGCATAGTAGCCAGACGGTTCTTTCAAACGGTCCACGGGTGGCTCAGCGTTTCCAATTTTGAAGCACTAGAAATTGAGCACCTTGAAGAAAAAAAACAGGTGGAAAGTCAAGTGTTCCTTCCAGACTAACGCCTATGATGCCACAACGAAGGTAACCTACGAAGTAATGATAACAGAGGACGAGCGTGTAGTTAACTCGAGAAAGCTCGATTCCCAGAGAAAGTAGTGCGTCTTCATGGCGTTGTCTGTTAGGTCGGTTAGACGTGGCTTGGTGGTGGACACAGGCCCCTTATTGATTTGGGCTTTCGCTAACTTCAAGGGGGGAACATTATTGCCGAAAGTCCTCTCTCACATTCCAGCAGCCGAGCACCCAAGAGTGACTCTGGTGCTTTCAACGCTGTTGAGCAATACCCGGCGTGTACTGCTCACGCCGCAGGTATTCACAGAATTCCAGGTTGTGGCTCAAAACCGCGCTAGGCTTTCTGCCGAGGGGCTCGGTGAGTTCCTTTTGGCGTCATTGCCCATCTTCCAGAGTGCTGAGCAGTACCCCATTTCTTTTGCAGACCTCGTAGAGTTTAAGTCCAAGACGAACTCGTGGCGTTTGTCCTTTGTAGACACATCCGTCCTCTGGGCCGCCACGGTATCCCGTCTTCCGGTTCTGACTATTGACGGGCCCCTAGTTGATCACTCCAAGCGGCTGAAAGTCCGAGCCTTGCACCTCCTACATGTTGCTCGACAGGCGTAGGTTATGAGCCAAACCATCACCCACACCAACCTGCCCAACCTGTTCCACCGGGGCAAGGTGCGGGACACCTATGACATCGCCGCCTGGGCCTCCTATAGTGATTAATGTAGACTCAAGGCAAGGCTTGATGCAGCACCCGTCTGCCACTCCAGCCGAAACGCCTCCCGAGGCGGAGGTCTTGTACCTCGCCCGGTGCCTCACTCCGGTGGGCCCCTACGTCATCCTCACCTCTGGGGTGAGCGTCGTCTGGATTTCCCCTGAAGATGACGCCGCCCGCCCCGTCTCCAGGTGGCAACGTTGGGGTGCCAGAGTCCTGGAGGAGCCGGAGCCGGGCAGAGCAGCAGTCATGCAGCTTGAGGAGTACTTTGCCGGAAAGCGCCGCCGTTTCTCCCCCCACCTGGACCTGCGGGGCACTCCCTTTCAGTGCCAGGTCTGGGGGGCTCTCCTGGCGATACCCTATGGCGAGACGCGGACCTATCTTCAGATAGCGCAGGCCATTGGACGCCCTGGGGCCGTGCGGGCGGTCGGCCAGGCCATCGGCGCGAACCCCCTCTCCATCGTGGTGCCGTGCCATCGAGTGATCGGCTCCGACGGCAGCCTTACAGGCTATGGCGGCGGCCTCGAAAGGAAAAGGCACCTCCTGGAGCTGGAGGCCCGCGTCGCACTTCCCAGCAATTGAAAAGACGAGTCCCCTTCTACTGTTCCCTGCCCCTCTCTTCTGCTACAGTATTAAAGGTTTCTGAAGAGCCTTTCTGTGGGGGCTTATGATCGTCGTCGAGACTCACCTGCCTAACCTCTTCCACCGTGGCAAGGTCCGGGATACCTATGACATTGGCAATGGCCTCCTGCTCATGGTGGCCACGGACCGCATCTCGGCCTTCGACGTCGTTCTTCCCACGGCGATCCCCCAGAAGGGCCTGGTCCTGGCCCGAATGTCTGCCTTCTGGTTCCGCAGGACAGCGCACCTGCTCGCCAACCACCTGGTAGCTATGGCCGACGAGGAGGCCCTCAAGGGCTCCCTGGCCCCTGGCCTGCTCGCCTCCGTTCCGACGGATATAAAGCCTCGCGCCATGGTAGTACGGAGGGCCAAACGCATTGACGTGGAGTGCGTCGTGCGGGGCTACCTGGCTGGCTCTGCCTGGGCGGAGTACTCTCGACACGGCACAATCCACGGGCAGCGGCTCCCCAGCGGCCTACGGGAGGGTGAGCCCTTCCCTGAGCCTGTATTCACCCCCACCACCAAGGCGGAGGCAGGCCACGACCAGCCCATGACCTTCGGCCAGGTGGAAGAGATGGTGGGAGCCGGTCTGGCCGCCCAACTGAGAGACAGAACCGTCGCGGTATACAACTTCGCCCGCAAGTACGCCCTGTCCAGGGGCATCATAATAGCGGATACCAAGATGGAGTTCGGCCTCCTGGAGGACAAGCTCATCCTCATCGACGAGCTCCTCACGCCAGACTCCAGCCGCTTCTGGGACCAGGAAGGCTATAGCCCTGGCAAGTCCCAGCCTAACTTCGACAAACAGTTTGTGAGGGACTGGCTCACCGAGAGCGGCTGGAACCGGGAGCCGCCTGCCCCGCCCCTGCCCTCGGACATCGTCGAGAAGACCTGCTGGCGCTACCTGGAGGCCTATCGACGGCTCACAGGAGAGGCGCTTGAGTAAGCTGCTGCCCTTTCTGAGGAAAGAGACCCCTTCGCCAGAGAAGGCCCCCTCTGTCCGAGGGCGCCCCAGGCCCCACTCCTTGATGCGCAAGGAGCAGAGAAAGGCCAAGCGCCGCTTTCGAAAGAAGGCCCTGCGATGGGGCATATTTGCGGCAGTAGCCATCGTCAGCCTGGCCCTTGTCCTCTCTTTCGTCATACCCAGCACCCTTCGGCGCCCGGCCCAGCAGCAGGCCAAAACCAGCCTTCGCAACTTCCCTGAGGTCCAGGGCACACCTGTTCCTGTGCTCTCCGGCGATCATGTACCTGAGAGGCAGAAGGTCACCTCCTACATCTCCACGCCCCCCACCGGCGGCGACCACTGGGCGATCCACGAGCGGTGGGGCATCTACGACAAGCCCATCCCCAATGAGAAGCAGGTCCACAACCTGGAGCATGGTGGGGTCCTCATCCAGTACAATCCCCAGACGGTGGACGAGTCCACCATCCAGCATCTGGGGGAGATAGCCCGCAACGTCCCGGGCTTCCCCTGCTACGTCCTCGTTGCCCCATATCCCAACATGGAGCAGAAGATCGCCCTGACGGCGTGGGGCTATATCCTCAACCTTGAAGCCGTCGACGAGCCCCAGATCTACGGCTTTGTCCGGGCCCACCTCAACGATGGCCCGGAGAGGGTCGCCTGCCCACCTTACTAATAAGAGGGACGCCATGTACCTAGCCAGGGTGTACGTGACCCTCAAACCAGCGGTGAACGACCCCCAGGGCAACACCGTCCTCAGCGCCCTCAAGCTCCTGGGCTTTGCCGGCGTCATCGGCGTGCGCGTGGGCAAGTACCTGGAGCTGTCCCTGGAGGCCGCGGACAAGGCTGCCGCCGAGGCGCAGGTGGCCGAGGCGTGTAAGAGGCTCCTGGCCAACCCGGTAATCGAGGACTACCGCTTCCAGGTAGAAGAGTTGGCGTCGGCAACTGCCAAGCCGTAGTCATCTGAACAGGACGGGCCTCAGCCCTGAAGGCTGTCTCCTTTGTGGTGAGCTCGTGGAACCGCAAGCTAAGCAATACCTGCGGGGCCAAACCAGAGGCTCTCTTTTGGAAAGAACCACCCCCCTCTATGCTAGGAAGGGAACCCGTTGATGATTCAAACAGAGTCGCTTGCCATAGTCCCACTTATCTGAGCATAATGTCGCCATGACTGTCCTTTCGCTGGCACCCCCTATCTTGATTACCGACTCGTCCGGGCTGACCGCGCTCGCTTACGAACTGGCCGAGGAGCCGGCCATCGCTGTAGACACCGAGTCCAACAGCCTGTTCGCGTATAAGGAACGGGTGTGCCTGATCCAGTTTTCAACTCAGGAGCGCGACTATGTTGTTGATCCTCTCATCCTGTCCGATCTCAACGAGCTTGGCCCGCTGTTTGCCAACCCGCGGCAGCAGAAAGTCTTTCACGCGGCCGATTACGACCTCCTATGCCTGAAGCGCGATTATGGGTTCAAGTTTGCCAACCTATTCGACACCAAGATCGCAGCGAGCACGATGGGATGGCCGCAGATGGGCCTGGCCGCCATCCTGGAAACCCACTTCGGCGTGAAGATGAACAAGCGTTATCAGCGCACGAATTGGGGGCAACGACCGCTCACAGTCGACCAATTGGACTATGCCCGCCTCGACACCCATTATTTGCTGGCGCTTCGGAGTTTGCTAGAGGCTAAATTGACCGCCCAGGGACGAGTGGAAGAAGCCTGCGAGGCCTTCGCCCTGCTCACCAGAGTGACCGGAGATTCCCAGCCGGAGGGAAACGATCGTTTTTGGCGTGTTAACGGTGCCCGCGATCTCACGCCCATGCAGGCAAGCATTCTGCGAGAGGTATATCTATATCGCGAGGAGCAAGCCAGCCGCGCCGACCGCCCTCCCTTCAAGGTGATGAACGAGAAAACCATACTGGAGATTGCGCAACGCCTTCCCAAACGCCTTTCCGATTTGAGGGAGGTGACCGGGATGACCCCAGGACAAATCCACCGTTACGGCGGCGAATTGCTGCTAGCGGTGCAGCGCGGTCTAATGGCTCCGGCCCCACCTCCGCCGCAATATGAGCGGGTGCCGGATGAGGTACGCGAACGATACGACCATTTGCACCAATGGCGCAAGCAGATAGCTCACACACGTGGTGTTCAGTCGGACGTCATACTTCCGCGCGAGGTCTTGTGGGAACTGGCCCGCCGCGCGCCACGCACACTGACGGAGTTGGAAACGATTGAGCATTTAGGGCCCTGGCGGCGACACGCCTATGGTGCCGACATTTTGAGGGTGTTGACAGAATCTGGTCGGTCGTCGAACCCGGCTTGAACAAGGACAAGCTAAACAATACCTGCACTATTTCTGGGCGCGGTAGCAGGTATTGGACGGGTTAAGGGGGGATAAGCCAGACAATACCTGCAACTTGCGGGCTGATTGCATGGATTGGTGGGGGAAGGGCGGGGTTAAGGCGGTCATGTCATCCTGTCTTGGATGGCACCCTCCCTATTGCGACTGCCTGGGGCTTTGGCCCCTTCCGCCGCAGGTAGGTGTACGCCACTGGGATCACCACCAGTGTCAGGAACGTTGACGTGATCAACCCGCCGATGACCACCGTCGCCAGCTCGGCGCCGATGATCCCCGCGCTTTGGCCGCCAAGGCCGAGCGCGAGCGGCAGCAAGACAAAGATGGTAGTGAATGCGGTCATAAGGATGGGGCGGAGCCGCGTGCGGCCTCCTTGCAGCAGCGCCTCCCGCATCGGCAGGCCACGCATGCGGAGCTGTTCGACGAAGGCGATAAGCACGATAGCATTGGTGACGACCAGGCCCACCAGCATAAGCAGACCGATGAGTGCTGGCAAACCCAGCGCACGCTGCGTGATGAACAGCGCCCCCAACGCGCCAATGGTGGCCAGCGGCAGGCTGAGCACAATGACAAACGGCGTGACGAAGGAGCGCTGCGCAAACACCATGACGACATAGACCAACAGCACACCTGCCAGCATGGCAATACCCATCTGTCGGAAGGTACGGTTGATATCGGCAAAGACGCCGCCGGTGACCAGTTCGACGCCTGGGGACAGGCCCACGCGGTTGGCTGCCTGCTGCACCTGGGCCTGGATAGCCTGTGTATTGCGCGCGGTGATGGTGCCGCTGATGGTTACCGCCCGTTCCCCGTCGACGTGCGTGACGGGAGCAGAGGCAATGAGCGCCGATCCTGCATTGGCGTCGTTGGTCACATTCACCAGACCATCGAGTTTCTGGAGTTCAGCGGTGAGGCGGTCGGCGGTGTCGGTCAGAGCGGCGTAGTCATTGCCCTTCAGAACCAGCTCGAGGGCGTCCGAAGACGGCCCGCCGCCACCGGACGCAGACACCCTGACAGTGCGGCTGGGACCTGCCAGATTTTGGCGCAGCGACTGGGCCGCGGTCTCGGCGTCGGCATCCGGCAAGAGACGCACCACAATGTTGGCGGTGTTAGCACGGGCGTTGGCACCCCTGAACTCCCCGGTGTTGCCATAGGTAGAGCGGTAAGCCGTCACGGTCCCATCGTTCTTGAGACCCACCAGCACAGCCTCCACCTCATCCAATTGCGCGAGCACCTGTTCGCGCGTTGGGACGCCAGGAACGGTCATCTGCACACTAAGTATCGCCTCCCCCGAATTGGGGAGGAAGCTGATAGGGATGAAGCGCACCAGGAAAAGGCTGCCAACGATGAAACCTACGGCGATGAGGATGGTGCGACCCCGGTGCACCAGCGCCCAGCCCAGCAGCCCGGTATACGACCGCTCCAGGCGGTTTACGGTGTGAGGACGTGCCTTGCCGATGAAGATGCTCGCGAGCACCGGCACGACGGTAAGAGCGACCAGCAGCGAGGCTAGCAGAGCGTAGGTGACAGTGAGGGCGAAGGGGAGGAAGATGACGCTGATGAACCCGCCGATGAGGACCAGCGGCACGAAGACGGCGATGGTGGTGAGGGTGGAAGTGGTGATGGGCACTGCAACCTCGCGGGTGGCATTAAGCGCGGCCTGGCCTGGCGACTCGCCCTGCTGAACATGGCGAAACGTGTTCTCCATCACCACAATGCTGTCATCCACGACGCGGCCCACGGCAATAGCCAGGCCGCCCAAGGTGAGGATGTTGAGGCTCATGCCCTGCCAGGCCATGACGACAAGCGCGGCGAGCACACTGACAGGGATGGAGATGCTGGTGACCAGGGTGGGCCGTACACTAAGTAGAAAGGCGAAGATGACGGCCACGGCCAGGATCGCGCCCAGGATGACCTCGCTCGTCAGTTCGTTGATGGAGCGCTGAATGCCCGGCGCCTGGTTGGATATCTCGACAAAGTCGGTGCCTCCCGGCAACGCCGGTTTCAGTTGCTCCAGGCGCTTCGTGACGGCGTCGGACACCTCAACCGTGTTGGCATTATGCGCCTTCAACACGCTAATGGGGACGCTGGGCTGACCGTTGGTGCGCGTGATGGAAAGGCCCTGCACGATTCCAACTGGTACCTCGGCACTGGCAACGCCCGGCACTCTTTCGATGACAGGCAACACCTGCTTCTGCACCATATCTGCAAGCTGCGTGATGTCCGAACTGCCGATGACGCTGATCTCGAGGACGGGGAACTCGTCGGGGTTGATGCGTGCCACCCGTGGCTGCACTCCAGCGGGTAGGCTAAGGGCATGCACACGGCGGGTCACCTCCGCTTCCAGGGCCTTTATATCCTTCCCGAAGTCGGAGAGAATGACTATTTGGGCAATGCTCGGTGCCGATGTAGAGTGCACGCTGACAATGTTTGGCGCACCCTGGAGGGCATTCTCGATAGGAGCGGTAACGTCGTTGAGCACCTGCTGCGGTCCGGCTGACGGGTAGAAGGCGGAGATGGTGACAACAGGAAAGTCGAAGTCAGGGAGCAGTTCAATCTTGAGCTTTGAGAGGCTGTAGGCTCCGCCTGCCATGACGGCAATCATGAGGACGATCACGACGATGCGAGCGCGGAGTGCCAGGCGTGTGAGCATAGAGTGCTCCTTTCATATCATTTCTTTGGGGTGTGAGGTGGACCTCAAGGCTGAACGGTATGCCCCGCTTAAGCAAGGACAAGCGGGGCAGCGGCTATAGGAGGCCCATTCTCTCCTTGACTTCCCGGATGGTCTCGCGGGCGATGGCGGCGGCGCGGTGGGCGCCGTCGGCCAGGACCGCGTCCACGAGGCTGGGGTTGGCCTCGTACTCGCGGCGGCACTCGCGGAAGGGGGCCAGGTATGTGTTGACGGCCTGGGCCAGGTGCCCCTTGCAGTCGACGCAGCCCCGCCTTGCGGTGGTGCACTCGTCGTACACCACCTGGGCCCCCGCGGGGTTGAAGTACTTATGTAAAGTGTAGACGTTGCACACCCAGGGACGGCCCGGGTCTGAGCGTCGAAGGCGCTGGGGGTCGGTGAAGGCCGTGAGGGTGCGTTTCCGGGTCTCGTCCGGGCTGGCGGCAAGCTCCACGTGGTTGTCCAGGCTCTTGCTCATCTTCTGTTTGCCGTCGAGGCCAAGGATGAGAGGGGCCTCGGTGAGCTTGCCTTGGGGCTCGGGGAAGGTCTCGCCGTACCAGAAGTTGAAGCGTCGGACGATCTCCCGCGCCAGCTCCAGGTGGGGCAACTGGTCTTCCCCGACGGGAACGGTGTCGGCCTTGTAGAGGATGATGTCGGCGGTCATGAGAACGGGGTAGCCGACGAGGCCGTAGCTAACGGTCTCCTCGGTCTCCTCCATCTGGCGTACCTTCTCCTTGAAGGTAGGGACCCGAAGGAGCCAGCCCAGAGGGGTGATCATGGAGAGGAGAGTGTTGAGGACCATGACCTCGGGGACGTGGGACTGGACGAAGACGATGCTCTGCTGGGGGTCTACGCCGGCGGCAAGCCAGTCGATGACCATCTCGCGGATGTTGGGCTTGAGCTCGGCCTTCTCCTGGGGCTTCATGGTGGTCAGGGCGTGGACATCGACGGCGCAGTAGATGCACTGGTAGTCCTTCTGGAGCTCCACCCAGTTTTGCAGGGCCCCGAGGTAGTTCCCCAAGTGAAGGCGGCCCGTGGGCCTCATGCCGGAGAAGACGCGGCCTTTCAAGGGCATGAGCCAGCTACCTCTTCCTGGCTCCCATCACTCGCTTCACGGTGGCCCCGATCTCGCCTGGGGAGGGGATGATGTGGCAGCCGGCGTCCTTGAGGGCCTTGATCTTGTCCTCGGCGCGGCTGGCGGTGCCAGTTATGATGGCGCCGGCGTGGCCCATGCGTTTCCCGGAGGGAGCCGTCTGGCCGACGATGAGGGCGAAGACGGGCTTTTTCATGCTCCGCTTTATGTAGGCGGCGGCCTCCTGCTCCCTGGTCCCGCCGATCTCGCCGATGAGCACCACAGCATCGGTCTCGGGGTCCTCGTTGAATTTCTTCAGGAGCTCCACCTGAGTTGTCCCGATGATGGGGTCGCCGCCCACGCCGACGCAGGTGGACTGGCCGAGGCCCGCGGCGGTGAGCTGGGCGACGGACTCGTAAGTCAAGGTGCCGGAGCGGGAGACCACACCGATGCGGCCAGGCCGGTGGATGTCGCCGGGCATGATGCCCACCTTGCACTTCTCGCCAGGGGAGATGAGGCCCGGGCAGTTGGGCCCGATGAGGCGGATGCGGGGCTTGTTTCTCAGGTACCGCTTGACGCGCATCATGTCCAGGACGGGTATGCCCTCGGCGATGGAGACGATGACCTGGATCCCGGCGTCGGCGGCTTCCAGGATGGCGTCGGCGGCGAAGGGGGCGGGGACGAAGGCCAGGGCGCAGTTGGCGCCGGTCTTCCTAACGGCCTCCTCCACGGTGTTGAAGACGGGGACCTTCTCCTCGAAGAAGGTGCCTCCCCGGCCCGGGGTAACGCCGGCCACCAGGTTGGTGCCGTACTCCCAGCATCTCTTGGCATGGAACCCGCCTTCCCGACCGGTGATGCCCTGGACGAGGAGCCGCGTGCTGGAGTTAACCAGAATGCTCATTCACTCACCTCTCTCACACTGGGGCGGCTCTACTTGCCTAGCTGGCGGAGGGCGCTGGAAATCTGGGCCATCTCGTCTACCAGGGTGACGTTGAGCCCAGATTCCCGAAGTATCTGACGGCCCATGTCGGCGTTGGTGCCTCGCATTCGGACGACGAGGGATGGCCTGACGCCTGCCTCCTTGCAGGCGGCGACGACGCCATTGGCGACCATGTCGCACCGCAGGATGCCCCCGAAGACGTTGATGAGGAAACGCCGCACCTTGGGGTCTCTGAGCATGATAGAGAAAGCGCCCTTTATCTTGGCCTCGTCAGCCATGCCGCCCACGTCCAGGAAGTTGGCTGGGTCGGCGCCGGCGGCCTTTACCAGGTCCATGGTGGCCATGGCGAGGCCAGCCCCGTTGACCAGGCACCCCACGTCGCCATCCAGGTGGACGAAGGATACGTCGAACTTTTCGGCCTCAGCCTCCTGGGAGTCTTCCTGAGTGGCGTCCCGGAGGGCCTGAAGATCGCGGTGCCTGAAGAGTGCGTCGTCCTCCAGGTTGAGCTTGGCGTCAAGGGCGAGGAGGCGGTTGTCCTGGGTGATGACCAGGGGGTTGATCTCGGCGAGGGAGCAGTCCTTTTCGATGAAGAGGCGGTAGAGGTTGCCCATGAGGTCTGTAGCGGGCCTGATGAGGTCGGCGGGGAGGTTCATGGCGTAGGCCAGCCTTCGCCCGTAGAAGCCCTGGAAGCCGACAGCGGGGTCGGGGGCCAGGGTGTGGAGTTTTTCGGGCGATGTGCGGGCCACCTCCTCGATCTCCACGCCGCCGGCCTCGCTGACGATGATCACGGGCGAGCCCACGGAGCCGTCCACAACGATGCCCAGGTACAGCTCCTTGGCCACGGCGGCTGGCTCCTCCACCAGGACCTTGCCCACAGGGACACCCTGGGGCCCCGTCTGATAGGTAATGAGGTGGCGACCGATGAGGCTGGCGGCGGCGCTCTCGGCCTCCTGGGGCGAGCTTACCAGCTTGATGCCCCCGGCCTTTCCGCGGCCGCCGGCGTGGACCTGGGCCTTGACAACTGCCTTGCCTCCCAGGTCCTGGGCGATCTGGCGGGCCTCGGCGGGCGTGGAAGCCACGCCTCCCCGGGGCACGGGAATGCCGTAGGAGGCTAGTATGGCCTTGGCCTGGTACTCATGGAGTTTCATGGCTCTCCTCTGACGTGGAATAACCTGGTGCGGGTGGGGACCGCACCCCTCTTTCAGCCGTCGGTATCATACCATGCGCTTGGCGTATGATGGAAGCAGAAGACAGGCTCACCACGAGCGGTCGATTATGGAACCCTTTTCCGCAAGTAGGCACCAGGCAGAGCGGGCTGCCAGAAGGGCGTTCCGCTGGCTAGCGTACCTTTTCGATGATGCGCCTCATCTCGTCGTAGCTGAAGGCCTTGAGGGTGGAGGTCTGCATGTCCCCGGACCGGGTGATGTTGAGGAGGGCGACGGCCATGGCCTCGTCGTTGGGGGCGTCGGCGATGATGACCAAGTCGTACTGGCCCATAGTGAGGTGCATGGAGAGGAGCCTGCCTCCGGCGGACTCTATGGCTTCCTCCGCTCGGTAGCCGCTGGTGGGCGCCTCTTTGATGCTGCGGAGCCCCTGCTCGGTGTAGTTGGCCAAGACGATGTAGTGGGGCACTACGATAACCTCCTGGGTTTTTGTGCATTATACCTTCATTCATCGCTGGCTGGGAGCACCCTGCTCTCCGCCGGAGAGGGCGCGCCTCTAGCAGGGTGCTGAAAAAGGGAAGTCCAGATACCGACAAGTCGGGATTGGCGGGGGAATGGTCGAAAAGGGTTTTCATCAGCCTGCTAGGAAGAGAGCCAAGAGATCAGCTATGATATTTCCCATCAAAGGAGGTGCATATGTCATCCGATGAATATAAAGCCCTGGTTCTGCGGTACCTGGACCAGATTCAGACCAAGCATAACCTAGATGTGCTAGACCAGTTCTTGAGCGCCGGTATCACAGACCACACGGCGCCGCCGGGAGCGCCCAAAGGCATTGATGCCTCCAGGCAGTTCTTCAAGGCGCTTTTCCGTGCTTTCCCGGACATGCGGCCTGTGGTCCATGACCAGGCCGTCGAAGGTAATAAGGTGTGGACCTATAAGACGATGAAAGGCACGCATCTGGGAGAGTATATGGGCATCGCTCCTACAGGAAAGACCATAGAATACGCGGTAATAGATATAGTACGCATTCAAGCTGGTAGAATAACCGACCACTGGGCCGTAGGGGACCGTCTCAGCTTGATGAAACAGCTAGGACTGGTCTCCTGACGGTCCTCTCTTGGCTGGCGAGGGGTGAGCTCAAACAACGGCTGTTCCCTGCGGAAGAGTGGGTCACATCCAGAGTGGCGGGCCTCTATGGACAGAACTCGAACTTTCTGCGGCCTGGCCTGGTGCCTAGGCTGAGGCAACTCTGGCCCACCTCCGAGACCCACGGCTCGTGAAGTGCAGTAGGGCACGGGGAACAATGCGCAAACCCCTTGAGTTCGTTTTTCGGCGCTCGTTAAGAACCTCCGTATCCATGCCCACGCTCTTCTGTGGTGTAGAATGGCCTTAAGGTGACAATATACAGATGACGAGTCGCTTTAGACGCCTGGGGATTCAGAAACGCATTATGCTCTACGTTACTGTAGGGCTAGTGCTGATGTTCGGTAGCATTGCCTTTCTTGGCCTGCAGTCAATAGAACAGGCAACCCAACTTGTCTACCAGGAACGCCTGAGCACCGCCTACACGACAGCAGGGGTCCTCGAGCGGGATTTCCTGCACGTGGCACGAGACGTGCAAGAGGTAAGCCTCAGGCTCATCATGAAGGACGAAACAGGCCGCACGACGGCTGCCCGCACGCTGCTAGACCACCTTGCTAAGACCGACCCCTTTCCGTTTTTCCAGGTCGTCGGCGTCTGGGTCTTTGCTGCTGATGGCCGCCTGCTGGCAACAGCCGGCGGCCCAGTTCCTGCCTCAGATACAGCAATCCCATCTCTCTCGGCAGAGACCATAGTGTCAGGAAGCGAGTTCGCGGTGCTGCCACCGGTTGGGGGGACAGGAGGCGGCGTTCTCTTCGCCACGATAGTGAGCCGTGTGGCTGATCCGGAAGGCTCCCCAGGTCTGGTCGTTGCCGTCCATACGGTGTCTATCAATAGTTCGGCCCCGTACATTCCTACGTCCTACTGGCGGACTGGAAACACACGACCTCCGCTCTCGGCTCCTGCAGAAGATCACCCTGAAGCAAAGTACCACCTGGAGGTTGTGGGCCCCGATGGAATCGCAGTCCTGGGGATCGGAGAGGACGAGCGCCCTGGGGAGAAAAGCCGCCACATCAATGTCATTAAGGGTCTCATGGCCGAGGGGAAAGCAGCCACGCTTCTGCACAAGCCTGATTCCGGAGACGCCTTCGAGCCCCATGTCATGGCAGTTGTCCCGCTCGCAGGATCCACTCTCTACGTGGTTCTGGAACAGCCTGTCGATGTTGCTCTCGCATTGCCAAGACAAATACGACAGAGACTAATCCTCTTGACGACTCTAGGCTTCCTGGCCACCCTTCTGGTTGCCTGGATAACCACCAGACACGTGGTCAAGCCCACGGAGCAGCTAACCGTGGCGGCGCAGCGCATGGCCCAGGGTGACCTGGAACGCCCCATCAACGTTACCGCCCAGGACGAGGTCGGCAAACTGGCCGAAAGCTTGGATGCCATGAGGCAGAGACTGAGAGCTGCCCATCAACAAGTGGAAAACACGAACAGGGGTCTCGAATCGCAGGTCAGGGAACGGACCTCCCGGCTTGGGGAAGTCCTGGGGAAGATCATCTCTTCCCAGGAAGAGGAACGTTACAGGCTAGCCCGTGAACTCCACGACGAAACTGCTCAGACCTTGGGTGCATTGTCCATCGCCCTTGATAGGGCACAGGGCGGCCTCCAGGACGCCTCACCGGAAACTGTGGAACAGCTCACAGAGGCCAAGGCCATTGCCAACCGCCTGATCGAGGAGACCCGGCGGCTCATCCTCGACCTTCGGCCTATGGTTCTTGACGACCTGGGGCTGGGGGCTGCCATTCGGTGGTACGCCGAGTCCCACCTTGAGGAACAAGGTGTGACGACGAACGTGGAATTTGAGCAGCCAGCCTATAGGATATCCAAGCACGTTGAGGTTTCCCTCTTTCGCATTGTTCAGGAAGCGGTCAACAATATTGCCAAACACGCCCATGCCCAGCATGCCCATATCCGCTTGGAGTTCCGAGACAGTGTGGCCACCGTGATGGTATCCGATGACGGCAAAGGCTTCGACGTGGACCGCGTGCTCGACTTCGGAGCATCGGCGAACAGCGTTGGCCTGCTGGGGATGCAGGAACGGGTGCGGCTCTTGAACGGGCGCCTCCACATTCGCTCTGAGCAAGGGAAAGGCACCCAGGTTACCGTCAAAATCCCTATTACGGAGGGCCCAGCATAGTGCAGAGAATACGCATTCTGGTGGCCGATGACCATACACTCATCCGGAGGGGTGTTGTTGGCCTCCTGAACTCTCAGCCTGATATGGAAGTGGTGGGCGACGTGGGCAGTGGCGAGGAGGCGTTCACCAAAACGGCAGCAGCGTTGCCTGAGGTTGTGCTCATGGATATAGGCATGCCAGGCATGAACGGTCTGGACGCCTGCAAAGCCATCAAAACGCAGCTTCCCTCGGTGCAGGTGCTTATCCTGACGATGCACGATCGCGAAGACTACCTCTTCCAAGCCCTGAGAGCCGGGGCCTCTGGGTATATCCTTAAAGGCGCCGATGTCCAGGACCTGCTGTCTGCCATCCGCTGCGTACACGATGGGGAGGTGTATCTCTATCGTACGATCACCAAGAAACTTCTGGCCGATTACGTCCGCCGTGTAGAGCAGGGTGGGGAGCGAGGAACATACGACGGTTTGACAGAACGCGAGCGTGAAGTGCTGCGTCTTATTGCTCAGGGCAAAACGACTTCAGAGATTGCCCAACTCCTCTATATTAGCCAGCACACGGTGCAAACCCATCGAGATCACATCATGAAAAAGCTAGACCTGCACAGCAAGGCAGCGCTCATCAAGTACGCCATCCGCAAGGGACTCATAAGCGCCGACTCGTGACCTCACAGCCCGGGGTCAAGGAGCATCCCCCAAACGCCCTATAAAGAAATAGGGCGTTTTTGTTGGTCCACTCATCCCTTCCTTCGATATTCACAACGTGCTGTGCGGGCTACGCTGGCATTGAGGGTGTTTCACTAACCAGCGGAGGTGGTCCATGCATGGGAAGAAGTTGCTACTCGGGGGCCTAGTCTTGGTGGCCTTGGTGCTGGTTGGGTGTGATTTGGCCTCGGCACAATCAACCAGTCATACGGCTCGCGTGGTAGTGCGCGAATGGGCCTTTGAACTCAGCAGCGCCTCAATTCCCGCCGGGGAAGTTACATTCCAACTGGTGAACCAGGGGCAGGCGGAGCACGAGATGGTTATCTTGAAGACCGACCTTCCTGCCAATGCCCTCAAGATCAAGGCCAATGGAGCCGAGGTAGATGAAAGCGCTTCGGGAGAAGTAATGGGAGAAGTTGAGGACCTTGGGTCGGGTCAGACGAAGAGCGTGACGCTGAATCTGGCCCCGGGCCGTTACGTGCTGACCTGCAACATACTTGGCCACTACAAAGCCGGCATGGTAACGGTTCTGGAGGTCAACTAGACGGCGCGGTCGCTGAGATGAAAGACAATCTAGCCGTGGAGGAGCACATGAATAAGCACCTGTGGAAACCAACCCTTGGTATTATCCTGGTCGGAGGACTGCTTCTGGTCGTGGCAGCTGCATGCACCAGTGCCAAACCCACTCCTACCCCGCCTCCCGTGGCAGTGGCGCACGAGAAGTTAGAAGCAAAGACGGCCAAACCCAAACGCCTGGAGGCTGTGATAGAGATCGACATGCGTGAGTTCCATTTTGACAACCCTCAGGGAGCGAAGAATCCCACCTTTAGGCTCCCTGCCGGCAAGACCGTCGGGATTCACATCCACAATGAGGGCGCCGTCACCCACGAGATCGCCATCGGGCGCAAATTGGACACCAGTACAGGGGAGTATACAGACGAGCTTTTTCACATGGTGCCTGTTGACCTCTTCTTTTACTATGGCAAGGAGAAGGCTGAGGTAGAGGGTGCCAGCTTTGGAGAAATGGAGGTTGGACCTGACATCAGGGACGTCTGGCTCAGGTTTACAGTCCCGGCGAACCTGAAAGGGGAATGGGAGATCGGCTGTCTTGTCAAAGAGGACAAAGACCACTACGCAGAGGGAATGCACGCCAAACTCATATTCGAGTAGGCCTGGTGGGAGAAGTCGCTATTCACAGGCAACAACCTTTGGCCAGCAGGAAAAATGGAGGGGCCGGCAAGCGCCGGCCCCTCGTGAATTTAGACCCCCTGAACGCTGATAACACTGATAACAAATGTTTCACAAATGCTTGCTCTGGCGGAGGGGGTGGGATTCGAACCCACGATCCCTTGCGGGATAGCGGTTTTCAAGACCGCCGCCATAGACCGCTCGGCCACCCCTCCGTAGAGAAGCATACTGCAAGGGGCCTCAAGGGCCAAACTGTTCAAACCCCGAATGGGGCTTCGGGACCTCCGGCAACAGGACGGAGCTATCGGGCTGCTGGTAGCTCTCCAGGAGGGCGATGAGGGTTCAAGGCAGGGCCAGCCCAGAGCCATTATAGCAGGCTCTCCCCTGTGGGGCCCCAAAGGGCCAGGCCAAGCCGGGCTAGCGGCGCAGGGCAACAAGGTGCCCTACCCAGAAGGACGCCATATCCGTTGGACTGGCTACCTCTCATAGCTCCGATCGCCTCTATTACTCATAGCTCCGATCGCCTCTATTACAACATATTGACATATCGATGTATGTATGCCAATATCGACACGGAGGTGATAGCCCATGGGAACAGCGCTAAAACGCACCACAATCTTCCTGACCCAGGAGCAGCATGAGAGACTTCGCCGCCTGGCTTTTGAGCAGCGAACTTCCATGGCTAAGCTTCTCCGTGATGCCGCTCTGGAGATATTGGAGGACGAGGAAGACATTCGGGAAGGACTGAAAGTCTTAGAGGACAGGAGAGGAACTCTGGACTGGGAAACCTTTAAGAGGGAACATCTTGGCTTATAAGGTAGAGATTCATTCTGCTGCCCAAAAGCAGATGCTTTCTCTCCCTAAAGAAGCGCGGATGGAACTCGCCCTGTCTATCGACCGTCTGGGAAACAATCCCAGACCACCAAGAGTCAAGAAGCTGGCTGACAGCGACCTGTGGCGTATTCGGGTAGGACAGTACAGGATAGTCTACGCCATAGACGACAAAGCCCAACTGGTCACCATAGTAAGGATAGCCCGGCGCAAAGAGGATACCTATAAGGGACTGTAGGCTCAGCACCCATCCAGGCAACGGCGCAGAGCGCGCTGGTGCGGGATAGGGTCAAAGTTACCCTCGCTAAGACACTCAAGCGTCGTCGGGTTCACCGTTTATCCACTTCAGAGTACCACCGTCACCTAGCACCATCTGGGGCACTCCAGGAAACAAGTCCGTGTTTAGCGGCCTGAGGGCAAAGGGGTTGTGGTAAATGTGCGCCAGGTGAACGTGCCTGTCCTCAAGCCACTTGAACCGATAAAAGAGCACCGCTGACACTTGCTCGTGACGGCGTCTCCCTTCCCGCACGGAGATGAAGAATCCGTTGGGTTTTCGCCTCTCGGTGACTACACGCACTCCCCTGGTGGGGACTAACCATTCTCTGTCCCCGAAGAGGGCGTCAAGTTCGTACTCGGTGTGAGCTGGAAACATAGTCTCTACATACAACGCGATGATAAAGGGCGTGTCCATGAGACCATACTTGCCGGCTTTCTGTTCAAGGGCATCACGAATTCGTCTGCCAATAGTGATCGTGTGCACGCCGGAGATCGTCCCACCAATAGCTCCTGGTTCAGGCGAGTCAGAAGCTCTGGGAAGGATGATGATTTTGAGCGAATATGGCGTACCCTGGTGCACGTCAGAGAGGTCAAACTCCAAAATCTCCTGTGTTTGTGTTCTTGCACGCTGCTCGATTTGGTCACGGATTTTCTTGGTGGGGAGGCTTGATGGCAAGCCAGACAGCGGCTGGATGATGACGTCTCTAGATAGACTGCTCGTCAGGTTATCGGCTAGCTGCCTTGATCTTTGTGTCTCTTGTGTGATTGTTTGCTCGTCGAGGACCGTTTTGGCCTCCACAAGGATACTGTCTGCGTCATGGGTGATCCTGAAATCGGGACTGTTCGGGGTTCCAGACAATTCGGGTTCAATCTCCACGGCCCAGCCAGCGCTTTTGAAGTAGTGGTGGAGGTATAGCTCAAGCCTCACAGATAGGTGGGGATGGTTCAAGTCGCTCTTGAGCCTTCCTCTCCATTTGCTCTGCAGGGGCTCTGGCACTTCTGCAAGCCATGAAAGGAATTCCTGACGTGCCGCTGGCAGAGGCGGCTCATCGTGTACCGTCAACCTCCTCCATCCTCTTACGTCCCACATCACAGCACCGTTAGTTCAATACCAAAGTCGCGCTTCCCGCCGTTAGCCCGGCTCCCCGCGCAGGGCTCGAGCTTCTCACGCGGCCTGTTTTATGTGGAGGCCACGCTTTCTACGCCTTGGACTGGACAGGCTGGCCGTACTGCTCCCGCAGAACCCGCTTCAGCACCTTGCCCATGGGGTTGCGCGGCAGCTCCTCCGCAAAGACCACCGACTCCGGCTTCTTGAAGCTGGCCAGCCGCTGCCGGCAATACTCAATAAGCTCTTCTTCTCTGACCATTTGCCCGGACTTCAGGACCACGATGGCCCGCACACGCTCGCCCCAGTCCACATCGGGCACGCCGATGACAGCGGCCTCGTCCACCGCCGGGTGGGACATGAGGACCTGCTCCACCTCCTCCGGTGAGATCATTTCGCCGCCCCGCTTGATGAAGTCCTTGGCGCGGCCCGACAGGAATATGTAGCCGTCCTCGTCCGTGTACCCCAGGTCTCCGGTGTAGAGCCAGCCGTCGCGGAAGGTCTCCCTGGTCGCCTCCTCCCGCTTCCAGTAGCCCTTCATCAGCCGCAGCCCCTTGGCCACAATCTCGCCGACCTCGCCGACCGCAGCCTCCTTGCCCTCCTCCGTGACGATCTTCACCTCGACATCGGGCAGGGGTTTGCCAATGGAGGTGAGCCGCTTCAGCTTCCGCTCGACCTCTTCCGGGGAGCCTTCCAGCAGGTGGTCCTCGGAAGGCAGCATGGTAATCGTCGAGGCCGTCTCTGTCTGGCCGAAGGCGTTGATGAAGCGGGTGCCCGGGAACTCCTTGATGGCCCGCTTTATCACCTCCAGCGGCATTGGGGCTGCCCCGTAGGTGATAACCTGAAGGCTGGACAGATCGTACTGATGAAAGCTGGGATGGTCCATGATCTGCTTGAGCATGGTAGGCACCATCATGGCCCTGTTGGCCCTTTCCTCCTGGACCAGCTTCATCCAGTCCTCAGCTTCAAACTGGCGCTGCACAATCAGCGTGCGGCCTCCATATATAGCTGCCATCACCGCCTGTATCCCGGCGATGTGGTACAGGGGAACGGTCAAGATATTCTTCTCCTCAATGGTGGGGTCTGCCGGCTCCACGTTGGCCAGGATGTAGGAAGTGAAGCTGTTGTGGGTCAGCATGACCCCCTTGGGAGACCCGGTGGTGCCCGCGGTGAACATCAGCATGAAGAGGTCTTCGTCCCCCCTTGAGGGGAACACCTCCTCCGCCCCGCTCTTCTCCAGAAGCTCGTCGTAGAAGACCCACCCCTTCACTGGCTCCTCCAGAGCCACAAGGTGCTTCACCGACTTCAACTGTGGCCGGATAGACCTGACCACGTCCACGTACCTCTTCCCCACCAGGAGGACCGACGGCTCCGAGTCGTTGATCATGAAGGCGAGCTCGTCTGCCTTGGCCCGAAAGTTCAGGGGCACATAGACGCCGTCCGCCTTCGCCGTGGCGAAGCAGGCCTCGACGTGCTCGCCGCAGTTCACCTGAATGACGGCCACCCGGTGGCCCATGCCAACGCCAAGCCCCTGAAAGGCCTTGGCCAGCCTGTTGGACCGCTCCGCCAGCCGCTCAAAGGCTATCCTCTTGCCCTCAAACACCAGGGCCTCCCTCTCGGGCACCACACTGCTACTGATGGTGAGGAGCTCTGCTACGTTCATCGGCAGCTTCCTAAATCAATAAGAATCGGTCCCTCTCGCTCCCACCCCACGACTCGACAGGTTCAAGCGGCCACTATTCTATCAGGGTAAGTGACCTTTTTCACATCCTGGCGAGGGCAGCTTGCAGGGCGAGCTTCTCTTCCATCTCCAGGGCCGACGCCAGCGGAAGCTCTGCGCCCCTGTTCACCGCCTCCTTGAGCAAGCCCATGATCGAGGGGCTTCTCCGCAGCAGCTCCCGGGCGAGAGCATCTCCCTCTGCGTGCAGCCGCTCCCGCGGAACAACCCTGCTCACCAGGCCCAGACGCAAGGCTTCCCACGCCGTCAGCCTTCGACCTGTCAGCACCATCTCCAGGGCTGAGCTGAGCCCGCTGGCCCTGGACAGGGTCTGGGTCCCTCCCGCAGCGGGGATCATCCCCAGGCCAGCCTCCGGAAGGGCCAGCGCCACATCCTCCGAGGCGATCCTTATATCGCACAGGAGGGCCATCTCCAGGCCCGAGCCCATGACATAGCCGTGCAGCAGGCAAATGAACGGTTTCTGGATGGAGGCCCACAGTCCCCATATATCCCGCTCGAAGCGCACGCTCCTGGCCACGGCCTGAGAGGGCGCCGTTCCAAACTCCTTCAGGTCCGCTCCCGTGCAGAACCCCTTCTCGCCAGCTCCTTGCAGCACCACCACCGCTACCTTGTCATCCTCCCTTACAGCCTCCAGCGCCTGGTACAGCTCATCCCTCATCTGAACGCTGTAGGCGTTGATGACCTCCGGCCTGTTGAGGGTGATTCCGGCGAGGCCGTTCTCCTTGGAGAAGAGGATGGTCTGGAAAGCGCTTGTCATCCTAGGGCCATCGCTTTGTGGGCCCTCTCCTTCTCAGGAAAAGATCCATCAACCCGAAGCTGCCTCCCAGCACCAGGCCAAAGACGGCAAAGCCCAGCCCCAACATAAGGCTCCTGAAAACAAGGAGGCCGATCCCCAGATTGATAAGGAAGCCCAAGAGGGCCGCCACCAGGACGATCCTCAACGCCAATCCCCGGAAGCCCTCTACTCCCCGTCGTTTCATCTATGCCCCTGTGAAGCGGGGACTCCGCTTATCCAGGAAGGACCTGATGCCCTCAGCCCTGTCGGCCGTCGTGTGTAGGAGAATGGCCAGGTCTGCCTCCAGGCGCAGACCCTCGACCAGCGGAAGGTCCGCCCCCTTGACTAGAGCCTCTTTGGCGTACCGCACCGCAATGGGAGCCCCGTGGCATATGGATTGCGCCCTCTCCAGAGCCATCGCCATCAACTCATCCGCCCCTACCACCTCGTTCACCAGGCCCCAGGCCATGGCCTCCTCGGCTCTTACTTCCCTTCCTGTCAGCAGCATCTCCAGGGCTCTTGGCCTACCCACCACCCTAGTCAATCGTTGCGTGCCTCCATCCCACGGCACCAGCCCGTGCGCCAGATGGGTCATGGCGAATGTGGCTCTGGCAGAGGCCACCCGTATGTCACACGCCAGGGCCAACTCCAGGCCCTGCCCTGTAGCCGGGCCGTTGATAGCCCCCACCACAGGCTTAGTTGCCCTAGCCACGGCCTCGGCGCACCGGCTCCCGGCGAAGAATTCCCTCACTACGTCTGGGGATACAGCCCGAGGGGCTTCCAGCAGGGGGCCTGAGGAGAAAACGGGCCCGCTGCCCGTCAGGACGATGGCACGCACACCATCATCAGCTTCCACCTCTCGGAAGGCCACCCCCAGCTCCTGCGCCAGGGCCTGGTCTATCGCATTGCTCTCCTCGGGCCGGTTCAGGGCCACGATGGCGATATGTCCCTCCCGCCTGACTAGCAAACCGCAGTAGCTCATGAGAGGCCTTCCCGAGAAGTTCGCCTGTATGTTCCCATCCCGTAGAGGGGCTGTCAAGCTAGAGATCATCCTATCCTATCCCTGTAGGAAAAGAACCACCCGATCGGGGTCTTTTGTAGTCCCGTTTGCCGGGTGGTTGTCGACGGCGCCATCACCCAAATAGTCATCCTGAGGAAGTCCCGACCTATCGGGACGACCGAAGGATCCGCAACGGATCCGCAACCCCCGAAGGGGCACGGATTCTTCGCCTCCGCTTCGCTACGTCTCAGAATGACAACCGAAAGACCCTGGCAACCCGATACAGCACCTTTACTCCCCTAGGAATGTGGGCTATAATCGAATCCGCTGAGGGAGACGTTGCATCTGCTCTCAGCTTTTGTCTTTGCCTCCAGGTGAGGTGCAAAAGCAGTGTCTTCCTTGAAGAATATGGCGTGAAGGCGTCGGGCAGCGGCGGGGAGAGTACTCCATGGTACAGAAAGAGGCCTACCTCACGGAGAGGGGGCTGAGGAAGCTCCAGGAAGAGCTGGAGCACCTGGTCACCGTTCGTCGGAAAGAGGTGGCAGAGCAGATCCAGCGGGCCAAGGAGATCGGCGGCACCGTGGACAACGCCGAGTACGACGACGCCAAGAACGAGCAGGCCCGCATCGAGGGCCGTATCTTAGCTCTGGAAGAGCTGGTCAAGGAAGCCAAGATCATACCCTCTACCAAGACGCCTTCTGAGTCTGTGCAGGTAGGGTCCACTGTAGTGCTGAAGGACACGCGAGGGAAAAAGCTCAAGTTCACCATTGTGGGTAGCACCGAGACGGACCCCCCCAAAGGGCGCATCTCCAATGAGTCGCCTGTCGGGAGGGCCCTGCTGGGCAAAAAGCGGGGCGACATCGCCGAGGCCAAGACCCCCAGCGGTGTCGTCCAGCTCCAGGTCATCGACATCCTGTAGGTGACCGATGCCCGAGAGGGGTGAGGAGCTAGTTCAGGTCCGTCTGGAGAAGGTCGCCAACCTCAGAAAACAGGGTATAGACCCCTACCCAGCACGCTGCCCGCGGACCCACACCAATCAGGAGGCCCTGGACCTCTTCATGCACGCTGAGGCCCAGCACGGGCCGGGCGCCCGCACCCAGGAGGTATCTGTGGCCGGGCGCGTAAGGGCTCTCCGCTCCATGGGCAAGGCCACTTTCCTGGATCTGAGGGACGGCAGCGCCCGCCTTCAGGTACACCTGCGAAAGGATGTCCTGGCCGAGGGCTATTCCCTCCTTGAGGCTGTGGACCTGGGTGACCACCTGGTAGCCACAGGCCCCCTGTTCCGCACCCGCACTGGCGAGGTCACCTTGGAGGCCAGCACCTTCGCCATCCTGTCCAAGGCTACTAGGCCACCCCCTGAGAAGTGGCACGGCCTCAAAGACGTTGAGACTCGCTACCGAGAGCGGCACCTGGACCTCATGGCCAACGACGAGGTTCTCAGCCGCTTCTTGCTCCGCTCCAGGCTGGTGGGGAACATCCGGGGCTTCCTCAACAGGCGCGGCTTTGTAGAGGTGGAGACCCCCATCCTGGTGCCCGTCGCCGCCGGCGCCATGGCCCGCCCCTTCGTTACCCACCACCACGCTCTGGACATGGACTTCTATCTTCGCATCGCCACGGAGCTGCATCTGAAAAGGTGTGTAATCGGCGGCCTGGATAAGGTGTACGAGATCGGGCGCGTCTTCAGGAATGAGGGCATCGATTTCAAGCACAACCCCGAGTACACACTCCTGGAGAGCTACGAGGCATACGCCGACTACCAGCAGGTAATGAAAATGGTTGAGGAGATGATCTATGCCGTCGCCCTTGAGGTGCTGGGTGCACCTCGCATCAGATGGGGTGACCAGGAGATCGACCTGACTCCCCCGTGGCCTCGCCTCTCTCTCAAGGAGGAGATATACAAGCGGAGCGGGATAGACATAGACAAGGAGAGGGAACCGGAGGCCCTGGCGGCGCGCATGGCCCAGATGGGCATCGAAGCCGTCGGACGCGCCTCCTGGGGTCGGCTGGTGGACAAGCTGGTTAGCGACAAAGTAGAGCCTGCTCTCATTGAACCGGTCTTCCTGGTGGACTATCCCAAGGAGATGTCCCCTCTGGCCAAACAGCGGAGCGACAACCCTGAGCTGGTGGAGCGCTTCGAAGCCTTTGCCGGCGGCATGGAGATCGCCAACTCATACTCTGAGCTGAATGACCCCCAGGAGCAGCGCCTCCGCTTCCAGCAGCAGGAGGAGATGCGCCAGCTCCACGGCGACGAGGACTTTGACCGCCTGGACGAGGAGTTCCTCCAGGCCCTGGAGTACGGCATGCCGCCTACCGGTGGCCTGGGCATGGGAATCGACCGCCTGGTAATGCTCCTCACCGGCCAGCAGTCCATCCGGGAGGTAGTCCTCTTCCCTCAGTTGAGGGCCCGCTAGTTCATGCTCAGCATCGAGCTTATCCGCCGAAGCCCCGACCTGGTCCGCCAGGCCCTGGCCTCCCGCGGGGAGGCTCTCTCACCCATAGACCAGGTGCTATCGCTTGACCAGGAGCGGCGTCGCCTCATCACCGAGAGAGATACGCTCCGCTCCCGCCAGAACGACCTCAGCCGAAGCCTCGGTCAAATAATGGTCAGAACCAGGCAAGGAGGAGAGCCCCCTCAGGAGGTAGAGTCCCTGCGAGAGGAGTCCCGCCAGCTAGGCCAGCGCATAGATGCCCTTGAAAGGGAGGGCCAGGCAAAGGACGAGGAGCTTCAGAAGCTGCTGCTTCTGCTCCCCAACCTGCCCGCCCCTGACGTGCCCCTGGGCCAGAGCGCTGAGGACAACAAGGTGGTCCGCACCTGGGGTGAGCCAGGCTCTTACAGCTTCCAGCCGCTACCACACTGGGACCTGGGCGAGCGCCTTGGCCTCATCGACTTCGCGCGGGGCGCCAAGCTCGCGGGCTCACGTTTCTTTGTGCTGAAGGGCAAGGGCGCCAGGCTGGAGCGGTCCCTCATCAACTGGTTCCTGGACATCCACACTACACAACACGGCTACACGGAGATCTACCCACCCTTCCTGGTCCGCGGCGAGGCCCTTGTCGGCTCCGGCAACCTGCCCAAGTTCGGCGATAACCTCTACCGGGACGCTGAGGAGGACCTCTGGCTGGTCCCCACGGCGGAGGTGCCTCTTACCAACCTTCACCGCGACGAGATCCTGGAGCCGGGCTCTCTCCCTATTCGCTACGTGGCCTACACACCCTGCTTCCGCCGTGAGAAGGCCGCCGCCGGCAAGGACACGCGCGGCATCAAGCGGGTCCACCAGTTCGACAAGGTGGAGCTGTACAAGTTCGTGGAGCCGGAGGGGTCCAACGAGGAGCTGGAGAAGCTGGTGGGCGACGCCGAGCACCTGCTGCAGCGCCTGGGCCTCCCCTATCGCGTGCTACAGCTCTGCACCGCCGACCTGGGCTTCCAGGCTGCCAAGACATACGACATCGAGGTGTGGGCCCCCGGCTCCGGCGAGTGGCTGGAGGTGAGCTCCTGCTCCACCTGCACCGACTTCCAGGCCAGGCGGGCCAATGTCCGCTACCGCCCTGCGGTGGGGGCACGACCCCAGTACCCCCATACGTTGAACGGCTCCGGCCTGGCCCTGCCTCGTACTCTGATAGCCTTCCTGGAGACTTACCAGCAGCCCGATGGCTCCGTCCTGGTGCCGGAGGTCCTGAGGGGGTATACGGGGTTTGATCACATTGCTGCTATGTAGTGTAGCGGGCCTTCATCCGCTGAAGAGGATGAGGCTGGTACGCGACACTCAACTCTTGCTACCGTCGGGCTGCACACTTTCGGCCAGGAGCTCCAG
>JACPCK010000009.1 GCA_016179845.1 Chloroflexota bacterium | reverse complement strand
CGCTACAATCATCGGCGTCTTTCGGGACCAAAACAGGTGAAGACTTTACTCAAGCTGCTCCAAAGCTAGTCTGGTGGCTCAAATGGGACTTTACCCTAGTTTAATCATCCTGACTATAGGCTGTCAACGGGTTCGAATCCCGTATGGCCCACCAACAGGGATTCGAACTAGATGGGCTTGCATTGCAGGTATTGCCGAGGTCAACCCCCCTTAAGTTCTCCAACACCTGCTACCGGGCCCAGAAGCAGCGCAGGTATTGGCTAGGCTTGGGGTTGCGTAAGCTCGGGATACCTCTCAGATTTGACCCCGGCAGCGCTCCAGCTTTGCAGGTATTGGAAAGCTTGGGGTACCTTAAGCTACCTGGGCTGCAATCGGCGGGATTGATGAAAGCCTGCTGATCCGGATCGAAACGCGGCAAGTTCTTGGCTTTAAAGGGGCACAGTTCCTAGCTTTGCAGGCACTAGGCAACTTATGATAGTCTCCCCTCTACGCTGGGATACCCTCAAAGCGCCTGGCGAGCAACTTGCGGGCGTCATAAAAGCTGAGTAGGATTTGGTTCATGCGAGAAGGGATATTGTCTGTAGTCGTTCTTACGGTCAGCATGGCCATCCTCGCGGCTTGCACGCAGCCTACGCCGACGCCTACGGTAGACCTGCAAGCTACCATTGCTGCGGCGGTCGCTACGCAGATAGCCGGCCAACCTACTCCTACCCCCACACCCACATACACACCCACAGCGACATCTGTGCCTACCCCTACCCCCACACGCCCTTCCCCACGTACGCCGCCGAGTCCTCCTACTCCGCCCGCACCGCCGAGGCCACCAACACCACCTTCGCCGCCCCCACGACCTAGCCCGCCGGCGTCACCCACACCGACTGAAACACGCCCACTCCCTCCCCTTGATGCTTTTATGAAAGGCATTCACTTTAACGACTGGAAGAGCTTCGATACACCAAGCCAATGGCGTGGGCTTTACCGCCCGCCCGGAACAGACCAGTCCTTGATAAACCTCGCTGCTACGGGAGCTACCTGGATTTCGCTCATCGTAAATGCTGGCCAAGAAACAATCGCGTCAACAACCATATTCCGTGACTCGCCTGCTACAGCCACAGATTCTGAACTTCTCCGTGTGATTAAGTCTGCCCACAATTTAGGAATGAGAGTCGTGCTGCTGCCAGGTTTAGGTTTGTCTAACGACCCAGACCATTGGCCCGGCCATATTGGGACGGCGTTCACCACTGAAGCCCAGTGGCAAGACTGGTTTGCCTCATATCGTGAATTCATTAACCACTATGCGTCTTTCGCCCAGGAGGCAGGGGCGGACATGTTGTATATCGGGAGCGAACTGGGTGGTGTTACCCACCGGGAAGGCGACTGGCGTCGAATCATTAAGGAAGTCCGCGAACGATTCAAGGGGCCAATAAGTTATGACAGCCTCGGGGGTGAGTTCTTTCCACATGGAGAGGTTAAACGAATAAAATGGTGGGATGCGGTGGACTACATCGCAGTGGATGTTTGGTACCCGTTGACGGACAAGAACGACCCGACTCTAGCAGAGTTGAAAGAAGCCTGGATAAAGAGAGGTTATGTAGCCGACCTAGAGAACATCTCGAGGCAATTCAATAGGCCTTTCATCATCTCAGAAATAGGCTACCAGAGCCGTGACAGGACAAATACGAATCCGGGAGACTTTCAAAAATTTCTTCAGGCTCCAGAAGACTTGCAGGAGCAAGCCGACTGCTACCAGGCGGCTTTGGAGGTCTTGTGGGGCAAGCCCTGGCTGAAAGGAATCTTCTGGTGGCAGTGGTCTGCTACTGGAGCGAATTGGCCAGAAAATCTCCAGGGCAAGCCCGCTGAAGAAGTATTGAAGAAGTTTTACCTGGCAGAGGAAAAACCTAAGTAACTGAATCCACTGAGTAACAACGTAAGCGTTTTCAAGACAGCTGGTGCAAGCCCCAATAGTCGCTTAACCTTGGACAAACTACCTACCTATGTGTTCCCGACAGTCCACCATTGTGGACGAAAGGCAAAACTCCGACTCGGACTTTTGAGAAGACCTTTGCCCTACCCCGCTGACCTCACGGTTTGAGTCGAACCGAGCTTGGCGGATTATGTGTATGATAAACTGCCACACCGCACGTGGCGTCGCGTCCATCTTGCCCGCGGTGGTCTTGAGCTGACGAGCCTACCAGCCTGGGCGTGGCGTGGGACACGAGGGCCACGAACATTTTCCGCCCGATAGATTCCTCAGCGTAGCCTGGTCTTGGCCTCCTCCAGCACCCCGGCGAGCTTATCGAAGGATCCGTTCCAGCCAGCCGCAGCCCCATCGCTCATCGGGCCCGTGGGGATGCCGCCATGCCGCAGGGTCATCTTTGTCTTGCGACCTTGGTCTTGGAACGTCACCGTCACTAGAGTTTCTGACGGCCATTCCGCAGGCATTCCGTAGTGCGTGGCTGGTACAACGTTGCCTTGCGCGTCCGCCAAGCTATCCGTGTAGACAAGGCGCTCCATCGGAACGACTTCGCGATAAGTGCCCGTGTACCAAAATTCCGGTCCCTCTGGACTGCGCATGCAGTTAAGGTGCTTGCCTCCTACGCGTAGATCGATTTTGGCGAATGTCGTGGTGACGCCTTTCGGACCATACCACTTCTTAAAGCTCTCAGGGTCGGTCCACGCCTTCCACACGAGTTCACGCGGCGCGTCGAAGATGCGCGTGATGACCAACTCCCGCGTGGACGGCCTCGTGGCTCGGCTACTTCTTTCTGAGGTCACGATCCCCCTCCTTCATTTGAATCTCTTTCAGGTATTGGTCCAAGCGAACGAAGCTGTGCTCCCAGAAGCGGCGGTACTCCTCCACCCAGTCGGCGGCCTCTTTTAGAGGAACCGCCTGGAGCCGGCATGGACGCCACTGAGCCGCACGACCCCGTGCGATCAGGCCTGCGCGCTCCAGTACCTTGAGGTGTTTAGAAACTGCGGGGAGGCTAATCTTGAAGGGCTTTGCCAGCTCCATGACTGTAACTTCGCCCTTGGCTAGACGAGCTAGGATCGCCCTCCTGGTGGGATCGGCAAGGGCTGCAAAGGTGGCATCCAATCGAGAAGTCGCCATGCTCCTAATTAGCCAGTTAGTTAGATAACCCGTTGGTAAAATACACGAGACGAAGCCTTTTGTCAAGAGGGCGTTCTGGCGTATTGGCAAACTAGTTGCCAGGTACACACAATGCCCCACCAGCGGGGATTCGAACCCAGCCTTGCGCTCTCGCATGTATTGCCGAGGTCAAGCTTAGCTAAACTCGGCAGGATGGTTCGACCCTTCGGCAAGCTCAGGGCTGGCAGGCTCACCATGAGCGGGAGCACTTGACTGCGTTCACACTGAGCCCGACGAAGGGTCTGCTACCAGATGCTTCGCTTAGCATGACAACTGTTCGACAGGCGCAGCGTATAATGGGGGACACGCTAGGGGGAGGCTGCCTATGTTCGCTCGCGACTTTGCCGGCTATGCCAATGAGCTTCCAATTGTGGAGTGGCCCGGCGGCGCCCGCTTGGCCCTCTCCATTTCCGTCAACTTTGAGGAGGGGGCCGAGCGCTCCGTGGCCGATGGTGACCCGGAGTCGGAGCAGCACGGCGAGGCCGTCATACGCACTGGGCCAGGTGTTCGCAACACGATGAACGAGTCTTACTACGAGTACGGCAGCCGCGTGGGTATCTGGCGCCTGCTGGACGTCTTCGACAAGCACAGTGTGAAGGTGACCTTCCTTGCGTGTGGCCTGGCCCTGGAGAAGAACCCCAAGGCTGCCGCAGCGATAACGCACCGCGGGCACGAGCCCTGCAGCCACGGCTACAAGTGGACCGACCACTGTAGCCTCTCTGTAGAGGAGCAGCGGCGGGACATGCTCCGCTCCATTGAGGCCATAGAGAGGACCACGGGCCAGCGGCCCGTGGGGTGGTACCCGCGCGCCGCCGACGTACACAGCCGGGAGCTGGCGGTCGAGGAGGGTGGCTTTCTGTACGATATGATCACCTACAACGAAGACCTGCCCTACTTCGTGCAGGTGAAGGGCAAGAGATTTCTCACTATCCCTTACAGCCTGGACTGCAACGACTCCCGCTACTGGCGGGGCATCGTCGAGCCTGAGCAGTTCCTTCGCTATCTGAAAGCCACCTTCGACCAGCTCTACGAGGAGGCCCAGCAGCACCCCAAGATGATGTCTGTGGGACTGCACTGCCGCAGCTCAGGCCTTCCGGCGCGGGCCCGGGCCGTAGACCAGTTTATAGGCTACGCCAAACAGTTCCCCGGCGTCTGGTTCGCGCGGAGGGTAGACATTGCGCGGTGGTGGATAGAAAAGCTCGGATAGGCTAATATTAGCTATTGCATTCTTGGCCCAGGAGCACGCCATGGAACCCTTCGTCAGAGTGAAAGGAATAGTGGCCCCACTCGACAGGCCCAACGTGGATACTGACCAGGTGATCCCCGCCCAGTTCCTCAAGCGCATCGAGCGGACGGGCTTTGGCCCCTTCCTGTTCTATCACTGGCGGTCGCTGCCGGACGGAAAGCCCAATCCATCCTTTGAGCTGAACCATCCTGGCTATAAGGGGGCGTCTATCCTCGCCACGGGAAGGAACTTCGGCTGCGGCTCCTCCCGGGAGCACGCCGTGTGGGCCCTCACGGACTATGGCTTCAGGGCCATCATCGCCCCCAGCTTCGCTGAGATATTCCATAAGAACTGCCTGGAGAACGGCCTGGTCCCAGTCCTTGTGCCCGAAGACCTGGTGGCCCAGATCATCGCTATGGCGAAGACTATCGCAGGCTATCAGTTGACTGTAGACCTCGAGCGGTGCCACGTATACGACGACCTCGGCCTCAGCGCCCCCTTCGTGGTCCACGCCGACCGTGAGACCCACGAGTTCCGCCGCCATTGCCTCCTCAACGGCCTGGACGAGATAGGCCTCACCCTCCAGCAGGAGGACAAGATCCTCGAATACGAGCGCCGCAGAGGGATCGCCTAGCAGAGCGATGAACACCACCCCTTTGGCTTCGCTCAGGGCAGGGCCCTTTATTGCTGAGGCCATGATGTTACCCGGGGAACAGGAGGGAGAGCATTGGCCGAGGAGTTGAGATGCCCCGAGTGCCACTTCGAGCTGGAGGAGTACATCCAGACCGTCAAGAGGATCCGCTCCCAGTTGAAACACGCCCCCCAGAGGCCCATGGACTATATACGCTGCCCCCGCTGCGCCCTGGATATGCGTCTCCTGGAGGACCCAGAGAAGGGATACCGCGTTCACGCTCCCGGCATGGGCCGCCAGCGCCGGGGCATGGGAGGCATGCCTGGCCCGTACGGTCCCCCCTTTCCAGACTCTCCTCCTGAGGGAGGCCTTACGGCAATAGAAGAAGAGGAGATGATGGACGAGGCCAGCCCTCCAGAAGGCGAAGGTTCCAATCGCGAAGGAGAAGGCCCAGAGGAAGGGCCAGACAGGGAGAGGTAGATTCCCCGAGCAATAACTTAGGGATTACTAAGGAGGAGACCTTGGAGTTCAAAATCGCGGTGATGCCCGGCGATGGCATCGGCCAAGAGGTCATACGGGAGGCGGTACGCGCCCTGGAGGCGGTGGGCAAGAAATACGGCCACACCTTCCACTGCCAGTACGCTGATGTGGGCGGCATCGCCATTGACCGCCATGGCACGCCTCTCCCTGAGGAGACGATGGCCCTGGCCAAGGGCAGCGATGCAGTCCTCTTTGGCGCCGTCGGTGGCCCCAAGTGGGACGACCCCAAAGTTAGGGTGAGGCCAGAGGAGGGCCTCCTGACCCTGCGGAAGGGCCTGGGCCTCTTCGCCAACCTGCGACCTATCAAGGTCTACCCCCGGCTGATGGAGGTGAGCCCCATCAAGCGGCAGGTGCTCCAGAACACCGACCTGGTGGTGGTGAGAGAGCTGACAGGCGGCCTCTACTTTGGAAGGCCGAAGAGGCGCTGGCAGACCAGCAAGGGACGACGCGGCGTGGACACCATGTCCTACTCCGAGGCGGAGATAGAGCGCATACTTCGGGTGGGCTTCGAGCTAGCCCGCTCCCGGCGGAAGCGGCTCACCTCCGTGGACAAGGCCAACATCCTGGAGACCTCGCGCCTCTGGCGAGAGGTGGCAATGGAGGTGGCCAAGGAGTACCCAGACGTGGCCCTGGACCACCTGCTGGTGGACACCTGCGCCATGCAACTGATAATGAACCCCTCCCGCTTCGACGTGATCGTTGCCGAGAACACCTTTGGGGATATCCTGACCGATGAAGCGGCGGTGCTGGCGGGCTCCATGGGCATGCTCCCTTCGGCCAGCCTTGCTGGCATCCCTTCAGGAGGGCGGGCCCTGGGCCTCTACGAGCCTGTCCACGGCACGGCTCCCGACATCGCTGGCAGGGGTATCGCCAATCCCCTGGCCGCCATCTTGAGCGTCGCTCTCATGCTGCGGTACTCCCTGAGCCTGGCCGAGGAGGCCCAGGCCCTGGAGGCAGCGGTGGCAAAGGCCATAGACCTTGGCAGCAAGACGGCAGACCTGGCCCTCCCCGGCGAGATGGCCTTGGGCACGAAGCGGATGACTGACAAGGTGCTGGAAAGGCTTGAGCAGCAGGGCACGTCTGTTCCAACCTAAACTAAGCAGGACCTTTGATACAGGGCTGGTACTTCCTGGCGAAAAAGTTCGACATGAAAAGTCGCTCATGGTGAGCCCTTCGGCTTCGCTCAGGACATGCTTGTCGAACCAGGAGCGGCTCGTCCTTCGACCAGTTCGGCAAGCTCAGGGCAGGCAGGCCCAGAGTGAAAGGGGTTGGGGTGGACCTCGTACACGCGAACTTATGGGACCGAGTACTAGTGCCCTGAGTCAGAAGTTCGCTGCATAATGTGAGGCCAGGATTGTCATGCTGACCGAAGTGAAGCATCTGGCGGGGAGGCAGCCTCACCACCAGATTCCTCGCTCCCGCTCGGAATGACATTTGTAGCGGTTTTCTGATTCACCACACTAGCTGCCACTGCGCCTCGGACCCTTGTGCCTTTGCCTTGGGAAGAGGAGCAGGGAACCCAGCCCCAGGAGCACACCACTGAGGAGCACCATTACCGTGTAGCCCAGCCCCGGTGCTCTGCCGTTGAGGAAGTCCACCCCCCTGCCACCGAGTCCGGCCAGCATAGGCCCCAGCGCTGAAGCCAGAGTGGTGAACCCCAGGTAAAGACCCGCCCGTCGCCTTGGCACCAGGTCCGTGGCCATTGCCCAGTTGGGCCCGATATACAAGGCCATAGCGGCTCCCGCTAGCGCTCCCACAGCCGCCACATGCCAGAAGGTGCGGGCGCCCAGCACTATCGCAGTGGCCACGATCCCCAAAGCCCCCGCCGCTGCCAGCAAAGGTCTCCTCCCGATACGGTTGCTCAGCAGCCCCAACGGATATGTGAAGGCGGCGGCAATTCCACCGGCTAGTACTGCCACCACCGCAATAGCCTGAGCCGGATTATCCAGCCCTACGCGGTCCCGAAGATAGAACAGTCCGTACGTCCCCATCACGCCCATGCTGAAGGAGAAGCAGAAACGCGACACCAGGAACCGGCCAAACCCCAGTGGCCACTCGCTGGCGCGAGGTGGCGACGAGAGGTCTCCAGAAGAGGAAGAGGCGGGAAGCTGGCCAGGCCTCCTTTCTCGAACTATGGCGAAGGTCACTACTAATGATAGAAGCATCCCCGCGCCCAGGAAGGCGATGGCGGCCCATATCCAGCCCCTATCGCCCGTGGAGCTGTAGCGGCCCGCCAGGAGGCCCACCAGCACTATGGAGAGGCTTGCACCTACCGCTTGAACCAGAGCCCTGAGGCTAGAGGCTCCACCGCGGCCTTCCCAGGACAGGTTGTCAGGGATGAGGGCGTTGAAGGGGCCCAGCCCCAGGTTGGTGGCTACCTGCAATGCACAGATGGCTACCACCAGCACCAGGAAGCTGCCTGCCAGGCCCACCCAGGGGAGCACGGCCAGGGCCAGCGCCGTCCCCACTGCCATGTACGGCAGGCGACGGCCCCCAGGCAGAGGACGCCTGTCGCTGAGCAGGCCTGCAAGGGGCTGAACCACAACCGCCACAGCCTGACTTATGACCCTAAGCTCCCCCAAGCGGGTGTTCTTGCTCTCCTCAGGCACCAGCCCGAGGATCAGCACAGGCAGCAGGACGATGAAAAGGCTTTGCCACAGGCCCGAGAGGCCGAAGTCGTAGACGGCGTAGCCCAGGCGCTCTAGATGAACACTACGTGGACGGCCCAGCAACTCTCCCCGGAGGGTCGGGGGGAAACTTAAGGCTCCCGCGCCCTGCGGAAGAAGCCTATAGCAGAGGAGAGGGCCACGTCAACCTGCACGCCCTCTATGGTGCCTCTGGCCTCGTGTACCCATCGGGCAAGGACGCCGGTGCTGGCGATGTACTCCCAGCGGCTTCGCTCCTGGTAGTCGTTCCGCGCCGAGGGGTCCCTTACGGTGCGGGCCGTCTCGAATACGATGGTGGGCATAAGGCCGCCCCGCAGGGGCACCGAACCCCTCCCGACTTTTACCTCGGCCTGCACCACCCCGGGCAAGCGCTGCATCTGGGCACTGTAGCGGCCCAGCCACGACTCTTCATGCTGATCCCAGTCCAGTGTCAGAAGGGGGGGCGGTGCTTCCGGCGCTGGGGGGATCACCGGCGCCACTGTAGCCGAGTAGTCCGAGCGAGGGTAAAGAGGTTCGCCTCCGGACCTCAGGTAGATGGAGGGTTGAGCCAGCCGAACTCGTAGGTCTTTCCCTGATCCCTCTGTAGCCAGCAGGGTGTACAGGGTGGAAAAGGCGAGATCACCTCCACCTGTGTCCCGCAGCGCGCGGTAGACATGGCCCTGGGGCCAGGCTCCCTCGCCGGAGATCGTACCCCGCAGCGTACCAGCCAGGCTCCAGCTATCTCCCAGGAAGACTCCCAGCTCAGCCAAAGGGGCAGGGGTCATAGCGTCCTGGGGCACAAGCCCCGCTCTCCGGGCCCCTCCCCGCAGGCACCCTAGCCCTAGAAGGAGGAAGATGAGGGCCGACAGGAGCAGCGCCGGAACAGTCCACCTATAGGGCAGCCTCAGCCTCTCAGCTTTGCCATTCACCTCTACGGGGCCCAACCGAAAGCCTCCATTTCTCAGAAGAGCTGGCCTCCTCACGGCGTGAGGGTAACGTTGTCGATCAGGCGGGTTCTGCCTATCCGCACCGCCAGGGACACCAGGGCCGGCCCCCCGATGTGCTCCAGCTCCTTCAGGGTTTCCTTGTCTGCAATGCTGACGTATTCCACCTTGCTTACCAGTGGCTCCGACTGGAGGAGGGCCATCATGGCAGTCCTTATCTTGTCGGCGTCCCGCTCCCCACGGCGGAGCATCTCCTGGGCCAGGCAAAGGGACCGGTAGAGCACGGTGGCAGCCCGACGCTGATGGTGGTCCAGGTAGACGTTTCGGCTGGACATGGCCAGGCCGTCAGGCTCCCTGAGCGTAGGGCACACTACAACCTCGGTGCCTGTATTCAGGTCACGGGCCATACGCTGTACCACCAGGGCCTGCTGAGCATCCTTCTGACCGAAGTAGGCCCGCTCCGGGCGAAACAGATAGAATAGCTTCAGCACCACTGTGCAGACGCCCCGGAAATGCCCCGGCCTGGCCTCCCCCTCCAGGCGCCTGGCGAGGAGGTCCACGTGGACCCAGGTGTCGAACCCCCGCGGGTAGATCTCCTCCAAGGAGGGAGCAAAGACGATGTCGACCCCCTCTTTTTCCAGGAGGGCGAGGTCCCGGCTGAGGTCCCGCGGATAGGTGGTAAGGTCCTCCTGAGGACCGAACTGGGTGGGGTTTACAAAGATGCTTACGGCGGCGGTGGCACTCTCCGCCCTGGCACGCCGCACCAAGCTCAGATGCCCTTCGTGCAGGTATCCCATGGTAGGCACGAGGCCCAGGGGCCGCCGGGCCCTACCGAGGGCCTCTCGCAGCGTCTGGATGGAATCCAGGACCTGCACGCCTACCTGCCCCCGTACACGCCTGCCATGAGATCGGAGAGGACTCCCTCATCCAGGGGGTAGCTCTGCTTCTCCGTGGGGAACTGGCGTTCCTTCACCTCCTTGAGGTACAGGGAGAGGGCCTCCCTTATCACCTGGGCCAACTGGGCGTACTGCTTGGCGTGCCGTGGCACAAAGTCGGTGAAGAGACCCATCATATCGTGGAAAACCTGGACCTGGCCGTCGCAGTCAGGCCCGGCCCCGATGCCGATGGTGGGTATGGACAGGCGCTCCGTTATCAGGCGGGCTAGGGGGGTCGGCATCAGCTCCAGGACGATGGAGAAGGCGCCCGCCTCCTCCAGGGCCACGGCATCGTCGATGAGGCGCTGGGCCGCCTTGGCCGTCTTGCCCTGGACGCGGTAGCCGCCCAGTTGATGGATGGACTGGGGGGTGAGGCCGATATGTCCCATCACGGGGATGCCACACTCCACGAGGCGCCGCACCTTCTCGGCCACGGTGACCCCGCCCTCCAGCTTCACGGCCCCACTTCCGCCCTCCTGAATGAACCGGGCCGCGTTTCTCAGGGCCTCATCCACACTTGTGTGATAGGTCATGAAGGGCATATCCCCCACAATAAGGGCCCTCTTGGCCCCGCGGACCACTGCCTTCACGTGGTGCAGCATCTCCTCCATGGTCACCGGTATGGTGGACTCGTAGCCCAGGACAACCTGCCCCAGGCTGTCTCCCACCAGGATGATGGGAAAGCCCGCCTCGTCCACCAGCCTGGCCGTGGTGTAGTCATAGGCGGTGATCATGGGGATCTTCTCTCCGCGCTTCTTCATCTCCCTGATGTCTCGGATGGTAGTCCGCATGTTACCCTCCTTCTCCTATAACTCTGTCTGGCCCCGAACCCCGCCGTTGTCCGGCAGGACCAGCCTTTGCAGGAGAGCGAACCGGGTAGTAGCTATTCAGCAGACGCGCTATCTCCTCGGCCTCCAACCTGCCCAATCCGCCTCTGGACAGGGCCAGGGGCAACTGTCGAAACCCCAGATAGCAGTAGAGGGGCAAGAAGTCTGGGGCTTGGGATTCCAGAGCGAGCAGGTGCTTCTCGATGGTCTTCACATCCCCGCGCACAACAGGCCCCGTCAGGGCACCGGGTAAGCCGTTGACCTCCAGACTCCTTACCGTTCCCTTCAGGAGGGGCAGGAGAGCCCTCAGGGCCTCTTCTCTACTTATGCCGAAGCTGGCCCACAGGTCGGTGGCCAGCTTCACAATGGTCGTGACGAAGCCGCTGGTGGTCACCCCGGCCACATGGTAGAGAGCCTTACTCTCCGGCGGTATGTAGACCGGTTCCCCTCCCAGGTCCTTTGCCATCTGAGCAAGACCCTGGGCAAGCCGCTCTTCGCTGGCCTCGATCCCGAAGAAGGTGCCGGGGAGGGCTTCCAGCCCCTGGCTCATGCTGCCGAAGCTCTGAAGGGGATGAAGGCTGCCCAGAGCAGCCCCCCGCGCACCGGCGGCCTCAAGGGCATCGAGTGACTCGGCCCCTGAGCAGTGAAGGGCAGTTTGCCCTTTCCGCCAGGCTATGGCTGAAGCGACAGACTGTATGGCATAGTCAGGCGTAGTGATGAAGACCAGGTCTGAGCCGTCGGCCACAGCTTGCGGGTCAGACATTGCCTGACAGCCCTCTGCCAGCCGAGCCAGCTTCGCGGCGGAGGTCTCGGTTCGGCTTGCGACGGCCACCACCTGGTAGCCTGCCTTCCTCAGAGACACAGCCAGGGCAGTCCCGACCACCCCTGCGCCAACAAAGCCTATCCTCTGGTCTCTAAGATAGGCCATTGCCCATCACCTCACG
>JACPCK010000008.1 GCA_016179845.1 Chloroflexota bacterium | reverse complement strand
TGGAGCGGTATCATTACCACCGGCCGCACCTCGGCCTTGGACTACGCACACCCCTCATGAAAGGAGCCTGACTGTCGGATATTTACGGAGAATACAGCGTCGCCTTGACTCTCCTTGCCTCCCAAGATAAGCTTTACCAATACAACGTTCAGGGGCGCATGGCGCTGCCTGGGTGCGGTCCTTCTTCTGGAGTGTAGGTTTCATGACTGTATTCCAGCCTGTTTCCAGCGGGGTGAGCTTCCCGGCCTTGGAGAAGCAGATCCTTGGGTTCTGGAAGGAGAAGGATGTCTTCCGCCGCACCTGGGCCGACCGGCCAGCATCCCCCCTCTTTATGCTCTATGAGGGCCCCCCTACGGCTAACGGCAGCCCCGGCGTTCACCATGTGCTGGCCCGGGTATTTAAGGACCTCATTCCCCGCTATAAGACTATGAGGGGGTTCCGACCCTTCCGCAAGGGCGGCTGGGACACCCACGGCCTCCCTGTGGAGCTGGAGGTGGAGAAGGAGCTAGGGCTCTCCACTAAGCAGGCCATCGAGGAGTATGGCATCGACCGCTTCAACGAGCGCTGCCGCCAGTCGGTTTTCCGGTATGTCAAAGAGTGGGAGGACCTGACGGAGCGCATAGCCTTCTGGGTGGACATGAAGGACGCCTACGTCACCTGCGACAACAGCTACATCGAGACCTGCTGGTGGATCCTCAAGCAGCTTTGGGACAAAGGACTCGTCTACCAGGACGTCAAGGGCACTCCTCACTGCCCACGCTGTGTCACCAGTCTCAGCTCCCATGAGGTGGCCCTGGGCTACGAGGAGAACACCCCTGACCCCTCCCTTTTCATCAAGTTCAGAATTGCCAATGATTGGGTCGGCCCGGCTAAACCGGCAGCCTATGATTCCCTTTTCCCTCAGGGCTACGAAAAGGCTCCGCCAACTTACCTCCTGGCCTGGACCACTACTCCCTGGACTCTGCCAGGCAACACCGCCCTAGCCGTTATGAACGATGCGGAATACGCCCTGGTGGAGGTCCAGACGGAAAGGGGACCAGAGCGCCTGGTGCTGGCCGAAGCCCTGGCCCCCAGGGTGCTTCAGCAGGAGCACAATATGGTGGTCAAGCTGATTGGCCAATCTTTAGTAAATATGCTGTATGAGCCACTTTATAATCCGCTAAACAACAACGTTGAGTTAGAGGGTGGAGTAATAGAGCGTGGAGATTCGGCATCGTTACAACAATTAGATATCTCTGGCCACCCAGCACTTGTCATTTGGCCTGAGGCGCAAGCAAATCCTGGCAAATTGAAATACTGGGTTGTCCCTGCCCCCTTCGTTTCCCTGGAGGAGGGCACTGGCATCGTCCACATAGCCCCCGCCTTCGGCGATGAAGACCTCTCCCTGGGGCGGGAGCAGGGCCTGTTCCGGGTCCAGCAGGTGGACCTCCGCGGCAACTTCACGGGTGATTACAGGTTTGCCGGCAAAGAGGCGAAAGGGCGCTTCGTCAAAGAAGTGGACGAAGACATCATGCAGGATCTCCAGGCCCGGGGCCTCCTCTACCGGCGGGAGGTTTATCACCATACCTACCCCTTCTGCTGGCGCTGCAGAACCCCCCTTCTGTATTACGCCAAGCCCTCCTGGTACATCCGCACGACCCAGGTCAAGGAGCGCCTTCTGGAGGCCAACAGGCAGATCAACTGGTTCCCGGAACATATCAGAGAGGGCCGCTTCGGCGAGTGGCTGCGTAACAACGTGGACTGGGCCATATCCCGGGAGCGCTACTGGGGTACACCCCTGCCCTTCTGGCGGTGCACCACCCCCGACTGTGGCAGCCTGGAGTGCTTTGGCAGCATACAGGATTTGCAACAGAAGGCCGTCAACTGGAAGGATCTGACTCCCGTGGACCTTCACCGTCCCTGGGTAGACAGGGTCGAGTTACGCTGCGACAGGTGCGGTGGGGTCATGCGTAGGATTCCCGAGGTCCTGGACGCGTGGTTTGACTCCGGCGCCATGCCTCTGGCCCAGTTCCACTACCCCTTTGAGAACGGCAGCGCCCTCACAGACGGGCGCTATCCGGGAAACTATATCTGTGAGGCCGTGGACCAGACCCGCGGCTGGTTCTACAGCCTCCACGCCATCGCTACACTTCTGGAATACGCCACCGGCGGTCGGGTTAAGGCCCCATCCTATCAGAACGTTATCTGTCTGGGGCTCATTCTCGATGAGAAGGGCGAGAAGATGGCCAAGTCCAGGGGCATCGTGGTGGACCCGTGGAGTGTCATCAATGCCCACGGTGCTGACGCCCTCCGCTGGTACCTCCTTACGGCGGCGCCGCCGGGCAACTCTCGTCGCTTCTCCCAGGAGCTGGTAGGGGAGGTCATCAGGTCATTCGTACTTACTCTATGGAACACCTATAACTTCTTCGTTACCTATGCCAACCTGGACGACTACAATCCGGCTACCAACCCGAGGGTAGGACCCACCGCTCTCCTGGACCGCTGGGTCCTCTCGGAGACTCATTCCCTGGTGAAAGAGGTCACGGCCCTTCTGGAGGAGTACAACCCCACCGACGCTGGCCGCAGGATCCAGGACTATGTGGAACGGCTATCCAACTGGTACGTGCGGCGCAGCCGCCGGCGCTTCTGGAAGAGCGAGAACGATGAGGACAAGATATGCGCTTACCAGACACTTCACACCTGCCTTGTGACGCTTTCCAAGCTTCTTGCGCCCTTCACCCCCTTCCTGGCCGAGGAGATGTATCGGAACCTGGTGTGCTCCGTGGATCCCAAGGCTCCTGAAAGCGTCCACCTGGCCCAGTGGCCCGAGCCCGACGGCCGCTGGATACAGCCGGAACTCTCCCAGGCCGTGGGTCTGGCTGTGCGGGTAGTGAGTCTCGGCAGGGCGGCCCGCAGCAAAGTCCACCTGAGGGTGCGCCAGCCCCTTAGCGCTGCCCTGGTCAAGACCAGGAGTCCTGAGGAGGGGGCCAGGCTCCTCCTGGTGGCCGACCAGATCCAGGATGAGTTGAATGTAAAGGGGCTTCAGCTTATCCAAAGGGAAGAGGAGGTCCTGGACTACCGGGTACAGCCAAACTTTAAGCTACTCGGCCCCAAGTACGGCAGCCGACTGGAGGCGCTGAGGAAGGCTCTGGAGTCTGTCAGCCCTGCTCAGGTCGCCCTGGCTGTGCAGGCAGGCTCCCCCTTATCTGTCGGCGAGTTTACCATCCTTCCTGAGGAGATCCTTGTGGCCATTCAGCCCAGGCCCGGCTACTCCGTGACCTCTGAAGGCGGGTACACAGTGGCAGTGACTACAGAGGTTCCTCGGGATCTGGCCCTGGAGGGCTTGGCTCGGGAGCTGGTGCACCGCATTCAGAACATGCGCCGGGCAGCGGGCTTCGATATCGAGGATCGTATCACCATTTCCTATGAGGCCCCGCCAGACATAATCGAAGCAGTCGAAAGATTCCGGAGCTACATAGCCCAGGAAACCCTGGCCGTGGCGGTGGTGACGAGCCCGCAGGAGGGGGCGTATGTGGAGGAGCAGGACGTGAACGGCCTGAAGGTGAAGCTGGGTGTCAAGCAGGCGCGCTAAGACGCTATCGGGGCGGGCTGTAATCGTATTGCGGCAAAGCCTATTCCCTGGACTGGGCTAGCTTTCCTCTGCTTCTTTCCCTTCTTCCTCAGCCTTGCGGACAGGCTTGACTACCTCAACCTCCTGAGGCGCAGCAGCGGCCTCCACCGGCGGAGCTTCTTCAAGGCGTGGGGGCAGCACCCGCACCACCACCTCTTCGGGGTCGGTCAAGACGGAAACATCAGGCCCCAAGGATAGTTCTGCTACCCGGATCAGCTTGTCGAAGCTGTCCAGGCCTGTTACATCTACCCTTATGCTCTCTGGCACTTCCAGGGGAAGGCACTCTATCCGCAGAGTGTGTAGATATTGTACCAGGGTCCCTCCCTGGACCCTGGCGGCTGGGGCCTCCCCTTCTATTTCGATTGGTACTTCTACCTCCATCCGCCGGCTCACGTCCACGAGGTAGAGGTCCACGTGCTGGACATCAAGGGTAATGGGATCGAGTTGGACCTCCCGAACGAAGGCTATTTGAGAGCCCTTCTCCCCCTCGACCTCAATGTGTACCGGAATGTTCCGGCCCACTTGTTGGAGCGTTTTCCTTAGAGTTCGGGCCTCGGCCTGTAGGGCTCTGGGTTCAATGCCCGCACCGTAAAGGTGCAGAGGGGTAATACCGGACCGTCTCAGGGTCTTTACCTTCTTCCCAAGCACAGTCCGTGGTTTAAGCTTTAGGGCTACAGTCTCCATAGACCCTAACCTTTCCCGAAAGTCGTCACCTATTCTATACTGCCTGAGACTGTATAGCAAAAGGCTCCTTTGGTTGCAATTGCCCTTTTGTACAGATATACTGACTGTAGCTTAAGTGGGGCCTTGTCTGGAACGCGTTGAACAGGCGTTGTTAGGCGGGGTATAATGAGTATCACTGAGGAAAAAGGTGAGTAGGCGGGGCAATGCACGTTTCAATGAAAGCTGATTACGGCGTAAGGGCCATGGTAGACTTGGCCCAGCACCAGGGGGAGGGGCCGGTCCAGACTGCGGAGATCGCTGCGCGACAGAGCGTTCCAGAGCCGTATCTGGACCAGATCCTTACGACCCTTAACAAGTACGGCTTCATACGAAGCCGTCGGGGTCCTCAGGGAGGGCATCTCCTGGCTGCTCCTCCTGAGAAGATCGCTTTGCAGGCGGTTATCACTACCCTGGAGGGCCATCTGGCTCCCTTGGAATGCCTCAACGAGCCGACGGTGTGTACCCTCTCTAGCGCCTGTTCCCAGCGCGAGGTATGGCGGTCCGTGGAGGAGGCGGTGCAGAGCGTGCTCAGCTCTACCAGCATCGCCGACCTGGCCAACCGGCAGAGGGAGTTGACCAGCTACGGAATGTACCACATATAGGACGAACATTCCTTCCTCCCCACCCCGCTGAACTGGTGACAGCCGAGCGCTGCAGCGGGGTTTTTTGTGTCCCCAATACTTGATAGAAGGCGTATGAGATGAATGTTTCAACTACCGACGGGAGGTCATCGATGACAAGGCCACTGGCACTGATGCCGGAGCAGGTAAAACGGTACAGCCGGCATATCATCATGCCCCAGGTGGGCAGCAATGGCCAGCGGAAGCTGCTTCAGTCCCGGGTCCTCATTATCGGGGCAGGAGGGCTGGGTTCCCCGTCTGCCGTCTACCTGGCCCTGGCGGGTGTCGGCACCATCGGCATCGTGGATTTCGATGTCGTGGAGCTCAGCAACCTTCAGCGGCAGATACTTCACCATACCCGAGACGTCGGACGGCCTAAAGTACTCTCGGCCACGGAGACCATCAGGAACTTCAACCCGGATGTCAAAGTTGTGCCCCACGAAACTCGCCTCACTTCGGACAACGCCATGGAGATAATCGCCCAGTACGACGTTGTGATAAATGGCGCCGATAACTTTGCCACCCGCTATCTTGTCAACGATGCCTGCTATCTCTTGGGTAAGCCCCTTGTCGACGGTAGTATCCTAATCTTCGATGGTCAGGCCACCGTATTTGTCCCGGGCAAGGGCTGCTACCGCTGCCTGTTTCCGACACCGCCTCCTCCGGGAGCAGTTCCTAGCTGCGCTGAGGCTGGTGTTCTTGGGGCGCTTACAGGTCTGGTCGGTAGCATCCAGGCCACCGAGACCCTTAAGCTCCTTCTGGGCATCGGCACCTCCCTGGCAGGTCGCCTGCTTCTTGTGGATGCCCTCACCATGGAGTTCCGCACCGTCAAGTTACGCCGGGACCCCAATTGCCCTCTCTGCGGCGATAGCCCCACGGTGAAGGAGCTCATCGACTACGAGGTCTTCTGCGGGCTGGCTGCTCCAGCTCATTCCTAGCCCTTCCTGTAGGGCTAAGCCATGACCGTGTAAGGAAAGGCCTGACTTTATGTGGAAAAAGGATGTACTGGATACGATAGGCAACACGCCTCTAGTCTTTCTATCCAGATTTAGCCCTAGTCCTGGGGTAAGGCTCTTTGCCAAGCTGGAAGGATATAACCCAACCGGTAGCGTCAAGGACCGCATTGCCAAGTATATGATCGAGAAGGCAGAGGCGGACGGCGTGCTGACGCCTATGAAGACGGTCCTGGAGCCTACTAGCGGCAACACCGGAATATCCCTGGCCATGGTGTGTCGCCTCAAAGGCTACCGGCTGAAGGTGGTCATGCCCGAAAACGTCAGCCCTGAGAGGACTATGCTGCTCCAGGCCTACGGTGCTGAAATCGTATTTACCGAAGGTCGCCGGGGCACCAATGGCGCCATCCTGATAGCCCAGGAGATGGTGGCCAGGGAGCCTGACGCCTACTTCATGCCATACCAGTATGGTAATGACGCCAACCCCAGGGCCCACTACGAGACCACTGGCAGCGAGATCCTGAGGGACCTTCCAGAGGCGGACATCTTCATAGCCGGCTTGGGCACCGGCGGGACCCTGATGGGAGTGGGGCGCCGGCTCAAGGAATTCAAGCCGTCCGTCAAGGTAATAGCGGCCGCTCCCCATCCCGAGGACGCTATTCAGGGCCTGCGCAGCCTGGAGGAGGGTTTTATCCCGCCCATCCTGGACCTTTCCCTCCTGGACGGCAGGATAATAATAGAAAGCAGGGAGGCCTTCCGCTACACCAAGCTCCTTCTGGAGAGGGAGGGCATATTTGGTGGCATCTCCTCCGGCGCTGTCATTGCCTGCGCTCTCAGGGTGGCGCAACGAGTAGACAAGGCCAACATCGTTTGTCTCCTGGCTGACGGCGGCTGGAAGTACCTCAGCACCAGCTTGTGGACCAAGGAGTACCCGGAGCTGAAAAAGGACGTGGAGGGGAAGATATGGTGGTAGGCTGCTCTATTCCCAAGTACTGAAAAGGTTCCCTATATATCTGTCGCTATCCTCATTCACTGCCTCCACCTGGCGGCCCACTATTCAAGGACGATGGGCCCGCTCTTGCCCCCCTCTTTTCTCACCAAACGTATCCCCTCAAGGCGCATGCCCCGGTCTACGGCCTTGCACATATCGTAGACCGTTAGAGCTGCCGCTGTCACGGCCACCAAGGCCTCCATCTCCACCCCGGTCCTGGCGTGGGCCTTAACCTGTACCGTGATCTGGACGGCGCTGTGATCCTCATCTAGCTCCAGGTCCACGGAAATGTGGTCAATAGGCAGAGGGTGGCACAGGGGCAAGAGCTGGCTGGTCTGTTTGGCACCCGTTACGCCGGCAAGGCGGGCTGTGTTCAGCACATCCCCCTTCTCCATCTTACCGTCCTTGATCATGGCCAGGGTCTCTGGCTTCATCGTCACTGTGCCTTTGGCCACGGCCAGTCGCTCGGTAGGCTCCTTCCAGCCTACGTCCACCATGCGGGACTCCCGCTTTGGAGCGACTACAGACACCTGTTCTGATTCCGGCCTCAGGAATGGAGGCTCCTCCTTCCTTAGCCCAGAGGCCCAGTCGGCCAGCGCATCTGCCTCCTCGTTCTCCTTCTGGCCAGCATGGCCCTGGACCCATTCCCATCGGACACGGCGTTCGGCTGCTAGTTTGTCCAGCCTCTCCCAAAGGTCCAGGTTCTTCATGCGGCGGTAGCGGCCCTGCATGCTTCTAATCAGATATTGACTATCGCTGAAGATGGTCACCTGAGAGTCGGGGGGTGTCTCTTCCAGGGCCTTGATGGCTGCGGTGAGTTCCATCCTATTGCTACTGGCACCCTTCTCCTCAGCGCCCCAGCGATATCTTCGCTGGCCGTCCTGTCCAATAACAGCCGCCCAGCCGCCTTTATGCCGCTCCCAGCTATATGACCCGTCGGTATATATCTCGAAGGAGACCATAGGCTACTCCCGCTGTAGGGATCTGTTGAACTCTCGGTCCAAGGACTTCAGCGCCTCCGCTGCCTTGCGGGCCGCCTTGCCACGGTGGCTCACCTGGTTCTTCTCTTCTAAGGAAAGCTCTGCCATGGTCTTGCCAAGCTCGGGGATAAAGAAGACCGGGTCGTAGCCGAATCCACCTGTCCCCAGGGGAGTCAGGGCGATCTCCCCTTCACATGTGCCCTCGCACGTGTAGACCTCCCCCTCTGGTGACACGATGGCAATGACCGAGCGGAACCTGGCCCTCCTCTTTGCTGGCTGAACTCCCTCCAGACGCTTGAGGAGGAAACGGATACGCTCAGGGTCAGTCGCGTCGTCTCCAGCGTACCGCCGGGAGCGAGGCCCGGGCTCCCCTCCAAGGGCCTCCACCTCCAGACCTGAGTCGTCCGCAAGGGTCCATAGCCCGAACAAGCCAGCGTATGTCGTGGCTTTGAGCCGAGCGTTCTCTTCCAGGGTCTGCCCCGTTTCCTCCACATCCTGGGAGATGTTCAGGTCGGCCAGCGTTAGTAGGTCAAAGAGAGCGCCCTCCAACTCCCTGACCAGTTCCCTGGCCTTCCCCCGGTTGTGGGTGGCGATCAAGAGCTTTAGGCGTTCCCTCTCTCCTGCCATCAGGCCTTGTTGGCTCTTACAAAGGTTCCCATCGGGTTCCCAGCTTCTTCATGATGCCTGCCATAGTGGTGTACTCCATCTCATCCAGGGGCAGGCGGTGAGGCTCGAATGGGCCGTGGCGCCTCAGCATTGAGGCCAGCGTGTTGGCCTCATCCCGGGCTTGGTCGAAGGCGGGGTCATCGAACATATCCCTGGGGCCCACCAGGGTGCCGTTGGCGAGCTGGAACCCCGCGGCGATGACTCTGGGCGGGCCATCGAAGCGGGATGGGTTAGCGTCCTTGAAGGAAGTAGTCATAAGGGGCCCGTGGTGGGAACCCCTCATCCACCCTTCCACGATAAAGGGATGAGCAAAGGGCTCTAAGACCTCTCCTACCGCTGGGAAGTTGCCCTGACAGCGTACTATCATGACCGGGTCGTCCTTGCCGACATAGCGACCCGCTACCTCTGTCAGTCGTTCCGTGGAAGAGACCGCAGCAATCTCTCCGCTGGCTCTGCTGAACACCTTCTTTACAGCGTGCCGAGAGGGTGCCCCCAGGAACATGAGCATGTCATAGATCTCATCGGGGGCGTTGAGTGTAATCTTCCTGTGTGTCCTCACGTCGTGAATCTCGAAGGCGAAGCCCCTGTGAAGGCTCTCGGCGATGACCAGGCCTGCCGTGTTGAAGGGGTCAGCAAACATCTTGTACAGAGGTAGGTTCCACGCCCCCGCCGACGTCTTGTCCGCCATGAAGATGATGATGGGTTCCGACGGACGCTCCTGTATCTCCATCTCAGCCACGCCTGGCCCCATCCCCTTCACGTTGCCTGAGAAGGCCTCGCTCAGCAGGTCCTGACCCGCTCCGTACAGCTTGAGCCTCTTGGCCTCCTCAGTCCCGGCCATGAAGATGTCGAAGGCCAGTTTGTGGACCTCGCTGTTCTCCTCGCCCCGGCTGTGGGTCATGATGAGCTGCAGATCATCGCCACAGGCCATGACCCGGTAGTCGATGAGGAGCTTGCGGCCCTTGGCCTTCTCCAGCATCTCCTGGGCCTTTTCGACGAGGGCCGGGTGCATACTGGAATGCCCTACATATCCACCGATGTCCGCTTTTATGACGCTTAACGTGACAGTCATAAGACCCTCCTGAAATCTAAATCCGGTTGCCTTTTCTAGGCCATTCCCTGAGCCCGGTATTCACCAAAGGCCTCCCGAAGCACATCCATCATCTCCCCCAGGGTCGCGTAGGACTTTACAGCCTCTAGAATGGGAGGCATCAAGTTCTCCCCGACTTTGGCCGCCTGTCTCAACTGCCCGAGCCCTTCCGTCACCTCCCTGCTGGATCGGCTGCGGCGGACACTATTGAGTCGCTCTAGGTGCCTCCGTTCGCCCTCCTTGTCCACCTTGAGGAGAGGAATGTCCACACGCTCCTCGGAGCCAAACTCGTTGATCCCCACCATGCGCCGCTGGCCCGACTCCATCTCCCTCTGGTACTTGTAGGACGCCTCGGCGATCTCACGGACGAAGAAGCCGTTGTATATACATTGCAGTACACCGCCCTGCTGGTCAATGCGGTGCAGGTACTCATAGGCCCGCTGTTCTATATCGTTGGTCAAGGCCTCGATGTAGTAGCTGCCTCCCAGGGGGTCCACCGTCTCCGTTACCCCCGTCTCTCCAGCGATGATCTGCTGGGTCCGCAGGGCCAGGAGGGCCGCCTTTTCCGAAGGGAGGGCCCAAGCCTCGTCCAACGAGTTAGTGTGGAGGGACTGGCATCCCCCCATGACGGCAGCCAGGGCCTGAAGGGCCACTCGAACAATGTTGTTCTCCGGCTGCTGGGCAGTCAGAGTACACCCCGCCGTCTGGGCGTGAAACCGCATCCACCAGGAGCGCTCCTGCCTGGCGCCGAAGGTCTCCTTCATCTCCCGCGCCCAGATACGGCGAGCTGCCCGGAACTTGGCTATCTCTTCAAAGAAGTGATTGTGAATGTTGAAGAAGAAGCTGATCCTGGAGGCAAACTGATCGACATCCAGGCCCCGCTGCTGGCACCACCGTACATACTCCATGCCGTTGGCCAGAGTGAAGGCCAGCTCCTGTACAGCGTTGGCCCCAGCCTCCCTTACGTGGTACCCGCTGATGCTTATGGGATTCCACGCTGGCACATGCCTCGCGCCGAACTCGATGGTGTCCACCACAAGCCGCATGGATGGCTCCGGCGGGAAGACGTACTCGTTCTGAGCGATGTACTCCTTGAGGATGTCGTTCTGAATGGTGCCGCCCAGCTTCTCCAGAGGTATGCCCCGCTTCTCGGCCATGGCCAGGTACATGGCCCAGATGACCGCTGCCGGCGCATTGATCGTCATGGAAGTAGTGATCTGGTCCAGGGGTATACCGTCGAAGAGAACCTCCATATCCGCCAGGGAGGAGACTGCCACGCCACACTTGCCGAACTCTCCGGCCGCCCGCGGGTCGTCGGGGTCGAACCCGTAGAGCGTCGGCATGTCAAAGGCCACGCTCAGGCCCGTCTCCCCGTGCTGGAGCAGGAACTTGAAGCGCTGGTTGGTCTCCTCCGCAGTGCCATACCCGGCGAACATCCTAATGGTCCACGGCCTGCCGCGGTAGCCTGTGGCGTGGATACCCCTCAGGAAGGGATACTGGCCTGGAAGGCCCGTGTCCCGCAGGTAGTCCGCGCCATCCAAATCCAAAGGCGTATAGACCCGGGAGATGGGTATACCGGAGAGCGTCTCATGGAGACCGGGCTGCTCCGGTGCAGCGGTGGCAGCCTGACGCCATCTCTCTCGGGCTTTGCTAATCTCCTCAAGGCTTTGGGAACTAAACAAGAGACACCCTCCCGGGCCCAGGGTTGTGAGATCGACACGAAAGGGAAGCTGTGGTCTTAGTCTATCAGCGCCCAGCTTGGAGTGTCAACCTGGAAGCTCTGCCTTGACCCTCTCTACGCGTAATACCTATAATGGGACGCACGTCCCATATGGCTATTGCGTCCGAGACCCTGCTCCGCCAGTCGGAAGACCTCAAGGCCCAGGCCCTTCAGGAGCTGGCCTCCGCCGACTCCTCGTCCAGGCTGGAGGAGTGGCGCGTCACCTACCTGGGGCGCCGTGGTCGCCTTAGCCTGCTCCTGCGCTCCATTGGCGACCTGGCTACTCCTGAGGAGCGTCGCCTCGTGGGCGCCGCGGCCAACGCCGTCAAAGAGGCCCTGGAAGCGGCCTTTGCTCAGCGGGAGGCAGCGCTGAAGACGGCTGAGCTAGAGGCCCAGGCCACCGCAGGCCGCATCGACATCACTCTGCCCGGACGTCCCGTGGTCACCGGCCGGCTGCATCCCACTACCCAGATCATTCGGGAGATATGCGCTGCCTTCGTCTCCATGGGCTTCCAGGTGGTAGAGGGGCCGGAGGTAGAGTGGGACGCCTACAACTTCGAGAAGCTGAACATCCCCAAGGACCACCCGGCCCGCGATATGTGGAGCACCCTCTGGATCGACTACGTGGACGAGAAGGGCGAGAGGCC
>JACPCK010000039.1 GCA_016179845.1 Chloroflexota bacterium | reverse complement strand
CCCTGCCGGCGACAGCGATGCCCAGACTCCTGTGGGTGACCAGGAGCCACAGGCCCAGGGAGGCCAGAAACACGCCGATGGCGACCCCGGCATAGGGGAAGAAGCGGATGAGCCAGCGGCCCCCCAGGCTGATGACGGTGCCCGCGGCGGCGAAGATGAGTATGAAGCCCAGGGTGGCTACTGCCCCCAGGAGCAGGGCCTTGGCCAGGCGCACCGCCATTGGGGTACGGTAGAAGTTTGCCTCTTCAGTTCCCAGATGGTAGGAGATGTACGAGGGGAGCAGGAAGAAGCCGCAAGGGTTGACGCTGGCCACCATGCCGGCGGCGAAGGCGTAGCCCACCGGCAGCAAGGTGGCGAACCTATCCGTCGCGGCCTGGGCGCCAGTCTGGACGTTGAGGAGGAGCACCATGAGGCCGGCGACCACCAGCGCGGGTACGGTGAAGGAGGCCAGGAGGGCCAGCCAGCCTCCCGTGTTCTTCTTCTCCGAGCTGTCGGCTAGGTGGTTAAGCCCCATCGAAAGGCCCCGTCCCTGTCAGTCCACAAACTCGATACCTCATCGTGTAGAGATTATACCGAATTTGACAGCACGCCTGATGCGCTGGGCCCTATTACCCACTAAGATGAGCAAGAGAACACAGCCGGTGCATGGTGTCCGCCGCTTCATGCTCTATTTGGGCTTCATAAGCCATTTCTGAAGGCGGGCTGGACCCGTTAACCATTGCTCTATGGCCGCCTGCCGGTCCTTGGGGACCTCCACGTTCAGCCCGTCGGCCAGGCGGGTGAGAAAGTTGTACAGGCAGGTGATCAGCACCACCGAGAGTATCTGCTCATCCTTCAGCCCCAGGCCTCGGAGCTGCTGCACGTCCCTCTCCTCCATGGCCGCCGGGTCCCGCGTGAGTTTGACGGCGAAGTCCAGCATGCCCCTGGTCTGGGGGTCCAATTGTGCCTGGGTATAGTCGTGCATGAGGTGGCTTGCCAGCAATGGATCGTTGGAGAACTGACGGAGGGACCCTCCGTGGGACGTAGTTCAGTAGCGGCATTTGTTGGCGACAGATACCACCGTGGCGATGGACTCCTCCTGGACTCTGGTCAGAGCCGAGGAGCCGAAGGATATGGAGCGGATCACGTTGCCAACCGCCTCCATGGCCTTGGGATTGATGGAGATCACCCCTGTGACGCCGGCTGGGGCAGTGTCGGTCACCCGTATCCAGGGCATATGGGCCTCCTTCTTGGGTGTAGCTTGCCTTGGTGCCTTAGCTTCCAGGAATATGATAGAGGGGCCAGCCCCAAGGGTGCAACAATGAGCTAAGCCCCAAGGGTGCAACAATGAGCTATTTCCTTGAAGGCCCTTTTCCTGCTGTGATAACATGGCTCCGTGATTGGCGTTGCCGGAGGCAATCAGGTAAACGTAAGGGTGTTTTCCCCTTTCAGGAGGCAGGTCCCGCTTCGGTGGCTGAAACAGGTAGTGGAAGAGGTGCTGCGGGGCCAGGGGCTCTCCGACAAAGAGGTGGACCTGACCGTGGCGGACGACGATACCGTCAGGCAGCTCAACTTCAGGCACAGGGGCCTGGATGAGGTGACGGACGTCTTGGCCTTCTCTTTCTCGCACAGTGGACACTACGAGGGGGAGGGAGAGCCTCCAGCGCCCGGCAATGTGCAATTCCCTGACGGGCTTGGTGAGAAGGGGTGGCTGGGGGAGGTAATCGTCTCCTTTCCCCAGGCGGCACGGCAGGCGCAGGAGATGGAGCGTCCTCTGAAGCAGGAGCTGGCCCACCTTATAGTCCACGGCACCCTCCACCTTCTGGGCTACGACCACCTGGAGCCGGAAGAGGAAGCCACGATGCGGGGATTAGAGGGCCATGTTCTGGCCCGGCTCTTTCCCAAGGGGCGCATTCAGTGAATTCTCAGGTCCTGTACAGGAAGTGGCGGCCCCAGCGCCTTGCGGAGGTGGTGGGGCAGGAGCCAGTGACCCGTACCCTTAAACAGGCCTTGGCCCAGGAGAGGGTAGGGCACGCCTACCTGTTTTGCGGGCCCCGCGGCACAGGGAAGACCACCACCGCCCGTATCCTGGCCAAGGGTGTCAACTGCCCGGCCCTCCAGGAGGGAGAGCCCTGTAACGCCTGCTCCTTCTGTCGCGCCGTTGGCGAGGGGCGGGCCCTGGACCTCATTGAGATTGATGCGGCCAGCCACCGCGGTATCGACGACATAAGGAACATTCAGGAAAAGGTCTATTTCGTTCCCGCGGATGGGAAGCGCAAGGTCTACATCGTCGACGAGGCCCACATGCTCACGGAGCATGCCTTCAACGCCCTGCTGAAGACCCTGGAGGAGCCTCCCCCCCACTCCATTTTCGTCCTGTGCACCACGGAGCCTTATAAGATTCCCCTCACCATAGCCTCCCGCTGCCAGAGGTTCGACTTCCGGCGCATCTCTGTGGAGGACATCGCGGGGTGCCTATCCCAGATATGCCTGGGTGAGGGGATAGAGGCTGAGTTGGACGTCCTCCAGGCTATAGCCCGGGCCTCCTCCGGAAGCCTCAGGGACGCCTGCAATCTTCTGGAGCAGCTAGTAACGTCCTACGGGGGGACCATCTCCCTATCTCATGTGCGCGAGATGTTGGGACAGACGGCGGGGGAGAGCGCCCAGGCCCTGGCGAGGGCTGTTCTCACGGGGGATAGCCTTGAGGGGCTGAGGGTGATCAACACGGTCTTTCGTGATGGCAAGGATGTGTCGGCCCTGCACCGGGAGAGCCTGGAGTACCTGCGCGGCGCTATGCTGCTGAAGGCGGGCGTCCACTCCGCTGAGCTCTCTCCAGAGGTTGCGGCGGTGTTGCGGCCCCTGGCACAGGGGGCTCCCTGGGGCCTCATAGTGAGGGCTGTGCGGGCTTTTGGACAGGTCAACTGGCGGGGAGACGCCCTGTCGCCCTGGCCCCTGGAGGTGGCGCTGCTGGAGGCGGTCCAGGGGGCTGAAGGGGTGGTCGTTGGGTCCGAGGGACCTTCCCAGGGGCACTCCCCCAGCTTTGAGGAGCCCTCTACAGTCCCTCAGAAGGGGGACTTGGGCTCAGCGCCTGTCGGCAAGGCAAGGGCAGCAGGCAAGACACTCCCCGATGACTCCCGGCCGAGCGGTGTGGTTGAGCAGGTCCATTCGGGCCGTGCAGCGCCAGCGCCCCGGGTGCCTCCTCAGGCCAGGCCTGAGCCAGCCAAGGAGGGTGTTCCGTCAGGGGTGACTGATGCTCAGTGGGACAGCCTCTACAAGGAGATGAAGAAGTTCAAGGGCAGACGCTACTATATCGGCTCCCTCCTTCTGGACTGCAAGGAGCGACGCCTGGAGGGTGAGAGTCTGGTGCTGGTCTTCAGGAATCGCTCGAACATGGAACGGCTCAAGGAGGAGATAGAGGACCCGCCTACCCGGACCGCCGTGAGAGAGGCGATCAACAAGGCTTTTGGGCACCCCTACGAGCTGGATCTGCGGGCCCAGGGGAATAGCTCGGCTCAGGAGATTAAGCCTCAAGGGCATCTGCTGAGGGCGGCCATGGCACTGGGCGGGAAGGTCATCGAGGAAGAGGAGGAGCTAGATGCTCAATAAGAACCTGATGCGTCAGGCCCAGCAGCTCCAGTCCCGCTTGGCCAAGATGCAGGAGGAGATGGACAGCGCCACTGTGGAGGCTTCTGCCGGAGGCGGCGTTGTGAAGGTGGTGGTGAAGGGAACAGGCAGGCTCCAGTCCGTGAAGATTGACCCCTCTGTTGTGGACCCCCAGGACATGTCCATGCTGGAGGACCTAGTGCTGGCGGCGGTTAATGACGGTCTCCAGAAAATTCAGGAGATGACCGCCCAGCGGATGAATCAGATAACCGGAGGCATGAAGCTTCCTGGCCTCAGGTAGCTCCTTATGAGCACAGAGCCCTTTTCTCTCGCCAAGCCCCTGGCTCGCCTCATCGAGGAGCTACACCGTCTTCCTGGTGTGGGCCCCAAAACGGCCCAGCGCCTCACCTACTATATCGTGCGCATGCCCTCGGAGGACGCCAGGGCCTTGGCAGAGGCCATCATAGCCGTCAAGGAGAAGACCACCACCTGCTCGGCCTGCTTCAACGTGACCGATGGGGACCCGTGCGCCATCTGCGTAGACTCCAGGAGGGAAGGGAGTCAAATCTGCGTGGTGGAGGACCCGCTGGATGTCCTGGCCCTGGAGAGGTCTGGGGCTTACAAGGGCTTGTACCACGTGCTCCACGGTGCTATCTCTCCCGTTAACGGCATCGGCCCGGACCGGCTGAAGATAAAGGAGCTGGTCCGCCGGCTGGAGGGGGCCTCTGTGGAGGAGGTGGTCCTGGCCACCAACCCGACCCTGGAAGGGGAGGCGACGGCCATGTATATTTATCGTCTACTCCAGCCCCTGAGGGTGAAGGTGACGCGGCTGGCCCGTGGGCTTCCCGTAGGCAGCGACCTGGAGTACACCGATGAGATAACCCTGACCAGGGCCCTGGAGGGCAGGCAGGAGTTCCATGGCTAGGCCCAGGACCTACAAGACCGAGGCCCTGGTTCTTAAGGGATCGCCTTTCGGCGAGGCCGACCGTCTGCTCACTCTATACACGCTTGACCGTGGCAAGCTCAGGGCCGTGGCCAAGGGCGTCCGAAGGGCCACCAGCAAGCTGGCCGGGCACCTGGAGCCCCTTACGTGCTCGCTCCTCCTCCTGGCTGAGGGGCGGAACCTGGACGTGGTGGCCCAGGCGGAGACGAAGGAGAGCTTCAAAGCCCTGAGGGACAGCCTTGAGGCGCTGGCCCGGGCCATGTACATGGCCGAGCTGGTCGACGCCTTTGCTCCGGAGGAGGTGCCGAACCCGGGCCTATACAGGCTGCTCCTTGCCAATCTGCGGTGGCTGTCAGCCAGGGCCATTGCCCTTGACGAGTCCTTAGAGGCGGCCCTCCTGCGGCGCTTTGAGCTGAGGCTTCTGGACCTCCTCGGCTACAGGCCTGAGCTGCACCGCTGCGTTGAGTGCAGCGGTCCTGTGACCTCCGCTGCTAGCTTCTTCAACCCCAGAGCTGGGGGTGTCATCTGTGTAGCTTGTCGGTCCAGGTGGTCGGCGGGGCTTCTGACTGTGAGTCCAAACGCCCTCAGGCTCCTGAGGAGCCTGCAAAGTGCAGAACCACGAGCAAGTCCCCTCATTACGTCAGCCAGCCTGCGAGAAGAGGTGGAGGGACTCCTGCGTCACTACATTCGATACCTTCTGGAGCGAGACGTGCACAGTATTGATTTCATGGATCTGTTGAAGCGGGAGGCCTCGCCCGTTGAAGCCTGATGCCGGCGGAGAATTCGGGATAGTGGGGTTCTAAGGGAGATATGTTTTCCAAAGTTCTGGTGGCCAATAGGGGTGAGATCGCCTGCCGGATCATTCGGACCTGTCGGCGGATGGGGATAGCTACAGTGGCCGCCTACTCCGACGCTGATGCCAGCGCCCTCCACGTGAGGATTGCCGATGAGGCCTACCGCGTGGGGCAGGCCCCGGCGGAGCAGAGCTATCTGAAAATGGAGGCCATCGTGGAGGCCGCTCTGAAGTCGGGGGCCGATGCGGTCCATCCGGGCTACGGTTTTCTATCTCAGAATGCCGCCTTTGCCCGCCTCTGTCATGAGAACGGTCTTGTCTTCATAGGCCCCAGGCCCGAGGTGCTGGAGATGATGAAGGACAAGGTGGAGGCCCGGCGGCTGGCCCAGGAGGCGGGGCTCCCCCTTATACCGGGGACCACGACGACGGTCAGCGATGACGAGGCCCTGGCGGAGGCAGACGCTCTGGGCTTCCCGGTCATGGTGAAGGCTGCCCAGGGCGGCGGCGGTATAGGCATAACTCTGGTGAGTGGGCCTCAGCGCCTTAAGGGGGTCCTGGCCCGGGCGCGCCGCCTGGCTAGGGCGGCTTTTGGCAACGGGGAGCTGTATCTGGAACAGTACGTCGATGGCGCGGCCCACGTGGAGGTGCAGGTTGTTGGCGACGACTACGGGAACATCCTGCATCTCTATGAGAGGGAGTGCTCGGTCCAGAGGCGCAACCAGAAGGTGGTGGAGGAGGCTCCCAGCAAGAAGCTCTCCAGCCGCCGGCGGACTGCTCTGCTGGAGGCGGCCGTGGCTTTGTGCAGGCACATAGGTTACTCCGGCGTCGGTACTGTGGAGTTCCTCCTGGACCGGAAGGGGCGTTTCTACTTTATGGAGATGAACACCAGGCTCCAGGTAGAGCATGGAATCACCGAGCTGATAACGGGCCTGGACATGGTGGAGCTCCAGATCAGGGCCTCGGCGGGGGAGCATCTGGCGTTGACGCAGAAGCGGGTATATGTGCGGGGCCATGCAGTGGAGGCCCGGGTGTACGCGGAGGACCCGGAAACCTTCCTTCCCTCAGCGGGAGTGGTCCAAGACCTGGCGGTGCCCCACGGCAAAAGCATCAGGGTTGACACGGCCTTGTACAAGGGCTGCGAGATAACGACCTACTACGATCCACTGGTGGCCAAGGTCATGGCCTGGAGCCGGACCCGTCGGGGGTCGATCAACCGCCTGGGGAAGGCCCTCGAGTCTTTCAAGATAGAGGGGGTAAAGACCAACCTGGAGACGCTGAAGGCGGTCCTGGTCTCCAGGGGCTTCCGGTCGGGCACCTACGATACTCAGTTCCTGTCGAAGCTGATCCCCCGCCTGAAGCGCCGCGGCCAGGTGTTGGCCGGGCTTGAAGCTCCCGGTGTGCACGAAAGGGATGTGGCCGCCGTAGTAGCATTGGCCCTGGCCATGGGAACGCCAAGTGGGGGGCGGGAGGGGGTCAGTCCCTGGAAAACCCAGGGCCGCTATGCCCAAATGACGTCCCGAATGCAGTCATGGCGACGAATGTAAGGGTCTTCCGCATACGAGTGGGCCAGCGCTGGTACACCGTGGAGCTGTCCCACGGGTCGGGGCCCAAGCCCCAAGTCCTGGTGGACGGCGAGCCGGTGGACGTGGAGATAGTGTCTGTCCCGCGGGAGACCAGGGCTGAACGGGCGCCGCAGGCGCCTGTATCCGCTCCTGCGCCCGTGGCTGCGCCCAGCCAGCGGCCTGCGGCGGCGTCATCCTCTGTCATAACCTCTCCCATGCCAGGCAGGATAGTAGCCGTCTCGGTGAAGGTTGGGCGGAAGGTCTCTTCGGGGAGCGAGGTCTGTGTGCTGGAGGCCATGAAGATGGAGCAGAGCATCCGCGTGGCCCGTAGCGGCTCCGTCAAGGCCGTGCACGTGAAGGAGGGGCAGCAGGTTCAGGCGGGCCAGCCTCTGGTGGAGCTGGAGTAAGCTTCTCATCCTCTCTGTGGCAGCGCCAATCACCCTCATTTTGGTTGCTGCTGGCCTTCTCTACTTCTTTGGAAAGCCAAGCCCTCGAAGACGGGCCTATATCATATTAGTCGTCGTCCCGCTGGCGTTCGTTGCACTGGGGGCCCTGTTGGCGGCCCTGGTAGGGGTGACAGAGCCAGAGTAAGAGGCGAAGACCGGCTCGCGCGACATGCAACTGCGGCGGGGCTATATTGCCAGGACGCTGCGGAAGGCCTTCGCGCTGCGGTAGGGGCCTACCACCGCCAGGTTTAGCTTCTCTGAGGCTACCACCTTCTCAGCAACCCGCGTCAGATCTGCCGCGGTGATGGCCTCTACCTTCTCAATTGCCTGTTCCACGGTTTGTATGGAGCCCAGCAGCTTCTCCTGGGCTCCTGCCCAGTAGGCCACGCTACGGCTGTCCTCCATTCGAAGGAGGAGGCGTCCTTTAGCCATCTCCTTGGCCTTCTCCAGCTCGCGGGGTTCCACGCCGTCCTTCAGGCGTCGTAGCTCTTGAAGGACGGTGGAGAGTGCGTCAGGCGCCCTGGCCGGGTCTACGCTGGCGGAGACACCGAAGGCGCCGCAGTCCAGGAAGTGGTTCACGTAGCTGTGGACATCGTATACCAGCCCCTGGCGCTCCCGCAGTTCGATAAAGAGGCGGCTGCTCATGCCCTCACCCAGGACGGTGCTGAGCAGGTCCAGGGCATGGCGGTCCGGGTGAACCAGGGAGAGCCCCTTGAAGGCCACGGAGAAGTAGGCCTGATCCGTCTTGCGCCTCTCAACCCTGATACCGGCCTTGACCTGGCCGTCCAGAGCGGGGCTCCAGGAGAGGGGGATGGCAGATTCCCAGCCCTGCATGTAGGGCGCTGCCGATTCCACGACTTCGCTGTGGGATATATCCCCCGCCACGCTCAGCACAATATTGGATGGAGTGTACTGGGCCGCAAGGCACGACCGGATGTCCTGAGAGGCCATGGTGGTAACGGACTCCTTGGTGCCGCCGATGTCCCTGCCCATGGGCTGGTCTGGCCACATGAGCTCGTCCATCAAAAGCTCTACTCTGGACTCGGGGTGATCGTTGGTGGAGGCTAGCTCCTCGACTATGACCCGGCGCTCCTTCTCTACCTCCAAAGGGTCGAATAGGGAGAAGCGGAGCATATCCGTCAGGAGGTCCAGGGCCAGTTGAAAGTGGGGTCGGGCCACCTTGCACCAGTATACCGTCACCTCTTGCTCTGTGCCGGCGTTCATGACGCCTCCCACGCCCTCAATGGCCTCGCTGATCTCCTTAGGGGATGGCCTGCGGGGCGTTCCCTTGAAGCACAGGTGCTCTATGAAGTGGGAGACCCCCGCCTTGTCATCGGGCTCGTAGCGGGAGCCCGCCCCGACGAAGAAGGCGATGGTCACCGACCGGGTATGGGGCATGGAGGTGGTGACGGCGCGCAGGCCGTTATCTAGCGTGGATTTCTGAATCATGGCTGTGTGGGCCTTCATTTGGGTGTAATAGTGGAGCAGAGGTTTCCATTTTCGCTCCTATTCTATCCTATCCTGGCGATATGTATCAAGGGCGAATCTGGCGTAGCTTCACCACAAAGTGGGCAGGCCTGCCCTTGGGAATAAGCGGCCGGAGGCTTGATGCATTTTGCTTATGCCAATGGTGAACTTGCATTATGGCGAGTCTCCGTTCTCGCTGTAACATAAGAGATTGAAATGGGCGCACGAATAATTTTGTTTCGGCCCACTTATGAGCATATGGGTGTAAATGCATGATCGCTGCCCTAGTGATCACTGCCCGGGAGGCCTTCGAAGCCAGTCTCCTTATCGGGATCATCTTGGCCTATTTAGCTCGCAGCAACAACCGCCGGCATTTCCGAGATGTTTGGCTAGGGGTCGGCTTGGCCCTTTTGGCTAGCTTCCTTCTCGCTGCGGCCATAATCCTGACCATGGGCAACATGAGCGGCCGTGCGGAGGAGCTTTTCGAGGGGGCCATGATGCTGCTGGCAGCGGCGGTTCTCACCTACGTGCTCCTGTGGTTGCGGCGCGAGCGGGGCCGTCTTAGGGAGACCATTCAAAGTCAGGTTCAGACGGCCCTGGGGATGGGCTCTGGGCGGGCCATCGTTTCCGTCGCTTTCCTGGCGGTCTTCCGTGAGGGGGCCGAGGCGGCCCTATACCTCTCGGCTATTGCGGCGGTAGAACCCGGGGTGAGGACCTTTGCTGGAGCAGGGGTGGGCCTGGGACTGGCTCTGATGGCGGGCTACTTGGTCTACAGGGGGAGCCGCTTCTTGAAGCTCTCCACCTTCCTGAAGCTCACCGAGTTGGTCCTTTTACTCTTTGCGGCGGGCTTAGTGGGGAGGGCGACTCTTGCCCTTCAGAGCGGCGGCCTTCTTCCCGGCACTATTAGCCTCTGGGATAGCTCTGGCTTTCTCCCTGACAGTAGCGTGGGGGGTGTAGTTCTGGGGACTTTGCTAGGCTACACGGCGATCCCCTCTCTCCTTCAGGCCATGTTCTACCTGGGCTACATGGCCCTGGTCCTCTCCCTATTCGTGGACCTGGGTGGGAAGCCCAGGCTTGGCATGTATGAGGAGCCCTTCACACCCCTCGGGAAAGACTACGCGCACCCTCTTTACCGGCTGCTGAGGAAGCCCTGGCTGACTATCCTAGTCCCTTCTCTGATGGGTCTTGCACTCATATTCCTGCTGTTGGTGGCCGTGGCGAGGGTAGACATTGGCCCCTTCAACAACGAGGACCTTCTCCGCTGGGGGCCCTTCCAGAGTGGAGAGAACGAGAACAGCGTCTTCAACTTGGTCATGTGGATAGTTTGGCTGCCTCTCCTCTCTTTGGTGACGGTTCTCCTGGGGCGCGTCTGGTGTGGGGTGCTCTGCCCTCTGCGGCTGGCCACCGACGGTGCCAGAGGCCTGGCTGAGAGGCTGAGGGGGAAAGGGACGCCCACAGCCCCTTACGTACGTTTAGGGTGGCTCCTGCCTACCACCTTTATTCTAATCACCTTCTTTGTGAAGCTATGGCCGGTGCAGCGGGTAGCCCTGTACGGGGCTTTCCTCTTCTTGGCAATCCTCGGGGTGGCCGTCCTGGTTGGCCTGGCCTTCCGGCGGGGGACCTGGTGCCGCTACATCTGCCCCGTAGGGGGCTGGCTGGCGAGGATCACCCGCCTGAGCCCTCTCGGGCTGAGGCCCAACCTGTCGGTGTGCGCTACCTGCCAGGACAAGCCCTGTCTCAGAGGGACTGCCTACGCGGGCCGTTGTCCTGCGTATCTTAACCCCAGCAGGCTGGAGTCCAATCGTTACTGCACCAAGTGCTGGAACTGCGTGGTGAACTGCCCGCCGGAGAAGGCCTCCCTGAGACTGGGCTGGCGCTTTCCTGGCACTGAGCTGCTGAGGCCCTATGCTCCCGACCTGTGGGAGTCCCTCTACGTGGCCAGCCTTATGGGCATGTACATGGCCGTCGGCCACCGCTCTCTTGGCCTGGCCCAGCTCCCCTTCCCCCTCCTCTTCTTTGGGCTTATTGCCGGGGCAACTGCGGTCTTCCTAGCCCTTTGCCTTGTGGTGACCCCAATAGCCGGGCTGTCCTTCTTCCGCAGTGTAGCCACCATAGGCTATATCTTCCTGCCGCTGGAGTTCAGTGCGGCCATACTGGCCTTCGGCGATGACGCCCTGGAGTTCTTCAACATCGTGACGCCAGCGGCCGCTCTCCTTCTTGCCGTGGGGTTCGTCTGGAGCGTGGTATTGGCCGTGTCCATCCTGCGGAACCAGGCCCGTACCGCTTCCAGGGCGCTGCTGGCCTCGGTGCCCGTGGGGGCCACGCTGCTCCTAGTTCTTTTCCTGTGGCTGAGCTGGTATGCCTCGGGGACCGTGGTCGACCTTACTTGAGCCCGGCTGCTCTGAGCTTCTCGAACAGATCGCAGGGTGAGCGAGCTTAGGGGGCCTAGCTACAATGGAACGGGCTTTCCCTGAGCCAGCCTGATGGGTTGATGGGGCAGCCGAAAGACTTATGGGCTCGGGTCGCCGGCATCCCCCTGGGGCTGAACGGGGCCTGGTGTCACTTTCTCCTGCCCTGAGGTGGGGGTGTCCGTGGCCGGAGCCATAATACCGTCCCCTTCCAGGGCCTTCTCCATGGCAGCAATGGCTACCCTGATCTGGCCCTCATCGGGAGGCCGGGTCGTAAGGGCCTGAAGGGCCAGGCTGGGCGCTGTGACGAGCCTGACCAGGGTCATCCCCTGGTGGGCACCGCTCCACCGGATCACCTCGTAGCTCACGGCGGCGATAAGGGGAACCAGCAACACGCGGTAGAGGGCGCTCCACAGCAGGTCCTGATGACCCAGAATAGAAAAGACCACCAGCGACACCACCATTACCACCAGCAGGAAGGCGGTGCCACACCTGGGATGAGCGGTAGAGAATCGGCGGACCCTCTCCGCCACCAGAGGCTCGCCCGCCTCGTAGGCGTGGATCGTCATGTGCTCGGCGCCATGGTAGGCGAAGACCCGGCGCACCTCAGCCATGAGGCCCATCAGCTTGATATAGCCCAGGAAGAGCAATAGCCTTATCAGGCCCTCCACCAGGTTAACCAGCAGCGTCGAATTCAAAAACCCGCCTAGGGAGCGGGCCAGGAGGAGAGGCAGGAGGAAGAACAGGGAGATGGCTATGACCAGGGCTAGAATGCCTGAGAGGGCCAGGCCCGGCCCCGAGAGCTCCTCTCCAGCCTGGGAGTAGGCAATGGCCGTGGAGCGCTGGAGGGCCCTGAATCCCATAACCAGGGTCTCCACTAGGACCAGCACGCCTCGCAGCAGGGGTACTCGCCGCAGGGGGCCAGAGTAGAGGGAGCTCAGAGGTAGATAGAGGGTCTCTATCTCGCCGCTGGGACGGCGCACCGCCATGGCAGCACACCGCTGTCCCCGGATAAGGACACCCTCAATGACCGCCTGGCCGCCGTAGTAGAAGAAATGCTTCGGAACCACTTCAAATAAAAAGAGGTGAGCTTGTCACCCCTTCCCTCGATTCAAGGCTACCGGTCCAGGTTAAACCTTCGCTTGAAGCGCTCCACCCGCCCCTCAGTGTCCACTATGCGCTGCTCCCCGGTGAAAAAGGGGTGACAGCGGCTGCACAGCTCCACGCGCATGGCGGGCTTGGTGGACCCGGCAGTGAAGGTGTTGCCGCAGACGCAGGTTATGACGGCGTTGGGATGGAACTCAGGATGGATCTTGGCTTTCATTGGCTCTCCGCCACAGGGTAGACGCTGACCCGTCTCTTCTCTCTGGTAGCAGCCTCGAACCTCACCAGCCCGTCAGAAGTGGCAAAGATGGTGTGGTCCCTCCCCAGGGCCACGTTCCTGCCCGGCATTATCCTGGTACCCCTCTGCCGCACGATGATGCCCCCAGCCCTCACGAACTGGCCGCTGTAGAGCTTGACCCCCAGACGTTGGGAGTTGCTGTCCCTACCATTGCGAGTGCTGCCTCCGCCTTTCTTATGGGCCACTACTGACCTCCTTCCTCCCCTTCCAGCCTGATCTCCTTGACGAGCAGGCGGGTCATGGGCTGCCTGTGGCCCGTCTTGCGGCGGAAGCGTGTCTTTGCTTTGTACTTGAAGGCCACCGCCTTGGGCCCCTTCAGGTGCTCCCTTACCTCCACCAGCACCTTTGCGCCGCCAATGGTGGGCGTGCCTATTTTAAGCTGTCCTTCCTTCGACACCAGAAGGACGTTACCCAACTCCATCACGAAGCCAGCCTGACCGCCGACCTGCTCCAGGTAGAGCAGGTCCCCCGGGCTCACCCGGTACTCCCTGCCCCCTATCTTCAACACAGCGTATGTACTCATTTCGTCGCACCTGCCCAACTATTCTAGGCTTCTACGTGTCGTGCGTCAACACGCGCGCTTGGGGGCCCGACACAAGAGAAGGCGGCCCTGGTCTTGACATCGGGCTGGATGCTGTTTTATAGTATTCGTGAAATCACTCACTAATAGGAGGGTCGGCACAGGGTAGAGATGTGACAGAAAGCACATATAATTGGCACCATGCAACTCTCTACACGGTTCAGAGGGGTGCCGCCCTTGAGAATAGGTTAGGCGTCGCCTAGTAAGGAGGTGAAAGTAGGGGTAGATTCACATTTGGGGTTTCAGGCTTGTGCTTTTATCGAGTGAATAGCTGTTCAGGAGGACACTGTATGTGGAGCGTAGTGAATACCCGGAAGTCGCTGCTGGTAGCTTTGATGGTACTCTCACTGGCGGCCCTTACTGCCTGCGGGGTCTCCAAAGGCGAGTACGACTCGGTTAAGAAACAGCTCGGCGAAGAGCAGCAGCAGGTGAGCGCCAAGGCAGCGGAGGTCGCCAACCTTCAGCAAAGGTTGACCACGGCGGAGCAGCAGGGGACGGCTGCCCAGCAGCAGATTGCTGCCAAGGATCAGGACGTCAAAAACCTCCAGCAACAGGTCAGCCAACTCCAGCAGCAAACTGTACCTGGGAAGTCGGTCATCATGGCTATTGTGACGCCAACCCCCAGGCCCACCGCCACGCCTGGTCCATCGCCCACGCCAGGCCCAACGGCTACGCCCAAGCCCATTCCTGCGGCCAGGGTCGTGCCTATCGCTTTCTATGCTGATACCGCCACGGCCAGCGTGAGCAAGTACAACATAGCTGCCACCGCCTCCTGCACCCGGACAAGCCTCTTCAAGCGCGGCCTGAAGCTCCTCTGGCGAGCTGAGATTGTGGACACCTCCTCAGGGAAGGTCCTTCAGACCGCTGCCGTAAAGACCTTTGTCGTCAAGCTGCCCAGTGGGGAAGTTATTGCAATGAAGTTCGGCGCCCACGGCTCGGGAGAAAACATCCGCGCCTTCTGGACGACGTCCTGGGACATTCCTCTGGACTACCCCCTTGGCATCCTTGACTACACCATGGAGGTCGTGACCGTGGACGGCAAGACCGGGACCTTCAGGGAGAATACTGGACTTGGTACTTCTGGTGTCCTGACCATCGTGGAATAGGCAACGAGGAGGCACGAAGAATGGCCTTGACCGTCTTCGCGAAGGTTCGCTGGCTCCTGGGGGCGCTGTGGCCAGTGTTGTTGCTGCTGGTGGCCTTGGGCTGTCAGTCCCCCCAGGCCACCTCCACCATCTCCTCCGTCCAGCCGACAGCCACAGCGACTGCCCCTAGCGCCGGGACCTCGGCTGCAACCCCCACGCCAGGGGAGCAGACCGCTTACCCAGGTTCAAAGCTGGAGTTCGACAAGTACCGGGGCCCTCTCGGCACAACCATCGCCGTTACCGGTAGTGGTTTCCCAGGAAATCAGGAGGTGGCCCTGGCCTGGCAGACCTTTGACGGAAGCTGGCTCTTTGAGGAGGAGAACCTGATGCTCGCTGGCCCCCGCTATAAAGCTCGCTTCCTGGACCTGCCCAAGGTGAGGAGCGACGCCAGCGGGGCCTTCCGCACCACCTTCACAGTCCCCGAGGACTTTGGCGGCTGGCATGACATTGTCGCCCGGGTCGATGGGAAATACGCCACGAAGAATGCCTTCAACATCACCGCGACCTTCAGCGTTTCCCCGAGATCGGGGCCCGTGGGAACGCCCTTGACCATCAGGGTCACGGGGCAGGGCCGGTTTCTCCCGGAGCTGTACCACGTGTCCTGGGACAACAGCTACACAGGCTACATAATGGGTGTGAGTACCAAAGGCTCCTCTACTTCTCAGCTCCGCATCTCGGGGGGGTCCGGCCCACATGTGCTCAAGATCTGGCGTGGTTTCCTCAGCGTCCCATTCCTGAACTCCCATCAGGGACCCTTTGGGCCTATCCCCGAGCCCAACACCTTCACCATCAACGTGACGGAAGGCGTCTACCAGGCCCCGAGCATCTGGGCTGATCCCAAGCCGGAGGAGGTCCTGCCCCCCGCCCCGGCAGCCAAGTCCTCAGGGGGTGCGCGCCTCAGCCTGTCGCCTGAGAAGGGGATTGTCGGCTCCCGGTTCACCGTGCAGGGCGATGGTTTCCCGCCTGGCCAGCCGGTCCAGTTGACGTGGGCCACCCGAACCGGACGCCAGGTCACTCCCAGGGGCATCTTCGAGGGCCAGGAAGAGGCCGTAAGAGACCTCCCACCGGCCACAGCCGACGCCTCTGGCCGGTTCAGTGCGGAGGTCACTGTCCCGCAGGACTTCGGTGGCTCCCACCGCATCAATGCGGTGAGTGGCGACAAAAAGGCCGAGGGCTATTACTTCATCTATGCTTCTGTGGTCGAGTTCACCGAGCGGGTGCGGGCTGGCGAGAAGATCAGTATTCGGGTAAAGGGGCAAGGATGGACGATCCAGGACAAGGCCTATGCCGTGGTCTACGACAATGCTCTTGTGGGGTTTGTCTGCGGCTTTAGCGCTTCGGGCTACGTGGACCTGCTCTTGCCCGCGACAGGCGGCCCGGGGCCTCATACCATCGACATGTATCCCACCGTGTACGGTGGCACGGACCCCACACCGGACATCTACCTCTTGCCTGACCTGAACAACCGTGACCACCCGGGCGGGGTGCAGCCGGTGTTTCGCCTCACCGTGACCATTACCGAGTAAGCGGGCTGGCATGAAGTGGCGAGCCTGGGGAGCAGTAGCCATAGCGCTGTGGCTGCTAACCCTTGCCGCTTGCAGCAGCCCCTCTCCGGCGACGCCTCCGGCGTCGCCGGGACCCGACCCAGTGGCTGAGGGAAAGGCCGTCGCGGAGCGCTACGGCTGTGTGGCCTGCCATAGCCTGGATGGGAGCATCCTGTATGGGCCCACCTGGAAGGGGCTCTACGGCAGCGAACTGGTGTTCACCGACGGTTCCAAGATCATAGCCGAGGAGCAGTACATTCGAGAGTCCATCAGGAACCCTACCGCCAGGGTAGTAGCAGGGTGGCAGGTGGTGATGCCCGTCCTGCTCCCTACCTCCGATCGAGAGATCGAGCCCCTGCTTGCCTTCATCAAGAGCCTGGGGCAAGGAGACCTGCCGAGAAAGTGAGGGGGTAATGGCCGGCAATATCACAGCTAGGGGGCTCCTATTCCTACTCGTAGTCGCTCTGCTGGTGTCAGCTTGTAGGCAGGCTCCAGCCCCAACGCCATACCCGACTGCCCCCCCTCTCAATACCCCTCCCCCTACACTAGCCAGCACACCGCCTGTGACGATCGTGCCAACGCCTATAGTTGTGATGACGTCAACAGAGACGATTGTGATAACGCCTACAGGTGTGATGACGCCGACCCTTTCGAAACAGCCCGACAGAGCCACCTTTGCCATCTACTTCAAGAAGATAAGCCTTGCCGAGCTACCCATTGGCGCCCAAGCTGGGCCGGGCAGTTGTCCTACTTACACCAGCACTTTCACGGGCAGTCGCCAGATGTGCGTCATCTTTGAGGTCATCAAACTACCTGCCCAGGTCACAGAGGCCATCTACGACACGCAGAGACAGGAATACGTTAGACTTAAAGCAGAGGTGACCCCACCCATCTCGGGGACGGGGGAAAGAATAGGGTGCTCTCCGGTTACCTTGCCCCCGGGCAGCTATGAATACAGGGCCTGGGTGAGCGATGTGCTGGTTGCGGTCCTGCCCTTCGAGGTGCGCTGACGGACCTGCACGTCTCCTAGTCTCACCCCGGCCGCTGACGCCGCACAGCAAATGGGCTATCATTGTCCAGATAGCCTATGACCTACGTGAGCGTGTTCCTTGTGCTCCTGACCCTACTTCTTGGCGGGTGCCTGCGGGGCGGGCCCCGCCCTCCACGAGGGCTCGTCGCCGCGCCCGTGCCGACCCCAGAGGCCCTCGCCCTGCCCACTCCAGCGGGGCCCGCCCAGTCTTACATACCCCCTCTTGGGCCCGGTGAGGGGACAGAAGTAGGCCAGCAGGTGCCTGATGTGAAGCTGATCCTTCTGGACGGCAGCGTCATCTCCTTGAAAGACCTGCGGGGGAAAGGCGTAGTCCTCAACTTCTGGGCCTCCTGGTGCGCGCCGTGCCGCAAGGAGATGCCTGACCTGGAGCAGGTATGGCGTGAGTACAAGGGCCGAGGGGTGATGATCATCGGTATCGCTGTGGCCGACAGGGAGGCTTCCGCGAGGGAGTTTGCGGAGAAGATAGGGGTCAGCTACCCCATCTCCGTGGACTCTACGGACCAGGTGAGTGCCCTCTTCGCCGTCAAGCTATTGCCTACCACCCTCTTCATCGATAGCAGGGGTACCATAGTGCGCCGGCAGGTAGGGCTGCTCAACTTGGGCACACTGCGCATATTCATAGAAGGGATCCTGCCTCCCTGATGTCGCGCTCCAGAAAGGAGACACCTTGAAGCCAGAGCCGGAGGAGATGGAGCTAAGGCCCTCGGGGCTCTTCATCCGCTGGAAGGACGGCCACGAGAGTCTCTACCCCTACAAGTACCTGCGGGGCGCCTGCGGCTGCGCCGGCTGCGTGGACGAGCTGACTCACCGGCGGGTCCTGGACCCCGCCAAGATCCCGGATGGCATCCAGGCCCTGGACTACATGGAGGTGGGCCGGTATGCCTATCAGTTCCTCTGGAGCGACGCCCACTTTACCGGCATCTACGCCTTCGATTACCTGCGGAAGCTCTGCCCGTGCAGTGAGTGCTCCCGCTAGTGTGGTGTACCTGAAATACGCTTATGAATTGTCATTGCGAGGAGTCCCGACGCGTCGTGGAGGAGGGATGGTTCCAGCCACCAGATTGCCACGCCCCGATTTCATCTGGGCTCGCAATGACATTTGTAGTGAACTTCGGTGACAGGACACTAGCATTTCCAGCCCTGGCCCTTGGCACGCCCCTAGCCGGTCTGATAGACTCGACTTTACCTCGCTTCGTTCTTGAGCCTACCCTGAAGCGTCTCGTGGAGACTGGAGCCGATGGGCACCCTCTTTCATAGAAGAGAACGGAATGTCCAGGGCGGCGCCCCAGGGCGATTGGCCTGGGTGCTGGGATGCTGGCTCGTCATCCTGGTAGCTGTTGCTGGCTCGGTGGCCTGTCTGAGGTCAGGGCCTTCCCTGCGAGAGCTTTCCCCCCTGGCGACGGCCACCCCAACGGTAGCCCGCATGGCAACGGCCACTGATGCGCCCGTTCCCGGGGCTGCCGCGACCCTTACACCCGCCACAACCGTCGCCGACCGGGCCTACGGCCTGCTCCTGGACCTGACCCGGCGCATAGGGGCCCGTGACACAGAGTCCGGCCAGGAGGCAAAGGCCGCCCGGTATATTGCTGAGCAGTTCCGGGCCCTGGGATACGACGTCAGCGTGCAGGAGTTCGCCTCCTCCATCTACACCAGGGAGTCCTTCCGTCTCCAGGTAGCCGGGCCTGAGCCGAGGAGCTTTGAGGTTGAACCTTTTCAGGGTACGGCCGTGGGCCAAGTGGCAGGGAGTCTTGTCTTCGTGGGTCTCGCCAGGGCCCAGGATATCCCCGCCGAAGGGCTCACGGGGAAGGTGGCCCTCATCGAGCGGGGCGAGGTCCAGTTCACAGATAAGATGCTCAACGTGGCCCGTGCAGGAGCGGTGGCTGCCGTCATATTCAACAACCAGGCTGGGCCTTTCCTCGGTGCTTTGCGGGACACCTCAGTTATCCCAGCCGTTTCCATGTCTAGGGAGGACGGCCTGGCGCTCAGGGAGTTGCTAAAGGCCGGGTCCGTAGGGGCTGAGTTCCAGGTGGGGATGCAGAGCCTCAAGAGCCAGAACGTGATAGCTGAAAAGAGTGGGACAGGAGACCGTGTCGTGATCCTTGGCGCTCACTATGACACCGTGCCGGGCACCGTGGGCGGCAACGACAACGGCTCGGGGACCGCCGTTATTCTCACCCTGGCCCAGGAGCTGGTGGGGCGGTCCTTCCCATTCACACTCCGCTTCATCGCCTTCGGGGCCGAGGAGCTGGGCCTGTTGGGGAGCAGCCACTACCTGGACTCCTTGCCCCCTGAGGAGCGCGCCCGTATTGCGGCCATGCTGAACTTCGATGCCCTGGGGGCTCCCATCGCCCTGGCGGTATCTGGGGACCAGTCCCTGATAGGGCTGGCCCTAGAGCAGGCGGGGAAGGTGAGCGTGAAGCTGACGGCTGGCGCCAGGGTCCCCAGCGACCACCTGGTGTTTGAGGAGGCGGGCATCCCCGCCGTCATCTTTCATACCCCTGACTTCCGGTTCATCCACACGCCGGAGGACAGGCCCGAGCTTGTGTCGAAGGAGAATCTGGGTGACGCTATAAAGGTGGCGGCAGCCCTGCTGGAGGCCCTGAAGGTCTCCCCGTAGCCCTGGGACTCCATGGGCCTCTGTGCTAAGCCAGTGTGTCGTATCAACGGGAACTGCTACCGAAGGGCACGTGTTGCCTCAGAAAACTGGGTAGCCGATGCTCATCCTGGTCTGGATAAGCGGCCAGCCGCCTTCAGCACAGCGACCTTTCCCCTTTCCCTGATCCTGCTGGTGCCATCGCCATAGACGCGGGCTCGGATGTTACTAGTAACCGGCCAGTAGGTGGATGCCAATTCCCCGTGGCGCCCAGTGGCCTGAGCGCACTCGTCTAGAGGGGTTGACAAAAAGCCCCTAAGGCTTTATAGTTCCAAACAATGGAAAGTTCGGAAAATAAACTAATTGGATAAGGGCAATGATACATATCCCACCCTACCTCATTTCTTCTCTGCTTACGCACCTGATAACGCTAAGGATAACATTGGCTCATGACCACTCCCTTGGCCTTCGGTCTTTCCTGATTCTATGCTCCCTGCCGGCTCAGGGACAGGTTTCTTTCAAAGAGCTAAGCCACCTCCTCGCCGTTCCCAAGAGCGCCCTTACAGGTCTTATTGACCATCTCCAGGAAAAAGGTTTGGTGGAGCGCCGTCAGGACCAACAAGACCGCAGACGTTGGTTCATCGCCCTTACTCAACGAGGTCAACGTATCACTCAGAAGATTCGAGAAGAGGAGGAGGCCAAGGTTATCCGCCCGGTTCTGCAACAGCTTGCCGAGACGGAGGCAGAGGCCTTTCTCAAGGTGACTGAAGCCCTTCAAAGGGAGCTTGCGGTGATCCTGCTCGAGCGAAAGCCGGCGCGCCGTAGCAGGGTCTCGAAGCTAGCTAATAGGAAGAAAGGAGGCTGAGCTATGCGGAAGCGTTTGGACAACCTGTCTTACCGGGCCCTCTTCCGGGCTGAGATCCTGAAGCGAACCTTGCCCTTCTGGCTCCTGGTAGTGCTGGTCGTGGCCCTTGAAGCTTGCAAAAAGAAGAAGTAGCGCCTTAGCTCAAAGACCAGCAAAAGCAAGTGGGACGGGCACCGGCGCCCGTCCCACTTGCTTTTCAGTCTTGGTGCAGTCAAGCTACCATAGACGACTCGGGGTTGCGTAAGCCCACTACCAGCGGCCCTGTCCACGCGCACCCTGGGCCCGGTGATGGGCCAGGAATCCCAGAACTGGGGCCGCTGTAATATAATGGAGACAGGGCCAGGGCTCCTGGCCTTCGCACTCAACGGGACCAGGGAAGGCTCACAGATGAGGATCATTCTATACACGGGCAAGGGCGGCGTGGGCAAGACCAGTATCTCCGCGGCCTCCGCCTTGCGCAGCGCTGAGTTGGGCTATAAGACCATCGTCATGAGCACGGATATAGCCCACAGCCTGGCCGATTGCCTGGACATGCCCCTGGGAAGCGAGCCCATGAAGGTAGCCCCCAACCTCTGGGGTCAGGAGATAGATACCCTAAAAGAGGTAGAGGCCAACTGGAGCACCGTGCGGGACTGGCTGGCTGCCCTGATGCAGTGGCAGGGGGTGGACCAGGTGGTGGCGGAGGAGATGGCCGTCCTGCCGGGAATGGATGAGCTCGTGGGCCTCCTCTACATCGCCAGGTACTATCAAGAGGGCAACTACGATGTGATGGTGGTGGACTGCGCCCCTACGGGTGAGACCCTCCGACTACTCAGCTTCCCAGAGATGGCCCGCTGGTATATGGATCGTCTCTTTCCGATTGGTCGCAAGGCCACTGCCGCCCTGGCGCCCCTGGCGCGGACGATCATCGGTATGCCCATGCCAGGTAGTGGCGTCTTCGACTCCATCCAGGGCCTCTATACTCAGCTCAACAGTATGCGCCAGATACTTATCAACGGAGATGTGGCGTCCGTGCGTCTGGTGGTCAACGCCGAGAAGATGGTCATCAAGGAGGCCCAGAGGACATTCACCTACCTTAACCTCTACGGCTATCACACGGATGCGGTGGTGTGCAACCGCCTCCTCCCTGACCGGGTAGGTGATAGCTTCTTCGACGCCTGGAGGGAGAGCCAGCGTCGCTATCTCCAGTTCCTCAAAGAGTGCTTCAACCCTCTGCCTGTTATCACCGCTCCCCTTATGGAGAGAGAGGTAGTGGGGCTGGATGTGCTACGCAAGTTGGCGGAGGAGACTTTCGGCAACCAGGACCCAACCCAGATCCTCTACCACGGGGCCACCCAGCAGATACGCAGGGAGGGGCGCAACCACATCCTGGAGCTCAAGGTGCCCTTCGTCACCAAGGAAGACATCTCCCTGGTGCGAAATGGTGATGAGCTAGTGCTTCAGGCTGGACCCTACAGGAGAAACGTCCTGCTGCCCCAGGTGCTCATGCCTTTGGAGGTGAAAGAGGCCAAGCTTAAAGACGGGTCCCTTCATGTCCTGTTCGAGGACAGGAGACCTTCCGCAAGAAAACGGAATGGCCCAAAGGGTTCGGGTACCCATTCTCGCTGAAAGGAGGAGGTCATGGCCAAGGGTATGTTTGAAGTCAGCTACGCTCCCGGAGGCGAGATAATCCTTCGCTTCCGCCCCAAGGAGCTCCGCGTGCTTCCTGAAGATACCAAGGACCACATGAAGGCGGCCAGCCGGGAGTTCCTGCTGGCCTTCCGAACTTTCCTGGATGCCTGCGTCACCAGGGTTGAGCAGGCCGAAGGGACCACGAGGGCCCGGCGCCGGACCCGGGTTCCGGTGCAGGAAGAGAAGTAAGAGGGGCCGGACACGGCCTGGCCTGCTGGGCCCAGGCGTGGGCCGGGCTGAGAGCCCATGCCATGCAAGGCCCAGTGCTTAGTGTTGCGTCCTTCCCTATTGCTCCCTAAAATGAGGCCAGGGTTCGCCGAGAGGAGAAGGATATGCAAGTGTTCACTACTGAGCGTCTACGCAACACGGCCCTCCTGTCTCACAACGGCGCAGGCAAGACGTCGCTGGTGGAGGCCCTTCTGTACGCCACCGGCGCTATCACCCGACAAGGCAGGGTTGACGATGGCAACACCGTCTCGGACTATGAGCCCGAGGAGATAAAGCGCAGGAGTAGCATTCAGCTCTCCCTTGTCCCCATCCTGTGGAACGACCACAAGGTCAACCTCCTTGACACCCCCGGCTACGCCGACTTCATCGGTGAGGTTATAGCGGCCCTGCGCGTGTGCGATGAGGCCATTCTCGTCGTCTCCGCCGTGGCCGGGATGGAGGTGGGCACGGCACTCCTCTACAGGCGCGTGCAGGATAATAAGCTGCCTTCCCTAATCTTCATCAGCAAGATGGACAGGGAGAACGCCGATTTCGACCGGGCCATGGAGTCCATCCAGAAGATAGTGGGCAAGAAGGCGGTCCCCCTCCAGGTTCCCTTAGGTGCGGCCAGCACGTTCAAGGGTGTGGTCAGCCTTCTGCCCCAGCCTGAGGCATTGCCGCCCGAGGTAGAAAATAAGGTAGAGAAGGCCAGGGAGCGCCTGGTCGAGGCCATAGCGGAGACTGACGAGACCCTGGCGACCAAATTCCTGGAAGGGGAAACCCTGTCGGACGAGGAACTCATGGGTGGGTTGAAGCGGGGTGTAGCCGACGGTCAGCTCGTGCCCATTCTCTGTGGCTCTGCCTTTCAGGGCACAGGCATGCGGGAGCTTCTGGACGCCGTCCTGAAGCTGCTCCCGGGGCCAGCAGAGCGAGGTCCTGTAACGGCCAAAGGGCCCAGGGGCGAACAGCTTCTCCAGGCTGACCCCGGAGGCCCCCTGACAGCCTTCGTTTTCAAGACCTCCGCGGACCCCTATGTAGGCAAGCTCTCCTACTTCCGGGTATACAGGGGCACCATCAAGAGCGACTCTCAGGTCTTCAACGGCAGCAAGAGCCAGATGGAGCGTCTGGGCCAGATCTTTGTTCTCCGGGGCAAGGCCCAGGAGCAGGTGGCCCATATCGTGGCCGGAGACATCGGCGTGATGGCCAAGCTCGCCTACACGAGCACCGGCGACACTCTGTGCGAGAAGGACACCCCCTGCTCGGTGGAAAGCCTTCGCTTCCCCACTCCTTACTACAGTATGGCGGTGCTCCCCAAGAGCAAGGCGGACCTGGACAAGATGACGACGTCCCTCACTCGCCTCAGGGAGGAGGACCCCAGCCTGGACGTGAGGCGAGAGCAGGGCACGGGGGAGACCCTTCTTGTCGGCTATGGCGATGCCCACCTGGACGTGGCTCTGGAGCGGGTAAAACGAAAGTTTGGCGCCGAGTTGGTCCTTCAGTTGCCAAAAGTGCCTTACAGGGAGACCATTGCTGCTCCCACCCAGACCGAGTACAAGCACAGGAAGCAGACCGGTGGCCACGGCCAGTACGGCCATGTCTTCCTCAGGCTGGAGCCCACGGGCCGCGGGGGTGGCTTTCAGTTCCAGTCGGCCATTGCTGGCGGCGTGGTCCCCAGGGAGTACATTTCGTGGGTGGAGAAGGGTGTGGCCAAGGCGCTACAGGATGGGGTCCTGGCCGGATTTCCCGTCGTGGACCTGAAGGTCACTCTGTACGACGGGAGCTATCACGACGTAGACTCCTCCGGCATTTGCTTTGAGATCGCTGGCAGCCATGCCCTGCGAAAGGGAGCCCTCGAGGCGAGCCCCATCCTGCTGGAGCCGATTCTTAAGCTGGAGGTGGTGGTCCCTGAGGGATACTCGGGAGACATTATCGGAGACCTGAACTCCAAGCGGGGGCGCATCCTGGGCATGATCCCTGAAGGCGACGGCCACACCCGGATCGAGGCCCACGTTCCGCAGGCGGAGCTTCTCAGGTACGCTCTGGAGCTAAGGTCCATCACGCAGGGCCGTGGCTCCTTCACCGTGGCCTTCGACCACTATGAGGATGTCCCACCCCATCTGACCCAGCGCATCGTGGACCAGAACAAGCGGGAGAAGGAAGCCGCCCGAGCGTAGAGTTGGACTGGAGTCCTTTCCTGCTCCCGCTTGGGGTTACGTAAGCTCGGCGTACACGACCGCTTGCCAAACGATAGCTCTGCTTTTGCAGGTATCGCTAACCCTGCGCAGCACGAAGGGAGATTGTAAGACCCGATTGGTCTCAAAGACCAAGTATGCTTTGCATTGCGTCATGCGACGGGCCTTTTGACAAACTTCGGGCAATGGTGTAACCTAAGGCAAACACCCATTGAGGTGAAACAATGCCCAGAGGTCCATCTCGCCCGTACCCAGCGGTGTCAATAGAGGATGCTATGAAGGTCCCTATAGCCATCCGTGAGCACAATGCTGGTCGCCCCATGAACAGGGTACTCATAGCAAAGGCTATGAATTGGAGCCCCGCAAGTGCAGGCTTCCGTGACATGGTAGCTGCTTCCGCGAAATACGGCTTTACGGAGGGCAACTACAACTCAGAAAACATCGCTCTCACGCAGCGAGGTGAGCAGTTAACCACACCACGAGGCGACAGGGAAAAGCTGGAGGCAATGCGCGAAGGGTTCCGTTCGATAGAGCTTTTTGAGGGGCTGCTTGTTCACTACAACAACAACAAACTGCCACAAGCGGACTTCCTAAAGAACGTCCTGGAAAGAGAACCGTACAAAGTTCCTGCCGCGTGGGCGGCAGAAGCCGCAGACATCTTTGTCAAGACAGGTCGGGCCGTCGGTTTAATACGGGATGTCAGTGGGTCCCCGTGGGTTGTGCTAGCCGCAGGCGCCCCTACGGTGGCAGAACCGATTGTTATTGGGACCGAAGCTAAAGAAGCGGGGGTCAAAGGCCCTCCCTCTGAGGGCCAGGAAACGCAGCCACTGGCCGCACCCGTAAAAACTCAGCCTGCGGCGACGCTGCAGTTTTTTGTAGCTCACGGGCGCGATACCCAAGCGCTGCAGCAGTTGGAGGCGATCCTCAAAGAGTTGGGCATCCCCTACGTTGTGGCGAAGGAGGAGGCCCATGCAGGGCGCCCTATTTCACAAAAGGTCAAGGAGTTAATGGGGGCATGCTCTGGAGGCATCTTCGTTTGCTCGGCTGATGAGGAGTTTAAGGATACAGAAGGTAACATTCTTCAACGCCCGCGGGAGAACGTCATCTATGAGTTAGGAGCTGCGTCATATCTGTACGATAGGCGCATCGTGATTTTTAAAGAGAAAGGCGTGACATTCCCTTCAGATTTCAGCGATCTTGGGTATATTGAATTCGAGAAGGGGCAGCTTTCGGGAAAGACTATGGATCTATTGCGGGAGCTTATAGCTCTTAAAGCTATCAAACTGCTGCCCGGCTCTTAGTGGAGAGGAATCATGGCTGACTCTCTGTTTCTTCAAAACGTGATAGCTCTAATCTGGGACTTCGATAACACTCTAATCCCAGGCTACATGCAGGAACCTCTTTTCCAACATTATGATGTTGATCCTGGCGAGTTTTGGAGAGAGGTAAAACAATTACCCAGCTTTTATCGCAACCGTGGTGTTATCGTGTCACCTGACACACTGTACCTAAACCACATGTTGACTTACGTCCAGGCAGGCGTGTTTAGGGACCTGAACAATCAGAAACTGGAAAGTCTCGGTGCCAAGTTGACTTTCTTTGAAGGTGTGCCGGACTTTTTCAGCAACATTAAGAAGGAGATACAAGACAAGCCGGACTTCAGCAAACATGAGATACATGTTGAACACTACATCGTTAGCACCGGCCTCAAGAGGATGATCAAAGGCAGTGCCATCGGCGACCTGGTAGATGATATATGGGGCTGTGAATTTATCGAGACCCCAGCGCCTAGGGGCTATTTGTCCGGGGTTCAAGGTACTTTCGCCAATGAAGTCATAAGCCAAATTGGTTATGTCATAGACAACACCTCAAAAACGAGAGCAATCTTCGAGATTAACAAAGGGAGCAACAAGTTCGATATCGACGTGAATGCCACGGTACCATACGATAAGCGAAGGGTTCCATTTCAGAATATGATCTATGTTGCCGATGGTCCCAGCGATATCCCTTGTTTCTCGATAATTAACCAGTACGGAGGCAAGACTTTCGCGGTCTATGAGCCCAGGTCTCGGGAGCACTTTCAGCAAGTATACGACTTACAAGCACAAGGCCGGGTACAAGGCAGCGGCGAGGCTAACTACAAAGAAGGTAGTCAATCTTATCTGTGGATTGCACATACCGTTGAGCAAATGGCCCGACGTATAGTCAGGGATAGGGCTCAAGTTCTTGCTGATGTCGTTAAGCCGCCTCCTCATCACATCGTGGAGCAGCCTCTACTTTCCCCCCAGCAAAAACCCCAAGAGTGACCGGTGGTCACGGTCAGTTGGATCCGCCGACAGTGTTTGGAGCCTGGATACGCTGCCGGCTACTCAGCCGCCCGGATAGCTGCCGCAAAGCCTGCAGGTATTGGCCGCCCCGAGGTTCGACAGGCTTGCCATGAGCGTGGCTGAAACCGCTCACTCTGGGCCTGTCGAAGAGTGAGCCACAGTTATTGGGCGCCTGGAGGCTCCTTAGACTTGGCGTGAGCCGCTAACGTCTCTGCCCTTGCCGTGGGTCTTTCGAGGCGCTCAGCTCTTGAGCCAGAGGACGTCGCCGCAGAGGTCGGGCGGGTGGGTCTTGCTGGCAAAGACGGCGTACTCCTTCTTGGACGTGCCTATGGTGGTCTCGGCGCCGTGGCCCGGGTAGACGACGGTGTTGTCGGCCAGCCCGTGCAGGCGCTGGGTGATGCTCTGGATGATGGTCTTCAGGTTTGCCGGGGTGCGGGTGGCGCCAGGGCCACCGGGGAAAAGGGTGTCGCCGGTGAAGAGAAACCGGTCTATCAGGTAGCAGGTGGCCCCTGGCGTGTGGCCTGGCGCGTGGATGGCCTTGACCTGGAAGGTGCCCACCTTGAGCACACCTTCCGGCTTCAGGTCCAGGTCCGGCGGCTGGGGCATGGCCTCGGCGTCCAGGGGGTGTATCCAAGCGGGGGCTCCGATGGCCTCCTTGACGACCTTGAAGCCCTCCAGGTGGTCCCAGTGCTGGTGGGTGATGAGGATGGCCTTTACCTTGAAGGGCCTGGCCGCGGCCACGACCTTCTCGGGCTCCAGGGGGGTATCAATGATCACCGCCTCAGAGGTCTTGGGGCAGACCACGATGTAGGCGTTGTTGTTAGTCCTTTCGGGGCTGCATATAACCCGGTAGACGTGCACCGCACCCTTGGCATGTGCCTCCATGAGCCTCACCTCCAGTTGAATCTATTGGACCGCGATATGTTAGCTGGGCCTAGCCGCCCCACTTGATGTTGAGCACAGGCTCAAGGACCTGGACCGTGACGCCTGGGCCCACCAGGGACTTGAACTTCTCGGGGTCGCCTCCCGTGGCGTAGCCGTAATGCATGGGAATGGCCCACTTGGGCTTGATCCACTCGCGGACCGCCTCTGCCGCTTCCTTCTCATCCATCGTATAGGTGCCACCGATGGGGACCAGGGCGATGTCCACCTTTCCCATCTGGCCCATCTCCGGGCACTTGCCCGTGTCGCCACCGTGGAAGAGGGTCTTGCCGCCCAGGGTGAACACGAAGCCGGTGTTGAATCCCTGCTCCTTGGGATGGTACTGGTTGTAGCCGGCCACGGCCTTGATGAAGACGCCCTTCTGGGTGGTGGACTCACCTGCCCTGATGGCCACGACCTTCCATTTGCTCTTGACGTCCGCCGGGAGCTGGGCGGCCACGGCGGGGTTGGTGACGATGATGGTGTCAGCCTTGGCGCAGGCCTTCATGGCTGCCGGGTCCATGTGGTCTCCGTGGGGGTGGGTGGAGAGGATGATGTCCGCCTTCTCCGCTCCAACCTCCTTGTCGGTGATGCGATGGGGGTCTACGAAGACCACCAGGCCTCCGCCCTTTACCTTGAAGCTGGCCTGAACGTAGCGCGTCAGCTCCAGCCCGTCTATGGTCGTTTTGCTTGCCATGCTTCACCTCCAATAACAGGGCCAGTCCGCCATGATTATAGCCCTCTGGGTCGGGGAAATGAAGGTGAGGCGCCCACGGTAGCTCTCCGCTTTGCTCCCTTGGCCAAACCGGGGGCGAGTTGTCTTCACACAGACATAAATGTTAACTTGGAGCGGCGACACGCTACCATTGCGGAACTCTGTGAGGAGGATGAGGTGCCGCGTATTCTTGTCACAGCGTCTACTGCTGAGGAGGCCCGACCTTACATAGAGGCCGTCCTCCGACAGGGCGGCGAGGCTCGGCTGCTCCTTCCCGAGGACAGGCCTGTAGCCCTGACGGAGCTTTCCGAGGCCCAGGGGCTCCTTCTTTCAGGAGGCCCCGACGTGGGCAGCTCCTTGTACTCGCAGTTGCCGGACCCCCAGGCCAACCTGGAGGTTGAGCAAGAAAGGGATGAGCTGGAGTTCCCTGTGTTGAGGCAGGCGCTGGAGTGGGATTTGCCAGTTTTGGCCATATGCCGGGGGATGCAGGTCCTTAACGTGGCCCTGGGCGGCAGTCTTATCCAGCATGTGCCGGGCCACAAGGCGGAGCTGAGAGATAGCCAGTGGGTCTCAGTGCGACATCACGTGTGGATAGCCCCTGGCAGCCGCCTCACGGCGGTCCTGGGTGCCGGCGGGTACGTGCGGGTCAACAGCCGGCACCACCAGGCGGTACGGGAGGCCCAGAAGGCGCCCCGCCTTATGGCGTCGGCCTACAGCCCTGAGGACTTCCTGGTAGAGGCCCTGGAGAGCCCGAGCCACAGGTTCGTCATCGGTGTCCAGTGGCACCCGGAGCGGGAGAAGGAGCTGCCGCCCCACTTCCAGCGTCTGTTCCTGGCCCTGGTTCAGGAGGCGAAGAGCTTTGCGAAGAGCTCCTTTTGACTCCGTCCAGGTGGGATCTAGATGGCGGACCGTAGGCCTTCGGCTGTCACCATGAGGTCGCGGCGCCTTTTCTACGGGTGGTGGGTCACGGCGGCGAGCTCCCTCATCGCTGGGCTGGGCTCCATAAACCTTCTGGGCTTCTCTGTTTTCTTTCTACCTCTGAGCCAGGAGCTGGGGCTGAGCCGGGCCATGACCTCCCTGGTTCACTCCACCTCCCGGCTGGAAGGGGGGATGCTGGGGCCCTTCACCGGCTGGGCCATCGACCGCCTGGGGGTCCGCTATATTCTTACCCTTGGGTCCATCCTGGGAGGCCTGGGGCTGATCCTCTTGGGCACCGTCGTTCACAACCTCTGGTCCCTGTTCCTGGTCTACGGGCTGGTCATCGGCATGGGGTTCAACATGGGATTTTTCCCTGCGGCTATCGCGGCCATCAATCTCTGGTTCGTGCGACGGCGGACAATGGCTATGGGCGTAGTCAACGCCACCTGGGGTGCCGTGGGTTTCGTGATCGTCCCCCTCCTCTCTTGGATCACCCTGCATTTCGGCTGGCGTGCCGCCGTCCAGGTAGCCGGGGGCCTGGTGCTGGCCTCAGCAGTGCCGGCCTTTCTGATGGTCCGCAACTCCCCCGAGTCCATGGGACTCCTCCCCGATGGGAGAAGGCCCGTAGAAGACTCCGCCGGCTTAGAGACCTCCTCCCGGGCGCAGAGTCCTCATGAAGGCAATGACATCACCGTGAGGGAGGCCCTGAGGACCCCCGCGTTCTGGTTCCTCATCCTTGCCGCCAACTTGCGCATGGCAGGCTACTCCTCTCTGCTGGTCCACTTCGTCCCCATCCTGGTGTGGAAGGGACTGAGCCAGCAGGCTGCTGCCAACCTCATAGGTGTGTGGAGCCTTCTGGTGATACCCGCCAGCCTGATTTCGGGTATGCTGGGAGACCTGTGGGACAAGCGGCTCCTCATCTCCGCGGGCATGCTCTTGGGGGCCCTGGCCTTCCTCTCCCTGGTGGTGGTCTCTGCGCCTCCCTATCTTTACGTCTTCATCATCCTGCTGGCCCTTTTCGATAACCTGGGTGTCCTGAACTCCTCTCTCCTGGGCGACTACTTTGGCCGTCGCAACTTCGCCACCCTGCGGGGGATCATGGTAGGTGTGGGAAGCCTGGGCCTCGCCTTCTCCCCTGTATTCACCGGCTGGGTGTGGGACGTGACGGGAAGCTATGGCCAGGCCCTGGTGCCCTTTGGCGTGGCCCTGGTGGTATCAGCACTCATCTACGCCCGCCTTCCACGTCCCAGGGCTTTCCTCCGCGCCAGGGAAACACGGGCCTAGAAGCATCACATCTGGCTAATTTTTTTCTTAAAAATTACTTAAAATTTGCCTTTAGATAGTAGCTATCTAGCTAGGGCCTAGCTATACTATTCTCAGGCTTGATAGAAATTCAAGGACCAGAGGCTACCAGCGGGACCAATGCCAGTCCACGGAAAGGCCTCTCCAGAGTACAGGAGGCGAGCATGGTGACCCAAGCAGGTAACGTGCGGCCTGTCAAGATAGAAGAGGAGATGCGTAGCTCCTACCTGGACTACGCTATGAGCGTCATCGTGGCGCGGGCCCTGCCCGATGTGCGGGACGGCCTGAAGCCTGTCCATCGGCGCATCCTGTTCGCCATGCATGAGCTGGGCCTCAGGCCCACGAGCTCCTACAAGAAGAGCGCCAGGATCGTTGGTGAGGTGCTAGGTAAGTACCACCCGCACGGCGACGCCCCTGTCTACGAGGCGATGGTTCGAATGGCCCAGGACTTCAGCCTCCGGTATCCCCTTGTCGACGGCCAGGGCAACTTCGGCTCCGTCGACGATGACCCGCCCGCAGCCATGCGCTACACCGAGGCCCGCCTGGCGCATGTCGCCGAAGAGGTGCTGATGGATATCGAGCGGGACACAGTGGACTTCACGCGGAATTTTGACGAGTCCCTGGAGGAACCCAAGGTAATGCCGGCGCGGCTGCCCAACCTTCTGGTCAACGGTGCCTCCGGCATCGCCGTGGGCATGGCCACCAACATACCGCCCCACAACCTGGGGGAGGTGTGCGACGCCATTGGCTATCTCATCGACAACCCGGAGGCCTCGGTGGAGGAGCTGCTGAGGTTCATCCAGGGGCCCGATTTCCCCACGGGCGCTGAGATGAAGGTCAAGCAGGGCGATAGCACCAGTCCGGACCTTCTTCAGGCATACTCTACGGGGGTCGGCCGGGTGATCGTACGGGCCAAGGCTGAGATCCAGGAGACAAGCAGGACGGGGCGCCGTCAGATCTTTGTCACGGAGCTCCCTTACCAGGTGAACAAAGCCACTTTGGTGGGGAAGATCGCCGAGCTGGTCCGGGACAAGAGGATTGAAGGTATTACGGACATCCGGGACGAGTCGGACCGGCGTGGCATGAGGGTAGTCCTGGAACTCCGCCGTGATGCCCAGCCTGAGGTCATCCTGAACAACTTGTACAAGCTCACCTCTATGCAGATGGCCTTCAACATCAACATGCTGGCCCTGGTGGACGGCCAGCCCAGGGTCCTGAACATAAAGCAGGTCCTGCGCTACTATGTCGAGTTCCGCCAGGTGGTGGTGGAGCGGCGCTCTCGCTTCGAGCTGAAGAAGGCCCAGGAGCGGGCCCACATCCTGGAGGGGCTCAGAATTGCCATAGGGGCTCTGGACCTGATTATTCGCCTCATCCGGCAGTCCCCCGACGTAGATACAGCCCGGCAGCAGTTGATGGAGCAGTTCAAGCTAACGGAGATCCAGGCTCAGGCCATTCTGGACATGCAGTTGCGCCGACTCACAGCGCTCGACCGCCAGAAGCTAGAAGAGGAGTACCAGGGGCTAGTGAAGCGTATCGCCGATCTGGAGGCCCTCTTGGCCGACCCGGCCAAGATACTGGCCGTGGTGAGGGAGGAGACCATAGCTCTGAAGGAGGAATTCGGCGATGCCAGGCGCACAACTGTCGGAGAGGTGGTCAGCGAGTTCCGTCGCGAGGAGATGGAGCCCCACGAAAGCATCGTGGTAACCCTCTCCCAGAGGGGGTACATCAAGAGGATTCCCCTCAGTACCTACAGCATTCACCATCGGGGAGGCAAGGGGGTCCGGGGGATGACCACCAGGGAGGACGACGCGATGCAGCACCTGCTGGTGGCAGACACCCACGACCTGTTGCTGTTCTTTACCCACAAGGGTAGGGTCTACGCTTGCAAGGGCTATGACGTCCCTCGAGACTCCTCCCGTGCCACAAGGGGTATTTATCTTCCCAACCTGGTGAACCTGGCCGAGCAGGGTCGGGTCTGCGCGGTGGTGGCGGTGCCATCTTTGCAGAGCCAGGAGCACCTGGTGCTGGCTACAAAGAAGGGGATCATCAAGTTGATGCCAGTTCAGGCCTTCGCCAATATCCGCTCTTCCGGTCTAGCGGCTATGAACCTCAAGGAGAACGACGAGCTGGTCTCGGCCAGGCTGTCCTCCCTGGATAAGAGGGCCATCATGGTCACGGAGCTGGGCAGGGCCCTGGTTTTCCCCTTGGGCGAGGTGCCCCTTCGGTCCCGCCAGGCGGGAGGCGTGAAGGGCATCCGACTGGGCCCAGGGGACAAGGTAGTCTCCATGGACACGGTCAATGGCGAGCGCATGCTTCTCAGCCTGTCCTCCGAGGGGTTTGGCAAGCTGACGCCCTTGAGGAACTTCCCGGTACACCACCGGGGTGGCGGGGGAGTCATGGCGTTCCGAGTGTCCGATCTGACAGGTCCCCTGGCTGCGGCTCAGGTCATAGCCGAGGCCCAGGAGGTGATTGTGGTCTCGGCCAAGGCCCAGGTGTTCCGGACCAACCTGTCGGAGATACCGGTACAGGGGAGGTCCAGCCGCGGCGCTCTCGTCATGAGGCAAGATGCAGAGGACAGAATTGCCTCCGTGGCCTGCCTACCAGGGGCGTTCAAGCCCCAGCCCTCCAAGGACGGCCTCCGGCCTGGCAGGCCTGGCTAGGGCCTCTCGTCTGCAAGGGACGCTTCCCCGGGAGCCGTCCCTAGAGAGCGGATGCTGTGGTTGCGGGCAGCTATTACGAGGGTTGAGACGGTTACAGCAGCACCGCCCAGCGCTACGGCAAAGGGGGCGCTGATGGCACTGGCTACGAAGCCAGCCTGGGCCCCTCCCAGGGGTATCATACTCCACACAGAGGAGAAGACGCCCATAACCCGGCCCCTCAGGTGGTCTGCCACCGCCAGTTGGATGGTGCTCATCGTGATGACCATGTACACGGCGGAGGCAGCGCCTGTGAGGAACATCAGGAGAAGGGAAGGGACGTACCAGACGGAGAAGGCGAACAGGATGGTGAGGAGGCCAGAGACAACTGCGCTGGTAACCAAGGCAGTGCTCGGTCGGCGCAGGTTCCCCATATTAGCTACGGCCAGAGTGCTTAGCAGGGCGCCCGCCCCTGAGGCAGCGTAGAGGATCCCCAGGCCCTCAGGCCCTGCCCTCAGGATGTCCTTGGCGTAGATGGGGAGCAGGAAAATGAAAGACATGCCGAAGAAGCTGTTAAAGAAGGTGAGCAGCATCAGGCCTCGGATAAGGCCGCTGGCGCGGATGTAGGAGAGGCCCTCCGCCATCTCCCCGGTCCAGCTACGACGGGGACCTGTTGGTGTAGGGGCAGGGACCCGTCGCAGGAGGGCTATCGCAACGACGAAGGCCAGGGCGCCTGCCGTTCCCAGGTAGAAGCAGGAGGCGACTCCCACTTTGGCGATGAGGAACCCACCAATGGGAGGGCCCACAATGCGGCTGGACTGCCACACGGCGGTGTTGAGGGCTATTGCGTTGGTCATGTCCCCTCTGGGGACCAGGCGGGGCATAAGGGTCATGCGGGTGGGGAAGTCAAAGGCGGTGACGGCGCTGAGAGCAAGGGAGATGGCCCAGATATGCCACACCTCCACGACGCGGAACACCACGAGGAGGGCCTGAGCCAGGAACAGGATGGCGGCAACCGTCTGGACCAATGCGAGGAGCCGCCGCTGGTCCAGCTTGTCGGCTATCAACCCGCCTAGCGGGTTCAGCGCCAGGGTGGGCAGCGCGCTGGCTAGTCCCAGGATCCCCAGGTCTCGCGCCGAGCCCGTGAGCTCGTAGACAAGCCACGGCTGGGCCACCATCAGGACAATCTGGTAGGCTAGAATGGAGGGGGCCAGCCCCAGCCAGTAGTTGCGGAAGTCCCGGTGCTTGAGTGCCGAGAGCATCCGCGTCTTCTCCGGGTGGGAAACCCTCTGGGCCATGCCCTTCCCCTTATCCACCGCAGCCCACTGGGTACCGGTGTGTCCTCCTGTCCCGAGTCGTCACCACAGGGCTAGGCTTGCTCCTGCACCGGTATCTGGCCCCACTGGACTAGATGGGGCTCCTGGCAGAGTCGCTTTTCGGCTATGAGCCCGCGAATCTTCACCAGCGGCGAGTTGACCTCTTCCGTGAGGAAGACCCAGTCGGGTGACGGGGGGATCCAATATGGCGAGGTGATGCGGACTACTTTCCGCTCACTGGAATTGAGATATATTCCAAACCTGGGTGGCGCTTCCGGCATTGGAGTGCCTTCCTTCTTGGATTGGAGGTCTATTCCACCGTGACGGACTTTGCCAGATTGCGGGGCTGGTCTATGTCGCAGCCGCGCCGGAGGGCTATGTAGTAGGCCAGGAGCTGTAGGGGGATGGCTGCCAGCATAGGCGTTACCAGCTCGGAGGCAGCGGGCATGTAGAGGGTGCTGTCGGCCTTGGAGGCGAGCTCCGTGTCGCCTTCGGTGCCCAGGGCCAGAATCAGGCCGCCCCTGGCCTTGATTTCAGAGATGTTGTTCAGCATCTTGTCGCGGAGGCCGTCTCTGGGAGCGATAGTCACGACGGGCATGTTCTCGTCGATCAGGGCTATCGGGCCATGCTTCATCTCTCCGGCGGGACAGCCCTCCGCGTGGATATAGCTGATCTCCTTGAGCTTCAGAGCGCCCTCCAGGGCCAGAGGATAGTGTATTCCCCTGGCCAGGTACAGGAAATTGGAATACTTGAACAGCCTCGCCGCCACCGTCTCTACAGACCTGTAGTCTGCCAGCAGCCGGCCCAGGAGTTGCGGCAAGGAGGCCAGCTCCCGAACGATGTTTGCCGAGCGCGTGGGGGGAAGGACGCCACGCCTGGCAGCCATATAGATAGCTAGGACATAGGACGCCGCCAGAGAGCAGGTGAAGGTCTTGGTAGCACAGACACAGACTTCGGGGCCTGCCCGCATGAAGACGACCCCTTCTGCCAGGCGGGTGGCCTGGCTGCCTTCCACGTTGCAGATGGTCAGCAGGCGGGCACCCTTCTTGCGGGCTTCCTCCATGGCCGAGAGCGTGTCTGCCGTCTCGCCGGACTGGCCTATGGAAACTACAAGGGTTCGTTCGTTCAGGATGGGGTCGCGGTAGCGGAACTCGGAGGAGTTCTCCGCGTAGGCTGGTACTTGGGCCAGCTTCTCCATCATGAGCCGGGCGACCTGCGCAGCGTGGTAGCTGGTACCCATGCCTATGAACAAGACCTGGTCGATGGCTTGCAGCTCCGTGTCCGTTAGGGGGAAGTCTTCCAGGTAAACCTCACTGGTCTCAAAATTGACCCGGCCTCGCAGGGTGTTGGTGACGGCTTCGGGCTGTTCCCATATCTCCTTGAGCATGAAGTGCTTGAAAGGCCCTTTGGCCACGGAGACGGGGTCCAGTTGCACCGTGTGAGCCTCCTTGTGCAAGGGCTTACCCGAGAGGTCTAAGAAGGAGACTTCTTCAGGGGTCAGCACGGTAACCTCGCCGTGGGCCAGGTAGGTGATCCTTCTGGAGTGCCCCACAACGGCGAGCAGGTCGCTGGCCAGAAGGGCTTCCTCACGCCCGTACGCTGCTACCAGCCCTCCCGCGTTTCCCAGGCGTACGCCCGCTATAGTGCCTGGCTCACCTGCGTTCATAGCCACCACAGCGTTGGCCCCCTCTATTAGCCGGGCCGTGTGGCACAGGGCCTCCACCAGGGAGTTCCCCCGGGAGAGGTCCTCTTCCAGAAGATGGGCTACTACCTCCGTGTCCGTCTGGGACCGGAAAATGTGGCCCGCCTCTAGCAGCCGTGTCTTCAGCTCCATGAAGTTCTCTATGATGCCGTTATGGACGATGGTGACTCGGCCACTACAGTCCGTGTGGGGGTGGGCATTGCTCTCGGTGGGAGCGCCGTGGGTGGCCCACCGGGTATGGCCAATGCCGCTGAAACCCATAGGATAGCCATTTTCCAGGACGGATGCTAGGCGCGCGAGCTTTCCAGGAGCCTTGCGGATCTCGAGGGTGCCCTCGGGCGTGAGGATGGCTATGCCTGCGCTATCGTAGCCGCGGTACTCCAGCCTGGAAAGGCCTTCCATAAGAATCGGGCCAGCGGGGCGTTTCCCCGTGTAGCCTATGATGCCGCACATACAGTTCTTAGACCCTAGCCCGGGACGGCGCCGTGTTGTGACCCGGTAGCTGATAGACCCCCTGATACTCGGAAGGCAATAGCATCGCCACTCTCCTCATGATAGTGTCGGTGAGCTCTTGAAGCTGGGCCCGCTCCAGCTTGCCCTCGATAATGGGCAGGGAGAAGGGCTGTCCGACGCGAACCGTGATGTCGCCTGTGGGAATAACCACACGCCAGATGGCTCCGATGTGGCCGGTGCCGGTTATGCCTATGGGCAGGATGGGCGCCTGGGTCCTCAGGGCCAGGAGGGCTATGCCTGGAGCCCCCTTTTGCATGCCCTTACCCGGGTTCCTATGAGCCTCCGGAAACAGGGCGATGGCTCCGTCCCGCCGCAGGACCCGTCGGACCCAGAGGAGGGCTGCCACGTCAGGCTCATCGACAGCTACGGGATGAGCGCCATAGGCCCGGAGGAAGAGGGCTGCCGGTGGCAGGGCGAAAAGAGGTCTCTTGGCAAGGAACTGGAGACGCCTGGGGAGGCTGGACATAAGCAGGGGCGGGTCCAGGTTGCTCAGGTGGTTGGCCACTACGATCAGTGGCCCCATTGGGGGGACGTTTTCCACTCCGATGACCTGCCAGCGGGCGAAGAGGCGGAGGGACCCTCTCATGAGAAACTTGGATATGTTGTACACCAGGTCTTTCATCTGCCTCTCACCATTTTCTCGATGAGGGAGACTACTTCTTCAAGGGAAAGGCTATCTGTGTCGACGATCCTGGCATCCTCCGCAGGCCTCAGGGGAGAGTCGGCCCTTTCCGTATCCAGCTTGTCCCTCCTCGCCAGGTCCGATAGCACATCCTCATAGGAGACGTCCTGACCTGTGTCCCGGAGCTCCTCCAAGCGGCGGCGGGCGCGTTCACCTGGTGACGCCCGGAGGAATACCTTGATGTCTGCCTGAGGCAGGACAACGGTCCCAATATCTCTGCCGGCCATGACAACGCGTCCCTCCTGTGCCAGCTTCCGCTGCTGGGCCACCAGGGCAATACGCACGCCAGAGGTCCGGGATACCAGAGAAACCGCCCCCTCCACCTCCGGGGTTCGTAACTGCCCTGTGACGTCGCAGCCGTTCACCCTCAGGGCCGGCTCGCCGTCAGGCGTCACCTGGTTCACCTCGATAGTTGCCTCCTCCGCCAGGGCGACAAGGGCCTTAGCGTCAGTTATATCCACGTCTCGTTGGAGGGCCAGCCAGGTGATGGCCCTGTACATAGCGCCGGTGTCCACAAAGCGGTACCCCAGGCGCCGGGCAAGGAGCCTGCCTACCGTCGTCTTTCCTGCCGCCACCGGGCCGTCGATGGCGATGGCCCTGACTCTACCATAGCGCTCGTCTGTCGCTGCTCCTCTGGACACCTGGGAATTATAGCGCGCCGCCAGCATAGCGGACAAGAAGAAGGGCCTCCAGAAGGATAGCACCATTTGTCCCCATTTGGGCTCTTCCGTTGCCTTATCGAGAGGCCGCAGGTATAATCCCTAGGTGCTCGTTCCGTTGTCGCCGAGACCGTCAAGAGAAAGGTTCGGATCAGGACTGGGGTTGGTGCAAGGGCCAGGTAGAGATTTCAGCGCTCTGTCGGCGGGGTACTCCATGCCTCCGGTAGAGCGGCGGCTTACCAGGGAGGCTGTGGCCGAGTACATAAGAGCCGTGGAGGACGCGTCAACCATCTACCAGACCAGCGATTTGGTGCCGCCCACTGTCCTGGGGACTTTGGCCCTGGGCGTTATCCTGGAGCACCTGAGAATACCGCCTGGCACCCTTCACGGCAGCCAGGATCTGGAGTTTAAAGGTGTGGCCCATGTAGGCCAGAGCGTTACCTGCTCAGGCCGAGTAGTGCAAAATCAGCTAAGGGGCGGGTCCCGGTTTATCGCTGTCGAGTCCATAGTGTCTGCGGGGGACGGCGGAGTCTTGCTGCGAAGCCGTTGCTTGATCATTGTGCCTGCTGAGGCCTGAGAGATGACGCAAGCCCAGAATGACCCACCTGTCCTGGTGAAGGAGGTGACCCAGGCCCAGATCGAGCGGTACGCCCGGGTTTCCGGCGACCTCAATCCCATACACCTGGACCCGGGGTACGCCGCCACTACGCCCTTCGGCAGGACGATAGCTCATGGCATGCTTGTAGTCGGGTTTATTTCAGAGCTGATGACCCGGAGATTTGGCCGGTCCTGGCTGGAGAGCGGCCAGCTACGGGTCCGGTTCAAGGGGCCTGCCTACCCGGGCGACCGGCTAACCATCGCCGCCGTCGTAAGGGAGAGGGTATCCCTGGGGGCCCAGGAGCGGGTCGGGTTCGGTGTCTCATGCCGCAATCAGGGGAACGGGGAGATCGTAGTAGGGGAGGCCAGCTTGGTGTTGTCAAGAGAGTCCCATCAGGAGCACCATGATGACTAGCGCCTCTTCCAGGCCGGTGAGGGTAGCCCTGGATGCCATGGGTGGGGACCATGCTCCTGAGGAGACGGTGAAGGGTGCTGTGGAGGCTGCCCAGCAAGGTACGCCGGTGCTTCTGGTGGGGGACCCTCAGGCCCTGCAACAGCAGCTAGCGATGCACGGCGCCCAGAAGCTTCCCATCCAGGTTGTCCCTTCAGAGGGAGTGATCCTGGAGGGCGAACATCCGGTGCAGGCCCTCAGGCAGAAGCCCAGGGCCTCCATACTTGTGGCCACCGGGCTGGTGAAGGCGGGCAAGGCCGACGCTGTGGTAACCATGGGCTCCACGGGAGCGGCTATGGCGGCAGGAACGGTGCTCCTCGGCCTCCTGGAAGGCATCGAGAGACCCGCCCTGGGCGGCCCCATTGTGGGCACAGCACCCAACACAGTTCTCATCGACCTGGGTACCAACGTGGACTGCCGTCCCGCCCAGCTCCTTAACTTCGCCATCATTGGAGCCGTCTTCGCGCGGAGCTTTCTCAAGGTGCAGGACCCACGAGTGGCCCTCCTGAGCGTGGGGGCCGAGGAAGGCAAGGGGAACCGGCAGGTGAGGGAGACCTTTGAGCTTTTCAAAGGCAGCGGACTCCGTTTTATCGGAAACATCGAGGGGCATGAGGTGCCAGCGGGGAAAGCGGACGTGGTAGTGTGCGACGGCTTTGTGGGCAACATTCTCATGAAGTTTACCGAGGGCCTGGGGAGTGCCTTATCTCAACGTCTCCTCGAGAGGCTGGAGGGCAGGCTATCCTCTGAAGAGGCCAGGTCCGTGGCCCAGGAGATATACGACTGGACTAACGTGGTGGAGCGGGTGGGAGGTGGGCCCATCTTCGGCGTCAACGGAGTCGTTGTAGTGGGCCACGGAAGGTCCCGGGCTCCGACTGTTACCCGCGCCATCCATACGGCGCGACTGGCTGTGGAGGTGGACCTGATTGCCAGCCTTCAGCAAGAGCTTAGGCGATATCAGGAGAGAGGAAGCCGGCCATGAGTGACGAAGGAGTTGGTCCGTTGCCGTCGGAGGGCCGAGTGGCCCTCGTTACCGGCTCCTCCAGGGGGATTGGCCGCGCCATTGCCCTCAGACTCGCCAAAGCGGGAACCAAGGTGGTGGTGAACTACGTTCGGCGGGAAGAGGAGGCCAGGGCAGTGGCTAACGCAATCGAGGCTCTGGGTAGCAAGGCCATAGTTGTCAAGGCCGATGTAACCAACACCCAGGAGGTCCAGGCGATGTTCCAGAAGGTCCAGGACACCTGGGGCGCCGTGGATATACTGGTCAACAACGCCGGCATTATAAAGGACTCTCTCCTGGTACGAATGTCTGATAGGGACTGGGATGAGACCATCGCTGTGAACCTGAGGTCCACCTTCCTTTGCACCCGGGCGGCCCTGCGTCTCATGGTACGTCGGAGGTGGGGTCGTATCATCAACATCGCCTCTGTAGTCGCCATGGTCGGGAACGTGGGGCAGGCCAACTACGCGGCATCAAAAGCAGGGGTCATTGCCCTTACTCGCAGCGTGGCCAAGGAGGTGGCCTCCCGCAATATAACTGCCAACGTCGTTGCCCCCGGCTACATTACCACCGATATTGTGGAGGAGCTCCCGGCAGGCCTGAAGGAGCGTATACTGGCCCGCATTCCGGTGGGCCGCTTCGGGACGGTAGAGGACGTGGCCGCCTTGGCTGCCTTCGTGGCCAGTGAGGAGGCGAGCTATATCACAGGCCAGGTTCTTAGCGTAGACGGTGGCATGGCCATCGGGTGGTAAGGCCACCATGGAGGTCTCTTTGCCTGGGCGTGAGCTTGAGGGCAAGGTAGCCCTGGTAACAGGCGGCTCGCGGGGCATTGGCCGGGCAATTGCGCTGCGCCTGGCGCAAGGGGGTGTCCACGTCGCTTTCAACTACGTCCGGCATCACCAGGCGGCCCGGGAGGCGGAGGAGGCCATCAGGGGGCTGGGAGTCCGGTGCCTGCGGGTCAGGGCGCATCTTGGGGATGTCAAAGAGATAGAGAAGCTGTTCCAGGCGGTGGCCAGTGAGTTTGGCCGGCTGGATATCCTGGTCAACAACGCTGCCTCGGGCGTTCAACGCCGCCTGCTGGACTTGGAAGAGCGTCACTGGGACTGGGTTATGGATATCAATGCCAAGTCGGCCTGGCTTTGTGCGAAAGCCGCGGTTGGCCTCATGGACCGCGGTGGGTGCATCATAAACGTGACCAGCCTGGGGTCTCAGCGGGTCTTGCCCTACTACTTCTCTGTGGGAGTGAGCAAGGCGGCCTTGGAGGCCGTGACGCGCTACATGGCCGTGGAGCTGGCTGAAAAAGGGATAGCCGTCAATGCCGTCTCCGGAGGGTACGTGGAGACGGAGGCCTTGCAGCACTTCCCCAACAAGGAGGAGATGCTGGCGGCAGCCGCATCCAGGACCCCGGCAGGGCGCCGGGTCGCGCCGGATGATATAGCCGGGGTGGTGGCTTTCCTGTGCTCCAGGGAGGCCGAGATGATAAGAGGCCAGATTGTAGTGGTGGACGGGGGCTTTTCTCTCCTGGCGTAGAGGAGACGCCGCTACTCGTCCTCTAGCAGTTTGGCGAGCTCCTCCCAGTTGCTGGGCCTCATCGTGTCTGCGTAGTGTCTCGCTGAGGGAAGGTTGAAGAGCTCTGCGGGCACCCGTTTGCTGCTCCCCAGCTCTACCGCTACGCCTTCGTCTGGGCGGGCGTGGTCGCGGGCGACGTAGGCCATGCCCAGTGTCAGGGCGCTCCCAAAGCTCCAGGCCGCCGATGTAATGTGCCCCACCTGCTGTCCACCAGCGAAGATAGGCGAGCCCCGTGGTGGAGCCTCCTGGCCTGTTAGCTTTATGCCCATCAGGAACTGCTTTACCTTCATGTAGGTGTTGAGCCTGGCGACCACCTCCTGCCCGACGTAGCATCCTTTTGTGAAGCTGACGTCGTCTAAGAGGCCAGCCTCCAGGGGGTTGTATTGCTCCCCTAGCTCATGGCCGTAGCGGGGAATACCCGCCTCTATTCTTAAGACCTCGAGGGCCAGTTGGCCCACGGGCATCGCCCCCAGGGTTCGGAGGATGGTCCAAGCTCCCTCTACCTTATCGTTCTCTACTATCAGGTCGTAACCCTCTGTCCCGACCGGATCACTCCTTACCACCAGTATCTCCACGCCCTTCAGGTCGATGACGGTGCTATTGCAGGTGGGGAGGGAATGGAAGTCAGCCTCTGCCAGGGAAGACAAGAGCCGGGTGCTCTCGGGCCCTACTACGCCCAGCATGCCGAATCGGTCGCCCACATCAACGGTGGAAGCGTCCTCACTGATGGTATAACGCTCTATCCACGAGGCCACCGTCTCCGAGGTGCCCGGGCTGGTGATGACCAGGAGGTAGTCTGGGGCTTGAGCCACCAGAAGGCGGTCGATGATTCGTCCCTTGGGCGTAGTGAGGATGCTCCACCGCCCCTGGCCCGCGGCCAGGTCAGCCAGCTTGTTGGTGCTGAGGCGCTCTAGCAGGTCCTTGGCATCGGCTCCCCGTAGCTCCAGCCTGCCCAGATGGGAGCGGTCTATTAGGGCCACATTGTGGCGGGCAGCCCAGTACTCCCGTACCATGTCTCCGTAGTGGATAGGCAACTCCCAGCCAGCCGAGGGGCTGAAGGTGGCGCCCAGGCCCTCATGGACTTGGCGCAATGGCATCTTTCTCATAGGAGCTTCCCAGGGCTCCTCCTCTCGACAAAAAAGCCGCCCTACGCGAGAAGTAGGGCGGTCTTCCCCCGGTTTCCCGATGCTCTAGACGGCGAAGGAGTTGCCGCAGCCGCAGGTGGACTTGGCCTGGGGGTTGTGGAACACAAATCCCTTGCCGTTAAGTCCATCGGTGTAGTCCAGCGTAGTCCCGGCCAGGAAGACGTAGCTACGCTTGTCAACGAAGAGGCGTACGCCGCTCTCTTCCAGGACCTTGTCATCAGGCCTGGGCTCCTTTTCCATAGAGAGCGTGTACATGAGCCCGGCGCAGCCACCGCCCTTTACAGCGACTCTGATTCCTGAGTTGCTGGGGTCCAGGCCCTCCTTTTCTCCAAATAGGCGGACCTTCTCAGCAGCCTTCGATGAGATAGTTATAGTGAGGGACATCTCCAACCTCCCGCTCTTGTCACCGCTGAATCTAACTTACCCCAGAGAGGGGTTATAAGTCAAGGGAAACCTAGTCTTCATCCTCTTCCTCATCCTCATCCTCCTCTGCCTCCTGGAGTGTTCTAGCATCTTGTGTCCTGTGCCCCGCGCTTTTGAGGTCCACCTTGCCGGACTCTTCCTGACCGTCCCCCCACTGGTCTGGCACCTCGCCCTCCTGCAACTCATCTTTGGTCTCGATGGTCATCTCTTCGTAGGGCAGGAAGCGCTGGGAGCCGTTGCTCTTGCAGGGGAAGGATACCACACCTGCCAGGGCGGGGGCCTGGTATGCCTCTCGAATGATGATGGTAGCCGCGTTCTCACCCACGCTCTTGACGGCGGCGGTGTATCGATTGCCGCCCTTGATGAGCCTGGTAAGGCGAAGGGTCAGGCGGGGCTCTATTTCTCCCAGGCGCTCCTCTCCCAGGGTCTCCACAATCACTGTCCTATCGTGGAGCTTCAGGGTGACGGGGTCTGCTGCGGCTACCTTGGCCAGCATGTGAGATGGGGCCACCTTTGTGAGGGAGGTGACGGTGCTCTTTCCGCTGTCTTCGATGAAGAGCTGTGGCACAACCCTTTCCCGATGGCGGGGCCCGGCACTATCGTCCTTCAGATAGGAGAGCCTCTCCAGGTTCTTGCGGGCTATGGCATTGGTGGGGCAGGCATTGAGGGCTGTCTGGAAGGCCTCCCTGGCCTCGCTGTGGCGACCCAACTCTGAGAGGGCCTTGCCCAGGCGGTTCAAGGCCTCCACGTCTTGGGGGCATATACTGAGAATGGCCTTGTTGGCCTCAAGCGCCTCTTGCCAGCAGCCTTCCATGGCCAAGGCGACGGCCTGTTTGGCCTTCTCCCGCTTTATCCTGGTCTGCTCTTCCGTCAAGCTTGTGGACACCACGGCTTCCTCCCGGGGTAAGGATTTTAAGGCGAAACCCGCTGGCCTCGCAATAGGGAAGGTTCAGTGGGCCTGCGGGCTCCACCTAAGCTGTGGGAGGCGCCAGAGGGCCTCCCATACGATCATCCATGACATTTTGGACCTGCCCATGGCCCGGTCCGTAAAGTAGATGGGCATCTCCGAGACTCGGAAGTTCCTTCGTTCACAGGCCAGTGCTACTTCTGCCTGGAAGGCAAAGCCGCGGCAGCGGAACCTATCCAGGTTCAACTCCTCCAGGACTCGCCGGTGGAACGCCTTGAACCCGGAGGTGGCGTCCCTTACCTGTACTCCTGACACCAGGCGGGTGTATAGGTTGCCAAAGCGGCTTAGAAAGCGTCTGAGCAGGCTCCAACGCCGGTCGACTGCCCCCCCTACAATATAGCGGGAGCCTACCACCACGTCGGCTGTCTCCAGCCTCCTCAAGAAGAGGGGAATGTACTCAGGGGCATGGGAGAGGTCCGCATCCATCTGGATGACGATGTCCATTCCATCCTTCAGGGCGTGGCGAAATCCATCGATGTAGGCTGGCCCCAGGCCTTTCTTGCTCTCCCGGTGGAGCGCCGTCATCCTGTCCCCTCTGGAGCGGGCCAGGCGCTCTGCCAGCTCTCCCGTGCCGTCAGGCGAGTTATCGTCAACCACTATGAGCCTGAGGGCAGGGATGCCCAGGGCCTCTATTCGGGAGACCAGGGACCCCAGGTTCTTGGCCTCGTTGTATGTGGGGACTACTACCGCTATCTTCATAGTTGAGCCCTCTTGAAGGATATGCTACAGGAGACCCTGCCGGAGGAGACCCCGGTGTTCCACCAGAATACACCTGTCCATTACAACGTCGAGCCGGTGACTTCGAGCCTGCTCTCCTGCCTCCTCATGCACGATGCCGAGCTGCATCCACACGGTCTTGGCCCCTACGGCGATGGCCTCATTTACGACGGGGGGCACATCCTCTGGCCGACGAAAGATATTGACGATATCTATCTTGTGCGGAACGGAGCCAAGGTCGGGATAGGCCTTTTCTCCCAGGACCTCGCTGAAGTGGGGGTTGACAGGGATAATCCTGTACCCCTGCTGCTGCATATACTGACTGACTCTAAAGCTGGGTCTCTCGGCATTGGGGGAGAGACCCACTACGGCTATAGTCTTGCTCTGCTGAAGGATTTCTCTGATGCTCCGCATGGACCGAGATCTCTCCCTTTTCTCGCTGCTTAACCGTTCTTCTTCTCAATTAGTATGGGAAAGTTCGGCAGGTAGTCAAGGGCTTCTGGTGGGCCAGGAGGCCTTTTTGTAAAGGCTGGGTCGTCACTGCCCTGAGGCTAGCCTATTCCGTCGCAGGCCTTTCTAGCCAGACCGCCGGTGAGGAGAACCTCCCAGGGGGTCCCCTGGCTGCCGTGCCAAATTTCCGGCTGGAGGCCCATTTTAGAGGCATGGAGCGTGCTCTTCAAGCAGCCGCCCGCACACTTTCTTGGCAGATTTCTATTCATTTTCTTATACTTTATGCTGTCTTTTTTTGACCTTGGTCATGCCTTCTAAGCTACCCAGGTATCTGCCCCTCCGATGTAGGAGGCGGATCCTCAGCAAATCCCTTGACATCACCCAGACATCCCGCCAAGGGATGACCTTGCTATTGGGGTTGTGGTACCAATCGATGGGTATTTCCTCCACGGGCAGGCCTAGCTGCCGTGCAAGGAAGAGGACCTCGACATCAAAGCTGAAGCCCTTGAGCCTCTGGGCTGGGAAGAGGGCCTCAGCGGACTCCGAGGAAAAACACTTGAAGCCACACTGGGTGTCCATAATGCCCGGTACGGCGAGAAGGCGCACCAGCCCGTTGAAGATGCGGCCCATCCAGTGGCGTGGCAGGGGCTCGCCGAACCTCCTGGCCCCCGGGGCCTCTCGGGAGCCGATTACCACCGGTACTCCAGCCGTGCATCTCTCCAGGAAGCGGGGCAGTTGGTCTATGGGCATGGCCAGATCCGCATCACAGAAGAATCGAAAGCGGCCCCTGGCATCCAGCATCCCTTGCTTGACGGCCCAGCCCTTGCCTTGGTGACCCAGGCGGAGGACACGGAGCCCCTGCTCTCCTCGGGCCAGTTCCTCCACCTGTCCAGCCGTGGAGTCCGTGCTGCCGTCGTCCACGACCAGTACCTCCCAGGTATAGGGCTGAGCCTTGAGGAAGGCCAGTACCCGCTCCAGCGTCTTCAGGATGCGCCTTTCCTCGTTGTAGGCAGGGATTACAATGGAAAGGAAGGGTCCTTCTTCGGCAGTGGGCTCCGCATTTTCCATGAGAGGGTCTAGGACCCTGATTCCAGGCCGAATGCCCTGTGCAGGATCCTCACCGCCTCTTTGGCCTTCTCTTCTGCCACAATGCAGGTGATGCGGATCTCTGATGTGGTGATCATCTCAATATTGACGCCTGCGTCGGCGAGGGCACGGAACGTCCGGGCGGCGTAGCCGGGGGCGTTCTGTATCCCTGCCCCTACTATGCTGACCTTGGCCAGGCCCGAAGAGCTGGTGGTCCCTTTGGCCCCTATGGCATGGGCTATCGACCTCACCAGCTCCACCGCGCGAGGGAGGTCAGTCCGGGAGATGGTAAAGCTCACGTCGGTGAGCTTTTCAACGCTGGCGTTCTGGACGATGACGTCCACGCTGACGCCTGCCTGGGCCAGGGGTTCGAAGATGGCCGCGGCGATGCCGGGCCGGTCCGGAACGCCCAGGACCGTGATCTTGCCTACGTTCAGGTCGCAAGCGACGCCTCGTACTTTGTTGCGAGTTTCCATGGGCGCCTCCCTGTGGATTAGGGTGCCTGGGGAGTCTTTGAAGCTGTGGGCTACCAGAACAGGGACCTCATAAATAGCAGCCAACTCTATGGAGCGAGGCTGCATCTTGGCCCCCAACATGGCCAGCTCCAGCATCTCCTCGTAACTTATGTCTGGTATCTTCACCGCCTCCGGCACCACCCGCGGGTCTGCGGTATAAATGCCCTCCACGTCGGTATATATCTCACAGCGGTCTGCCTTGAGGGCGGCGGCCAGGGCCACCGCCGTGAGGTCGGAGGCACCACGGCCCAGGGTGGTGACATCGTTCTCCTCGGTGAAACCCTGGAACCCGGCCACGATCACCGTCTTGCCTTCGGCCAGCTCCTTCCTGATACGTTTGGGCTCGATGCCTGTTATCTGTGCCTTGCCGAAAAGGGTGGTCGTCTGGATGCCTGCCTGTACCCCTGTAAGGCTTACTGCCTGGTGTCCCATGGAGTTCAATGCCATGGCCACAAGGGCGGAGGATACCACCTCACCGGTGGAGAGGAGCAGGTCCATCTCCCTGGGGTCTGGCCTGGGAGTTATCTGGTGGGCCAGCTTGATAAGGTCGTCGGTGGTGTCGCCCATGGCGGAGCACACGGCCACCACCTGGCACCCCGTTTGGCGGGAGGCGGCTATGCGCTCCGCCACCCGCTTTATCTTGTCGGCGTCGGCCAGGGAGCTTCCGCCATATTTTTGCACTACTGTTGCCATGTATCTACTCCCTCTCCATCAACGGCCTGAACGCCAAGGGGTGTGGGCCTGGTGATACGGATAGTCCCCTTGACGCCAGCCTTTTCAGCCATATCTGCCATTTCATAGCCGATAGTCATCTCCCGACCCCTGGTCAGGGCTAGGATGGTGGATCCGGCCCCGGAGAGGAAGACGCCCAGGGCGCCAGCGTTGAGGGCCGCCTTGAAAATGCTTTTCATGGCGGGGAAGAGGTGCTGGCGGGCCGGCTGGTGCAGATGGTCCTCTGTAGCGAGCTTCAGCAGCTCCAGGTGGTCCGAGGCCAGGGCGTTTACCAGCAGGGCCGCCCGGCCGACGTTGTGGACAGCGTCCTCCATGCTCACCTTGCTGGGCAGGATGGCCCTGGCCTGGGCCGTAGCGATCTGTTCGTCAGGAATGAAAAGGACTGCCCTCAGGCCCTCCGGCACAGGCACCCGAGAGGTGGTCCACCCGCTCTGGGTCTGGGCCACGATCTGGCACCCGCCCAACAGAGCCGGCGCTACGTTGTCGGCGTGGCCCTCCATCTCCGCTGCCAGGGAAAGGAGCTGGCTCTGGTCCAGCAGGCCTTCGCAGAGAAGGCTGCCACCGACCAGGCCGCCCACAACGGCCGCCGCGCTGGAGCCCAGACCGCGGGCCAGAGGGATGTTGTTCCGACAGGTGATGCGGAGGCGAGGGACCTCCTGGCCTACCTGCCCGAACACCCTGCTGACGGCCTGCCATACGAGGTTATCCTGGCCGACGCTGATGGAGTCGGACCCTTCGCCATATATCAGGATGCCCTCGTGCCCCGTCTCCAGGCGTATGTAGTTCCAGATGTCCAGAGCCATCCCCATGCAGTCGAAGGCGGGCCCCAGGTTGGCCGTGGTTGCAGGGACGCGGACGTCTACTCGCTTGTACATTGGGGAGATTATATCTTTTCGGCGACGGCCAGGCGACGGGGCGTCTCTATTTCCTCCGGGAGCGCAGCTCTTGCCATACATCCTCCGGGTTGATACCGGCGGCGGCCATGAGGACAAGGGAGTGGTAGAAGAGGTCTGCCAGTTCGGCAGTGGCCTCCTTCTGTTTCCCCTGGGTTGCCGCCAGGGCCGCTTCGCCTGCCTCTTCGATGACCTTTTTGGCCACCTGGCCCACGCCCTTGGCCAGGAGCTGGGCGGTGTAGCTGCCCTGGGGCATCTCCTGCTGGCGGTCCCTGATTACGGCGAAGAGCTCCTCCAGGGCCCCGGGCCCCCTCTCTTCCCGCTCAAAGCGGGGGGATGGTTCCAGCTCTGAGAAAAAGCAGGTCCGGTTTCCTGTATGGCAGGCGGGCCCGGTGGGCTCCACCAGGAAGAGGAGGGAATCACCGTCGCAGTCCACACGGGCCTCTTTCAGGTTAAGGTAGTGGCCTGAGACCTCCCCCTTGTGCCAGAGGTCCTGGCGGCTACGGCTGTAGAACCACACCTGGCCTCCCTTCAGGGTCCTCTTGAGGGAGCCGGGATTCACGTAGCCCAGCATCAGGACCTCTTTGGTAGTAGCATCTTGGACAATAGCGGGCATGAGGCCCCGCTCGTCTAGCTTGAGCATCTCTCCTCCTAGTGAGCCCTAGCCCTTGACCAGGGGCAAGAGCTGGCGCAGGTCTGCTATTTGGAAGTCGGGGACTGGCTGGCCCTCGGCCCGGGCCTTCCCCTGGCGGTTGACCCAGACGGCCCTCATGCCGGAGCTTTGGGCTCCCAGGACGTCTTCGTCCAGGGTGTCCCCTACCATGAGGGCCTCAGCAGGTGACACTCCCAGTCTCTCCAGGACTGTTTGAAACAGGCTGGGGTGAGGCTTGTAGGCCTGGCCCTCCTCAGAGGAGACCACTATACGAAAGGACAGGTTGTGGGCCTTCAGCAGAGGGTACAGGAAGGCCACGTCGGCGTTGGAGAGGATGGCCAAGGGAAGGGCTCCGTCCAGGCTGCGCACCGTCTCCAGGGTCTCCGGATAGGGCTCCCGGGTGGCCAGAGCCGTGATAGCCAGGGCCGTAGCGCTGTCGGGGTCTCCTTCAGTCAGGCTCAGGTCGTGGAAGGTGTCGGCAAAGCACTCCCGCCACACCTTGGCGTAGGAGCGGAAGGGGGCGCTGGCTTCAGGCTTCTTGAGGTTTACCCTCTCCAGGCGGAAGCGGGACTCGCGGGCCCGCCACCGTTCCCAAAGCTGCATGGCGTCTACGTTCAAACGCTGGACACGGCATATCTGCCTGAAGGTCTCCTGCCACTGAGACCTGTCGTTGCGGAAGAGGGTGTTGTAGACATCGAAGATGACGGCGTGTATGCCCTGCATTGACGGGCCTCATACCTCCGTGACGGGACGCACGGGGACACGCCTGGCTGCCAGGTAGGCCTTGGCCTGGGGGATCCGCAGGGTCCCGTAGTGGAATATGCTCGCTGCCAACACTGCGTCGGCCTTGCCATCAACTACCGCCTGATAGAGGTGCTCCAGTGTGCCGGCGCCGCCGCTGGCGATGACCGGTACCGGAATAGCCTCAGACACTCTACGGGTCAGCACCAGGTCGTAGCCGTCCTGGCGACCGTCACAGTCCATGCTGGTGAGCAGGACCTCACCGCAGCCCAACTCCGCAGCCCTCGCAGCCCATGCAACGGCATCCAGGCCTGTGGCCCTTCTGCCTCCGTAGGAGTACACCTGCCACCTGTCCTTGGAGGCTCTCTTTGCATCGATGGCCACCACGATGCACTGGCTGCCGAAGCGCGTTGCGCCTGCCTCTATGAGGCCCGGGTTCTCTATGGCGGCGGTGTTCAGGGAGACCTTGTCGGCCCCGGCCTCCAGCATTCGCCGGATGTCTTCCAGAGAGCGGAGGCCACCACCAACGGTGAGGGGAATGAAGACCCTCTCGGACACCTGCTGTACTACGCGCACCATGATGTCGCGTCCCTCGGCGCTGGCGGTGATGTCCAGGAAGACCAGCTCGTCACCCCCTTCCCGGTCGTAGAAGGCGGCCAGCTCGGCAGGGTCGCCTGCGTCCCGCAGGTTGACGAAGGATACGCCCTTGACCACACGGCCCTGGTCTACGTCCAGGCAGGGTATGATGCGCTTGGTAAGCATGGCCAGTCCCTTGCTCCAGCCCGTGGGGAATAGCGTTACTTCCGGAGGAGGATCATCGTGTGGGTGCTATCCAGGCTCCGCCGGTCCACGATACGGAAGCCAGCCTCCTGGGCCAGAGCCTCTGCCTCCTCCACCTTCTTGTCGTGGGAAGCGCCGCCCTTGCTCCCGGGCGCCTTGTGTTCCTCCAGTATAGTGGCCCAGCCCCCCTTCCTTAGAAGGGACAGGGCGTGTTTCAGGAAAACCGCCTTTTGTTCAATCTGGCCCAGGGTAAAGGTTATCAGGAGGCCGTCCAGGCTCTCCTTCTCCAGGGGTATCTCCGGCTTCTCAACCTGGATAGCCTCCACGTTGGTCAGGTGCACCTCTTGCAGTCGCTTGCCAAGCTCAGCCAGGGCCTCGGGCTGGAAGTCGACAGCGTAGACCCTTCCGTCAAAGAGGTACTTGGCTAGGGGGATGGTGAAGTGGCCCTCGCCGCAGCCGAAATCGGCCACCCGGTGGTAGGGCCTGATGGGCAACAGGGCCAGGACCCGGAGTGGGTCGACGCGCTTGGGTAGTGTTGTCCTTTTCTTGGTGTTGGTGTCTGCCTGCTGGACCACCTGTATCTACCTCGCTTCTCTTGTCTGCCGAGTCTAGTATAAGCCTCTCCGCCCCCGTAGGCCATACTCTGGTGGTTGTAGTCAGAGTCTTTCGGTTGTCACCCTGAGCCCTTCACTGTCATTCTGAAGGAGTGAAGCGACAGAAGAATCCGGTTCAGGGTAAACTCCGCGAAGGGTCTGGGGAGGGGTCCCACCCCAGATGCTTCGTCCCGACACGTCGGGACGAAGCATGACAGAAAAAACCGAAAGACCCTGTGGTTGCAGGTCTCTCCCAGGCTATCCAGAGAGGATCTGGCGCAACGCAGGCTCCAACTCTGGGTACCGGAAGGCGTAGCCTAGCTGCTGGGCTGCTTGGGGGATCACACGACTGCTGGTCAGGGCCGTCACGTAGGCCTCTCCCAGGGCCAGCTTCAGCGCAAAGGAGGGGACCGGTAGGAAGGCGGGGCGCCCCAAGGCGCGGCCCAGAGCCCTGGCGAACTCCCTCTGGCGCACCGGCTGGGGTGCGGTAGCGTTCAGAGGCCCTCTGACTTCCACATTAGCTAGCGCGATCAGTACTAGGCCGACGACGTCCTCCAGGTGGACCCAGGGCCACCACTGGCTGCCGGAGCCTATGGGCCCGCCCAGCCCCAGCCTGAAGGGCAGCAGGAGCAGCCTCAGGAGACCACCGGCGGGCCCCAGGACCAGGCCCGTGCGTAGCAGCACCACCCGTACGCCCATTGCCTGGGCCTGGCACGCCTCCTGCTCCCACTCCTGGCATAGCCTGGCCAGGAAGTCGGAGCCGTGGGTGGAGCCCTCCGTCAGCACCTCTTCACCGCGGTCTCCGTAGTACCCCACAGCGCTGGCCGAAAGGAGCACCTTGGGCCTCTCTTCCAGGCTTTGCAAAGCGCTGACCAGGTGGCGGGTCCCCGTCACACGGCTATCGTAAATGGCCCTCTTCTTGGCGGCGCTCCAGCGACCCCAGGTGCTGGCCCCTGCGAGGTGCACGACCGCTTCCACGCCATCGAAGGCCTGGAGCGGCGGTGGAGAGACACCTGGCTGCCAGGGAAAGGCCGCCTCGAGGCAGTGCAACCTGGCCAGGGCCACCCTGGGGTCTCTGGACAGGGCCACAATGTGGTGCCCAGCCTCTGCCAACGCAGGGCACAGGCGTCTGCCGATAAACCCCGTCGCACCTGTTACCAGGACTCTCATGTCGATTCGGGACAGTGCGGGGACAGCTACATTTTTCCGGCGTCAAGCCGGAGGCGAAGGTACTCCTGGAACCTGGCCTCTGTCTCGGGCCTCTCCAGAAAAACGCCCCGGCGGGCGGTCGTCAGGGTCACACTGGAACGCTGCTCCACACCCGGTTGCTCCATGCAGTGGTGGACCGCCTGCACCACGGCGATGACTCCCAGCGGTCTCAGGTGGTCGTCGATGGCTCTAGCTATCTGGTGGGTCATCCGCTCCTGGAGCTGAAGTCGGCGGGCGAAAACCTCTACAACTCGGGATAGCTTCGACAGGCCCGCTATGACCCGGCTCTCCGGGTTGGGGATGTAGGCGATGTGGGCCACACCTCGGAATGGTGACATATGGTGCTCACAGGTAGAGGTGAACTCGATGTTGTCCACCAGGACCATGTCCTCCGAGCCCAGGGGGTAGTCGTCCTCGTCAAGCTGAAAGATGGCCCTCAGGTGCTTCTGGGGGTCCTCTGCGTAGCCCTGGGTACATGCCAGGAGGGTCTCGGCCCATCGCTCCGGGGTACGCCGCAGGCCTTCTCTCTCGGGGTCCTCCCCCAGGAGGGCCAGCGCATCCCGGAGAAGGACCTTAAGCCGCTCCAGCCGCTCGCTTCGCTCCATAGGCCGACAGTCTCTATTGTAACATAGCCCTAGCTGGCCAAGCCCTTTGCTTCCTCCAGGGTCAGCTCGACAAGGCCCTCCGGGTAGCGGCGCGTAAACTCCAGGTAGGCGTTATTCTCGTCCCAGCCTTCCCTTCGCTCCCTGGGCGCCTCGCCCACGATGGCTGCGGGGAGCCCCATCACCAGCTTGAAAGGCGGCACCTCGGCCCGCGGCGCCACCACAGACCCTGCCGCGATGACACACCACTCGCCTATCTTGACCCCGTCCAGCAGGATTGCATTTATCCCCACCAGCACGTGCTCCGCCAGCGCCGCGCCGTGTATGACCGCCCCGTGCCCGACGTGGGAGTAAGGCCCCAGGTTAGTCTGCCCGTGGACCACCACGTTGTCCTGGAGGTTTGATCCATCAGCGATGCGTATCTGGTTCAGGTCTGCCCGGATGGTCACGTTCGGGCCTATCCAGCACCGCTCCCCGATGACCACGTCGCCGATGATCACCGCCGTCGGGTGCACGTAGGAGCTGGGCCCAATCCTGGGCCGCTTTCCTTCAAACTCGTAGATAGGCATATCCCCTCCCGTCGTGGCCTATGCTCTCGAACCTGGCCTTCAGAATGGGCCCGCCGATTCTGGGCCTGATGGATGGGCGCAAACTCACGGGCAGCCCGCCCGCCTGGGCCCGTGGGAGGCTTTACCTCCCGGCGTCCGTCCTCCGTGGCAGCAGTTGCACCAGGGCGATGCCCATCACCTCCTGGAGGAAGCGCAGTTGCGCTGGTGTGAAGGGCACAAGCCGCGGCCCTCCACTCCTGGCTGTGACGACCTCGAAGGCCCGGACCAGCGCCTCACGGATTTCTGGACGAATGGTTTCCTTGTCCTGCTCTTCCCTGGACCCTGCCATCGCCATACTACAACCGCCCTCTCTCCCGCTATCTGTTGGGCGACGGGAAACGGTACCGCCAGCCGAACTTATCGGGTATGTTCCAGGCGGGGTCCTTCTTGACACCCAGGACGCGCGCCAGGTTGTCGCCCACCATCCACTCGGCCTCCTCGGCGGTGAAGCGGTAGCCCAGCTTGGCAGCGCTCTCCGGGAGGGCCCTGATCCACTTTACCCCTGCGCTCCAACCCTTGTGGGAGCTGCCGTCGGTCTCCTTGGTGTAGGAAGGCCCGTGGGCGTTGTCAGTGCCCCAGATGATCTTGTGGGCCCCCGCCGCCTTCTTGGCGAAGTGGAGCATGGTGATGAGCCCCTCCGGGTTGTCGTAGATATGGGGGTGAGCCACAGCCCTTCTGGGCTCGAACCAGGAATCCATCTCAATGAAGCAGTTCATGTGGGCGGCGTTGTAGCAGCACTTCTCGAACCAGCTCTGGTAGGGATAGCCAGTGTGGAGGATGATGACGCGTAGGTCGCGGAACTCGGACATCATGTCGTTGACGCCGGAGGGGTCGTTGAATCGCTCCATGCGGTAGCCGGTGCCGATGCCCTCGATGCAGAGGGCGACGGGGATATTGTTATCGATGCAGTACTCGTAGAGTGGGTAGCATAGGGGGTCCCAGGGGTAGAAGCCGGAGCCAGGGATGAGTTTGAGGCAGTAGAACTTACCGTACTCCTCGAAGGCCCTTTTCATAAGCTCAAGGGCGCCGGTTCTTCTGGGGTCGATGTTGACATAAGGCAGGAACTTGCCAGGGTATTTTCGCTCCAGCTCTGCCACGTGGGTATGCTTCTCCTCCCAGGTGATATCGGCGGGCTGGCCCCAGGTGGCGTCGTAGTCTACAGGGAATATGGTGGTGGCGTCGATCTTATGGTAATCCAGGCTTTCAGCAGTGTACTTGCCCTCGTAGTCGGACATGCGGCCAAGCTGGCGAGCGAAGAGGGCCTTGGGGTCCTTGTTGTAGGGCGGCGTGCCACTGTAGGCCCAGCGCATGCACACATCCCAGGCCTGCCTCGTCGGGAAGTACCGGCGGAGCCGGCCTCCTTCCTCAATGTCGTACCAGAGGTGGTGGTGGCCATCAATAATCATGAGCGACTCCTCCCCTAAAACCTTAGTAGGCGCATTATACCAGAGGTGGTAGACAGTTGATTGACCCCTGCTAAGAGCGGCCATACAATTACGTCGATTCCCCTGCGGCGTACACGGAGGAGAAGGGCCTCGTGAAATTCGGCATCTTCATCACGCCCCAGCACCCTATGAGCGACTCGCCGGTGCAGAGGTTCCGCGAGGTCCTGGAGCAGGTGCGGCTCGCCCGGGAAGCCGGGTTCGACACCCTCGCCAGCGGGCACCACTATCTGTCAGCCCCGTATCAGAGTCTCCAGAACATACCCCTTTTGGCCCGGCTCGCTTCCGAGTCGGGAGACATGCGCCTCTGCATCTCCATCCTTCTCCTGGCACTCCTGAATCCCGTCCAGGTGGCCGAGGAAGTGGCGACCCTGGACATCCTCAGCGAGGGACGGGTCATCTTTGGCGTGGGTCTGGGGTACCGCCAGGTCGAGTACCAGGCCTTCAATGTGCGAGTAAAGGACGGGCCGGCGCGCCTGGTGGAGTCCCTGGAGCTCATTAAGCGCCTGTGGACGGAGGAGCAGGTGACCCATGAAGGTAGCTTTTTTAACCTGAAGGAGGCCACCTGCACTGTCCGACCGGTGCAGAGGCCCCATCCTCCCATCTGGATGGCCGCCGATGCCGATGCCGCCGTGGCGCGGGCCGGCCGCCTGGGCTATCCCTGGTTGGCCAATCCCCATGCCGCCCTTCCGACGATCGCTCGCCAGATGGACCTGTACAAGAGGGCCCTTGCCGAGGCTGGCCACGGGCTGCCGGAGGAGAGGCCCCTCATGCTGGAGATGTATGTGGCTCCCACGAGAGAGGAGGCCCTCCAGATTGCGCGACCCTTCCTGGCCTCCAAGTACAGGGCCTACGCCGACTGGGGCCAGGACAGGGTTCTTCCAGGCAAAGAGTCCTTCCGAGTCCCCTTTGAGGAGCTGGCCAGAGACCGCTTCCTTCTGGGCAGCCCCCAGGATGTTGTCCAGCAGGTCCAGCAGCGCATCCGGGCATTGGATTGCAATCACTTCATCTTTCGTATCGGCTGGCCCGGCATGGAGCACCGTCATATCCTTCAGGCCATTGATCTAGTAGGGGAAAAGGTGATCCCCCAATTTCGAAAAAGAGCTGACGGCTCTGAGGAGGGATAGCTTTGGCGAGAGTCAACACTGTCTTAGGCCCGTTGGATGGCCGGCGGCTGGGCTTCACCCTCGGCCATGAGCACGTAGTCGCCAGCTCTGCCGGCATACGTCAGACCTATCCCGAGTTCATGGACCGGCGACAGGCCGTCAGGGAGGCGGTGCAGCAGCTAAGGGTGGCCTATCAGGAGGGCGTCCGGGCCATCGTGGACGTGACCACCATAGACTTGGGCCGGGACGTCCGCCTGCTGCGGGAGGTCTCCCGTCGCAGCGGAGTCCACATCGTGGCGGCCACGGGGACATGGCTGGACATTCCGCGGGCCTTCTGGAGTGCCTCGCCCGACGCCGTGGCGGCTATCTATGCGCGCGAGATCGAGGTGGGCATCGAGGGGACTGGGATCAAGGCGGGGGTCATAAAGGTGGCCACGGACGCCGGAGGCGTTACGCCCCAGGGGGAGATCATCCTGCGGGCCGCTGCCCGCGCATGCAATAGGGCGGGTGCTCCGATAACTACTCACACCCGCGCCCTGGAGCGCGTGGGGGAGCAGCAGGTGCGGGTCTTTGAGGAGGAGGGCGTGGACCCTGGCCGGGTGTGCATCGGTCACAGCAACAACACCACTGACATGGACTACCTGCTGGGTCTTCTGCGGAGGGGAGTGTGGCTGGGCCTGGACCAGTTTCCTGGAGGGATGATGCCCGGCACACCCAACTGGGAGGAGCGGGCGGAGCAGATCGTCAAGCTGGTGAAGGCGGGCTTTGGCCACCGTCTCCTTCTCTCCCACGACCACTCGGTGGCCAACGCTCTGGCTAGCAGAGAGATGCTGGCCCAGCGGCGCCAAAATAACCCGGACGGGTATCTGTTCATCACCCGCCGGGTGCTGCCGCGTCTGAAAGAATTGGGCCTGCCGGAGAAGGCCGTCCGGCAGATCACGGTGGAGAACCCGCGAAACTTCCTTGAGGGCAGGTAGACGCATGAGGGGGGAGGAGCCGCCTCTATCGCTCAGCGCCACATTTGTCTCAGGGGGTCGTAGTGGCCCGCCTCTATCTCCCAGGGCTCCGGCGGCGGGTCGCCGCTGGGTGTAAAAACAGGAGGAGTCGACCACAGGACCTTTCGGCCTCTTTCGTTGAACACGACAAGGTCACCGGAGTCTTCCAGCCGGAGGGTTGCAGTGACGGGGGTGCCATCAGGGCGCTTGGCCATGAACTGGAGGCCGTAGCTGGGCCAGGTGTAACCGGGAGCCGGGTTGATCCGTATGGTTCGTGCGTCCTCGTCGATCTCGAAGATGTTGTACTCACCTGAGTAGTTGACGAACCTGAAGAGCCGTCCCCTGAAGCCCCAGGCAGCATAGTTACCGGTCGGGTCGGTCCGGAACTGCAGCCAGCGATGGTGCTTGCCTGCGGGCGTCCTTGACTGAAGGGTCATCTGCATCAAGCCGTCGCTATTGGTGTCGAGGGCCCACCAGAAGCCCAGCTCTGACGGGTTGGGGGGAGCAGCATACGACTCCTCGGCATAGTTATAGCCGAGGATTAGCAGAGGGCCTTCGTACCCACTGAAGCCTCCGCCTTCCTTAGTATATTTGTTCCAGTACCCACCTATCCGCCAGCCATGACCCAGGTCTATCGCCTGGTGCTTGGCCTGAGCGTCGGAGACCACGTCCATGAAGGCTGCAAATGCCAGGACCAGGAATACAGAGATGACCAGTTTCATGGGGTCCTCCTTTGTTGGCAGTTACCGGAATAGATGTCCAGGGTATTGGCAGGCGCGTATTTCTGCCCCAGGCCGCAGCCTGGGGGTGTGCCTCTTTCTGCTCGGGGTCATGGGTTATAGGCCTATGCTTGCAGAGAGGATGCTGCGTCCTCACCTGCGACCTTTCCCCATCCCAGGGCGGTCAGGAGCCCGTTGCCTGAGAGGTAACCAGAGGCTCCTGGGCCCGACACGCCTACGGCAACGCCCCCTCCCGCATACAGATTGGGGATAGGAGAGCCATTGGGCTTCAGCGCCTGGGCCCGGGTGTTGATCCTCAGGCCTCCCTGGGTGTGCAGAAGGGCCCCGGTGACCTGGACGCCGTAGAGGGGAGGTATTAGCTCTTCCCCAAACTGCTCGCGGCCAAACTCGTCTACCCCGCGGGCCCTGGCGGCGTTGTAGGCCCGTAGGGTGTTCTCCAGGTTGTCGGCATTAAGGCCGAAGAGCCCGGCCAGCTCAGGGACTGATTCAGCCCTGCGGACAGCACCTGCCCGAATCAGTTCCCGGAAGCCCTCGAAGCCTGCCACCGCCAGCCTGTAGGAGCCTTCGCCGAAGATGTCAAAGGCCAGGCCTTCCGGCTGGGACAACACCTTCAGGGTGTACGCCGAGTAATCCCTGGTCTCGTCGCCGAAGCGTCTTCCCGCCTTGTTCACCTGGATGCCTCCGCTCATGATAACTGCCCAGGTCACGAGAATACCGTGGGGATGAGCGATGGAGGCGTGGCCCTGGAAGGCGTCCATGTGCTGGACGGCGGCCCCCAACTCCATACCCCAGCGGATGCCTTCGCCCGTGTTGCCGGGGTGGTTGAAATAGAGGCCATTGGCTATCTCAGGGCAGTACTGCTCCAGCATCTCCCGGTTTGCCCCAAAGCCGTTGCAGGCCAGAATCACCTTCTGAGATTTCACCCGCTCTGGCCGCTCAGCTCCGGCCACGACCCCGATGACCTCGCCCTCCCTGCTGGTCACCAGCGACCGAACGGGGCAGTCGGCAGCCAGGGTGATGAGCTTCTGGGCCTTCACTGCCTCCAGCATCTGACTCACCAGCTCAAGGCCCGTGCGGGAAGGCGGTGCATGGATTCTGAACTGGCTGTAGCCGGGGTACTTGAAATCGGTCACCAGCCTCAGGTCAGCCCCTACGCGGTCCACAAGCCACTCCACCAGCTCTGCGGACTTCCGACACAGGGACAAAGTCAGTTCAGGATCGCTGGTGTAGCCGTTCTTTCGGAAGGCGTCTTCAGCCATGGCCTCTGGTGAGTCTAAAACACCCGCCTCCTTCTGAAAGCGGGTACCGGCGGCGGGGACCATCCCCTGGCTAAGGGCTGTGTTGCCGCCTACTTTGGCACTCTTCTCCAGGAGGAGCACCCGGGCGCCCTGCTCTGAGGCCGCTAGAGATGCCGCCATTCCGCATGCACCGGCACCCACGACGACTAGGTCGGTCTCAATGTCCCACGGCTCATGAAGATGTACCATCTTGCCCTCCTGACACGGCGCGGTCCCGTTCAAGCCTCAGTTGGCGACGGCTAATGGCGCAGAAGCTCCGTCAGCTCCCGTATAGATGGGAGCCTCTCGAGCTGCTTCACCGCTGTTACCACACCTTGCGCCGTCTCCCTCCCTATCACCGGTTCTGCGTAGCGGTAAAACTTTTCGGACGCATCGGCGAAGGTGAATGGGCGGTCTGGAGCGCCCTTGAAGGTCGTGGCCTCGATATCTATGGCGCCAGACCGGGTCTCCATACGGACGCGGAACCCCGGCTCCTCCTTGGCCTCCAGTTCTACCCTGCCGGCGAGGGCCCTCACCTCCGGGTCCCAAAGGCTCTCCTCGCCGAAGCTCATGGGCTCCTCCGGGTCTTTGCACAAGGCGATGGCCACCGAGAAGGGCAGGCTGTACTGGGTGCCCATGACGGTGGTGGGCACAGGGTTACCATGCCTTTCAGCCACCCGGCGAGGGGCAGCGACGTGGACCCTCCTGATGGCTGCCGGCTCCAGCGGATGGGAGGCCTTGAAGTGGGCCAGGGCCTCTATTACCGCCTGGAAGGTGCCGTGGCAGGCATAGCTCTTTATCCGAATGCCCTCCATAAGGAAGGTCTTGCCTAGCCCGTCCAGGAGCCTCTCGGGCAGGGCTTGGCCGGAGTAGACCCGGAAGAAGCCGTGGGCCCCCTCCAGCACGGTGCTGGGGCCGGTGAATCCCCGGGCTGCCAGCAGGGCGCTCTCCAGCCCCGTCTGGGCCGCCCTGCCCAGGTGCAGCCGCTTGGTCATGGCCCCCTCAGCCACGAACTCCAGGAGGCCGGCCCCCTGGGAGCCGGCGATGCCCAGGGCGTTGGTTACTCCCTCCGGCGACAGGCCCAGGATTCGGGCCGCGGCCGCCGCAGCGCCAAAGGGCCCGTTGGCGCCGGGCCCGTGGAACCCGCGTATGTCCTCCACCGCCCTGGTGGCGGCATAGCCGATGCGACACAGGGCTTCATACCCCACCACCATGGCGGTCAGGAGGTCACGACCTGTGCAACCCAGCTTCTCCCCCACGGCCAGGGCCGCCGGAAAGGCAGTCCCGCTAGGATGGGCTGAACCCTCCAGGTAGAAGTGGTCCGTCTCAAAGCCCCCGATAGTGGCGCCGTTGGCTAGGGCCGCCAGGGAGGGTGCGGCCTTCCATCCTTGGCCGATAACGGTGCACTCGCCCTTGGAGCAGGCCTCTTTCACCATCTCCAGGACCATCTGGCACCAGGGCTGCCGAGAGCCCACCAGGGCGCTGGCCAGGTTGTCCAGGACGTAGGTCCGGGCCTTCTCCAGCACACTCTCCGGCAGGTCCTCGTACCGTGTCTCTGCGATGAATCTGGCCAGGGCTTTGGTGTATTCCATGGGTTCCCTCACCTTTTGCAGCCGGCTAGTTGGTACGGTTTTCGCCTCAGATGATACACCAGGGCCCTGGGCGGGGGCAGGTAGGCTCTCGGTTTTTGTGCCATGCTGAGTGGATAGCAGGGCCTTTTAGTGTTCCAAATCCGACAGAAGCAGGGGAGTTTGAGGGGGCGTCAGCCCCCTCGGAGACAAACAACCACCCCCTTCTCTCAGGTTGGGAGAAGGGGGCCAGGGGGGATGAGGGCATGGAGTGACAGGGCAGGCAGCAGATAACTAAAAGACCCTGGAGTGGATAGCCCTTGGGGCGACTGGGGTTGCCTTTTCTGCTAAGATATTAGACCGTTGTTGTACTCCTTGTACGCAACGCCATGTCCCTCAGCCTGCTGGGAAAGTATGCTGGCTATCAGCCCAGAGGGTGTCAGGGTCAGGACGAGAGGAGTTGGAGGTAGGCTGGAAAATGGTTCAGGAACAGGCCCAAGAACCCTACTCCAGGGCCATGGTGGTGGTGGCCCACCCCGATGACGCCGAGTTCGGCTGCTCCGGAACGGCAGTCAAATGGTCTCGCGAGGGTGTTGAGGTGGTGTACGTCATCGTCACGGACGGTAGCAAAGGAACCTCAGACCGCCATATGACCCCAGAACGGCTGGTGGAGACCCGCAATCGGGAGCAGCTCGCCGCTGGTCAGATTCTGGGTCTCAAGGAGGTGGTCTTCCTGGGCTACCCTGACGCCTATCTACAGCCCACCCTGGAGCTCCGGCGGGATATTACGCGCCAGATCCGCAAGTACAGACCCGATGTCCTTGTCACCACCAATCCCGTCCGCAACCTCATGGGGGCTGGCTATCTGGGCCATCCCGATCACATGGCCGCGGGGGAGGCTGCCCTCGCTGCTGTTTACCCAAGTGCGCGGGACCACCTGACCTTCCCCGAGCTCCTTCAGGAGGGGCTGGAGCCCCACAAGGTGCGCGAGGTCTTGATCATAGGCCATCCCAGCCCGGACCTCTGGATTGATGTGACTGACACCATCGATATCTCCATAAGGGCTATACGGGCCCACGTAAGCCAGGTGGGTGGAAGGGAGGGCCTGGAGGCCCGTATGAAGGAGGGGCGACGCCAGAATGGGAAGCCCGCTGGCATGGAGTATGCCGAGTCCTTCAAACGCTTTGTTCTACCCTGACCGCGCTGAGCAAGTGTGAAAGGAGGGTCCCTGTGTCAGAAGCAGAGAAGAAACTACAGCAGATGGGCCTGAGTCTGCCTGTGCCCCCTAAGCCCGTGGCCAACTACGTTCCCGCCGTTCGGAGCGGGACACTGGTGTTCCTTGCGGGGGTGGGGCCCCGCAAGGCCGACGGCTCCCTGATGACGGGAAAGCTAGGCCGGGACCTTGCGGTGGAGCAGGGCTATGAGGCGGCGCGCCTGTGCGGCCTGAACCTTCTCGCTAACCTCAAGCAAGAGATAGGTGACCTGGACAAGGTCAGGCGCGTTGTCAAAATGCTGGGGATGGTGAATAGCGCCCCCGATTTTGGGGACCAGCCCAAGGTCGTCAACGGGGCCTCAGACCTCCTCGTGGCGGTCCTTGGAGAGAAGGGCAGGCACGCTCGATCGGCAGTGGGGATGGCTGCCCTACCCTTCGGCATGGCCGTGGAGGTGGAGATGATTGTAGAGGTGGAGGGCTAAGTGGAGTTGACAGGCTGCGTAGGGACTGCTAACCTAATAGAGGATTGTCGACCAAGTCACTAAACAATCGTTAGAGTGCGGAGGCTTGTTAGCGTGCAGCCCACCAGGGTCATATCCAGGCACACCAAGGACCTGGACACCGAGTACAAATGGGGGTTCACCACCGAGGTAGAGGAGGAGGTGGCTCCCAAGGGCATAGACGAGGACGTAATCCGCTACATCTGGGCCAAGAAGCAGGAGCCCGAGTGGATGCTGGAGTGGCGCCTGAGGGCCTACCGCTACTGGGCATCTCTCAAGTATGAAGAGCCCAGGTGGGCCAGCGTCCACTTTCCGCCTATTGACTACCAGGGCATACACTACTACGCAGCCCCCAAGTCTGTGACGGGTGCCAGCAGCCTGGAGGAGGTGGACCCAGAGATCAGGAAGGCCTTCGACAAGCTGGGCATACCTTTGCAGGAGCAGAGCCGCCTGGCCGGGGTGGCTGTAGATGCCGTCTTTGACAGCGTGTCTGTTGCCACCACCTACCAGAAGACCCTGGAGAAGCTGGGCATCATCTTCTGTCCCTTCAGCGAGGCCATCCAGAAGCACCCGGAGCTGGTGAGGAAGTACATGGGCTCTGTGGTGCCGTACAGCGACAACTTCTTTGCCGCCCTCAACTCCGCCGTCTTCAGCGATGGCTCCTTCATCTACGTGCCCAAAGGGGTCCGCTGTCCCATGGAGCTCATGACCTACTTCCGCATAAACTCCCCCGACACCGGACAGTTCGAGCGGACCCTCATAGTCGCCGACGAAGGGGCCTACGTAAGCTATCTGGAGGGGTGCACGGCTCCTATCCGCAAGAGCAACCAGCTTCACGCCGCCGTCGTTGAGCTTGTGGCCCTGGATAACGCTGAGATCAAGTACTCGACCCTCCAGAACTGGTATCCGGGCGATAAGGAGGGGAAGGGAGGCATCTACAACTTCGTGACCAAGAGGGGCAAGGCCTTGGGCAGGAGATCCAAGATCTCCTGGACCCAGGTGGAGACGGGCTCGGCTATCACCTGGAAGTACCCCAGCGTCATCCTCCAGGGGGATGGCTCCGTCGGTGAGTTCTACTCGGTAGCCTTGGTAAATAACTACCAGCAGGCCGACACAGGCACCAAGATGACCCATATTGGCAAGAACACCCGCAGCACCGTTATCGCCAAGGGCATCTCCGCTGGCCACGGCAACAACACCTACCGGGGCCTCATCAAGATAATGCCTGCTGCCCACAATGCCAAGAACTTCACCCGGTGCGATTCCCTCCTCATAGGGGACAGGTCCGGAGCCCATACAACACCCTATATCGAGGTGCGCAACCCCACTGCCCGCATTGAGCACGAGGCCTCCACCTCCAAGGTGAGCGACGACCAGCTCTTCTATTGCCAGCAGCGTGGCATCTCCGAGGAGGAAGCCCACTTCATGATCATCAACGGCTTCTGCAGGGACATATTCAAAGAGCTGCCCTTTGAGTTTGCTGTGGAGGCGCGTGGCAATCTCGCGGCGGGGTCTGTCCCACCGCCAGATTGCTTCGTCGGCTGCCGCCTCCTCGCAATGACAATTCGTAAGCGTATTTCAGGGACAGGATACTAGCATGAGCCACCACAACGGGGATACAAGGCCCCCCATGCTCCAGATAGCAAACCTCCACGTTGCCATCGGCGATGTGGAGATACTGAAGGGGGTAGACCTGGCAGTTCGGTTGGGCGAGGTCCATGCCATCATGGGGCCCAACGGGAGCGGCAAGAGCACCCTGGTCAACGTTCTGGCAGGCCGGCCGGGGTATACCGTCACCCAGGGGGAGGTCCTCTACGAGGGTATGGACCTGCTGCGGATGCTGCCGGAGGAGCGGGCCAGGGCGGGCGTGTTTCTGGCTTTTCAATACCCGGTGGAGTTGCCCGGTGTCCGCAACTGGCAGTTCATCAAGACGGCGGTGGACTCCATCCGGCGCCACAAGGGCCTCAAGGAGCTCAGCGTCCGGGAGTTCGACAGGCTGCTTCAGGACAAGGTCAGGACGATGGAGTTTGACCCTGAGCTCATCAAGAGGGCTGTCAACGAGGGCTTCTCCGGCGGTGAGAAAAAACGCAACGAGACGATCCAGTTGCTTATGCTGGACCCCAAGCTGGCCCTGCTGGACGAGACCGATTCCGGCCTGGATATCGACGCCCTCAGGACGGTGGCCAGCGCCGTCAATACTCGCCGGAGCTCCTCCAACGCCACCATCCTGGTAACCCACTATCAGCGCATCCTGAACTATGTTACCCCTGATCACGTCCACATCCTCATCGACGGGCGTTTGGTCATGTTTGGTGGCCCTGCCCTGGCGCTAGAGGTGGAGGCCAAGGGATACGACTGGCTCCGGCAGGCTGCCGAGACTACAGGATAGATCTCGGGTACGGTATAGCGCATCATGCCGCAGGCCCTGGCTCAACACAAGTCCTACCAGGCCGACTTCGAAAGGCTGGAAAGAGGCCTTCGGTTCGGTGACGCTCCCTGGCTCCAGGCTCTCCGCAGGCAGGCCATGGACTCTTTTGATCAACTGGGTTTTCCTACAGCGCTCCGGGGCAATGAGAAGTGGAAGTACACCAGGGTTGCCCCTATAGCTGAGGCCGCTTTTGAGCACCCCTTCGATGGTCAGCCCGATAGGGTTCAGGCCTCAGACATCCAGGGCATCGCTCCCTGGGACAAGGGCTGGACCAACCTGGTCTTCGTCGACGGACGCTACTCAGCGGCCCTGTCCACCCCAAATGGGGCGGGCAGTAGCATGCAGGCAATCAGTCTGGCTGCTGCCCTCGCTACAGAGGAGGCCTTGGTGCAGCAGCACCTGGCCCGCTATGCCGACTTCAAGGACGACGCTTTTATTGCTCTTAACACGGCCTTTCTGGAGGACGGCGCCCTGGTCTGGGTTCCCCCGGGGGAGACCCTTCCCACTCCACTGCACATCCTGTTCATTACCACGGAACATCAGAAGCCAGTGGTCACCTACCCCAGGGTTCTCCTGGTGGCAGGGAGCAACAGCAGACTCATCCTTATTGAGAGCTACATCTCCCTGTCTTCCAATGGCTATTTCACCAATTCGGTGGTGGAGATGCTGGCTGAGGAGGGTGCCCAGATCGAACACTACCGCTTTGCCCGTGAGAGCCCCAGGGCGTATCACGTGGGGATGACCAGGGCCTATCTGGCGAAGGACAGCGTCCTCAAGACCACATCGCTCACCGTGGGCTGTGCCATCTTGAGAAACGACCTTATGGTGCTCCTGGACGCTCCCGGGGCCTCCACAGAGGTAAGGGGCCTGCACTTAACTAACGGTGTAGACCATGTGGATAACCACATAGACATAGACCACGCCAAGCCCTACACCAAGAGCAATCAATACTTCAAGGGCGTTCTGGATGGCAAGTCCAGGGCCGTATTCAGCGGGCGGGTCCTGATCCGGCAGAACGCGGTGAAGGCTCAGGCCCACCAGAAGGACTATAACATCATCCTCTCTGAAGGGGCGGAGATAGACACCAAGCCGGCCCTGGAGATCTACTGCGATGATGTAATGGCCACCCACGGTGCCACGGCGGGCCATGTGGCCGAGGAGCTCCTGTTTTACATGCGGAGCCGGGGCCTGGACCGGGAGCTGGCCAGGGCCCTCCTTGTTCGTGGCTTCGCCAGCGAGATCATTGATGGCGTGGGAGTCGATTCCCTTCGCTCCTACCTGGACCGACAGCTCTCCCAAGCATTACCTACTCATCAGCCTGAGAGGAGCCTATGAGTGCGATGAGCCCAGCGCCCAGACGGCGCGCCTCTCTCGTAGACTCCCCATTGCTTGACGTGGAAAAGATCCGGCAGGACTTCCCCATCCTCAGGCGAGAGGTCCGAGGTAAGCCTCTGGTCTACCTGGACAGCGCCGCCACTAGCCAGAAGCCTCAGGCGGTCATCGATGCCCTGGTGCGCTACTACACCACGGAGAACTCCAACGTCCACCGGGGCATTCACCTGCTGAGCGAGGAGGCCACCCAGGAGTATGAGGGGGCCCGTACCAAGGTCCAGGCCTTCCTCAATGCGTCAAGCCCCCAGGAGATCGTCTTCGTTCGGGGCACCACGGAGGGAATTAACCTGGTGGCCGGTAGCTACGGGCGTCAGAACCTCCGGGAGGGTGATGAGATCATCATCTCGGCCATGGAGCACCACTCCAACATCGTGCCCTGGCAGATCCTCTGTCAGGAGAAGGGGGCCCGACTCAGGGTCATCCCCATGAACGATTCGGGGGAGCTTCTTCTTGAGGAGTACGAGAGGATGTTGGGGCCAAGGACCAGGCTGGTGGCTGTGGTCCACGTTTCCAACTCCCTGGGGACCATTAACCCGGTGGAGGAGATCATACGTTTAGCCCACCGGCAGGGGGTCCCCGTCCTTATCGACGGGGCTCAGGCGGCGCCCCACCTGCCGCTGGACGTGCGCAAGCTGGACTGCGACTTCTATGTCTTCTCAGGCCACAAGATCCTGGGGCCAACGGGCATCGGCGTCCTCTACGGCAAGGCCAGTCTTCTGGACTCCATGCCCCCTTACCAGGGCGGGGGCGACATGATAAAGTCCGTCACTTTTGAAAAGACCGTCTATAACGACATCCCGTACAGGTTTGAGGCGGGGACTCCCCATATCGCCGGGGCTATTGGTCTGGGAGCCGCCATCGACTACCTAAGCGCTATTGGCCTTGACCGCGTTGCCGCCTATGAACACCAGCTCCTTGAATACGGCACTGAGCGCCTCTCCCAGATAAGGGGCCTGCGAATCATCGGCACCGCCAGGGAGAAGGCAGCGGTGCTGTCCTTTGTGCTGGACGGAATACACCCTCACGATATCGGCACGGTGCTGGACAGCGAGGGCATCGCCATTCGCACGGGTCATCACTGTACGCAGCCCGTCATGGCGCGCTTCGGCATACCAGCGACAGCCAGGGCCTCCCTGGCCTTCTATAACACCAAACAGGAGATCGACGTCCTGGTCCGGGGAATCGACAAGGTGTTCGAGGTCTTCAGCTAGTGTCGGAGTTGGGGGACCTCTACCAGGAACTCATCGTTGAACATTACAATCACCCCCGCAACCTGCGCAAGGTAGAGGGGGCCAACCGCTCCGTCGAGGGATACAACCCTTTCTGCGGCGACAGGTTTATGCTATACCTGAGGATGGACAACGGGATCATCACTGACATCGGTTTCCTGGGCTCAGGCTGTGCCATCTCCAAGGCCTCCACATCCCTTATGACCGAGAGCGTCCGGGGTAAGAGCAGTGAGGAGGCCCAAAGCCTTTTCAGCGCCTTTCATAGGATGCTGACCGGGCAGGTGCTCTCCGACCAAGAGCGGGAGCTTCTGGGGGACCTGGAAGTCCTATCTGGCGTGGTAGAGTTCCCCATTCGGGTCAAGTGCGCTACCCTGTCCTGGCACACCCTGCGGGCGGCCCTGGAGGGCCAGAAGGGGACCGTCGCTACCGAGTAGCCCTTTCCCGTCGCCCGAAGCCCCCCTTTTCCCCTTGTTGTACAATGGGCTCATGCCGCCTTCAGACCTGCTAGGTCTCATAGGTAATACACCCCTCGTAGAGCTGCGCCACATGGCTCCCAAGCCGGGTGTGCGCCTTTTCGCCAAGCTGGAGGGCCAGAACCCTAGCGGCAGCATCAAGGACCGCATCGTGCTGGCCATAGTGGAGGGCGCCGAACGCCGCGGCCTCCTGAGGCCCGGGGACACGATTGTGGAGGCCAGTAGCGGCAACACGGCCATCGCCCTCGCCATGGTGGCGAAGCAGAAAGGGTACAGGGTCAAGGTAGCCATCCCCAGGGGCGTGGTGCCCAGTGTCGGTGACATTCTGGAGACCTACGGAGCCGAGGTCATCTGGTGCGAGCCTCGCTCGGGCCTTAAGGGGGCCATAGACCTGGCCCAGCAGTTGGCCAGGGAGCATGGCTACTATCCCCTTTCTCAGTTCAGCGACTCGATGAACATGGACGCTCACTATCGGACTACAGGGCTGGAGATAGTCCAGGCCGCGCCGGAGGTGGACGTCTTTGTGGTAGGCATCGGCACGGGCGGCACACTGATGGGGGTGGGAAAGAGGCTCCGCGAGCACAATCCTAACGTACGCATCGTGGGTGTGGAGCCGCGTCTGGGAGAGCGCCTTCAGGGGCTCCGCAGTCTGGAGGAGGGGTTCATGCCCCCCCTTCTTGACCTGGGCCAACTGGACGGCCGTTTCCTGGTGGACAGCCCCTCTGCTATAGGGATGGCGCGGGCCATTGTACGAGCGGAGGGTATCCTGGCTGGAGTATCCTCCGGCGCCACCATGGAGGTGGCCTTACGAGTTGCCAATGGGATGGAGAAGGGGAACATCGTGGTGATGTTTGCCGACGGAGGGTGGAAGTACCTCCCCGCCAGGCCCTGGGACGCCGCCGAGGCGGGTGTGAAGGCCCTCGACGAGACCCACTGGTGGTAGGGGTGATGCCTCTTCTGGAGGCGGCAGGTCTTTTTTTCCTCAGACCCCCTGCCAGACGCGGCGGCCCTCCTTGCGCACAAAGAGGCCGAACCCGGAGTCGGGGAAGTGGCCGGCGTAGACCAGGCTGCGCTCGGCCTCCAGGCGGTCCAGGGCCTGGTGGCGCGTCTTGCGGGCCTCGGCCTTGTCGAGGTCATAGGTAGGGCACCAGTCGGTGAAATGGGCCTGGGCCGGTGAGCTTATCATATCCCCGGTGATAAAGCCCCGCTGGCCCTGGGAGTAGATGGCGATGGAGATGTGGCCCGGCGTGTGCCCCGGCGTGGGCACCGCTGTCACCTCGTCGGTGATCCTGTGCTCGCCCTGGATCAGGTCCATGATGCGCAGTTTCTCCAGGGGCATGACCTGGTCCCGCACGTGGGGGGATTTCTCCAGGACCGATGGCTTCGTATAGTAGTCCCAGTCGGCCTTGGGCACCAGGTAGCGGGCCTTGGGGAAGGTGGGCCGCCCGTC
>JACPCK010000038.1 GCA_016179845.1 Chloroflexota bacterium | reverse complement strand
GAGACCTATCTGAGCAACGGGCTTGCTGCCCTAGAATGACACCGGTCTTCCCACCACCCTCTTCAAAGATACAAGAATGACAATGAAAAGACCTGGGGGCCTCAGAACCTGGCCTTTTTGCAATATCGCCGGGGTGCGAGAACCCTGGGGCTCCTTTACTTCGCAGGATTGGCCGGGCCGGGCCTGGCCTTGGCCGGCAAAGGTACGGCTGGTATAATGGCCATTGGGACAAAAGGGGAAAAGAGTATGGAAGTTATACTAGCCGCTCCCAGGGGGTTCTGCGCCGGTGTTGTCCGCGCCATAGATATTGTGGAACTGTGCCTGGAGCGATTCGGCAAGCCGGTGTACGTCAGGCACGAGATAGTACACAACCCCTACGTCGTGGCTGACCTGCGACAGAAAGGGGCTGTCTTCGTCAACGAGCTGGACGAGGTGCCTGAGAGGCAGGTAGCCATCTTCGCTGCACACGGGGTATCACCAGAGGTTCGCACTATGGCCAGGGAGCGACGCCTCAGGATCATCGACGCCACGTGCCCCCTGGTGACCAAGGTCCATCTGGAGGCCATCAGGTACGCCAGGGAGGGCTTCTCCATCATCCTGGTCGGCCACAAGGACCACGACGAGGTGATAGGCACCTCTGGAGAGGTCCCAGAGAAGACTCTCATTGCGGAGACGGTGGAGGATGCCCTGGCTGTACAAGTGCAGGACCCCTCCAGGGTGGTGGCCCTTACCCAGACGACCCTCAGCGTGGACGACACCAAGGAGATTATCTCTGCGCTCAAGAGGCGCTTCCCGAACCTGGTTACCCGCAATGACATCTGCTACGCCACCACCAACCGCCAGATGGCTGTGAAAGCCCTGGCTAAGCGGGTGAACCGTGTCCTGGTTATCGGGGCCCAGAACAGCTCCAACTGCAACCGCCTGAGGGAGGTAGCAGAGGCCGAGGGGGTACCCGCCTACCTGGTGAATGGACCCGACGAGGTCCGGCCTCACATGATAGACGGCTCCCATGTAGTGGGACTAATCTCCGGGGCCTCCACACCAGAGGGGCTGGTAGCAGCAGTGATAGACCTGTTGAAACCGGAGAAGGTCTCCGTCATCGAGGTCGTGGACGAGAACGTAAGCTTTGTCCTGCCCAGGGAGCTGCAGGAAACGTCGCCCAGGCAGACACACTGATGATGGGGCGCCAGATGGGCGCCCCATCATCGTTAGACCCAGCACAGAGCAGGTGCCTTTGCTAGCTCTTGACAGCCTGGGATAGAAACTCCCTGATCTCTTTCACCGTTTCCTGCTTCCAGGCGGGCCAGTGGACACGGAGGCGGCGACCCCGCTCGGCCCTGATCTCCTGGTCCGTCTTGCCAGGCATCTCCCTCTTTACCTCTTCCTCCACGCGGGCCATCTCCCGGTTCGCCAAGTCTGGCCGCTCGATCCAGTGGCCGATGTACTTGTGGTCCCTGGTGTAGAAGACGAAGGTAGGGATAGACTGGAACTCACCTTTGTAGAGGAACTCGCTCATGATGTCCAGGTTCTGGTCTCGGGGAAAGATACGCAGCTCCATGCCTGCCGCCTCAGCAATACGCACCATCACCGGAAGACCCCGCCAAACATCCGGACACCAGTCCTCAGCTATGGCGAGAACGTTGATGGGCCCTTTGGCGCCCTTCACCAGCCCTTTAAGGGCGCCCGCATCCGCCTTAGAGACCTGAAGGCTGTTGTACTCCTCCAGAAAGCGGTCCTTGTTTACCTTCATGGCCTCCTGGTACTGGGCCCAGGTAAGTCCCTGGGCAAACCGCTGGGGTGTGACCACCGAGGGTTTCTTGGCTGCCGCCACAGAAGTATGAATGTGAGCCGACACTCTTGCCTCCTTTTTTATCCTAACATCCCAATCAATGCAACTCAGCCACCGCCGGGGTGGCCCTTGAACTAGCTCGGTATCGTATTACCGAAGGAAGGGCCCTGTCAAACCCTCTCTCCTCGCAACCTAGGGTGCGCCGCACCCTTTCACTCCAGATGTCAGCCAACCTCGCCGCGGAAGCCCACCTCTACCCGCCCGTCTGGGTGCACGAAGACAGGGACGGTGTCCGACAGGGCCAGGGCCTCATCCATGAACTTCTGGTCATCGTCCACCAGCCTCTCCTCGAAGCCAACCTTTTCCCTTCTAAGCGCCACCCGGGCCTTGACGCAGGTAGGTCAGGTGGAGAGGCTGTACATGATCAGCTTGGCCATTTGCCTATCTCCTGCCTCACGATATCGGGGGCCGCTTCAGATGCCAGGCAGTGCTTTCCTGATACGCGTGGGCAGCCCTGAACAGGACAGGCTCAGCAAAGGGCCTGGCCGCCAGTTGGAGGCCGATGGGCAGGCCGGTACCGGTGAAGCCACAAGGAACGGATATAGCCGGAATGCCAGCCAGGGCATGGGGCGTCGTATAGCCACGGAAGTGGAAGAGCCGATTGGCTGCCTCCTGGAAGCTTTGGAAACCCGTCTCGCCTGCGACGATCTTCGTTGCGGGAAATGGCATGGTCGGGCACAGCAGTATGTCCATCTGCTCCAGGGCCTCCAGCATCTGCTGGCGCAGCAGGGAGCGGAACCTTAACGATCGCTGGTAGATAGAGGCAGGGAGAAGACTGGCCGCCATGAGCCTGGCCCGCGTGGAGCGGTCCAGCGCCTGGCCTCTCTCACGGATGAGCTCAAAGTAGACACCAGCGCCTTCGGCGTCGGCCAGCGACATGAAGCCTGCGCCAGCGGCGGTGACGGCAGGAATGGAGACCTCCTGAAGGTGGGCGCCAAGCCCCGCCAGGGCGCCGGCAGCCTTCTCGTTGGCCTTCCTCACCTCCGGGTCCAGGTAGTCGGCCTCGAAGAACTCCTTCAGCAGCCCAATCTTCAGGCCCGCGATGCCTCCTTTTATCGCCTGCCGGTAGTTGGGCACGGGCTCTGGGCTGGACGTAGGGTCCTTGGGGTCGTGGCCAGCGATGGCTCCCAGAAAGATGGCACAGTCTTCCACAGTCCTTGTGAGAGGCCCAGCGCAGTCCATAGACCAGGAGAGGGCGAAGGAGCCCCATCGGCTTACCCTGCCCCAGGTGGGGCGCAGGCCCACGATACCACAGAAGGACGCCGGACCCCGCACCGAGCCTCCCGTGTCCTCGCCCAGAGCAGCGGCGCAGAGGGTCGCCGTCACGGCCGCCGCGGAGCCACTGGAAGACTCGCCCGGGTTGTGCTCCGGGTTCCAGGGGTTACGGGGCGTGCCGAAGGGGTGGTCCCTGGTCCCACCCATCGCCAGCTCGCTGAGGTTGTTCTTGCCCAAGAGGATGGCCCCCGCCTCTTCCAGCCGCTGCACCACCGTCGCGTTGTAGGCCGGCACGAAGTCGGCGAAGGCCCGGGAGCCGCCGGTAGTCCGCAGGCCCGCGGTATAGAACTGGTCCTTCACCGCCACCGGAATCCCATGCAGCGGCCCCTTATATCTCCCCGCCAGTATCTCCTTCTCCGCCCGGCGCGCCACCTCCAGGGCATCAGGTTTCATCGTGATGAAGGCGCGTAGAATGGGGTTAAGCCTCTCAACCCGGTCCAGATAGACCCGGGTAAGCTCAACGGGAGAGAGTTGCCTGGCTTCTATAAGCCCAGCCAGGCGCGCAAGGGGATAGAAGTGGAGCTCCCCTTCTGGCATGCTACTTCACCGGCGCCGGCAAGACCGGAATCGGCTCTATGCCTTGAAGATCCAGCTTGTCCAGGGCCTTCAGGCCTTCCAACATGGCGTTGAGCCTATTGTAGACATCGGTGAGGTCAGGCTCCTCTATGACAAGGCCTACGGCGCTGGCCATAGCCTTTATCTGGTCCTTGGCGATCTCCGACATGGGCACCTCCGAAACAGGCTCAACAGGTCAGGAGTATTGTCAAGGATAGCATAGTAATTCGTATAAGCAGACATTATCCTTTGGTCGGGAATAATGCCTTGAGCCTAGGCAGTATATCTTCTTGAATGGCCTTGGCTTGCTCCCACATGTTGTTATCTACTAATAATACTGCCTTGGATGATGCTTCCTGACAATAAGAGCATGGAGAGGTCCTACGATCAGCAGAGTCTGTGCAGTAATCTACATGCTCGCGAAGTCTAAGCAGCGTAAGGAGCTTGCTCCCCCAAGGGGTGTGCTCCTGTAACTTGGTAATTATCCCGCGATGGTCTTCTCCAGTATATTTTGGCTGATACCAACCTTTTTGTGTCAACGCACTTCGGCCTATCAAGTGGCAAGCATAATAGACCCTGTTAATCGCAGTGCGAAAATCAGCCTCGATAGGATCTGCCTTAACAATCTTGTTGATGGTGTGTATAAATGTCGCGGCATCGAATGTCGGCACTTATTGACTCCATGCCACCGACACAGACAGGGTTTTTTTCGATAGTTGCTTATCATCCCCTTGAATTGTTTGATCAAGGTATTTTCTAATGGCGTCGTTTAGATCGTCCCAGACTGCGAGTGCTTTCTTGGTGCTAGCGTTAATTTTCAAGTCCAAGACATATTCCGTCCATGTAGGGTCCTCGATGGATTTCCATTCTCTGATGGTATGGCCCAGAAATTCGGCGCCCATCTTTTTGAGGACCCCTTTTACGTCAGGAAGAAACCCTTCAAGAATGGAAAACGCTTGATTTGTAGCACTAGCCTCTACTAGCAGGTCAATCTGCTGCTGTATCTGTTTTGATAGCGCAGGCTCTGGTTCAGATTGAATTTGTTGTTTCTGACTGTGGTCCGGTTTCCATTGAAGCTTATCTAATGGACATTCCGAGTCATAAAGACCAGGCCAAAATTCAGTAGCCCCACGCCAAAATTCAGTAGCCCCACGAACTGAGGATTCAGGCTGTATCTTGCTGCCACGTGTAGAGTCAGAGCGCCTAGGTCTCCTAGAGGAACCAATGCTGATCCTCTCTTTAGTTGGCACGGCTGGCCTCCTCCGATCGTATAAGCGACTGCCTTGAGAGTCTCGATGCTTCCTTGACAGCGTCTCGGAACATCTCTAACGTAAATCTGACTGTACCTTTTAGGTAAGTTATGTGACGTAAGTCCCCATCGGGGGATATGCTAATTTCAAGCGATCTTTCGATTGTGGCGTTCGTCCGTTTCGAGAATTTAACTCCCTCTATATGTGTAAATGGTTGATTTCGAGGTTTCCTGATCGGTAAGGGTAGCGGAAAGCGAGATCGCCAGCCGTCCATGACCCTATATGTAAATGTGGCATCACAGGCGTAATCGGCAATTACATCCTGGATAGACTCTTGTACTATGCCCAGCAGGTCGCCCACCGGCTTGATATCACTAGGCGGTCTTGATCTCCTCTGTCGGGTGAATTCTATTTCAATATGGGTCTTGTTATCTTTTCCAAGCATGACAGTACCTTGGGCTACATGAGCAATCTTATTCCTCGTGTAAATATTCCCATAATAGGCCTTTGTGGGATGCCCTTTAGTTGGGTGGTGGTGAGAGTGGCTCATAAGTCGTTGGATAACATCTTGTCCCAACCCTAAGTGGAACACCACTGTAACCTTATCACAGTTGAACCGACTTAGGTCAGGCCAAAGATATTTCATCGGCTTCATTTAACCATCTGAATATTCATGAAGGCCCAGAATTATAGCACAACGCTGGAGTGAGGTGGACCCTGTTATTTGGACAAGGACGGGGCCAAGATAAGAGAGATTTCCGCAGTATCCTGGGGTCTGCCCACCTCTGCCATTCTGAACAAGATCAGGAGAGGCTGGAAGAGGCATCACGGCCCCGAAGAACTGGCGTCTGTGCTTACACCGATGGCAGGTAGATCAACCAGGCAGAGGCAAAGGGGAAAGGCCGCCAGGGCCTGGTCACCGGAGGAGAATGAATGGTAGCGGGGGGTGGACTCGAACCACCGACCTTCGGGTTATGAGCCCGACGAGCTGCCGCTGCTCCACCCCGCGACGCATAAGCTTACTTAACTATTATACCCGTTTCCTTCGCCCCACCTCAACAGGCCTCTGCCCCCGAGGCAGCCTCGGTTGACAACCCGAAGCCTGTCAGGGCAGCCTCCGGGCTCCCCTCACCCTCTACCCAGACCGCACCATCCTCGAAGAACTCCTTCTTCCATATGGGCACCACGGCCTTGATCCGGTCCACGATGTGCTGGCACGCCGCAAAGGCCTCCTTCCGATGGGGCGCAGCCACCGCTACTACGAGGCTTATCTCTCCCACCTCTACCCTGCCGACACGGTGGGCTATGGCCAAGTCTTGAATCCCCCACCGGACCTGCACCTCCTGCGCCAGCTCGGTGAGACTCCTCTCGGCCATGGGCTGGTAGCACTCGTACTCCAGAAAGAGGACCCCCCTCCCATCTGTCTCATTTCGGGTCGTGCCCAGGAAGGTGACCACGGTCCCGTTACCAGGGCTTCTCACTTTCTTGGTAAGGGCCTCGGGATCGAGGTGTTGGTGGGTTATCAGGATCACAGGCCCCCTCCGCTGACAGGCGGTATGAGAGCCACCTCGTCCCCATCCGCAAGCGGGTGAGTCGCCGCAGCGTACTCCTGATTGACCGCCACCGCCAGGGGCAAGTCCCGAAGCCGCAGGCCGGGGTACTGCTTCCCGAGCTGCTCTACCAGAGAGGCCACGGTAGCCCCCTCAGGCAACTTCATCTCCAGCTCCCGCTGCCCTAGCCGCTCTCTCAGCATGGCAAAGAGGAGGACTCGTACCCTCATCAGAGCTCCTCCACCGGCTAGCTACGCTTCCTGGGCCCCTTCTGCCCCCTCCCCAGGACTCGCAAGGTCATCTCCTCCAGGGAGACCAGGGTATGGTAGTGGCCGAGACTGTCCAGGGTATGGGCATCGCTGACCTGCACCGGCAGCAGGTCCCACCTGGCAGCCATCTCTTCCACCTGAGTTCTGGCGATGTGCCAATCGTGCAATGCGTTCTGAAGCTCTACCCCGTGCAGGTCGGAGAGGTCCCCGTCCAGATTGCCGGAAGGCTGCCCTGGGTGAGCCAAGATGCGGAAAACCGCCCCGGTCGGAAGATACAGCTCTATCACTTGACGCCTGGGCGAGACCTCGTCCTTCTCTTGCCCTGGGATAATGAGGAAAGAATCCCCAAAGAGGGCCTGGGCCAACTCCCGGAAGCGGACGCCGTAGGAGGGCTTGTTGTGAGAAGTTACCGCAATGCCGTCAAGCCCTCGTGTCCGTGCAAGGTCAATCACCTCCCGCACTATCTCTTCTGTAGGTACGCCGTACCCGGTCGCCTCATCTATGTGGGTGTGGAGGTCCAGCCTGAGCTTCCCATCCCGGTACATGGACGCCCAGCTCTAGGAGCCCCGCGCGGTAGCCCCAGCCGCAGGAGAGGCAGCGGCAACAAACCCCTCCACGGCCTTGACGAAGGCGGGCGGGTCGTCGATCTGGGGCAGGTGGCCAGCGTTGGGCATCACCACCAGCTTGGAGCCCTTGATGAGACGGAGCATCTCCTGCTCCTTCTGCCTCAAGGCTGTATCCCGCTCGCCGAAGAGGATAAGCGTGGGGCACTTGATCAGGGGAAACCTCTCCGGGAGGTCGTAGTCCAGAAGGGCCTCCATGGTCTTCTTGCTCCATGCCCCTGCCTTAACCATGGACTCGTTCATCTTGTCCAGCAGCTCTTGTGTCGGCTTCGTGAAGTTGCCTTTCAGATCCTCCATGGTCCTGGGCTTACGCAGGCCCTTCTCATCGTACTGGCTGGCCGACTGGGCCCACGATTCCCTGAACTCGGCCTTGCCGCGGGCCGGGCCACCCACAAGGGTCAGGGTGCGCACCCGGTCAGGATAGGCCGCAGCCATCTCAGTGCCAACGATGGCGCCGATGGAGTTCCCCACTATGTGGGCCTGCCGCACCTTGACCCGGTCCATGAACTCGATGACGTTGGCCGCGAAATCTGATATCTTGTAATCCCGTGGCGGCTTGTCCGAGTCCCCATGTCCCAGCATGTCCAGGCCGTATATGACGAAGCGCCGCGCCAGCAGTGGTATCACCGGCTGCCAGGACCAAGAGTGCACCCCCATGCTGTGGAGAAGGATCATTGTGTCACCCCGGCCCTCGTACAGGTACGCTTCGTAGAGATAGGAGACCTTACCGTCCTTGAGCGCAATAGAAGATTTCGTCGCCATTACCGGACCTCCCTCGCCCAGTATTCTCTTGTACCGCTATCCCAGGTAAAGATAACCGTCTTGGGACTGACCTTCAAGAGGACACAGGCCCCCAAGAGCCCTGGCTGCTCCCTTACGTGATGGCCCGGTAGCTCTGGCCGTAGCGCTCCTGATGCTGCCAGGCCAGGGCCGTGAACCGCTCCCGGTAGGCTTCTTTGTCAATGTCTGCCAGAGTCATGATGTAGGCGTCTTCATTGTTATCCAGGTAGTACCTCTTCCGCAATCCCACTTGCCGGAACCCGTACTTGTAGTACAGGTTCTGGGCCAGGAGGTTAGACACCCTTACCTCCAGGGTCACCGTTGTCGCCTGGCGCAGGGCCGCCGCCTCGATGCCCGCTATCAGAAGGAGCTCCCCTATCCCCTGTCCTCGAAAGGCCTCCGTAACGGCTATGGCCACAATGTGGGCCTCTTTCTCCACAAACCAGGTCCCCACATATCCTACGATGTGGTCCTGGTATCCCGCCTCCTCCCCTACCTCATTCTTCCACAGCCTTTTGAAAGGCCAGTGGAGCACTCGTGACAGGAGCGGCCTCCTTTGCATAATAGTAGTGGGAGGGGGCTGAGAGGGTACAGGCGCAGGTTCGATCTGCCAGCTTGCCAGGTAAAGGGAAAAGGGGTTCGAAAGCTCTCTATTGAAAGGCGTAGAGGCCCAGCCGGGGTAGAAGGCCTCCTTCTCGATGGCGGCCACCTGCGATATGTCGGCGGGCTTCATGGGCCGGACGCCGTAGGCCATCACCTTGTCCTGATACTCTGTGGAGGCCATGATGGGGCCTATTTTAGCACATTCCTCCAGAGCTCCAATGCAGGGGATTCACCTCAACCACTACCCCTGGGCAGGTGAGTAACGTTATAGTAAATGCACGGGTGTCCGCGGCGGCAAACCGCCACGCCCATGAGAGGGACTCGTGCAAGAGAGAGGCGATGAAGAGCTGGTGAGCGAAGCCCAGCGGGGGGCCTCGCCCGCTTTCACGACGCTGGTAGAGCGCTATTTCGACAGGGTCTACCGGTACACGGCCATGAGAATAGGAAATACGGCAGACGCCGAGGATCTGGCCCAGGAGGTCTTCCTGAAGGCCTGGAAGGCCATTGGCAAGTACAGGTGGACAGGTGCCCCTTTCAGCGCATGGCTCTTTCGCATCGCCCACAACCTGGTCGTGGACCAATACCGCCGACAAGGGCAGGGCGCGACCGTGTCTCTGGAGGACATGCCCCAGGACCCCTCCAGGGACGATGTGGAGGAGCAGGCGGAGCTGGCCCTTTCGGTGGATGAGCTTCGCAAGGCCCTACCAAAGCTCACGGAGGCCCAGCGCCAGGTCATCCTTCTCAGGTTCGGCTCTGGGCTTTCCCTGGAGGAGACGGCGGCGGCGATGAAGAAGAAGGTCAACGCCGTAAAGGCGCTTCAGCATGCCGCCGTCCTCTCGCTAAGGCGAATCTTGGTCAAGGTCTCGGTGGCAGAGAAGCCATGAAGAATATGGACGACATATTCAACGACTGCCTTGAGAGGCTGCTGAATGGAGAGAGCCTGGAGAGCTGCATCGCCCGTTATCCGGACCAGGCCGCTCACCTGGCCCCCATCCTGAAGCTGGCCATAGCCTCCCGTGAGGCCATGAACACAGTTAGAGCCCCCGAAGGAGCCAAGGGGCGGGCCCTCCAGAGGATATGGAAGGCTGGGCAATCCGCCAAGCCCCGCGGCCTGGGCCTCTTTGCACGGCTGCGTCCCTGGGCCCTGGCAGCAACTGCTCTCCTGGTGGTTGCTCTGGGGATGGGCACGGCCGCCGTAGCCTCCGCGGACACAGCGCCAGGGGATGTTCTGTACCCTGTGAAACAGAGCAGGGAGCGCCTGCAACTCATCTTCACACTTCCCCCGCAGGCCAAAGCCAGACTTTATTTGACCATGGCCCAGGAGAGGGCCAAGGAGATGGAGACCCTCTTGGAGAGGGGTCAGCACGAAAAGCTGGAAGCCCTGGCCGAAAGCTCCTCCAAACACCTGGAGCGCATCCCCGGCCTCTTCCAGGTTGAGGCCGAAGAGGTGACCGTGCGACAGACGCCCGTCCAGCCCCTACCTCCTGGGCTACAGCCGCGCACCAAGGCCGAGATGAGGGAGATGCTGGTGGAGACCGCCCAAAAGCACAAGGCCAAGATGGAAAAGACCCTGAAGGACGCACCACCCGAACTGGACGCCAAGACAAAAAAGGCCCTCTCCAAGTGGGACGAGGGCTACAAGCGAGCCATCGCCGAGCTGGAAAAGGGACGCCAGGGCCCCAAGCGCTAGCTCCCTCTCGCCTCCCTGGGCCCTCTCCCTTCCTTAGCTCTTTAGCAGCTCTTTAGCGGGCCTGCTCTTTCCCGCCCTTTGGCCTATAATGGAAGCTGGCTATTGCGGAGGAACGGCCCGTGGCTGTACTGTGGCGTCTACTAGCATTCGTCTCGCCATACAGGTGGCGGTTCACCTTGGCAGCCCTCTGCCTGCTGGCGGGCAACCTCTCCGCCATAGCCATACCCAGGCTCATGGGCCAGGCCGTGGACCAGGTCCTTGGCCAGGGCAGCCTCTCAGGCCTTCTTACCTTGGCCCTCCTCATTCTTGGCCTCAGCGTCCTGCGGGGCGCCTTCGCCTACGGCCAGTCCTACGTGGGTGAATGGGTCTCCCAAAGGGTGGCCTACGACCTGCGGAACGCCTTCTACCAGAAGCTCCAGACCCTTAGCTTCGGGTACCACGACCGCCAGCAGACGGGTGATCTTATGTCCAAGGCTACTGCCGACGTGGAGGGGGTACGGTGGTTTCTCAATATGGGCACTCTAAGGGCCCTCCAGTTGCTCGTGCTGGTCATTGCCACCAGCACAATCCTTCTCCTACTCAACTGGCGGCTAGGCCTCATCGCCATGGCCTTCATGCCCCTAGTGGCCTGGCGGGCCATCGCGGTGAGCACGTCCTTGAGGAGCGTTTGGTTGAAAATCCAGGCTCTGACAGGCGAGATGACGACTATCCTCCAGGAGAACCTGGCGGGCCAGCGGGTGGTCAAGGCGTTTGCCGCCGAGGAGTACGAGCAGCAGAAGTTCAACGCCAAGGCCGGCCAGCTTTCTCAGGAGAGCTTGGTTGCCGGCCAGTCGCAGGCAGCCAACAGCGCCCAGATGACCTTCCTATTTATCGTGGCCACAGGTGTCATCCTGTGGTACGGCGCCTACGAGGTTTCGGCTGGGAGGCTCAGCCCCGGCGGCTTGTCCCAGTTCCTCTTTTACCTTGGCCTTCTGGCCATGCCCCTGAGAACCACCGGATGGATCATCAACTCCTTCACCAGGGCCGCCTCCTCGGGCCAGCGTCTTTTCGAGGTGATGGACGCTTCCTCCCCCGTAAGGGAGCGCCCTGGGGCCGTGGCGCTGGGCCGGGTGAAGGGACACGTGGCTTTCCGTAACGTCTCCTTCTCCTACGACAGCTCTGTAGAAGCCCTCACAGACATAAGCTTTGAGGCCCGGCCGGGGCAGGTGCTCGCCCTGGTAGGCCCGCCAGGCAGCGGGAAGACGACCATCGTCCATCTTCTACCCCGCTTCTACGACGTCACGTCCGGGGCCATCACCGTAGATGGCTTAGACATAAGGGACGTGAACCTGGCATCCCTCAGGCAGAACGTGGGTATCGTCCTCCAGGACGTCTTCCTATTCTCGTCCACCATTCAGGAGAACATCGCCTACGGCAGGCCCAACGCCACCTTGGAGGAGATAATACAGGCCGGCAGGAGGGCCCAGCTCCACGACTTTGTCACTAGCCTGCCCCAGGGCTACCAGACATGGGTTGGGGAAAGGGGCATCACCCTCTCAGGGGGGCAGCGCCAGCGCCTGGCCATCGCGCGCACCCTTCTGCTGGACCCCCCCATCCTCATCCTGGACGACTCTACGTCCAGTCTGGATACGGAGACGGAGCGCCTGCTGGCTCAGGCCCTGGCCGAGGTGATGCGGGGACGGACAGTCTTCGTCATAACTCATCGCCTGTCTATGGTCAAAGGAGCCGACCTGGTCCTGGTCATGAAGGAGGGCCGCATCGTAGAGAGAGGCAACCAGCAGGAGCTTCTGGCCCTCGGAGGCGTGTACGCCGCCCTTCATGTTCTCCAGCAGTCAGGTCGTCAGGACTCGCAAGCAACCCTAGCTGATAGATAGCAGAATTAGACAGGGAGAAAGAATGTACGGCCATCCTGGAGCCCACCATCTGGGCAGGGGCCTGGAAGAGGAAGAGGCCCTGGGCAAGGTGTACGACCACCGGGTTGTCTTACGCCTGCTGAGCTACAGCCGGGGCCACGTCGCACTACTAGGGGTAAGTCTCGCTTTCATGCTTCTCTACACCCTCTCCACAGTGGCCACGCCGTGGCTGGTCAAGGAGGGCATTGACGCCCTGCTAAAAGAAGGAGGCACCATTAGCCCGGGCCTCATCCTGGCTCTCTTCCTGGCCAACGGCGTCGTGGGATACGCGTCTGGCTACGTACACCTGGTGGCCCTGGCGCGGATTAGCCAGAGCATCCTGTATGCTCTGCGCACCCAGCTCTTCTGCCACCTCCAGCGCCTATCCCTGTCCTTCTACGACCACAACGAGGTGGGGCGCGTCATGTCCCGCGTGCAGAACGACGTGGCCCAGCTACAGGAGTTCTTCTCCGTCGTAGTGCTGAGCCTGGGGGACGTTCTGGGGCTCATAGGTATTGTTGTGGTCATGTTCACCATGAGCTGGCGTCTGGCCCTGCTTGCCCTGGCCGCCATACCCCTGCTTTTCGGCATGATGGCCCTGTGGCAGCGGTATGCCCGCCGCTCCTTCGTACGGGTCCGGCGGGCCATTTCGGTGGTCAACGCCGGCCTCCAGGAGAACATCTCTGGCATTCGAGTCATTCAGAGCCTCAACCGAGAGAAGCTGAACCTGAGGCAGTTTGACCGGGTCAACTACGAACACCTGGACGCCAACCTCCAGGCCAGCCGCCTCTCTTCCGGCCTTCTGCCTCTGGTGGAGCTGCTCACAGCCGTCTCCATAGGCCTGGTCATAGTGGTGGGTGGAGGCATGGCCCTGAGAGGTGAGCTGGCCCTGGGCGTGGTGGTGGCCTTCGTCCTCTACATCCAGCGCTTCTTCGACCCCATCCGAAACCTGACCATGCAGTACACCCAGCTCCAGCGGGCCATGACCTCGGGCGAGAGGGTCTTCCACCTCCTGGATACCCAGCCCCAGCTCACGGATCCGGCTGGCGCCGCGGAGCTGCCCGCCGTAACGGGCGAGATAAGACTTGAAGGCGTGCGCTTTGCCTACGAGCCGGGCCTGGAGGTGATAAGGGGAATCGACCTCTCCATCAGGCCCGGAGAGAAGGTAGCCCTCGTAGGGCCAACGGGGGCCGGGAAGAGCTCCCTGGTGGCCCTCATGGTACGCTTCTATGACGTCACCGGCGGACGCATCCTGATCGACGGCGTGGACGTGAGGGATGTCCCCCGATTCTCCCTGGCCCGCCAGACCAGCCTGGTCCTTCAGGAGCCCTTCCTCTTTTCGGGAACCGTAGCAGAGAATATCCGATACGGCAGGGCCAACGCCACCTCGGAACAGGTTGAACGGGCGGCCGCGGCGGTAGGCGCCCACGATTTCATCACCAGGCTGCCTCAAGGATACGAGACACCCCTCTACGAGAGGGGAAACAACCTGAGCGCTGGCCAGCGACAACTGATCAGCTTCGCCAGGGCCGTCCTGGGGGACCCCCGCATCATCTTCCTGGACGAGGCCACCGCCAGCGTGGACAGCTACACCGAATCCCTCATCCAGCGGGCCCTTGCCAGGGTGCTGGAGGGGAGGACGGCCATCATCATTGCCCATCGGCTGAGCACCATTCGCAGCGCCGACAGGATCGTGGTCCTGAGCGATGGCCGGATTGTGGAGCAGGGCGCCCATGAGGTGCTCCTGGCGCAAGGCGGCCTCTACGCCAGGCTCTGGGCCGTGGAGGAAGTAGCCCCAAACACAGACGGCCTCCGGCCTGCCGGCTCCCCTGACAATAGTACGTTAAGTCCGTTCCCGTGAAAGAGACCTCCCAGGGCCAAACAGTGTGGGAAGGCACCGTGCAGGTCTTTGAGCTTCATGGGCACCGCACGGCCAAGCGATGCTATGCGAAGATTGTGGTGCATTGCTATCTGTCCCTCATTGCGATGCAGGTCGGATTAGGACGGCCCTCCATTTAGCCAAGGCCAACTTGCGCGATGGGGACCGCTCAGGCTTCTTAGATTGCGGTTCCACAGGCTGCGCCGCCTTTTCAGGTTTTGTCAGGGGATTCTTTTCTCCACTTTTCCTGTTCACTTTTCAACCATGCCTGCAGAGCCTTGTCCAATTCAGGGAGTTGCCCTTTACGGCGCGACTCTTCTTCAGAGACCCGCGCCTGATACAGCTTATCCAATATCTCAATCGCTGATGAGGGAAGAGGTATCAATCCTTGCAATGTGTCAATAAGATGCATATCCGTATCTCTGCCGACACCCGGCGCGCTTTCCGCCGCTTTCTTAGCCGTATGCGTAAGTAGCAAGCTGTTTTGCCACAGCCATGCTGGCCCATAATGTTGCAGCATGAATTGCGTCTCTGCTTGTCTAGCTCCTATCCCAATAGCCGAGAATCCCACATGATCCTCGCACCACGTGTTACCATCTGTATCAATCCGGTAAAGATGCGGCCACAGTGTATCGAGTTCGATGCCCGCAATAATCGCGTCGGTTACAATCTCCGATGAGAAATGTTGTAATTGATATCTCAAATCGCCAACTAGAGTCGGACTCATTTTGCTCGACATCTCGCCAAATGAAGCTAGTGTAAGTCCTAAAGGATGCAGATACATGCGCTCTGCCAATGCTCGTTTGTGGTTGGCGAGTAGACGCCCACATACATCGGCAATCGTCTTGACATCGCTAAGGCCACGCGCCCGAACCTCAAGCCAAGTTGCCTGAGCTACACTCATCATTGTGCTCGTTTCGCCAGCAATCAATAAGGCAACAGCTTTGCCGAGCGGATACAGCTTCGGGTGTGGCGCATCATATTCAAAATCTCCCCGTACGGTAATCATTCTGTCGGATGCAAAATGAATCACCGGCGGAATGTTTGGGGGAGCAGAAATAGCGGCAATGCCTACGGTCACAGGAGGCTCCTAGTAGAATAGCGTTTCGACAGCAGCCAGTCTACAGGATTGGAATACCTACCGCTAGCCCTCGTCGAGTAAGTGGCATGTTGCGAACCGAAATACGCAAGACGCTCAAATTAGGACACTACCGACGAGCACACTTCCTTGACCCCCTATCTCCTATCGTGATACGCTGAGATAGGCCGCGCAATCAATAAACACGTTGGAAGAGCCCAGAGAGGGAATCCTCCGCACAGGAGGGCCCTCTCTTGACTTGTGGAGGAGTTGTGCTGAAGGATACCGATGCCGGAAGCCTCCGGAAGAGCCACGTCGGCACGGAGGTGACCCTGGCCGGTTGGGTGCACCGGCGGCGTGATCACGGTTCCCTTATCTTCATCGACCTCCGGGACCGCTCCGGCATCGCCCAGGTAGTGGCAAACCCAGAGGTCTCCCCTGACGCCCACTCCGTGGTCGGCAACCTTCGAAACGAGTGGGTGCTACAGGTGAAAGGGGAGGTGAGGCTCAGGCCGCCGGGGACCGAGAACCAGAACCTGCCCACCGGCGAGGTGGAGGTGCTGGCCAAGGAGGCCACCATCCTCAATCCCGCCAAGACGCCTCCGTTCTACATTAACGATGAGGCTGAGGTGGATGAAGCCCTTCGCCTCCGCTACCGGCCCCTCTACCTCAGAAGGGAGCGGATGCAGCGGAACCTCGTCCTGAGACACCGCGTCGTCAAGTTCATCAGGGACTTCCTGGACAAGAGGGGCTTCATAGAGGTGGAGACCCCTATCCTTATCAAGAGCACGCCTGAGGGAGCCAGAGACTACCTGGTCCCCAGCCGCATCTATCCAGGCAGCTTCTACGCTCTACCCCAGTCCCCCCAGCAGTTGAAACAGTTGCTCATGGTGGCAGGGCTGGAGAGGTACTATCAGATAGCCAGGTGCTTCCGGGATGAGGACCTCCGCGCCGACCGACAGCCCGAGTTCACCCAGCTTGACCTGGAGATGAGCTTCGTAGAGGAGAAGGACATCCTGGACCTGATGGAGGAGCTCTTCACCTCCCTCGTGGAAACGGTAACGCCCGAAAAGCGCGTCATCAAACCATTCCCTCGACTCACCTATCAGGAGGCCATCGCCAAGTACGGCACCGACAAACCGGACCTCCGGTTCGGGTTGGAGTTGGCGGACGTGACAGACCTGGCCGGACAGTCCGAGTTCCAGGCTTTCCGGAAAGTGGCAGGCTCAGGGGGTCTGGTGAAGGGGTTCGCTGCCCCCGGCTGCTCGATCTACTCCAGAAAGCAACTGGAGGAGCTTGCGGAGCTGGTCAGGGCCAAGGGCGCCCCAGGCCTGGTGACAATGTCCTTGATGGGAGACGGCTCCCTTGATGACCTGGCTGAAAGCGATGTGCGCTCCGCCGTGGCCCGCTACTTTAGTACCGACCTCATAAAGGCCATGGCCTCCAGAATGAAGGCCCAACGTGGGGACCTCCTTCTTATGGTAGCCGGCGAAGAGGAAAAGATTCGAGAGCCCCTCGGCGCCCTTCGGGAGGAGATGGGCCATCGCCTGGGCTTGGCCGACCCCAACACCCTGGCCCTTGCCTTCGTGACCCAGTTTCCCCTGTTCGAGTGGAACCGGGAGGAGAAAAAATGGGGGTCAGCCCATCACCCCTTCACAGCGCCCAGGGACGAGCACGTCTCGCTCCTGGATACCGATCCCGGCAGGTGCCTGTCCAAGGCGTATGACATCGTGTGCAACGAGTACGAGCTGGCCAGTGGAAGCATTCGTATCCACAACCGGGAGCTCCAGGGTAATATCTTCCGCATCCTGGGCTACACCCCGGAACAGATCCAGGATCGGTTCGGCCACCTGCTCGATGCCTTCGAGTACGGCGCTCCTCCCCATGGCGGGATAGCCCCAGGAATAGACCGTATCGTCATGATACTGGCGGGGGAGCGCTCCCTGCGGGAGGTGATAGCCTTTCCCAAGACGCAGAGCGCCCAGGACCTCCTGTTCGGCGCTCCTTCCACTGCCTCGCCTCAGCAGCTTGCGGAGCTCCACCTACAGGTAGTCCCGGAACCCTGAAGAGGGCGGAATGACATCTCGTTCTCTCCTCTCAACGACCCAATGCTATAATAGATTGACGAGTAAGGGAGCTGGCCTTTGAAGGTAACCCAAGAGTCCACAGCGGAACGCCAAACAGTCCTTACCATTGAGGTGGAAGAGGCAGACCTGGGGCCCTACATGGATAGGGCCTACCGCAAAGTGTCCCAACAGGTCAATATCCCCGGGTTCCGGCGCGGCAAAGCGCCAAGACCTGTCGTGGAGCGGTTTCTCGGAAAAGGCGCCTTGCTGGCGGAGGCCCTTGAAACACTCGTCCCGGAAATGACGTCCAGGGCCATTGACCAGCAGGGACTGGTGGCCTCAGCCCAGCCCCAGGTAGAGCTGGCCCAGCAGGAGCCCCCAATCATTAAAGCTATCGTACCCCTCGAACCCGAGGTTGACCTGGGTGATCACCGGGCCATTCGGCTAGCGCCTGCCAGTAATAGCCAGGTAGACGACGCCCAGGTGGAAGCGGAGCTGGAGAGACTGAGACAGGGCCTCGCCACCTGGGAGCCCGTGGAGCGGCCAATCCAACTGGGGGACCTGGCGGTCCTGGATGTGACAGCCCGGGTGGACGGCCGGACCATTCTCTCTCAGCAGGACCTCTCCTTCCTTGCGAAGGAGGATGCCAGCTTCCCACTCCCCGGCTTCGTCAATGCCCTGGTAGGTCTCGGTAGAGGCAAGGGGCACCAGGTGCAGATCCGGTTACCTGAGGACTTCCGCTCCACCAGTCTGGCCGGCAAGGAGTGCCAGGTCGTTGTGAACGTCAAGGATATCAAGCTACAGAGGCTTCCTCCCCTGGATGACGAGCTGGCCAAGAGCGTTGGCGATGGCTATGAAAGCCTTGAGGCCCTCCGCAAGGAGGTCCACCAACGACTCCAGGCCCAGGCTGAGGAGCAGGAAAAGCGGGCCTATCAGGAGAAGGTAGTCCAGACCCTGCTGGAGCAGGCCAAGGTCACACTGCCGCCTCTTCTCGTAGAGCATGAGATCGAGCATCTCCTTCAGGACCAGGAGGAGGCCCTGCGGCAGCGCAAGATAAGCATGGACGACTATCTGAAGAACGTCGGCAAGTCTGCTGAACAGGTCAGGGAGGAGCTCCGCCAGCAGGCGGTGCAAAGGCTTATAAGGGCCTATGTCCTCGATAAGGTCGGCAAGGAGGAAGGGATCGAGGTAGGGGAAGAGGAGGTGCAGAAGGAGATCCAGGAGCTGGGCCAAGGCCAGCAGGGGGAGCTCCTGCGGCGCTTCTTCGACAACGAGAGAGGAAAGGACTCCCTGCATCAGATAATCCGCAACCGCAAGGTACTGGAACGCCTGGCGGCCATAGCCCAAGGAGGCCCAGGCACTGAGCAAGAAGGCCCACAGTCAGGGAAGGGAGGCGAAACAGAAGCATGAGAGCCAGCGGCAGGTCCTTTAGCCCCGAAAACATCATACCAATGGTCATCGAAAGCGGCGCTCGCGGTGAGCGGGCTTTCGATATCTACTCCTTGCTCTTGAAAGAGCGGATAGTTTTCCTGGGCACCCCCATCACCGACCAGGTAGCCAACCTGATAATAGCCCAGCTACTCTACCTGGAGCGGGAGGACCCGGACAGGGACATCAGCCTCTACGTCAACTCGCCAGGAGGCATCATCAGCGCCGGCCTTGCTATCTACGACACCATACAGTTGATCAAGCCCAACGTCTCCACCATATGCGTGGGCCTGGCTGCCAGCATGGCCACCGTCCTGCTGGCCGCCGGAGCCTCGAGCAAGCGCTACGCCCTGCCCAACTCCACCATCCACATGCATCAGCCTATGGGAGGCGCCCAGGGACAGGCCGCAGACATTGAGATAGCCGCCAGGGAGATCCTGCGCATGCAGGACAAGATTCGACACATCATATCAAAACACACAGGCCAGCCCTATGAGAAGGTGGCCCGTGACACCGACAGGGACTATTACCTGAGCTCCGATCAGGCCCTGGAATACGGTATTATTGACGAGGTGCTGTCCAAGTCACCCCAGGCCGCCAGCACGAAATAGGAGAGGCGGAGTAGCACCTATCTGAAGAGAAGGAGAGACGCCGGCAGATGCCCACCAGGGGGGTTCGACAGCAGGAGTTCGGGTGTTCCTTTTGTGGCAAAGACCAAAGCCACGTCAAGAAGCTCGTGGCCGGACCGGGGAAGGTATATATATGCGACCAGTGCGTGCAGCTCTGCCTCCAGATCATCAATGATGAGGAGGCCGGAACCACCCGCATCTCGCCACCCACGCCACCCGCGCTACCCAAGCTGCCGGCTCCCAAGGTGATCTACGAGAAGCTGAACGAGTATGTCATAGGGCAGGAGCAGGCCAAGAAGGTCTTGAGCGTGGCCGTCTACAACCACTACAAGAGGATCTGGTCCAACACCCGAGCCCGTGATGTTGATCTCCAGAAGAGCAATATCCTACTCATTGGCCCAACAGGCTCCGGCAAGACCCTCCTGGCTCAGACCCTGTCCAAGATCCTGGATGTGCCCTTCGCCATCTCCGATGCAACCTCCCTGACCGAGGCGGGATACGTTGGCGAGGATGTAGAGAACATCCTGCTGCGTCTTATTCAGGCTGCGGACTGGGACGTGGCCAAGGCGGAAACCGGCATCGCCTACATAGACGAGGTCGACAAGATAGCCCGCAAGGGGCCTAATCCCTCCATCACCCGGGACGTTTCCGGAGAGGGGGTACAACAGGGGCTCCTGAAGATTCTGGAGGGGTGCGCGGCCAATGTGCCGCCCCAGGGCGGTAGGAAACACCCCCACCAGGAGTTCATCCAGATCAGGACCGACAACATCCTCTTCATCTGCGGTGGGACCTTCGAGGGGCTGGACCGGATCATTGAGCATCGCGTCATGAAGGACAGGAACAGCATAGGATTCAGACCCCCCCGAGCCCACAGCAGAAGCGACGAGGCCAATCCTGGCAACGGTCGCAGCATTCTGCACGAGGCCCATCCCGACGACCTCCTGGAGTACGGATTCATACCCGAGTTTGTGGGACGCTTCCCCGTCACGGTGGCCCTGGACTCTCTCTCCAAGGAACACATGATGCGAATCCTAACGGAGCCCAAGAACGCGATTACCAAGCAGTACCAGAAGCTTCTTGCCATGGACAAGGTGGAGATCGTCTTCACGCCGGACGCTCTGGAGGCCGCCTCAGATGAGGCCATGAAACGGAAGTCTGGGGCCAGGGCTCTCCGGACCATCATCGAGAGCACCCTGACCGACGTCATGTACGAGCTGCCCTCCCTGAAGGATGTGGCCCGCTGTGTGGTGGACAAGGAGGCCGTCCTCGGCGAGAGGCTGCCCACCCTTTTGACGACCTCCGGCGAGTTGGTGGAGTGGTCGGTGACGCCCCGCCGCATGACAGCCTAGGGCCTTCGTCGTCACAGTACCGTCAAAAAGAGAGCCGTTCCTGCCACCCATCCCTGCCTACGGCCCACGCTGCTCAACGCGTCCCAGGCACGAGACCGGTGGCTAGTCCTGTTCTAGCCGGGCCCGTACCTCCGCGTTGAGACATAGAGGCGAGAAGGAAGACGGCAGAGGCAACGGGACACGGCCCGAGGCGACAGCAGCCAGGGTTTCCAGAAGGAGAGGTCGCTCCCTTTTCACCCCCTCCTCCCGGATCCGCTTGAAGAGGGAAAGCTCCTCGCCGGGAGACTCCTTCAGCCTTGATACCGGTATCCCTTCCGCCACCCTCCAGAGGGGCTCGTAGACCCCACCTTGTATGGGGAAACTGACGTAGGTAATGGGCGGGCCCTGGTCCACCTCCTCTGTGGCCAGATGGACCATCACCCCCGTCGCCGCGGCCCTCTCCTCGATGAGCCGCCATATGACCTCCTGCCAGGTCCCAGTAGGGCCTTCGGGAAGGGCCGGATGGAGGTTGAGCATCCTGTACCGGCGGCACATCTCCGGCCCCGTAATGAGCATATAGCCGGCCAGAGCGCACACGTCGGGGCTGAAGCCCTCCAGCCGCTTCATAACCTCCCTGTGATAGTCGTTGCGCAGAGAGGGCCAGGGGATTTCTCTGCCCCGTTGTCGCCGGAAGCGCATGCTGGAGTGGGTCACAAGAGGTATGCCGTAGGAGCCCACCAGGCGGAAGAACTCGTCGCTCCCCTCGTGTTCGCCCGGCTCTCGGTTGCTGAAAACAAATTGAATGGTGGCTTCCAACTCACCTCGGAGGATGGCCTCCTGTACCGTCGTCAACAGGCCACGGCTCCCCGTCCCCCGCCCCGTAGAGAACCAGCCGATGGTGAGCACTCAGCCTCCCCGCCGGCCGTTCAGCTTAGCCCTGAGCTTGGCGTAGGTGGACAGGAAGTGTGCCAGGGCCCCCGAGGGACGAGTCACCAGGCGGGCTTCTGCAAGGGCTGCCTTAAAGAGTGCTGGGTCGATCTCCAGGTCCGGCATCTCCATGTAGGTCCGCCCCAGCTCACGCGTGGAGTGGGCGTCGCTGACCGCCGCCTTCACCAGGCCCCTCACCTCCGCCAACTGCATGGCCCTGCTATTGGAGGCCCTGAAAATGTTCCGGGCGTTGAACACCTCAATGATGTCAATGAGAGGCAGGACCTCCTCCAGGGCATCCCTGCGTATGACAGAGCGGCGGAGGACATCGAAGGGATGGGGAATAGAGACCAGGCCACCCTGCTCCTTGACCCGCCTGATCGTTTCCAGAGGGGTCAGGCCTCGGGGGACCTCCTCTTTCAGGAAGAGGCCGACAAGCTCCCCCCCGGAGGTCTTGATCTCCTCCCCTACTATGACCTTGAAGGGCGCCGTCCTCGATAGCGCCAAGGCTCCCTGAATAGTGTTGTGGTCCGTGACGGCGATACATGTGAGGCCCGTCTCCAGGCAACGCCGCACCAGCCCCTGCAACCCGATGAGACTGTCTGGAGAGAAGGAGGTATGGATGTGCAGGTCGACCCGCAGCACTAGGTATGCTCCTCCTCCAGGAAGCGCATCTGCTCGCCAAAGGAGGTCTGGAGGCGCTTTACCTTCAGCTCGGCGTGGCTGAGGAGCTCGTTGCAGAGGCGGGCCAGCCGCATGCCCTCCTCATAGAGGCGGGTCGCCTCCTCCAGGGTGAGGCCGCCGGCCTCCAGGGCCTGGACCGTCTTATCCAGGCGGGTCAGGGCCTCCTCAAAGGTAAGCTTTCCGCCCTTGGGCCTTTGGGGCTCTTCTGCCACGGCGCTTCGCCTGACCTCCTCTGGAGTCCGGCCTATTGTATCACTGGCCCAGGCCAACGGCCTTGAAGGGGCCGCCGCTGACCGTAACCTGGAGGGCCTCGCCAGCGGCCACCTGCTGGGGGCTGGTAATCACCTCGCCGGAGGGCAGCTTCTGGGCCACGGCATAGCCCCTCTCCAGCACTGCCCTGGGGCTCAGGGCCTCCAGCCGGAGACTGCGGCTCTGCACCCGCTCCTGGTGAACCGCCAGGGTCGCCGACAGACGTATCGACGCCTCCCGCAGCAGGTCATCGACCCTCTGGCGCCGGGTTGGGGTGTCCGGGGCCCGGGTCTGGAGCCGGTGCGCCAGAATCTCTACCTGGTGCCTCTTTTCAGACATGTCTTGCACAGTGTAGTCCAGCAAGGCACGGTGGAGTCGCAGCACCTGGGAGGCCAGCTCTGCCCTGTCGGGCACTGCCAGCTCGGCAGCGGCCGAGGGGGTAGGTGCCCGCAAGTCCGCCACCAGGTCGGCGATGGTGTAGTCCGTGTGGTGGCCCACAGCGCTGATGACGGGGAACTTGCAGCCGTAGATGGCCCTGGCCACCGCCTCCTCGTTGAAGGGCCACAGCTCCTCCAGGGAGCCACCTCCTCGCGCCACGATAACCGTATCAATCGCCTCCTGCTCGCTCAAGACCTGAAAGGCGTCCACGATGCCGCCGGCAGCCGAGGCGCCCTGGACGGGGGTAGGCACCAGGACCAGCTCCACCAGGGGGTAGCGTCGCTCTACTATGCTCCTTATGTCGTGCCACACGGCACCCACCGGGGACGTGACCACGGCAATGCGGTTGGGGAAGCGCGGTATGGGCCGCTTGCGCGTCTCGTCAAAGAGGCCCTCGGCCTGGAGCTTCTTCTTCAGGCGCTCCAACTCGGCGTGGAGAAGGCCCACGCCCTCGGGCTGCGCCAGGTCTACGTAGAACTGGAGATCACCCCTCACCTCGTAAAAGGAGATGCGCCCGTGAGCAAGGAGGGCAACCCCGTCGGCCAAGTGCTCGCTTCCCTGGCCGTTCCGGAAGAGTACACACCTTAGCTGACTGGCAGCATCCTTCAGGGTGAAGTAGCAGTGGCCCGACACGGAGCGGGAGAGGTTAGAGACCTCGCCGTTAACCCAAACATCGCCCAGCAGGCTGTCTCCGTCAAGGCTGTCTCTGATATAGCGGGCAACCTGGGAGACGGTATAGACCGGCATCAGGAGACCTTCTCCACGTACTGGCCCGAGCGCGTATCCACCCTCACCAGATCGCCCGCGTTAAGGTGCATCGGAACTTTGATCGACAGGCCCGTCTCCAGGGTGGCAGGCTTGTTGCCTCCCTGTGCCGTATCGCCCTTGAAGACGGGGGAAGTATCCACAATCTTGAGATCTACGAAGTTGGGTAGCTCCAGAGTGAACGGGGCATTCTTGTAGTAGAGGATCCGTACCTTCTCCCCCCCTTTCAGATAGGAAAGGGCGTACCGGATCTGCTCCTCAGGCAGGGGGAACTGGTCATAGGACTCCGTATCCATGAAGAAGTAGGCACTGCCGTCACTGTACATGTACTGGGCCTCCTTCTCTACCATAGAGGCCAGGGCCAGCTTCTGGTTGCCGGGCATGTTCCGCTCAATAACCTTACCTGACCTGAGATGGCGTAGCTTTATCGTCAGCACCGGGGCCCGCTGCTGCATCTTCTGATGCTGCCACTCGATAACCTGATGGGGCTCCCCGTCAATGTCTAGCATCATGCCCCGGCGCAGGTCGCTATAGCTGATCATGGACCCTCCCCACAGATAGATAATATGGCTAATATGGTCAAACTGAGGCCACACCAGGACGGCACGTTATCACCTATGCTACCCCCGTCCGATGCCAAGGGCAAGCAAGACCTATTCGCCCCCAGGGTCTTTCGGAGTTCCGTTTGCCAGAATGACAACCAAAAAGGCCCTGAGCCTGCCGAAGGGGTTGATGGGTTTTCGAACAGCTCCTAGAGCTCCTGGCGCCTCATCAGGCGGATGGAGAGCGCCTGGCAAGAGACGATGAGGAGAAGGGTAACGGCCAGAGCACCCCAGGCACCCGATGTGCCTACCTCCAGTAGGCTGTTGCCCCACCTGATGAGAGCGCCTGGCGTGTAGTCCCTCAGCACGGGCATGGCGCCCAGGGCTGGGGTGCCAACCATGGACACCAGGGATAACAACGCAATCAATATCTGGCTCCGCAGCCAGGTGCTGTACAGAAGGGTGACAGCCACGGCCAGGGTGAGGAAAAGCCCCAGTAGCAGGTTGAGCCCCAGGAAGGACAGGGCATCCCCTTCCTGAAAGAGAACCCTGGTGTACAGGAGGCAGAGGGCCCATGCCAGCCCCAGGCTCACCCACAAAGTGACCGAAAGGCTTACTCCCTTGGCCAGCAAAAAGGCGCTGCGGCTGACAGGCTTGGCCAGGGTCATAGCTGCGGTGCCCCTGCTCCTCTCGCCGCTGACCGCCCCCGTAGCCAGCAGGACCACCACCAGGACCCCTAGCTGTGCAACGGTCTCGCTGTACTCGCGAAAAGCCGTCAATGCGGTCGCAGGAGGCGTGTCCACGGGCACCGTCTGCCCTGTGAGGCGAATGATCTCGGGTAGGTACTTTATGAGAAACGGGGTGCTCAGCCCAAGAACACCGAAGACGCCGGCTACGATGACAAGTCGATAGCCCCTGATCTGCTCCTTCAGCTCCTTCTTCAGCAAGGGCATGAAGCCTTTCATCCTGTCCTCTTCTCGCCCTCCAGGAGCCTGATGAATACCTCTTCCAGGCTTGGCCGCGCAAGCTCCAGGTGGACCAGGGCCACGCCGTGGTCGGCAACAAGCCGTGGAAGCTGTCGCTTGGCTGTGTCCGCGTCAGAAACGTGGAGCCTGATGCGAAGCCCGGAGGGCACAGGCTCTGCTTCAACACCGGACACCCAGGGCTGGCCCCCGAGAGCATCTCTCAGCGGGCCCGCATCCCCCTCTACTTCCAGGGAGAAAACGCTGCTGGGGTACTCCCGAAGAAGCTGGTTCAGGGGCCGCTCCAGCAGTAGGTGTCCCCTGTTCAGGATCGCTACACGGTCACACACGCGCTCCACATCGGACAGGATGTGGGTGGACATCAGGACCGTACTGCGCCCTTTGAGGCGCTCGACAACGGCGAGGACCTCCCGCCGGCCCATCGGGTCCAGCGCCGAGCAGGGCTCGTCCAGGAAGAGCACCTGGGGACTGTTGATGAGGGCCTGGGCGATGCCCAGACGCTGACGCATCCCCCTTGAATAGCCACTGATGCGCCGGGCAGCAGCCTCCTGAAGGCCCACCAGCTCCAGTAGCTCTTCACCGCGCCGCTCCCGCTCTCGCCTCGACATGCCGAACAGCTCGCCCACGTAGGAGAGAAACTCCCGCCCGCTCATCCAGCCGTAGAAGGCAAGGGTCTCCTGGAGATAGCCAATTTTCTGCCGCAGAGAGACACTCTCCAGGAACACCGGCTGCCCCGCTACCCAGGCCTGACCGCTGGTTGGTGAACTGAGACCCGTGAGCAGCCGGATGGTTGTTGTCTTGCCTGCGCCGTTGGGCCCCACCAGCCCGAAGACGGAGCCGGCAGGGACCGCCAGATCCAGGCCCTCTATGCCCACAACCTTTCCATACAGCTTGGTCAAACCCTGGCAGCGGACGGCCCACTGTTCCATGGCCAGTCCTCTAGTACCCTGCGCTCTTGTCTACAACGTTAAGGAACGGCTCTCTTCGGAGGAAGCGGCGCAAGTTGTTGCAGAACAGCTCGACTCCGCGGTCCACCTCGTGGCCGACGGCCGCAGCAGCGTGGGGGGTGATGAGGACGTTGGGCATCTCCCACAGTGGGCTTTCCGGTGGCAGGGGCTCTCGCTGGAAGACGTCCAGGGCAGCCCCCGATAGGTGGCCCTCTTGGAGGAGATCGATGAGGGCCTCCTCGTCCACGATCTCGCCGCGGGCCACGTTGACAATGTAGGCGCCCTTTCTCAGGGCCAGAAGCTCTCGTTTTCCGATGAGGCCTTTGGTCTCCCTCGTAAGCGGGGCCGCCAGCACCAGGAAATCTGCCTCCCGCAACATATCCGTGAGCTGGGATGAGGGGTAGAGGACGTCTACGCCGTCAGCGTCTTCCTGGCGCGTGCTGGTGTGGCGCCGGGTCGCCAGGACCCTCATGCCCAGGGCCTTGCAGAGGGCAGCCACCTCTCGACCGATGCTTCCCAGGCCCAGTATGGCCACCGTCTTGCCGCTGGCCTCGTCCAGTTGAAGCTCTCGGCGAGGCCACTCCTTCCTTGCCTTCATGGCGGCCAGGGTCGGGATGCGCTTCAGATGCATGAGGATGGCGCAGAGGGCATACTCCGCCAGGGCCCGGGAGGTGACGCCGCCGCCGTGCGTCACCTGGATGTCGCTGGCCGCCAGCTCAGGTGTGAGCAACCTCTCAATACCGGTCCAGAAGAAATGGACCCACCGAAGGCGGGGCGCCCGCGTCGGCAGCTCTCTGGGGGTCTGGATAGTGAAGAGCACCTCCGTGCGCCCCAGTCTCTCGTTCAGGGCCTGCAGGTCAGGCACCGGCTCGCCCCGCTCTATGGCGCGGCGCTCCCCTCTCAGCAGCTCGGTCAGGTCCTGCACCTCCACTCTGGGGTCGACGCCAGCCACCTGCTGCTTTTGAGCTTCGGTCAGCTTGATGCCCAGGGACACAATGCGCTTGGACGTAACCATTCCTCGGCCCTCCTCTAGCACCCGAATGATATCAGCCGCAGAATGGGCCTTCAAGGCTGGAGTTGACCGTATGCTCCAGGGCAGCTAGAATGCGCAGGTAGCGATATGAGCGCAGTTATACCTCTGCTAACAGCCCTGGTAAGCCTGGCCTTTTTTGCCACCGTCGTGGACCAGTACCTGGAGCGGCGAAAGGCATACCAGTTGGCCTGGGCAGCGGGGCTCCTCCTGTACTGCATCGCCTCCCTGATGCAGGGGCTGCGGGCCTTCATGGGCCCTGAGGAGGTGCTTTTCCGTATCTGGTACATCGCCGGTGCCCTGTTGGTGGCGGCCTACCTGGGAATGGGGACCCTCTTCCTGCTGGCCAGGCCGCGAGAGCCTGTGCCAGCGCCAAAGTCAATCATGATCCCTGGTGCCCTGCTGGTGGCCGCTTACCTGAGAATGGGCACTCTCTTCCTGCTGGCCAGGCCACGAATCGTCATGGCGGTGCTGGCGGTGTTGACTGTGGGAAGCGTGGTGCTGGGCCTAACGGCCCATCTCAGGATGGACATATCCCTGCTGGAGGAGAGGGAGTTTGTCTCCAGCATCACGCTGGACCCATCTGTGCCGGCGGAACAGGCGGCGCTGGAGAGCCTGGGCCTTGATCCCAATGAGGCCAGCGAGCAGAGCTTCTTTCCCATTTCCGTGCGGATTCTGGCTCCCATCCTCAACACCTTCGGCGCCGTCAGCCTCATAGGGGGAGCCCTCTACAGCGCGTGGGTGTCCTGGCGACGCCGCGCCCCGCGCCAGCGGGCTATCTCTAACGTGCTGATAGCTGTAGGGGCCCTTGTCTCTGCGGCCGGCGGCAGCCTGGAGCGGCTGGGGGTCCCGGCCCCCCACACCCTGGCCCTTTTCATAGGGGTAGTCATTATCTACGTTGGCTTTCTTATCAGTCGAGAGGTGTTCGTCGCCTACCGGGTGCCTTTCCTGCGCCGCCCGACGCAGGCAGCGGGGCCCTAGCTTACTGGCCCTGTGCCAGACGCTCCGCCAGCCACGCCGGCAGGCCGGCTTCCCGAATCTTGGTCTGAGTGAGGGCCAGGTTGTAGTCTACCCGGTGCAGCTCTATTCGCCTCGCCTGGCTTTCCAACACAGCGTAGCTGGACCGGGGGTCGCCGTCCCGGGGCTGGCCCACACTGCCCGGGTTGAGGATGAGCCTCTCCTCGGCCAGGGACACCGACACCTTCTCCTGGAAGGCTTCGAACCGGCAGCCTGTGGGTGTGGCCAGACACAGGAAGGGCGTATGGGAGTGTCCCACAAGACAGTAGTGGGTCCCGTAGGCCTGGAAGTTTCCCGCCGGGTCGGGCCACCAGCCCACGTACTCCCATACAGGGTCCCTGGGGCTCCCGTGGACCAGGATGAAGTCGTCTCGCTCGATACGGAGAGGCAAGGAGGCGAGAAAGGCGGCGTGCTCCGGCCGGAGGCGCCTTGCCGTCCACCGGTTGGCCTCGGCAGCCACCGGGTTGAACTCCTCCAGGCCCAGGCGCCCGACGGCAGCCAGGTCATGATTGCCAGCGACTGCTATCAGTGGCAGGGACCTGAGCAGATCGATGCAGGGCCCCGGGTCCGGCCCGTATCCCACCAGGTCTCCCAGGCACCACACCTCATCGAAACCTCCCTTCCGCCGAGCGTCTTCGAGGACGGCCTGAAGGGCCTCCAGGTTGCTGTGAACATCGGAGATTATAAGGGCCCGCATGGCTCTAGCCTACCCCCTTCGGCAGGCAAGGGCAACGCGGGCGTACCTTGGAGCCCTTCCTGTATAATTGCTATCATGAAGGTGAAGGACATAGGGGAGTTCGGTCTCATTGAACGCGTGGCCGCTCTGGTCGGCGGCATGGGTCCTCCAGGGGCCGCTGAAGAGATGGCCGGCTGCTCGCTTATCCTGGGCATCGGGGATGATGCAGCCGCCTGGCGGATCAACGGCCTCTCACACCTCTTCACCACCGATACGCTGGTAGAAGGCGTCCACTTCCTCCCAGGTAGGGTGCCGTGGCGAGACCTCGGCTGGAAGGCTATGGCGGTGAACTACAGTGATATCGCCGCCATGGGAGGGAACCCTATCTACTCCCTGGTAACACTGGGCGTGACCGGTGAAGAGTCTCTGGAGAGCGTAGATGAGCTGTACCGGGGAATGCTGGACGTGTGCCGGGCCTACGGAGGCAGGATAGTAGGCGGCGACCTTGTCCGTTCCGCCACCCCGTTCATCAGTGTTGCCCTGCTGGGGGTGGCCCGCGGGCCGCTACTCCGTCGCTCCGGCGCCCGACCGGGAGACCTGATAGCCGTGACGGGACCCCTGGGCGCCTCCGCCGGGGGGCTTCGCATTCTCAAGGAGGGCCTGGCATTGCCCCAAGAGGCAGAGAGGCCCCTGGTGGAGGCCCACCTCCGGCCCAGGCCCAGGCTGGAGGAAGGACAGCGGCTCGCAGCCCTGGGCGTACAGGCTGCCATGGACATCAGCGATGGTCTGCTGGACGACCTTCAAAAGATGTGCCAGGCCAGCGGGGTTGCTGCCAGGCTTCAGGAGTGGCAGGTGCCGGTGCACCCAGTCCTGGCCCGGGCTTTCCCCCGGGAGGCAATGGGGATGGCCCTGAGCGGCGGAGAAGACTATGAGCTTCTCTTCGCCGCCCCTGAGCATGTCATGGATAGGGTCCTGGTATCTCTTCCCAGCCCGGCCTTCGTCATAGGGCATGTATCAGAGGGCACTGCGGGTCAGGTAGTGCTGGCCGATCGTAACGGCAAAGAGGTGCTCTGGACTCGCGGCGGCTGGGACCACTTTCGCTAGATGAGCCCTACGCTGGAGCTCACAACCAGTAGCCCGGAGGAGACCAGACGGTTGGGCATGGTCCTGGGCTCGGTGTCCCAGGCCGGGGATGTGTTCCTCCTGGTAGGGGAGCTGGGCTCGGGGAAGACCTGCCTGACCCAGGGCATAGCAAGGGGACTGGGGGTTGAAGGGTGGGCCCGTAGCCCTACCTTTGTCCTGGTCAACGTCTACAGGGGTAGGGTACCGGTGTACCATATAGACTTGTATCGCCTTGAGGACACAGCCGAGGTCCTGGATCTGGGCATAGAGGACTACCTGGCAGGGGATGGGGTCTGTATCGTCGAGTGGGCGGACAAGGCACTGCAGGTCTTTCCCAAGGACTCTCTTCTGGTAAAGCTGGACACTGTGGACGAGAACGTTCGCCGTCTACATCTCGAAGCCGCAGGCCCCCGTAGCCAGGCTCTTCTTGCTCACTTGACGGAGGCCTTCCATCAGGTCCCCCAGAGTCGTGAGAGGATATAGAGGGTGGAGCTGGCAATAGATACCTCAACGCGATACGCAGGCATTGCCCTGGCTCGCGAGGGCCAGACTCTCCTTGAGATCACCTGGCACTCTCGCCAGAACCACACCGTCGAGCTTATGCCTACTGTTGAGCACGCCCTGAAGCGCCTTGGGCTGACCGCGAGGGACCTGAAGGCCATCGTGGTGGCCCGCGGGCCAGGTGGCTTCAGCGCGCTGAGGGTAGGCATAAGCGCGGCCAAGGGCCTGGCCGCCTCCCTGGAGCTCCCCATCGTCGCGGTGGACACCCTGGAGGTGGAGGCCTACCCCTACTGCCACGTGGGGCTGCCGGTCTGCCCGGTGCTACAGATCAGCAAGACGGATGTGGCGTGGGCCTTGTTCGTCCAGAGGAACAGCGAGTGGCGCAAGCTCCAGGAGGAGCAGGTTGGCACCCCTGAGGCTCTCCTGCGGCAGCTCCAGGAGCCTGTCCTGATGTGCGGTGAGGGTGTACAGGCCGTGGCCCAACACCTGGGCAGCTCCGGCTTGGGACACCTTGTCATGAGGGTGCCGTCGCCTACCAGGAGGCCCTCGATCCTGGCCTTCCTGGGCCATGAGCGGCTGGCCGGAGGTCAGGTGGAGGACGTGGCAAGCCTTCAGCCACTCTATCTGAGACCGCCCAGTATTACCCTGGGAGGCGGGGCCCGATCTTGATACTCTGCAAAGGGATGCCAGGAGGTATCAGAGTTGGCCAATAATGAACAGACGCTGGTGCTGATCAAGCCCGACGCCATGGAGAGGGGGCTGGCAGGCCGCATCATCGCCCGCCTGGAGGAGCGAGGCCTGAAGATCGTTGGGGTGAAGCTGCTACGGATAGACGAGGCGCTGGCACGCCGTCACTACGCGGCCCATGTGGAGAAGGCGTTCTTCCCGGGCCTGCTACGCTTCATCACGTCGGCGCCCGTTATCGCCATCGTCTTCCAGGGGAAGGACGCGGTAGAAGCAGTAAGGCAGAGCATGGGGGCCACGGACCCCCTCAAGGCCGCGCCCGGCACAATTCGGGGCGACTGGGGCCTGGACATCGGCAGGAACCTGATCCACGGGTCCGACTCCCCGGAGACTGCCAGGGTGGAGATAGGCCTCTTCTTCCGCCCTGAGGAGATTGCAGACTGGGCGCGGGATACGGACCGCTGGATTACTGAACCCTGAGGAGGGGTACCGCCCGCTCCCATATGCGTTCCAGGTCGTACAGCTCTCTCTGGGCCTCGCCGAATATGTGTACGACCAGGCCGCCGAAGTCCAGCAGGACCCAGCCCGAGTCGGGCTGGCCTTCCCGGTGATGCATCGGCAGGCCCATCTGCTTCAGGGACTTGGCCATGTCCTCAGCTATGGCCTCTATCTGCCGGTTGGCCTCCGCCGTCATGATGACGAAGAAGTCAGTGAAGGCGGGGATGCCGCGCAGGTCCAGCAGTACGATGTCGGCGGCCAGCTTGTCAGAGGCCAGCTCCACGGCCCTTCGACCTGCCTCCAACGTGTCTACCATCGTATGCTTATTATAAAGCCCAGCCCAGTCGGGTAACAGAATCCCTGAGCGATTCGTTGCCCCTTTATGTACCTTATGGTAACGTATCGCTCGAAGAAGAGGCTTGAGGGATGTCAAAAGGTCTGGTTGCGGTTGCCATGAGCGGCGGGGTGGACTCCGCCGTCGCTGCCTACCTGTTGAAGGAGGCCGGGTTCCAGGTCATCGGCGTCACCATGCGGCTCTGGACCCTGTACCGGCCCGACGCCCCGCGCCTGAGCCGGAGCTGCTGCTCCATTGAGGATGTGGACGATGCCCGCCGCGTGTGCCAGATCATCGGCACTCCCCACTACTTCATGAACTTCGAACGGGAGTTTCGTGAGTTCGTGGTGGACTACTTCGTCCAGGAGTATCGCAGGGGCCGCACGCCGTACCCATGCCTGGCCTGCAATGACAAGCTCAAATTCTCTTTCCTTCTGGAGCAGGCCCAGGTCTTCCAGGCTGATTACATCGCCACCGGCCACTACGCCCAGCGGGCCCTGGGGGACGACGGTGCGTGGCGTCTCCTGAAGGGGGCCGACCCCCTGAAGGACCAGTCCTACGTCCTTTTTCAGCTTACCCAGAGGCAACTGGCGCGGATCCTCCTGCCGGTGGGCTCCTACACCAAGGCTGAAACACGGCGCATGGCACGCCTTGCCGGCCTTCCAGTGGCTGACAAGCCCGATAGCCAGGAGATCTGCTTTGTGCCTGACGGCAACTACAGGGCCTTCCTGGAGGAGCGCCTGCCACGGGCTCCAGGCCCCATCGTGGACCTGGAGGGCAGGGTGCTTGGCTATCACCAGGGTATCTATGGTTTTACTATAGGCCAGCGCCACGGGCTGGGGTTGGCCTCCAGGGAGCCTCTCTACGTTATTGACATTGACGCTGAGCAGAGCAGGGTGACAGTGGGCCCTCAGGCTGCCCTCCTCTCAACCACCCTCTGGGCCTCCTCCGTGAACTGGATAGCAGGGCCACCACCTACCACTCCCGTAAGGGTCTCAGCCCGCATTCGCTACCGCTCCACTGAGGCGCCAGGCCTGGTCTTCCCTAATGGTGCCAGCGCCGAGGTTCGGTTTCAGGAGCCGCAGAGGGCCATAACCCCGGGACAGGCCGTGGTCTTCTACCAGGGGCCGGAGGTTCTTGGCGGCGGCATTATTGAGGGTGTAGGCCCTCCGGCAGGCATGGTTGGAGAGGCCATGGCAGCCGGCTCGCAGACCGTCCAGTCTTAGGAAAAGGAGCTAACATGGACATCAAGCCGTTCATAGAGGATTCCATATCCCGAAATCGCAACAGGACTGTGGAGCTGATCCGCGGGCTTGCCCAGGACGAGCTGAGCTGGCGGCCAGGCCCCCAGGCCAATCCCGTCGGCTTCGTATTCTTCCACATCGTCCGTACGGAAGACGTTTTCTTCCACCGCTCCATCGAGAGACTTGCGGAGGTGTGGGAGAAGGAGGGATGGGCTGCCAGAATGCCCGCGCCGGCAGCAGGATGGGGCACCAACTGGACGGCGGAGCAGGTGGCTGACTTCCAATGCCCGCCGGCGGAAACACTCCTCGCCTACGGAGAGGCCGTTCGCAATAGCGGGCTCCAGGTCCTCAAGGGCCTCAGCGTGAGCCGGTTTACCGAGCCCGTAAGGCCCAATCGCCCCGACTACACCGTGGCCAACGCCCTCCAGTCCATCATCACCCACGAGGCCCATCATCAGGGCCAGATCGACTACCTGGTGGGGCTTCTGAAGAACAAGTTCACCCTTTAGGAGTCCTATGGCTCCCACACGCCGCGAGGAGAGGGCGCTCCAGAGGCGGGGCTTTCTCAGGGTGGCCGGCCTCGACGAGGTCGGGCGTGGCCCCCTGGCCGGCCCCCTGGTGGCTGCGGCGGTGATCCTGCCGTCTGACCTGAGGGCCTCGTGGCTCTCCAAGGTGCGGGACTCCAAGGAGCTCTCGGAGAAGGGGAGGGAACGGCTCTTTGGCCCCATAGTCCAGGCCGCCGTGGCCACGGGCATTGGTGTGGTCCAGCCCCAGGAGATCGACGCCTTGGGAATCAGCGCGGCCAACCGACTGGCCATGCTTCGGGCCAAGGACTCCCTTGCCGTGGCGCCGGACTACCTCCTCATTGACGCGGTGCATCTTGAGGAAGCCGGCATCCCCTTCAAGGCCATCATCCATGGGGATGCCCTGTGCCTGTCCATTGCGGCCGCCTCCATTGTGGCCAAGGTGACAAGAGACAGGACCATGCGGGTGTTGGACTCCCTGTACCCGGGCTACGGCTTTGCCCAGCACAAGGGCTATCCCACACCCTCCCACATGGAAGCCCTCAGAAAGCTGGGACCCTCGCCTATCCACCGTCGGAGCTTCCGGCCCGTAGCAGAGTTGCTGGGCGAGACCCGTGGCTAACACTGGCGGAAAGAGGAAGCCGGGCCCTCCCAGAGCCGCAGGTGCTGCCTCAGGCAGGGGCACAGAGCCGAAGGGCAGCTCTTCATGGGCCACAAGGGCCAGGGTCCGTTTGGGCCAGCTTGGAGAGGAGATGGCGCAGCGCTTCCTGGAGCGCCAGGGCCTTGTGATCCTGGGGAGAAATGTGCGCACCCCAGGAGGAGAGTTGGACATAGTGGCCCAGGACGGCCCCACTGTGATCTTCGTGGAGGTGCGCAGCCGCCGGAGCCGCACCTTCGGCCGGCCCCAGGAGTCGATAACGGCCGCCAAGCGTCGTCACCTCCTGGAGTCGGCCCAGTGGTTCCTCCAGGAGCGGGGGCTGGACAATGCTCCGTGGCGAGTGGACCTCATCACCCTGGAGCTGATGCCCGAAGGGCAGGGCCCCTATCTGGAACACATACCTAACGCTGTCCAGGGGTAGCGAGTTCTGGGCTGCGCCTCCCCTTTCCCGCTCTTTCTCAGGGTTGGATCACTTCTCTTAGAGAGGCTGAAGCCAGGCCTGCTAGGTGAGCTTGACATAGCGGTGAGCCGCAGATAGGATAGAGACAGACCCGACCAAGACAGGGTCAGAACCTTAATAGGACGGAAGGAAGGTGGACTGTGAACATAGTACTTCCCCTCTCCGTCCTAGCGGCCCTGGGTGTAGGGGTAGGAGCCAGTCTTCTTCTCCAGTGGTACCGGACCAAGAAAGGACTCTCCCAGGCCAAGGCTGAGGCAGAGCGCATACTGGGAGAGGCCCGGGAAAAGGCCAAATCACAGCTCCTGGACGCCAAGGAAGAAGGCCTGAGGTTGCGCTCCTCGGCCGAGGCAGAGCTGAGAGAGCGGCGAAGCGAGGTCCAACGCCAGGAGCGACGCCTTCAGGGACGGGAGGCAGGCCTGGACAGGCGAGTTGAAAGCCTGGAGCGCCGGGAGAAGGAGATAGGCACTAAGGAGCGAGAGCTGGAGGTCGTCCAGGCAGAGAGCCGGGAGCTTAGGGAGAAAGAGCTAAAAGAGCTGGAGCGGATTGCTGGCCTGACCCAGAACGAGGCCAAAGAGAGCATTCTCCGGAAGGCCGAGGTAGAAATACAACATGAGCTGGCCCGCCGTTACAGGGACATGCTCCAGCAGGCCAAGGACGAGGCCGACCAGAAAGCCCGGAAGATCATCGCTCTGGCCATTCAAAGGCTGGCTGCTGACGTGGTCTCTGAGACCACCACTTCGGTGGTGCCCCTACCTAACGATGAGATGAAAGGCCGTCTCATCGGCCGCGAAGGACGGAATATCCGAGCCATTGAGCAGGCCACGGGGGTTGACCTGATCATCGACGACACCCCTGAGGCAGTGACCGTCTCATGCTTTGATCCGGTTCGGCGTGAGATTGCAAAGATAGCCCTGCAGAAGCTCATAACGGACGGTCGAATTCACCCTGCACGTGTTGAAGACATGGTGGAGAAAGCACGGGCAGAGGTGGAGGAGAATATCAGGCAAGCGGGCGAGAAAGCGGTCTTCGATGCCGGCGTGCAGGGTCTACACCCTGAGCTCGTCAAGCTCCTGGGCCGTCTCAAGTATCGGTACAGCTACGGTGAAAACGTGCTCAACCACTGCGTTGAGGTCTCACTCCTCAGCGGCATGATGGCCTCTGAGATAGGGGCCGACCTAGTGGTCACCAAGACCTCAGGGCTCCTGCACGATATTGGCAAGGCCTTGAGCCACGAGGTGGAGGGTCCCCACGCCGAGATCGGCGGCGATATCGCTGCCAAGTACGCCATCCCGGACAAGATCCGCCAGGCCATAATGGAGCACCACGACGACGAAGCGGGCTCTGTGGAAGCCTTCCTGGTGGCCGCTGCAGACGCCATCAGCGCCGCCAGGCCGGGAGTACGCAAAGACACCCTGGAGCATTATGTTAAGCGCCTGGAGGCCCTGGAGGCAGCGGCCAACGCCTTCCCCGGCATCGAGAAGTGTTATGCCATCCAGGCAGGGCGCGAGGTCCGCGTCATGGTGAAACCTGATGAGGTGGACGACACCCTCGCCGCCAAGATGGCCAGAGACATCGCCAAGAAGATCGAGGAGTCCGTGGTCTACCCCGGTCAGATCAAGGTAATTGTGGTAAGGGAGACCCGGGCGGTAGAGTTCGCAAAGTAACGATGCTTGGGGGAGCAGCGCCACTCCCCCAACACCGTTCGGCTAGCAGCAGAGGGGAGGTCGAGTGCGCGTACTGCTAGTGGGAGATGTGGTCGGCAAGCCCGGTCGACGGGCCCTTCAGACCCTCTTACCCCAGCTCAGGCGTGACCATCTGGTTGATCTTGCCATCGTCAACGGTGAGAATATAGCAGGCGGCTTTGGCCTTACGGTAGAAACAGCCCAAGAGCTGCTGGAGGCAGGCGCCGACGTGGTCACCACGGGAAACCACGTCTGGGACCAGAAGGAGATAATCGCCTATCTGGACAAGGAGGTGCCCCTCCTGCGCCCCCTCAACTACCCGCCAGGGGTGCCAGGGCGGGGCTACATCAGAGTGGGGAAGACCCTGGTGGTCAACCTCATCGGGCGTGTCTTTATGAACACCCTGGATTGCCCTTTCCGGGCTATGGATAGCCTCCTGTCAGATATGAAAGACCTGCCCAAGGTTATCGTGGTGGATTTCCACGCTGAGGCCACCTCGGAAAAATATGCCATGGGCTGGCACCTGGACGGACGGGTCAGCGCCGTCATTGGCACCCATACCCACGTCCCTACGGCCGACGTTCGCATCCTGCCCAGGGGAACGGCCTATGCTAGCGACGCCGGCATGGTGGGCCCCCTCAACTCCGTCATCGGCTACAGCCCTCAGGACGTTTTGCAACGTTTCATCTCCCAGACTCCCCGGCGTCTCAATGTGCACGGGGGCCCCGTGCAGTTCAACTCGGTTCTCATAGAGATCGACGAGAGCACCGGCAAGGCCAGGGCAATCCAGCGCCTTGACACCGTTGTCTGAGGGCCATGGCCGCCAGAGTAGACCTCCACCTGCATACGACCGCTTCCGATGGACGTCTCCATCCCTCAGAGCTTGTCCGGCTGGTCGTCTCCAGGGGCCTGCGTATCATAGCCATCACCGACCACGACTCCACCGAGGGCCTGGCGCCAGCCCTGAAGGAGGCCACGGCCCACCCGGAGCTGACCGTCATCCCCGGGGTAGAGCTCTCCACCGACATCCCTGGCAGCGAGGTCCACATACTTGGCTACTTCGTTGCCTATGACAGCCCCAGGTTTCAGAGGGCCCTGGTCGGCTTCCGGCAGGCCAGAGAGATCCGAGCAAGGGGGATGGTGCAAAAGCTGACAGACCAGGGGCTCCCCCTGGAGTGGGAGCGGGTCAAGGAGTTGGCCGGCGATGGCGCCATAGGCCGCCCCCATATCGCTCAGGCCATGGTGGAGAAGGGGTATATAGCCCTGCCCCAGGACGCCTTCGCCAAGTATATTGGGCGAAACGGGCCAGCCTACGTGGAGAGGGAGAAGCTCACCCCTGAGGAGGCGGTAGGCTTCGTCCTTGAGCATCAGGGAGTCCCCGTTCTGGCCCACCCAGCCTACGTCAACGTCCTCCAGGAGGTGCTGCCGAAGCTGAAGCAGGCCGGGCTTATGGGTATGGAAGTCTACTACGGCGACCATACTCCAGAGACGGTCAAGGCCCTTCGCGCTCAGGCTGCCCTTCTTGGTCTTCTGGCCCTGGGCGGCAGCGACTATCACGCCCTGGGGACCCCGGGCGAGATCGAGCCGGGGCAGGTCGGCCCCCCCCTGGAGCAGGCCCGACGCCTCATAGGCCTGGCCAGGACCGAGAAACCTCTGCCAAAGTAGCCTTGGCTTCCTCTTGCTCCTTACAGCAAAACCTTAATACCCGGCAAAGGAGCGGACTCCTTGCCTGATACAATCGCCTGGCTCGTGGCTACCCTCATCGGCTATCTCCTCGGCTCCATTCCATCGGCCTTCATCGTCGGCAAGGCCCTTGGGGGAATGGATATTCGCCGCCGCGGCTCCGGGAACGTAGGAGCCTCCAACATCATGGTCCACTTCGGTGTACCAGTAGGGCTGGCAGTTGGGACCTTCGACTGCCTGGTAAAAGGTACATTGCCCCCCCTATTGGCTGCCAAGGTCTTCGGCCTCCCCTTCTGGGGAGCCGCCATCCCAGGGCTGGCCGCAGTCGCCGGTCACGCCTGGTCCCCTTTCATAGGCTTTAGAGGCGGGCGAGGAGTAGCTACGGCCATAGGCGTCATGCTGGCCATGTCCACGCTGGGCCACTGGGTACCGGGGGCAGGATTCAGTCTTGTGGCCCTTCTCGGTTGGCTCCGGTTCCGGAGCGCCGGCTTCTGGGTAGGCGCCGGGTTCTACCTCATGCCCTTGTGGCCTCTCGTCCTGGGTCGCCCAGGCCAGGAGACCCTCTTCGCCCTCTCCCTCACCGTGCTCCTGGCGGCAAAGCGCCTGATGGGAAACTGGGAGCGACCAGTTGCCACAGAGCCCACTTACCGCGTGATCCTCTACCGGCTCCTCCTTGACAGGGACGTAAGAGATCGAAAAGAGTGGATAGCTCGCCAGAGAGGCGAGGAAGACCTCAGATAGAGGTGTAGTACATTTGGAGTGTGCAACCCACCCGGGAATCGAGACCGTCCTTACCTGCAGCAAGTGCGATAAGCCCATCTGCCCCAGGTGTCTGGTGCAGACCCCCGTAGGGGCCCGCTGCCGGGGGTGCGCCGGCCTTCGGCGCATCCCAACCTATGAGCTTACCGCCCCCTACTTCCTGCGCGGAGCCCTGGCAGGCCTGGGAACCGCCCTCGCCACGGGGGGCCTGGCTGGCCTGGTCTTACGCCTGCTTTGGCCCATTCCCTTCATGGTCTGGATAGTGCCCATCGGGCTGATCCTCCTGGGCTCCCTCCTTGGGGAGGCCATCAGCCTGGCCACCAACCGAAAGAGGGGCCCCCTTCTGGTGGTCACGGCTGTGGTCTGCCTGCTGGTCAGCTACTTCCTATTGGAGCTACTGACTCCGGGGCTCCTTCTGCGGGACCCATTCGTACTGCTGGGACTTCTCATAGCCTTGTTCACCGCGGCGAGCCCGCTGAGGTGATGTAGATTGCCACTATTCTTGTTAAGTGGCCCGGACGCACTGCTAGTGTGGAGTCCCCTTAGTTCTTTACAAAAGTGGACGCTGCCTCCCGAGAAATCACGTCCTCTCTGGAGACAGATACCTCACCCCCTGGGCCCTCCTTCGACTTCGCTCAGGACAGGCTCTCTCCAGCAGGAGAGGGGGAAAAGAGAAACCTGGGGGACACCCCCAGACCCCTGGCAGGGGCTCCGCTCCTGCACCCTGATTGGCTACGACTTATTCAACGTTTTTCCAAGACAGGGCACTAGGGCGGAACCAGTTGGTCATAGGCCGATGGTGCCCCTAAAACTCTTGTGATGATGCCACACCTACCATGAAGGAGGCCCAAGATGGTGCTCAGATTGCTCACGTGGGTCCGGGCGGCTCTCGAAATAGCGCGCAGGTTTTTCACGAGGCCCCGGGTGGCTCTTGTAGCTGCCCTCGGCCTATTCATAGCAGTTGCCTACTTTTCAGGACGATTGTGCACGCCTGAGGCGCTCCAGATCCAGTACCGGACCCCGACGCCCAGCCCCGCTGCTACACCGCGGCGAACTCCCACTTCGGCTCCCCTGGCGGTTATCCCTACGCCCTCCCCCACTACCGCCCGTCCTCCTGCGCCGACACCAGCCTCCCTCCCCGGTGGGACGCCAACTCCCATCGATACCAGAGTGGCCCAGGCCCTCTCGGCTACAGGGCTGACCGTGGGCGTGCCGGGCCGTGTTGAGGGAGCCATCAAGCTGGAGACCCTGAGCCCGCTTTCGGCCCAGGGCAGGCGGTTCAGCGTACACGCGGACAGCGCCGAGTTCAGCGGCATTTTGAACGACATCCTCTACATCGGCTACAACGTCACCGGCGCAGGGGACCGAGAAGACGACACCTACCACTCCCTATACCTGGCCTTCGAAGCCCGCTATCGCGAGCCGACGGGCGGCGACTATACGGAGTTTAACCTGGACTTTGTTGACCCCTTGGGCGCTGCATCCCGCCCCATGTCCCTGCGCGTGGCGACCGACGGCGGCTACTCCGACTGGCGGTTCCGCAGCAACTATTTTTCTGTCGAAAGGCCCGCCCAATCGATTCGGCTCTTTGCCATCGACGCCGACAACCGGACCGTCCAGGTCTACCCTGGAAACCTGGAGGCCACAGCCCAAGCCCAGTGGCCCTCCCTCGCCCTTAAACTCGTAGGCATGGGGTGGGATACAGCCAGCCGGGCCTCCGCTCCTAGAGCCATGACCCTGCAGACGACGACAGGCGCCGGGCCTGGAGACGAGGTGCCCCACAGCATGTCTGTCCAAAACAATGAGGGCACGGAGATAGCCAGCTTCGACGGCAACAGCGGCAGCCTGCGCGTCTCCGGCGGCGTCACCGTGGGGCCAGAGACCGCGGCCAGACCCCTCGGGACCCTCTTCCGCAAGGCCCTCAACCCCGGAGGGCAGCCCTATCAGGCCGGCCAGACGACTGTGTCCACCTTCAAGCCGGCCCAGGGATTCAACTCTATCGAGCCCCAGACCTGGGCCATCCCCCCATCGGCAGGAGGAGTGCAGCCCTGCCTGCTTCTGCTGTGGTCCGACGGCTCGACGACCGAGCGGTGCAACGCCAGCGAGACCTCTCCCTTGAGGGAGCGGTTTGATGACGTGGCCCTCACTCTCTCTGCAACTCTAGACGGCCTGTGGGTCAAGGAGATGGCCTTTACTGTCAAGAACGTACAGGGCAGCACCTCGCCAGTAGACCTGGGCGAGTTCCAGTTCGCCGGATGGCAGTACTAGGCTGGGCCGTCTCTCTGCCGCCTGGCAGGCTCCTACTCCAGGATCCTGGTGACCCAGGGGGAGCCTGAGGGCTTTCCCTCCTGGGCAGGCTTCTCCTCCCCCTTGCGGAAGGCAGAGCTCAGGGTTGGGCGCACCCAGACTCCCTGCTTGGCGGCGAAAACCGACAGAAGCCTCTCGGCCTGGCCCTGGCACTCGGGGCATGCAGCAGGAGCATCAGCCTCCTTGAAGGAGCGGCGCTGCTCAAAAGCGTGACCACATTTCGAACAACGGTACTCGTATATGGGCATCTTCAACTCCCAAGGTTCTCCCTTTTCAAGTATTATATCTTAGGAGAGGGCATCAGGGCCAAGATTTGATGGATCTCAGAGCCGAGGCCCCCCTGCCGTGGAGGGAGAGGTGGCAGGCATGGCAAACGCGGTGCTGGTGATAGACACGCTCAGAGGGTTCCTGGAGCCGGGATACCCTCTGTTCTGTGGGGAGGAGGCCCGCAAGACGATCCCCAGCGTCCAGAGCCTTCTGGAGCGGGAGCTGGCACGGGGGTCCAGGGCCTTCTTCATCTGTGACACCCATTCGCCGGATGACCCTGAGTTCCAGATGTTCCCTCCTCACTGCATCAGTGGGACCGTCGAGAGCGAGATAGTTCCCGAGCTGGCTTCCTACCCTGGGGTCCGCCTGGACAAGCAGCGGTACAGCGCCTTCTACGGGACAGAGCTGGACCGCATGCTCCAGGACGTCAGGGCCGACAGGCTCACCCTCTGCGGCGTCTGCACCGACATCTGTGTCCTCCACACGGCAGCCGACGCCCGCAACCGCCTGTATCCCGTTGAGGTGCCCATCGACTGCGTGGCCAGCTTCGATCCGGAGGCCCACCGCTGGGCCCTGAAGCACATGGAGAAGATTCTGGGCGTTCAGTTGGTCACTAGAACTGGCCAGGCAGCCGCCGGGTCCCCCTGAAGGCATTCAGGCCTTCTACAAGGTGGGCGTGAACTGGACCCGGAGGACCCGCCCGGTCTCTGGCCTTATCCTGGCCCAGTGGGCGATGCGATACCCCACCACCCAGGCGATCCCCCGCGGCGACACCAGCAGAGGCACTCCGTCCCTTACTGAGGCAGGAACCTTCTGATCCACCAGGAAGTCCTGGAGCCTCTTGGTCTGCTCCATGCCCAGGGGCTGGAACCTGTCGCCACGCCTGCGCCCTCTCACGGCCAAGGAGCCGTCCAAGGCCTCGTAGTCCAGGTAGGAGACGTATTCGCTGGACTGGCCCGCTGCGTCAGGGGGCACAAGGTCACACCTCACCCGCCAGCCCTCCAGGGCGGTCTCGCCGGGCACAGCTATAGGGTGCTGCTCCCGAAACACCTTTGCTTGCTCTCTCAAGGGCCCTTTGTGACGTAGCACCACGTGGGGACCCTCGGCCTCAAAGATAGAGTTGCACGGCAGGTCCAGCGTGTATCTCTCCGTTCCGCGGGCCAGACACGCCATCGATTCCATATGGCTCAGCTCCAGCCCCTCTGCACTTCCTGTCAGCACCTCAAAGGCCCGCCGAAGGAGATGGCGTTGAAGAGACCGGTGTATCTGACGGAGGCCGGCCCGGTCGATCGTGATAGCGCCTTCATCCTGACGGGCCAGCCGCCGCCACTCCTGGTCTACAGCGGCTTCGATGAAGCTCGCGTCGTCCCCCGCGCTCGAGGCCAGTCTCAGCAGGGCCTCATTTACATTCGGGTTGAGCTCCCTCAGCACAGGCAGAACCTGCCAACGGATCCTGTTACGCACAATGGCAAGCGAGAGGTTGGAGGGGTCTATTACAGGGCTGAGCCCTGCCAACCGGCAGAACTCCTCTGTGTCCGACCGGCGGACCCCCAGGAGGGGCCTCACCAGGGTCACCTGACGGTCCTGCCCTGTACGGTACTGAGAAACGGCGCTCATCCCTTTCAAGCCCCGAAGCCCTGCGCCGCGCAATATGTTCATCAGCACGGTCTCGGCTTGGTCATCGGCAGTGTGCGCCACGGCTACAGCATGGGCGCCTATTCTATGCGCTGTCCGGGCCAGGAAATCGTAGCGGAGCCGGCGGGCAGCATCTTCTAGAGACAGACGATTGGCACGCCGATAGGAGGCTACATCAGCCCTCTCTACAAAGGCCTCCAAGCCCAGTCTACGGGCCGCATCAAGCACAAAGGCAGCCTCCTGGGGCGATTCGGGGCGCAGGGAGTGGTCAAGATGGGCCACAGCCAGGCTAATCTTTAGAGCCTCTTTGAGCCCGTCAAGGAGGTGCAGCAGGCACAGGGAGTCAGGCCCGCCAGACACAGCCACCAGAAGGACCCTGCCCGGCACGTCCACCTCCTGCAGGACCCGGCTCACCTCTCGGGCGAGGCGACGCCTCAGTGTGGCGGCGGGCGAGGCCCTGTTCACGTCCTGGCCGCTCGCGGCTCTGTAGGGGGCGTAGAGTTGAGGCCCAGCATAACAGCCCGCGTCCCGCGGCTTTCCTTGTCCAGCCTTACGATTGTCATACTGCCCACGTCGACACGGAAGCGCCGGAACTGACTCAGTGGCGTCCCCAGGGCCTTACAGAGGAGAGCCTGAATAACAAAGTTATGGGTCACAGCGACCGCTGTCGCGCCCTGGTGCTTCCTCAGGACCCTCAAGACCCAGCTCCAGGCCCGCCGCTGCACATTAGCCAGGGTCTCTCCGCCTGGCATCGAGGCCGAGGCCGGGTCCAGCCGCCACCTCTCCATCAGGTCAGGGTACCGCCCATGCAGGGCTTGCATAGTTAAGCCGTCCAGCTCCCCCATGTCCAACTCCATGAGGCTCTTGCTGGCCCGGACTGGGAGTCCAATGGCCCGGCCTATGATCCGGGCTGTCTCCAGGGCACGGGGAAGCGGGCTGGAATACAGTGTATCGACCGGCTCTTTCCGAAGGGCCCTGGCCAGGTCCAGGGCTTGCCGCCGTCCCGTGGGATTGAGCCCTTCCGATGTCCGCCCCTGGGCCCTCCCTTCCCGGTTGAGTCGCGTCTCCCCGTGTCGGACTAGAATGAGGCGCAATGTTACTCGGGGCTCCATTGTTTCCGGTCTGGAGGAGCGTGAGGGCCCTTTATCAACATGACCCGCTCAATCTTCACGCCCCGCATGGCCGACACTACCAGACGTAGAGAGTCCATAGTCAACTGCTGCCCCACCGTGGGCACCCGTCCCAAAGAGTGAAGGATAAACCCGGCCAGAGTGTCATAGTCTTCCCCTTCCGGGATGCGAAGGCCCAATTGCTCGTTCACCTCTTCCACCGACATCCCGCCGGCCACCTGATAGGTCGTCGGGGCTATCCGGACAACCTCAGGCACTTCATGGGCCCCTTCCTTGATGCGCCCAACGATCTCCTCTGTTAGCTGCCTCAGGGTGACGAGCCCGGCCACCCCTCCAAACTCATCGACCACCACCACCATACGGTGCTGCGTTTCCCTCAGCTCGACCATCAGATCGCCCGCGGCCTTGGTCTCCGGCGTAAAGAGGGCCGGCTGGGCAAGCTTGGTCACGTCGTCGCCACCCTGGAGCAGGCCATCCGCCAGACCCCTGAGGATGTCCCCTACCGAGAGCACCCCCACAACATTGTCCAATGTCCCTTCAAAGACGGGGTAGCGAGAATAGGGTTTTCCACGGTAGAGGTCGAAGAACTCCTTGAGGCTCGTCCCCTTCTCCAGGAACACGCTCTCCGTCCTGGGCACCATCACCTCCCGCACCGGCCTATCGGTGGCCTCCAGCACCTTCTCCATCATGACGGCCTCATGATGCTCTACAGCCCCCGACTCCCTCCCCACCAATATGAGAGTCTTTATCTCCTCCTCCGTTATAGCGGCACGGGTATCTCCCCCACCTAGGGAGCGGGCCAACCGCCCGGCCAGCCACTGGAGGAGGACTGCCAGGGGCCACAAGAGGCGCTCCAAGGCCTCCACTACGGGTACAAAAAATAGAGCCAGCCTTTCCGGCTGCCGTGCCGCTACCATCTTCGGCACGGTCTCTCCCAGAACCAGCACCAGCACCGTGGCCCCAGCGGTAGAGGCGATGATGGCCGTCTGCTCAGACTTCAGGAGAGAGACAGCTACGATGGTAGCTATCGAGGCTATGGCCGTGTTGACCAGGGTGTTGCCCAGAAGGATTATGGGCAGCAGGCGCTCTGGGTGCTCGGCCAGACGGGCGACGCGGGAGGCCCTCGGCACCTTCTTCTCCACCAAGTGGCGGAGCCGAAACTTCTGAAGAGAGATGAAGGCCACTTCCGAGCTGGAGAAGAAAGCAGAAAGTAACAGGCACAGGGCCAGAAGACCCAGATAGAGGAAGGCCTTGCTCTCCGGCATCGCTCACTCTCACCCGACCCCCGCTGAACGGCAATCACCCAAGGGGCCGGAACAGCTACCCACCTCCTAGGCCGATGTTATCATCCCATCAGCTAGGTGTCAAAACGCCGGTGCCACAGCGCTGACCAAGAGACCGCGATTCGTTCGGGCGAATGGGGACTCGCATCCCCGGTGCCCTTGACGTTGCCCTAGGCGCATCGGTAGACTTGCCGTGTTCCCCTAGAACTACCAGCAGGAGGTCAGCCGATGGCGAGAGTGATAGATTTCCACAAGCACATCACCAACGAGACCGCAGACAGGAAGTACTACCCCTGGCAGCAGACCTGGCACGTTTGCATGATGTGGGCCTACGGTGGCCGAAAGGGCACAATGAAGCCCCCCTTCCTCAGAGACCCTCAGACCCTTTACCCCCGCCAGGGCCTTCGTATCGCCGACCCTGAGGGCAAATGGACCGTTCAGGACATGGACGAGGCTGGCGTTGACGCCTCTGTGGCCCTGCCCGTCGACTACGACTTCTCGTGGGGCTCCCATTCTGACATCCAGATCGAAGAGAAGCACCAGCACCTCTCCGAGCTTCAGAAGAAGTACCCGGGGCGCATCTTCGGCTTCGCCGGCCCGGACCCCAGGCGCCCCGGCGCCGTCGATATCTTCACGAGGGGGATCAAAGAGCACGGCCTCAGGGGGCTCAAGCTCATCCCCAAGACCGGGTACTACCCCTGGCAGGAAGAGGTGTACCAGCTCCTGGACAGGGCCCTGGAGCTTGGCGTGCCCGCGGCTATCTGCACCCAGCCCAGTGGCGGCGGCTACAACCGCATGCGCTTCTCTGACCCCATCCACGTCGACGACGCCATCGGCGACTTCCCCGACCTGACTATCGTCATGCTCCACGCCGGCGCGCCGATCCGGCACTTCTTCGAGAACGCCCTGTGGTCCGCCTGCAACAACATCAACGCCTACCTCCAGTTGGACTTCTGGCTGCGGGGATTCGACGGCTCCAAGATGCTGCCCAGCTTCACCATGGACGAGGAGGCCGTCATCCGCCTCCTGGCCCGCGCCCGCGACGTGGTGGGGGCCCACAAGCTGCTCTTCGGCACCGACAGCCACAGCGGGCCCTCCATGCACGGCAGGAACCTCTTCGGCAGCGCCACCGGCTTCTCCTATAAGGAGCTTGTGGACTGGCTGAAGAAGCTACCCGAAAGGGCAGCCCGCTACGGCATCACCTTCAGCAGCGAGGAGGTCGACTGGTTCCTGGGGGAGAACTCCGCCCGCATCCTGGGCATCGGCAAGGACTCTGCCTGGGATATCCCCCACAAGTACGGGTTCAAGCGCCGCTCTCCCATCGCCTTCCGAGGCGCCAGCTAAGGCGACGCCTTCCAGAAGCCCGACGGGATGCCAGGCTTCAGCAGGGTGAAGAATACGCAACCCGCCATGCCATCGTGAGAGAGCCCGCCCCTGAAGAGCCCGGGCAGGGGCCTTCCATAATGACGAGCTTGGTGGACCACCAACTCACCCATCGACAAGCTCAGGGCGAGCGGTTTTTCCCCACTCATGGTGAGCCTGTCGAAAGGCAAGCTAAACAATACTTGCGATACTTTTGGGCGCGGTAGCAGGTATTGGACGGCTTATGGGGGTTAAGCCGGGCAATACCTGCAGTACTTTAGGCCTAAACATCCCAAGTCAGGTGACCGATGGGAACGACTCTGCCGGTTCTCCTCTATTTTTGAAGCGTGCTTCTAATAGTGTCAGCAGGACGCTCAGATCCTCTGCGTTTTTTACATCTCACCCTATATCATAGGCCTTTTGGTTGACTGACTCCTTGTCGGAGATTTTGGCGTTCACGGCCTCGACCTCGCTCATCGTTGGCGAATACAAGTAGAATCTCAGCCAGCGTTTGGCAAAGTAATATCCAGCCCGATTCTTGCCGAACATCCGGACACGGAAGTCGTAACTACGTTGATTAACTTGCACCTGATTGCCATCGAAGGGGTGGGACGCCAATTTCTGTTTGAGACCGCTGACAAGGCCACGCACAAACGGGTCCACAATGTTTGCCTCGACGTCTTTCTCCAAGACGGTAGTCGGTGCCTCAGGGAGCCCGGGAAGGAAAGTGGTTATCTCAGGCGGGGGCAAGAATTGGTCCGGATGCAACAAAAGGTGATCAGCAGGGTCGCGGTACGCATTCAGACTGATGCAACGGATGTTGACCTGATTCAGTGACAGCCAACTGGCTACGGCAGAGACCCTTTCGTCAAAGCCAGCGGCGATCAAAATGATTCGCTGTCTCCGATTAAGGGAATCTAGGGCCTCTTCCGAACCTTCTAGGAAATCTATCATCGCTTCCCGTGGACCTTCCGCCTCAAGAGCGATTTCTTGCTCCCTTACATACTGAGCGAACATACTTAGGATGTTTGGCGATTTCAGTTTGAAGCAGTAAGCGGCGTATTTGACAGCCTGGATCGCAGCATCCTCAGTGGCTTGGCCTCGCTTTAGTTCAATGATTACAAGACTACCCTGCTTATCGATGGCAAGAATGTCGGGTCGTTCCTTAGTGCCGAAACCCTTGAACTCCCTCATGATTACAAGCAGAGGTTCGCCCACAATATCTCGGGCCATCTTTGCGACTAAGTCCTGAAGCCATGACTCCTTTAGTTTGAGGTCTTCCAGGGACACTGGTTCAAGCTTTGTAGAACTGGTTAGATCTTTGTCGAATCTTATTACCATGTTTCGTGCCTACCAATTGTTTTGGGTATAGTCGCAAAAGAGCCACCTGTGGGAGAATGGTGGCATGGGAGAGAAGATCAGATGCCCTCGGTGCCAACACACCAAGAGCTGGAGGGTCCGG
>JACPCK010000031.1 GCA_016179845.1 Chloroflexota bacterium | reverse complement strand
CTCCAGTTGTCTATTTTCGCCAAGGGGAAGACCTTGTTGTTGTAGCTTCCAACCGCGGAGTAGGGCTATATCCGGCATGGTATTGGAACCTGCAATTTAACTCCCAGGCCTGGGTTCAGATTGGGCGAATCAAGCAGGCTGTCAGCGCAAAAGAGGCCCGACCTGAGGAGCGTCGTTTTCTATGGCCCGTGCTAGTGGAAAAACTCCCGCTCTTGACGTTGTACCAGACGAGGACAAAGCGGGAGCTGCCAGTGGTGATTCTGCGCCCTGTCTGGAAGCCCTGAGGCTTTCTCCTGCGTGATACCATCGCACTACCCGGAAGCGGGTCCACCCCTCTGGGCCAGCACAAATGGCGGCTTTTCGCCGCTGTGGGTCTTTAGCACCGGTGGCTTGGTGGTAACTGCTCTCCTTACCCGGCCTGCCGTCCACCCTAACAACCTCTTTGTGAGCGGGGAAAACTCCCAAACAAGCTGGGTGCTGGCACCCTGAACAGGTTGGGATGGAGGGCGATAATAGCGAGTGGGTCGGGCAGGGGTCCCTATTCACAAGGAGGTAGGACACAATGAATAACAAGCGTTACTGGATTCTGGCTCTGGCGATCCTGGTTGTAGCGCTGTTTGTCACCTACGCCGCGTTCGATTCTGATACTGCGCTGGCCGGCGGCAAGCATCTGAAGGAGATAGGCGGGCCTAACGTATTCTGGGACTAGTAGCGTTGGGCATCGCCCTTGACCTCCCGGGCCGCGGCTTGCGGTCCGGGAGCGTCTATCAAGCTTCAGTGTTAAGGCTGAACGGGTCTTGACCTCACAGTATGGAGGATGGCTTTAGTGATGAGGCGTAAGATGCTCAGGGTACTGGTCCCGCTGGCTCTGGTCGCTTTCGTGATGGTCTCTTATCCTGGCGCTTACATCAGATAGCGCTATGGCTGCCCAGCCGGGAAAGCCTGCCCATCCGGGAAAGACTCCCCCGCCGGGGAGCATAGGTCCGCTCAACGTTTACTGGGACTGAGGGCCATAGATTACTATGCTCTCCTCGTATAGCCACATGACTAGCACTGGCTACCCGTATTTGGTGTGTGCTCCGCAGGCGTGGAGCAGGGGGGGCCGCGGGCTAGCGGGTGGCCTGGTAGCCTTTAATCGTGCGCCTGAGAGGTCTTCCTTCCCTGGTCTGCCGTAGGAGGGGCTCAGATGACGACAGTGCTTGGTAGGGTTTCCAGGAGCAACTGGGCACAGCTATATATAGGGGCGGTTGTGGCTGCCGGGCTGGGCACCGCCGCACTATCCTTTGTGGTGATCTTCCCGGGTACCTGGATGTCGCAGCACCCTATGTGGCTTCTTGCAGCAATTGGCATACTCGCACAGTTTGCCACCCAGTCTCTCTTCGGCCCCAGCAGCATTTCGTTAAGTTTCCCCTTTGCCTTCCTTAACCTTCTCTGGTTTGGGCCCGGGGCGGCGGTGCTGACCAATGCGGGCGCAGTGCTTCTCCATGGCTTCTACCCGGTGCGGCGCCCCTGGAAGAAGGTGGCCTTTAACTTCGCCTCCCTTGCTTTGGCTGTCGCTGCGGCCTCCGCCGTTTACTACGCGGCGGGAGGGAGCCTGCCGCCGGAGGGCGTTGTCCGGAGCATACTGCCTGCCTTGATGGCTGCCCTCGCCTACTTCTTCGTAAACACTCTCACCGTTTCAGGCGCAATCAGTGCCACCAGTGGGCAGCCTGTCCTTCAGGTCTGGGCCTCGAACCACCGCTGGTTGTCCCTCTACTACGCAGCCCTGGGCCTGGGCGCTCTCCTGGTGGCTACCACGTTCAGCGATGGCAGTAACCTGGCGTTCCTTGTATTTGTTCCCGCCTTGGCGGTCCCGTGGGCTTTCATCCGGCTGTGCGTGGTCTCTGCCAAGGAGCTGGCACAGAAGAGGCGCCATGTAGAGCAGCTCACCCTATTGCAGAGGGTAGCCCTGCGCATTGATAGTGCTCCTACGTTGGAGACCTCCCTGGCCGAGGCGCTGGCCGGGGCTAAGGAGCTGGCCCGTCCACAGGTGGCGGTGGCGTTCCTTAGCAACGGAGCCAGCTCTGGCATTCGGGCTGTGTGCCACACGGGGTCCTGGGACCATACTGGGAAGCTGTCAGAGCTATGCCTGTCCAATATTGACCTTGCTGCCTTATCCTCCGGTGCCCGCACCGTGATCAAGGGGGCTGGGGGCGTTGGGGGGGTAGGCCTCCAGGCCGGCGGCGGCAATGGTGTTCACCCCACAGCGGTTTACCTGCCCATGCTGGTCGGGAACCGACTCCTCGGTGCGGTTGGCCTCTACTTCAAGGACAAGCCTTCGGTGCCGGACGAAGCCCTGAAGCTTCTCAACACCATCAGTGACTATGCAGCAGCGGTGGCAGACCGCCATCTCAGGACTTTGGAGCTGGAGAGCTCGCGGTACAGGGTGTTCCAGACTCAGGAGACGGTAAGGAGACAGGTATCGGCGTCCCTGCATGGGCCCATCCAGACCAGGCTGCTGGTGCTATGGCATAGGCTCGGCCAGCTTGATAGCCAGCTTCACAGCCCGGATTTGAGGAACAAGCTCGGCGAGTTCCGCGGCGAGATTCAAGGGCTCCAGGAGTTCGTGCGGGTGCTCAGCGCCCAGCTCTACCCATCTATTGTTAAGGTAGGACTTGTGCCGGCCCTGAAGTCCCTGGCCAACCGTTTCGAGGGGCTCCTGGACATAGAGATGTTCTTAGGAGACGGTTCTCTGGAGCTGGACGGCAGGCTGGAGGGGGTAGGAGAGGATGTGATTCTGATTGCCTACAGGGTAGTTGAAGAAGCCTTGGCGAATGCGGCAAAACACGCCAGGGCCAGCCGGGTCAGGATTCAGGTGGACCTTGCCGACAGCAGCCTTGCCGTGTCCGTTGAAGACAACGGGGTCGGCTTCGATGCAGATAGGGTTGTCAAGGGTCTGGGACTCTGCATGATGGCCGACTACGTCGGTGCTGCCAAAGGGACCCTGACCGTTGGGTCAGTCCTGGGACTGGGCACCAAAGTAGAAGTGGTCTTGCCATTGGAGAACAGGCAGCACGCGGCAGGGGAGGACTTTGAGCAGGTGCCTGCGGTCCTGGTGAATGCCGCTCGCTAGGCTATAGACAGGCCTAAGCTTCTTCGGCTACTCAGGACCCGCACTGGCCGGGGGTCACATCGCCTGTAGTGTACAGCTTGTCTAGGCCCAGCTTGTCGCCAAACCCTGGAGTTCGCTTCTGAGTCTCGCCAAGGTCCGAGAACTTATACATTGTGAGGCAGCCGTCCTTCGGAGAGTTCACATGCTCCAGGCCTGCCACATGGCCTATCTCATGGCCTGCCACGTTCTCCACGTCAAACTTGTCCGCTTCTCCGGAGGTCGACCAGGTGTCCAGGGAATCGAAGGCGATGCGAAAGCCGAGGATCTCCTTCGCCTTTGTGTCCACGCACACGGCGGTAAAAGCAAGGACTCCTCCCGGCCCGTCGCCCGCGAGCCAGCTAATGGAGTTGGGCTGGCCAGTGCACGGGTTGATCTGCGTAGTGCCTTGTACGTGGGCGAAGGCGCGGGTAGTGATGAACCCGTCGATGGTGGCTATGGCGCTGTTCACCGCGGCGGCCTGGGCAGCAGTGGTGTTGTTTATCTGGTACTCCACCGTGGAACCGCTGAACCACCGGATGCCTCCTTGGACCAGCTTGTAGTGGTCTGATTCATCCTCAGGGTGGGGCCCAGGGCCGACGTGGCTCTCGCTCTCGGCAAACGTGACCTCGACGAGGTTACTGTTCGAAATCCCGTCCGAGGGTGCTCTTCCGACAACCAGAATGGACAGCAGAAGCAAAAGTGTCCCCAGGACTCCTGTACGCAGCCCACTTCCCTTCAACACTACCGCCCTCCTTAAATGTGTTCTCACAGGAGATTCTAACACAAAATCTTCAGATAAGGAATGTGAGCTGCATTGCAGTGTCCAGTCCCTTTTGGTGCAATGCCAGGACAGCCCCCAGTCACCGCTTTGGAGGCCCTAGACCGATGGGCGGCGGTGCGGCAAGGGGCTGACTAGGGAGGATTCTCGAGGCCGAAGGCCCGACGGAGCCGCTCCACCGACAGCTCCATCTTGGGGATGAAATCGGAGGCCCCGCTACGCAGCGCCGCCTCGCGATACTCCCGCTGATGGTAGGCGCTCATCAGGACTACGCTCACATGGGGGAAACGGACGTGAATCTCGGAGGCAACCTTGAGACCGTGCAGGCCGGGCATCTCCACGTCCAGTAGCACAGCCTGCGGCTGCAACTCCTCTACAAGCCTCAGTGCATCGCCGCCGTCATGCGCCTCGCCCACGACCTGGAACTCGGGGGAAGGGGCCAGCATCTCTCTCACCAGTCCGCAGAAAACGGGCTGGTCATCAACGACCAGGATGGTGACGCTAGGCTCTGCCACGTGACGTTTCTGCCCGATGAGCGAGCTTAGACCTATGCACTCTTTGCGCCCATTGTTGCTTGACTATCACCTAAGAGCCATTATATGGCAACGTATAGTAGCTAGCACGGGCTAGGGAGAAAAGGGGGGCAGCACCCTAGTCGCGGACACATTCCCCAAAATGATGGGACTCGCCGCTGCCCGGGGATCCCACCGATAGGCAACTTCAGGGCGCTGTGCCTCCGCTGCCAAGGAACAAGTCGATGAACGGTAGGCGCCCTGTGGCTGAGATGGCGGTCTACAATCTCTTGACCTTGCTAGGTGGCAGGCTGTACGAAAAATATGGGCCCAGCATGATAGCTCAGCCGTCTCTTGGCGCAGGCTGCGTACTGAAAGGGAAGAAATGCCTGGTAGCCGTTGCGGCAGCCGCTGGGTAGACCAGCTAGCGGTACAGGGCCAGGACTATAGTGAAAGCCAGGACCATGGCGATGACGATGCCCACGACAAGGGCTATGAGGACACGGTCCTGGGGGCCCCATTCAGGCCTCTCCTCCCGCTTCTTCTCCGTTTCGTGGGCCTTGGGCACAGCGCCTCTCTGCTCAGGTTCAACCTCGTTACGTACAGCCTTCATGTCCCTTACCCCCTGTCTCTTGTCTCTTGTCCGACCTTATCGCCCTGGTTCCCTTGGGCCATTGGCTTCCGAGAGGTATTGCGGCAGCACACTGGCAATATGTTACTAATTTCGCTGACGGCGTCCCTTGGCATTTCGACTGTGTCTATCCAGAATAATCTGCTGCTGTGAATATGGCGTCAATCCCTTACATAAAGGTTTCTTGGCCTACACGGAGGGTGGCTCTCTCGATACACCAACGCATGTATCCAGCTCGCTCTCTGGGCAGTAGACGTCCCCGGGTCGGAGGGGTGGTGTCCAGGGTTAGGGTGGTCCAGAGGTTGCCGCTGTTTTCACGCGGTGGCTTGCGAAATACCTTCTCAAGAGTAGTCTAGTCCTTCCTAGGATGTATGCAGCAGGCCTGAGATAGGAGATATAATTGGGGTGTACTTGCGGGGTGTGGAGGCAGCCAAGGGGAGGGCAGGGGGTGTTGTCGAAAGGGCCCGGGCGCCCGATAGCCAGTTGGCTGTGGCCCTGCCTCATCATAAGGGCGTGGGTGGGTAGGGCTGGTGGCCTTTTGGGGCTCTGGCTTCTGGTCACAGCCTGTGGCCTTGGCGGCGGTGGGCCGGAGATAGACCTGGGCGCCGGGCCCCAGCCGACTCCCTTTTCTACCCAGAGGTCCCTCTCAGCAGACCGTCTGGTGCTTGCTGTAGCTGCCGTCAACTCTCCCATGTCTACCTTCGACGCCTATGCTGATTTCGCGCGCTACCTGGGAGAGAGGTTGGGCCTGGAAGCCAGGTTTGTGGGCGGCAAGACCTATGCCGAGATCAACTCCCTGGTGCGCTCCGGGGACGCCACCGTCGCCATAGTGTGTAGCGGGGCCTACGTGTACGGCCGCGATGAGTTCAACATGGAGCTGGTGGCGGCCCCCGTCATCGGGGGCCAGATGGTCTACTACTCCTACCTCATCGCGCAAAAGGACAGCCTTATCTCAAGCTGGCAACAGCTAAGAGGACGCACCTTCGCCTTTACAGACCCCTTGTCCAACTCCGGCCGCCTCGTCTCCCTCTATCAGCTCAAGCAGATGGGGGAAACGCCCGAGACCTTCTTCAGCAGGTACATCTTCACCTATAGCCACGACAACTCGATTAAGGCCGTAGCGGGCCGGCTGGTGGATGCCGCCTCGGTGGACAGCCTTGTCTATGACTATGCCCTGGCCCAGGGGAGTGATGAGGTCTCCAAGACCAGGATCGTCTGGACGTCGCCTCCCTTTGCCATCAACCCGGTAGTAGTAAGCCCTAGCCTGGAGCCGTCTCTGAAAGCCCGCCTGCGGGCCCTTCTCCTAGAGATGGACAATGACGAGGAAGGACGCCGGATACTTGGCGATTTGCGGTTTGACCGGTTTGCTCCTATTGCTGACGGTGCTTACGACTCCATCCGGGACATGGCGCGGGTTGTAGGCATGCAGCGAGCGCCATGAGCCGACTGGCCAGACTCTTCTCCTGGCGCAGCCTCCGCACCAGGATCTCCCTGGCTCTGGTGGGCCTCACCCTCACCCTGGGGATCGTGGCCCTTTTTCAGGCTGGGCTTGACCTCACCGCTATATTGAAGGAGCGTTTGCAGAACCGTGGCATAGCCATTGCCAGGGATCTGGCTGTGAGGAACGCTGCCCCTTCCCTGACCAACGACGTATTCGCCCTCTATGAGGCCATCAATGACAGCCTCCTGAACAACGAGGACGTCCGTTACATCTTCCTGGTTGAACCCTCGGGAGAGGTGCGGGTACACACCTTTGAGGAAGGGGTCCCTCCCGGCCTGGTGGAGGCTAACAGGTGGGACCCGGCACAGCGGGCGAGCGTCTGGAGCTTGAGGACCACAGAGGGTGCCGTCCTGGATATTGCCGTACCGGTGCTGGGTGGCCAGGGGGGTGTTATTCGGGTCGGCATGTCTGAGGCAGGCTTGAGGAGCCGGGTCATGAGCTACATGGCCCGTCTCAGTCTGCTGGTTGGCGTGGCTGTCCTGGGCGCCGTCGCCCTCTCCTTTGGGGTGTCATCCCTTCTTACGCGGCCTCTCAGCCGCGTTGCCGCCGCTGCCCGAAAGGTCGGGAGTGGTGACCTCAGCACCAGGGTGCCCGCGAATGCAGGAGACGAAGTGGGAGAGCTGGCCCAGGCCTTCAACACCATGACTGAGGACCTTCTTCGCTCCCGCGAGAGCCTCATCCAGCGCAATGCCGAGCTGGAGATTTTGAACTCCATGGCCGATGCCCTCAGCCGGCAGTTGGCGCGCCAGCAGGTCTTGGATACATCTCTGGACCGCCTCCTGGAACTGACCCAGGTGTCTTTTGCCTGGGTCTGCATCAGAAAGCCGGGAGGCCGCATGGAGCTGGCAGCATGTCGAGGCATCCCGCTACGGAGCCTGGATAGTCCGAAAGTCCCTCCCGGAGAAGCATGTCGCTGCTTGGAGGTGTTCACGGAGGACCGAGGCAGGGGAACCCCGTCGCTGCCGTCCAGTTGCCCTCTCTTGAACGGCGTGGGTGGGGGGGTGGAGACGCCTGTCCGCAGCCACAGCGTTGTGCCTCTGTGGTCCAGGGACGGCGTAGCCGGTGTCCTTGGTGTGGCGTCTCCTGGAGCGGGGGAGTTCGACGAAGCCCGCACGCGACTTCTCACCGCCATCGGCCATCAGGTGGGTATCGCGCTGGACAACGCTACCCTCTACGAGGAGCTGGAAAGGAAGGAGCGAGTACGCGCAGAGCTTCTGGAAAAGGTCATCGGTGCCCAGGAGGAGGAGCGGAAGCGGGTGGCCCGGGAGATCCACGATGAGCCTGCCCAGGCCCTTGCCGGAGTGATATTCCAGGTGGACAACTTGAAACGTCGCCTGGCGGGCGTGAAGGACGCCGGACCAAGTGCCCAGGATGTCGAGGAGCTGCGGCAGGGGGTGCGGGCGGCTATGGAGAGCCTCCACAGGATCATCACCGAGCTCCGGCCCCAGGCCCTGGACGACCTGGGGTTCGTTACTGCCATCCGTTGGTACGCGGAGCAGCGGCTGGCGGACCGAGGGGTTGACACCGACCTGACGGTAGATGGTCAGGCGGACAGGCTGCCGCCTGCCATAGAGATAGCCGCCTTTCGAATCACTCAGGAGGCCGTCAACAATGTGGCCAAACACGCTGCGGCCAGCAAAGTCCGCATTACCCTCCGGTTCGGCGACTCGACCATTAGTGGGGAGATAGAGGACGACGGCCAGGGTTTTGACCCACAGATTGTCACGGGCCTGCCCAGCCACGGGGCTGGCCTGGGGCTTCTGGGCATGCGTGAGAGGGCCGCCCTCCTGGGTGGCAACCTCACCGTGGACTCCAGTCCGGGGCGGGGTACGCGGGTTAGCTTCACAATTCCCCGGTCTGAAAGGAGCTCTGGGCATGAGTAGCAAGATCAGGGTGTTGATAGCAGATGACCACGCCGTCGTTCGCGATGGCATTCGCAGAATCCTGAAGGATGAGGCAGAGGTGGAGGTGGCAGGGGAGGCCCGAGATGGCCGGGAGGCCGTTGCCAAAGCCCTAGAGCTGGACCCTGATGTGGTCATCATGGACATCAGTATGCCGGACATGAACGGTCTGGAGGCCGCTCGGCAGATCAGGGCCAGGAGCGAGACGATCCGCGTCCTGGGGCTCACAGTGCATGAGAGCCCGGACTACTTCTTCTCTATGCTGGAGGCGGGTGCCGCTGGATACCTGCTCAAGAAGGACGCTACCTCCGTGGAACTCATGACAGCCATACGCTCTGTCCACCAGGAGGGGGTGTACCTACACCCTACTGTGTCCAAATGGCTGATCCAGGACCGCCTGAGCCGGGGTTCCTTGAGTTCGGGGAAAAGGGTGATAGAGGAGCTGACCGTGAGGGAGAACGAGGTGCTGAGGCTGGTGGCCGAGGGTCGTTCCAATCAGGAGATCGCAGACATCCTTCACCTGAGCCCGGCAACGGTACAGACCCACCGCGCTAATATCATGCAGAAGCTGGGCCTTCACAGCCGCGTTGACCTGGTCAAGTACGCCCTGAGCCGCGGACTGATACATCTGGAAGGGTAGCCTTCTCAGGGACAGGGTAGGCTTCTCCCTGGTATAAGGGCGCCCGAAAGGACGCCCTTTTGTGTAGCTCAAATCGTTTGACGACACGATTCCGCGCGGCAGGGCAGCCTCCTACACTATGGGGCGATTGAGAAGGATTTCACAGATGGAACTGACTCCTCCAGGGAGGGGGTTCAGCATGAGCATTAGGGTAACTCGTAGGACCTTCTTGAAGGCTTCCGGGGCCACGGTGGGGGGAGTGGCAGCCCTCCGCCTGTTCGGGGGGACTCGCCCCATATTCGAGGCCCTGGGGAAGTCCCGCGTCCAGGCCGCCGAGGTCGAGAAGTGGGTGCCCAATGTTTGCCTCCAGTGTCCTGCTGGCTGCGGCATTCTGGTGAAGACGGTCAACGGGCGCGCCGTCAAGATAGAAGGCAACCCTCTGCACCCCATCAACGCAGGCACGCTCTGCCCCAAGGGACAAAGCGGCCTCCAGTTCCTTTACGATCCCGACCGGATCAAGGGGCCCCTCAAGCGGGTGGGCCCACGAGGCGCTGGCCAGTGGCAGGAGGTCTCCTGGGACCAGGCCATCGGTGAGGTGGCTGCCAGGTTAAAGGATCTGCGGCAGCAGAGTGAGGCCCACAAGCTGGTTTTCCTCAGCGGGCGCAACCGAGGGCAGATGGGGGGCTTCATCGGCCGGTTCCTCAAGGCCTTTGGCTCCCCTAACGACGTGGGCCACTCCTCCATCTGTGAGGATGGGTCTCCACAGGCCCATTACCTGACCCAGGGGTTCAAGGCGTATGCCGGGTATGACTGGTTCAACACCAACTACATCCTGTGCTTCGGCGGCGGCTTTGTGGAGGCGTGGCGGCCTACAACTCTGCTCCTGCGGTCCTTCGGCCATGTGAGGCGCGGCCGACCTGTGCGGGCCAAGATCGTCCAGGTAGACACCCGCTTCTCCATCAGCGCCGCCAGGGCCGACGAGTGGATCTCCGTCAAGCCAGGCACTGACGGCGCCCTGGCCCTGGGCATCGCCCACGTCATTATCAAGGAGGGGCTCTACGACAGGAAGTTCGTGGAGGAGCATACCTTTGGCTTCGAGGCCTGGACCGATGACCACGGGGAGAAGCACCTGGGGTGGAAGGACCTGGTGCTTCAAAAGTATAGCCCTGAGTGGGCTAGCCAGGTGACCGGCGTGCCTGTGGAAACCATCGTTCGAGTGGCTAGGGAGTTCGCCACGACCAAGCCCGCCATCGCCGCCGGAGCCCGGGGCAGCAGCATGCAGACCAACGGCGTCTTCAACCGCATGGCCATTCATGCCTTGAATGCCCTGGTGGGGAGCATCGATGTCCCCGGTGGCGTTACGGTGCAGAAGGGGCCGCCTCTCTCCGCAGACCCCGGCGTAGTCCAGGACGATATCTCCAAGAAGGGGGCGGCACAGCCCCGCATCGACTGGGCGGGCACCAAGCGGTACCCCATGGCGGGAAAGGTGTACCAGAACATCCCCGAGTTCGCCACGGGTCAGGGGCCCTATGAGGCCCAGGCTCTCTTCACCTACTACACCAACCCCCTGTTCTCGGTGCCTGATGTGGCGCGCTTCCACAAGGCTATCGAGAAGATCCCCCTCATCGTCACCTTCTCTCCCTTCATGGACGAGACCTCTCACATGGCTGACTACGTCCTCCCTGACGACTCTTACCTGGAGCGGTGGCAGGATGACGTGATCTATCCCAGCCTGGGCTACCCGGCGGTGGGGCTGCGACAGCCCGTTGTGGACCGCCTCTACAACACACGTAACACGCCAGACGTGCTCATCCAACTGGCCCGAGCGATTGGCGGAACGGTGGCCGACTCCTTCGCCTGGGAGTCCTGGCTGGACTATCTCAAGTTCAAGTACCGGGGAGTATGGGAGTATGGCCAGAAATCGGGCCGGGGGACCATCCAAGCGACCACCTTTGAGGCCTGGTGGGATGAGTTCAGCAGGCAGGGCGCCTGGGCCGATCCTCCCTATGCCTTCGGCGAGTGGAAGAGGGTCCTGCCCACGCTTTCGGGACGCTTTGAGTTCTTCTCCCAGAAGCTGGAGCACACCTTTGAAGACCTCCACATGACGGAGCAGGACATCGCTGCCTTGAAGCTGGAGGCCAGGGGTGACGAGCTGTTCATGCCCCACTACGAGCCGATACGCTACGCTGGAGACCCGGCCCAGTATCCTCTCCACCTCAACACCTACAAGCTTATGACCCATGCCGAGGGCCGCGGTGCCAACGTCCCCTGGCTTCAGGAGCTCCACGGCGTGCACCTGGCCCACCGCAATACGCGCTGGAGCACCTGGGTAGAGCTTCATCCGGATACTGCCGCCCAGCTCGGTATCAATGACGGGGATGAGGTCTGGGTCGAGTCCCAGGTGGGGCGCATCAAAACGGTAGCCGCCATATTTGCCGGGGCCCGTCCTGACGTAGTGAACATCCCCTTCGAGAACGGGCACACGGCCTACGGGCGTTGGGCCAAAGACCGTGGGGCCAACCCCAACTGGGTCCTGGTCAACGAGGCAGACCTCCTGGGCGGCCTGGCTGCCTTCTTCTCCACTCGGGTCCGCATCTACAAAGCGTAAGGGGGCTTCTATGGCCAAATGGGGTATGGTGATAGACCTGGACAGATGCACCGCCTGCCAGGCCTGCTCAGTGGCGTGCAAGGTGGAGAACAACGTACCTTTCGGAACCCGTAAAGAGTGGGCCTATGACCGTGCCCCTGTCTGGCAGCGGGTGCTGGGGGTCGTGGAGTCGCAGAGCGGCAAGATGAAGGCCCACTTTTACCCGCGGCCCTGTATGCACTGCGAGAACCCGCCCTGTGTCCAGGTCTGCCCTGTACAGGCCACCTACAAAGACGAAGAGGGCATTGTGCAGCAGGACTACCAGCGGTGTATCGGGTGCCGTTACTGCATGGCGGCCTGCCCCTACGGTGTGCGGGTCTTCAACTGGAGCCGGCCTAGCTTTGAGGAGACCCATGCTAGCTACATTAACCCTGCCACTCAGACCCGCCCCAGGCCCGTAGGGGTGGTGGAGAAGTGCACCTTCTGTATCCAGAGGATTCAGCAGGCCAAGGCCAGGGCCAAGGCGGAAGGGAGGCCCCTGCAAGATGGTGATGTGCAGACGGCGTGCCAGCAGACCTGTCCCGCCAGCGCCATTTCCTTCGGCGACCTGGACGACCCCGCCAGCCGGGTGAGCCAGTTGGCCCAGAGTCGTCGGGCCTTCCGTCTCCTGGAGGAACTGGGGACTGAACCCAAGGTCTACTACCTGTCGGAGGGGTAACCCATGCGTACACCATTGCGGCGCGTCCCGTCCTCGGTGGCAGGGTTAACGACCTTCGGTCCTGCATACCTGGTGTCAGCAGTGGTGCTTTTGGCCCTTGTGGGGATGGGGGCCTACCTAATAGGCTTCCGGCAGTGGACGGAAGGGCTGGCTGTGACGGGCATGAACAACCGGGTGAGCTGGGGCCTGGAGATCGTGAACTTCGTCTATTTCGTGGGCCTCAGCGCCGGCGGCATCATCATCGCCGCCTTGGTCCATCTTATGGGCTTGAAGGAGTTCAAGCCCATAGCTCGCTTTGCCGAGCTCCTGGCCATCGCCTGTATCATCCTGGCCCTCTTCTTCATCCTCATTAGCGTTGGCCGGCCGGACCGTGTTTACTACCTTTTCATTCACGCTAACTGGACGTCGCCGCTGGTCTGGGATGTGGCCATCATCAACGTATACCTGCTATTGGCGATGGCCATGGGCTATTTTGGCACGCGGCAGGACATAGTGCGGTGCATGGCGGCCATCCCCGGGCGGCGCGGTCTCTACAAGCTGCTGGCGCTGGGCTATACGGATACCTCTGAGAAAGCCCTGCGGCGTGATGAGCGGGTCCTGAAGGTGCTGAGCTTCATCGCTATCCCCAGCGCCGTGGCCCTCCACTCCCTCACGGCCTGGATACTGGGCCTCATCAAGGCCAAGGCCCTGTGGCACAGCACATTGTTGGCGCCCCTGTTTGTCACCTCAGCCCTTGTATCGGGGCTTGCATTGCTCATACTTGC
>JACPCK010000030.1 GCA_016179845.1 Chloroflexota bacterium | reverse complement strand
GGGCCCTGATATGGCCATGCTGGGGGCGAGCCTGTTTGCCACTCATGGGATATTGGGTGCCCTCTATCACAAGTGGCGTACTGGGGAGGGCCAACACGTGGACGTGAGTATGCTGGGCACTATGCTATTTGAGCGGGGGGTTGCCTGGGCCGCTATGATAGACCCCGATGAGTGGGCCGGCTTCTACTGCGAGGCCTACCTGAAGCCGCCCGACTGCGGCTACAAGACGGCGGACCAGCCCATCGTCCTGGGAGGCATGAGGAAGGCGGAGCTCATGCACCAGTTTCTAAAGGACCTGGGAGCAGAGGGCTATATGGAAAATCCCCTATTCCAGCACCTTCCTAGGGATATAATGGGATCGGGTGGGCCGGGGGATCTGCCTCTACGGGCGAAGTCCCTCTGGGAAAAGGCCTTCCAGAGGTGGAAGGCCGAAGACGTGGTGGCGTTGCTCCAGAAATACAGGAGCACCTCCTCCCTGGTGAACAGCTACCAGGAGCTTTTCTCTCATCCGCAGACGGCAGCCCTGGGCATGGTGAAGACTGCGAAGAGTCCAGGCACCGGGAGGGTCAGGTTTCTGGGGCCCCCGTGGAAGATGGATGGCCTTCCTTCGTTCACCCCAGAGCCCTACGGAGGGGCTGGCCAGTAGCCGAGACTGTCTTGTCAGCAGGAGCAGCCTCTTTCTCAGCCTGCTGCTGTGCACCCGCGCCGCGGAGCCGGGGGCAGAGGGTTTCGCAGGGAATCATGAACGCAGGCCTTATAATCTAGCGGGGTGCTGAAAAAGGAAAGTCCAGAGTCCCGAGGCCTCGGGACTCTGGCGGGGGTCTGGGGGTGCCCCCCAGATACAATTTCCACCCCCTTCCTGGCCAGAGCCTGGCGAAGGAAAGGGGGTACAGGGGGATGGTTGAAAAGGGGGGTTCATCAGCCTGCTAGAGGGTAGGGCCGCACGAGAGATGATGGGATGAGTAGCCGGCCTTCTCTCAGGGGGCATCTCCAGCACCCGATGCGCCTGCTTCTCCTTGGATACGCTGGCTTTTCCGCGTCCCTCGGCCTTTTATTGGGCTGGCTTGTCATTAGAGATCTCCAGTGGGGCGGACTGACCCGCACCCTTTCCAGCGCCCATTTTCCTCTCGTCTTTCTGTCCTTCGCAACGATCCTGCTGGCAGGCCTCTTGCGGGGACTTCGCTGGAAGATGCTTCTCGCCGGGCACCGCGTAAGTGCGCTCAGGCTGTTCTTCATCGAGCAGACCGGGTCCGCTCTGGACACATTGAGTCCAGTCCATGTCCTGGATGAGGTTGTGCAAGTCGGAATACTCACCCTGAGAGACCGGCTTCAGGCGGGTGTAGTCCTGGCGACCTTGGCGGTCCAGCGGAGCCTTGAGTTTGCAACGACCATACTTGTGCTGACCTCGGGCGCCTTTATCCTCGCGCCCTTGCAGAGGTTCTGGCCCTATCTGGCAACAGGGTTGGCCCTTTCAGTAGCGGCTCTCGGCCTCCTCTTCACCATCGGCCCTGTAGTAGCGAAGCTGCCAGTAGTTTCAAAGGTGAGGTTCGTGGTAGAGTTTGCCGCTTCTATGAGGTACCTCAGGCGGAAGAAGAGGCTGGCCCTGGGCGCTTTTGCCCTCTCCATTTGCCAGGCTATCCTGATTGGAGTAGCAGGGTGGCTGGTCGCCAAGGCAACCGGTATCCCCCTGGGGATAACCTCCATGGTGGTCATTACTCTGGGGATACAGTTTTTCAGCAGTAGTGTGCCGGGCCTGCCGATGGCTGTTGGAACCTTCGAGTTTGGGGCCGTTTTCCTGCTAGGGCTCTGGGGTACGAGCAGGGAGGAGGCTACGGGCTTCGCCGTCGTTCTGCACGCGGTGATGTACCTGGCTCCGATAGCAGTGACCCTGGTATTCCTGCCCCGGGAGGGACTCTTCTCCTTGCGGCGGCTTAACCGGCTGGCGGCGGGCGCCAAGGGTGGAGGCCCACAGGAGTCCTAGCTCCCCCCGTTGCACCGCATCGGGCTTGTGAGGCGCAGAGCAGGGTGGTATGTTATTAGCTCTTGTATTTTTCTTGCGAATGGCGTGAGGATCTCGATCTAAGGAGATACGTGGAATGCACCTAGCCATTGACGGTTACGGCGGCGATGTGGAGAAGATGAGGAGCCCGGAGGCTATCTATCAGCTTCTGGACACCTACCCCGGCCTCATTGGGATGAACAAGGTCTCAGAGCCGCTAGTGCGCACCTATGTGGGACCGGTGCCCGAGGACTGGGGCATCTCAGGCTTCGTCATCATTGCTGAGAGCCACATATCCATCCACACCTTCCCCGATCGGCGGTTTGTGCAGATCGATGTCTTCTCCTGCAAGGAGTTTGATGCTGAAGAGGCCCTGAAGGAACTCTGCCGCGCCTTCTCTTTCCGGGCCGTGAAGACCTGGGTCCTGGAGCGAGGTCTCGAATACTACAACCCCGCAGGGGCCCAACAGGACGGCGCCCAAGGCCTCAGAGTTACTGAGGGGACGTGGAGGTAGCGCTCTTTGGGCCTGGAGTTCCTTCCCCCTTTTGTGCCCTATAACTTCCTGGCACTCTCTGAAGAAATGTCGGCCTACCGTTCTTCTCGCTTCGTCGTCCTGCCGGTGCCCTACGACAGCACGACTTCGTACAAGGCCGGAGCGCGAGAAGGGCCCCGTGCCATCATAGAGGCGTCCAGGCAGCTCGAGGACTGGGACCATGAGCTGCAGCAGGAGACATGCCGCATGGGTATCCACACCCTGCCGGAGCTAGAGCCTCATGCGGGCGGCCCGCAGGCCATGGCAGAGCGAGTGGCCCAGGTGTGTGATAGATTGGCAAAGGACGGGAAGACTTTAGCCTTGCTGGGAGGAGAGCACTCGGTATCTCCCGGAGCGGTGCGCAGCCTGAAGCAGGTGTACCCTGACCTTTCGGTCCTTTACCTGGACGCCCACGGGGACATGCGTGAGGAATACCAGGGAACGCCCTTCAGCCACGCCTGTGCCGCCCGCCGCGTGCGGGAGCTCTGCCCCTTGGTGATGGTCGGTGTGCGGAGCATGAGCTCGGAGGAGTGGAGCTTTGTCAAAAGAGAGTCTGTGCCGGTCGTCTTCTGGGAACGGGGCACCTCCCCTCAGGAGGGCCTGGACATCGCTTTGACACACCTGTCATCGAGGGTCTACATCAGCGTGGACCTGGATGTGCTGGACCCCTCCGTGATGCCTGCTGTAGGGACTCCAGAGCCCGGGGGTATGGGCTGGTGGGATCTGTTGTTTCTCCTGCGGGGCGTCGCTGAGCGGAAGAGGGTGGTGGGGTTTGATGTGACCGAGCTGTGTCCCAGGGAAGGCCCTTCCTCCTGTGCTTATGTGGCAGCCAAGCTGGTGTACAAGATGATGGGATATGCTACCCTGTCAGGGAGTTAGCAGGGTGCTGAAAAGGGAAGTCCAGAGTCCCGAGGCCTCGGGACTCTGGCGGGGGTCTGGGGGTGCCCCCCAGATGCAATTTCCACCCCCTTCCTGGCCAGAGCCTATCCTGAGTCTGGCGAAGGAAAGGGGGCAGGAGGATGGCCGAAAAGGGTTTTTCATCAGCCTGTTAGGGGTAGAGGCAGACTCCCGTCAGAGCTACCGGTGATGAGAGATGTGAGTTCTATCAGGATTGCGCGCATCTTCGGCATACCCATCGGGATCCACATAAGCTGGCTCCTGATCCTCTTTCTCGTCACCGCCAGCCTGTACCAGGAGTTCGACTTCGCGTATCCCCGATGGGATGCCCCAGAGAGGCTGGTTATCGCTACGCTGACGAGCCTTCTCTTCTTCGGGTCCGTGCTGGTTCACGAGCTGGCCCATAGCCTCGTGGCGCGCAGACAGGGCATCCCCGTGAGAGGCATCATCCTCTTCGTGTTCGGGGGTGTCTCTCAGATATCTCGCGAGTCCAGCAGGCCCAGGGATGAGATCGTTATGGCAGCCATAGGGCCCTTATCCAGCGTGCTGTTGGGCGCGGGTTTTCTGGGCCTATTCCTGGCGCTGAGGTCCGTGAGCGAGGTCGTGGCAGCAGTCGCAGGAGTCCTCTTCCCCATCAATTTTGCTCTGGGTATCTTTAACCTGGTGCCGGGGTTCCCCTTGGATGGCGGCAGGGTGCTTAGAGCGAGCCTGTGGGGCATTTGGCGAGACTACGGCAGGGCGACCCGCACCGCCTGCCGGGTGGGGCAGGCCGTAGGGATGCTGATGATCGCCGCCGGTGTTCTCCTCGCCCTGTTCGGCAATATGCTAAATGGTCTCTGGATAGCCCTTATCGGCTGGTTCCTCACCAACGCGGCCGGGGCCAGCCATAGACAGCAACAGGCGCGGGAGAGGCTGCGAGGGTACTACGCCAGGGACTTCATGGCGCCCCAGTGTCCCAAGGTGTCACCGGCCCTCACAGTCCGCCAGTTGGTGGAGGAGCGGGTGCTACCCTCAGGGGCACGGTGCTTCGTCGTGGAAGAGGGGGGCACAGTCTACGGTGTGGTCGCTGTAGAAGCAGCCAGGCGAGTGAAGAGGGGCCGGTGGAGCGACACACCTGTCAGACAGGTAATGACCCCAGTGGAGCGCCTTCCGTCGGTGAGCCCCATCGACCCTGCAGAGCGAGTGCTGGAGGTCATGAGCGAGCACAGCCTGAGCGATCTCCCCGTGATGGCCGACGGCCAGATCGTAGGCATGGTCTCCAGGGATGACGTCCTACGCTTTGTTAAGCTGAGGGAGGACCTGGGCCTCTAATGGCCTTTGATGCGGATGATATAATGGGTTCCACCTAAGAGGAGAAATATGCAACGCAGCAGCCACAGGGTTGTCTATTTGGATCATGCGGCCACGACCCCTATGCGTCCGGAGGTACTGAGGGCTATGGAGCCCTACCTCTCTCTCCACTTTGGGAACCCCTCCAGCATTCACTCTGTAGGCCAGGAGGCCCGCAAGGCCCTGGACGAGTCCAGGGAGGCAGTAGCTCGGGTGTTGGGCTGCCGGGCCAGCGAGGTGGTGTTTACCAGTGGGGGCACCGAATCGGACAGCTCCGCCATCAAGGGTGTGGCCTTTGCCCTGAAGCCAACGGGCAACCACATCGTAACCTCCGCCACCGAGCACCATGCCATCATCCACTCTTGTCAACAACTGGAGCAGTTCGGCTTCCAGACAACGTACCTTCCCGTGGACCGCTACGGGCTGGTGGACCCGGGCCAGGTCGCCAACGCCCTGACGGAGCGCACCGTCCTGGTGAGCATCATGTACGCCAACAACGAGATCGGGACCATCGAGCCTGTTCAGGAGATAGGGGAGGTAGTGAAGGCCAGGGCCAAGGCCCTGGGGAGGACCATCATCTTTCACACCGACGCCGTGCAGGCGGCTGGCTTCCTCGACCTCAATGTGAACCGGCTTAAGGTGGACATGATGAGCCTCTCTGGACACAAGTTCTACGGGCCCAAGGGGACTGGCGTCCTTTTCATTCGCCGGGGGACCCCCTACACGCCCCTCATCAATGGAGGAGGCCAGGAGCGGGACCGACGCTCCGGCACCGAAAACATCCCGGGTATCGTGGGCCTTGCTTCGGCCCTGGAGCTTGCCGCCGCAGAGCGGGACTCCCACAGCGCCCACTGCCGCAGGCTGCGGGACCCGCTTATCAAAGGGATACAGGAGCTGGTACCCCGTGCCTACTTGAACGGTCACCCCACTCTCAGGCTGCCCAGCAACGTGAGCTTTTCGTTCCAGGCTGTAGAGGGGGAGACCATCCTCCTGGGCCTGGACATGGCTGGGATATGCGCCTCCAGCGGAAGCGCTTGCTCCACTGCCTCTCTGGAGCCATCCCACGTCATGCTGGCTCTGGGGCAAACGGCGGATCTCGCCCGCAGTGCCCTGAGGCTCACCGTGGGAAGGGACACCACCGAGGAGGACGTGGAGCATGTGCTGAAGGTGCTTCCAGACCTCATCGCCAGGCTGCGGAGCATGGCGTCTCTTACCGCGGCTCGCAGGTGAGGCGCAGGTGACAAGCAAGAGACCACTGGTCCCTGGAAGCGACTCGTCCTAGAAGAGGCGATTTGTGAAAGCTGCTGAGGTATAGTATGTGGCGCGACGGACTCACGGCAAGGCAGGTTCTGCTGCTCACCGCGGTGCTGGCCTTCACCGCGGCAATCTTGGCATCGTGTGTGAAGCCGGTCGAGAGGTCGTCCTGGGGGTGGGGCCGCAGCTTCGTCGTCAATGTAAGTCAGATCAGAAAGATCCAGCAGGTGGCGTATTTCGATGACGACGGCAAGCGTTACGTCATCCGCACCAGCTCCCCAGACAACCAGCTTCTCTTGTTCAAGGTGGTGATAGTCAACCAGGAGGTCTCCAAGGCGCTACTATTGGTAGATGACGACGCAGCCTACATCGAGAATCTCAGGGGCGACCGGTTTATCCCCCTGGACCACACCAAGGCGCGCGTGGAGGTCCAGGAGAGCCAGCCGGAGGAGAACATATATCTGCCGTTCCTGTGGGGCGAGCTGGAGGTGGTCCTCAACTATCAGGTAGAGGGATGGATGCTCTTCGACGTGCCCAAGGACGTGAAGATAACCAGGTTCAACTGGCAGGAGGCCGATTCGGTGACAGTGGAACTGGCCCGCTAGGTAGGAGCTGGCCTGAGCCGCTTGAAATGGAAGAGCCCTCTGATATAATGCCTTATCGCTCATGATTGAAGTAGAGAACCTGACAAAATACTACGGCGACTTCCTCGCCATTGAGAATATCTCCTTCAAGGTGAACAAGGGGGAGGTCGTCGGCCTCTTGGGGCCCAATGGCTCCGGCAAGACCACCACCATGCGCATCCTCACCGGCTTCATGCCGCCCTCCAGTGGCACGGCCCGTGTGGCAGGCCACGACATAGTGGACCAGGGCCTGGAGGCCCGCCGTATGATAGGCTACATGCCAGAGTCGGTGCCCCTGTACACGGACATGACCGTGTCCGATTATCTGGCTTTCATGGGCGCGCTACGAGGCATGGATAAGAAGCGCATCGCCCGTAGGATCGACGCAGTAATCGACCTGTGCCGCCTGGGCGACTACCGGCATGACTTCATTGGCAAGCTGTCCAAAGGCTACCGGCAGCGCGTGGGCATAGCCCAGTGTGTGCTCCATGAGCCTGCTGTGCTCATCCTCGATGAGCCCACTATCGGCATAGACCCCATCCAGGTGGTGGAAACGCGGCAGCTTATCAAGAACTTGAGAGGCGAGCAGACGGTGCTGGTGAGCACCCACATCCTGCCCGAGGTGAGCATGATCTGCCAGCGGGTGGTCATCATCCACGAGGGGCAGGTGGTGGCCGAGGACACGCCAGAGAACCTATCGGAGCGGTTGCAGGGGAACGAGCGGTTGGAGATAGAGATAAGGGGACCGGCGGCAGATGTCATGTCGGCCATCCGGGGCCTGAAAGGCGTGACCGATGTGCGTCGGGACGGCGGCGGCGACCGGGCCCAGTACACAATATACTCCCGTCGCGGTGCCGACCTGCGGGAGCAGCTTGCCGCCCTGGTGGTATCCAGGGGTTGGGGCCTCCTGAAGCTGAATCCCATGTCCATGACCCTGGAGGAGATCTTTCTGCGCCTGACCAGCGAGGAGGAGAAAGCCTGACGTGCGCAATACACTGACCATTGCCTGGAAAGAGACGAAGACATATTTCTCTTCCCCCACGGCCTACGTTGTCGGGGCTGTCTTCCTGGCGCTGGAGGGTTACTTCTTCGTCCAGGCGGTGAGCGTGCCTTTCGCTGAGGCCTCCGTAAGGGGATTCATCAGTCCAGCCACCTTCATCCTGGTGCTGCTGGCCCCGGTCCTGACCATGAGGCTCCTCGCGGAGGAGCAGAAGATGGGCACTCTGGAGCTCCTCCTTACCTCTCCGGTCAAGGACTGGGAGGTGATTCTGGGCAAGTACCTGGCCAGCCTGGTCATCTTCGTGGGCACTCTCTCCTTTACCCTCTACTACGTCCTGCTCCTCTTCTGGTTTGGTGACCCGGACATCGGCCCCATGCTGAGCGGGTACCTGGGCCTGATCCTGTATGGCGGCGCAGCCCTGGCCGTGGGTCTTCTCGCCTCCTCTCTAACCCCCAACCAGATCGTCTCAGCGGTGTTGGGATTCGGCGTACTCCTCCTGCTGACGGTGACGGACCAGGCGGCCCAGGTAGTATCGGGACTGGGGGCGGTCATCCTGGAAAAGGTCTCCATCACGGCCCACTTCACCGATTTCGCCAGGGGCATCGTGGACACGGGCAACGTCGTCTACTACGTGACGGTGGTCTTCCTCCTCCTTTTCCTCACCACCCGCTACGTCGAGTCCCGAAGGTGGCGCTAGGATGACCTCTCCAGGGCCCCGCAGGTCCCCGGAAGTGGGCAGGCTAGGGCGTCTCAGGGCATCCCTGAGCAACATAAGCCTTCTCTTGGCTGTGGCAGGCGGCGTGGCCCTGGTGGGTGGGGCCATCCTCTTCTTGTGGGTGCCGGACATACGCCAGTTCGCCATCACCCTCATGGCCCTGGCGGGTGTGTTCCTGCTGCTCGCATTAGTCTCCTCCTACGCCGTGGTGCGAGCCGCGGTGGTCGGTCGGCGGGGGCGATACACCACTAACACCTTCGTAATGATCACCACCCTGTTGGGCATAGTCATCCTGGTGAACTTCATCGCCTTCCGCAACAGCATCCGCATGGACACTACCGCTACTAGGCAGTTCACGCTGGCGGACCAGACAATCAAGGTCCTTGCGGGACTCAAGGAGCCCATCCGGGCCACGGCCTTCTTCGTCCCGGACCAGCCCGACCACGCCGTCCTCAAGACCCAGGCCGATGACCTGCTATATGAGTTCAGGCGCCGCTCCCAGGGGATGTTCTCCTACCGCTATATCGACCCGGAGAAGGAGCCTGGCTTTGCCAAGCAATACGAGGTGACTACCTTCCCCGCCGTTACCTTTGAGGCCACGGACTCGGGAAAGAAGTTCACCGTCCCTGCCCCACCGGTGACGGAGCAGTTCTTCACTAGTGCCCTACTGATAATCACTGGCACCAAGCAGAAGACCATCTACTTTCTCGATGGCCACAAAGAGAGGAACATCAACGACGTCACTGAGGGCAGCGAGGGCCTGGGATTTGCTGCCCGCAAGCTGATCCAGGACAACTACCAGATCCGGACGCTCACTCTCAAGCAGACGGGCAAAATCCCCGAGGACACTGCGGTGCTGGTGATTGCAGGGCCCAAGAGCGACTTCCTGGGCGAAGAGAGAGAACCTCTCTTCAACTACCTGAGAGACGGCGGCAGGGCCCTCTTCCTCCTGGACCCGGACACGCCCCAGAGGTTCCGCGACCTGATAGCCGAATGGGGTATCCAGCTAGGGGAGGGCTTTATAGTAGACCAGGGGAGCTCCGTTTCTGGTGATCCCAGGACTCCTGTAGTGCAGCGGATTCAGTACACGGAGAGCACTCAGATAACCAGGCCCCTGGATGCCACCTTCTTCCCAGGCGTCACCAAGGTGGACCTGATGGACTCGGTGAAGGAGAGTATTGAGAAAAAGGACCCGCTGCCTATAGAGTACCTGCCGATGGCCGTCAGCTCCTTCGACAGTTGGTTCACCCGTGACCCGGAGCGCAATCTGTTCAATGCCTCCCTGGGAGACAAGCGCGGCCCCGTTGCCATCGCCATGGCCTTGATTGCCGCAGCTCCATTGAATGAGGAGCCCGGCAGCAGCCCAGCCCAGCAGCGCCAGCCCGCCTCCATCGTCATCTTCGGCGACTCGGACTTCGCCACCAACAAGTACTTCTCGGCGTACAGCAACGGCGACTTCTTCGTCAACGCCGTTAACTGGCTGGCTGAGGACTTCAACCTGATATCCCTCCGCCCCAAAGAAATAGTCTTCCGAGAGCTGATTGTTACCAAGCGGGAGTTCAACTTCATCCGCTACTCTAGCTGGTTCCTCCTCCCTATCGCCGTGCTGCTTCTAGGGGTCATGTCCTGGTGGCGGAGGCGCTAGGCCGTGAACGTCCGCGTAACCATTTTCCTCCTTCTCGTGCTGTCGCTCTTCGCCGGGTACCTCTACTTCTACGAGCTGCGCAAGTCCCCCAAGAGCGAGCCGGAGCCCCCCTTCTTCTACAGCCTGGCCTATGAGGATATAGAGTCCATCTCCCTTCGAGTGGCGGAAGGGGAGGGCTCCTTCGTTCGAAAAAGTAGCGACTGGTACTTCAACGACGCTGAAGGCCTGCCAGTGGACTCGGCGCGCTGGGGTGGCATCGCAGTCCTTCTTAGCGGCCCCAAGAGCAGGCGCATCCTTTCTGAGACCCAGGAAAACCTCGACCTCTACGGCCTCGACCAGCCTTCTGCCCGCATAGGTCTGGGCCTCAAGGGAAACAGGAGGGTAGAGGTAACCCTGGGGCAGAAAACCCCCGATGGCCTCAGCAACTATTCCCTGATGGCGGGCCAGCCCCAGATATTCCTGGTGGACTCCTCCTGGGGAGACGTCCTGGGGCGCCTGGTGACCGAGCCTCCCTATCCTGAGTGGTACTACAAGGTGCCCGCCGAGCGGGTCATCTTTCTGGCTGTCAACTACAACGGGACGGAAGTGGCCTTTGTCAAGCAGAGGTCGGGATGGGAGTTCGACAATGCCGAGTCCACTCCCGTGGACCAGGCCCGCTGGGCGGTGGTGGAGCCTCTGCTGGGCGGGCCGCCTTCCCTGAGGGTCCTGAGCTACGACCTGAAAGACCCTGCCCAGTACGGGCTGGATGTCTCTGACACGATGGTGACGGTCACCTTTTCGCCGCCGCCCACCCTGCGGGAGCAACCTAACAGGTTCGTCGAGCTTACCATAGGGAGCAAGAGAGAGGACGGCCAGACCTACTTTGCCCAGATAAGGGACAAGCCTTACCTCTTTTCAGTAGACGTTTCCTGGATAGAGTTGTTGCGGAAACTTGTGCTGGACCCGCCGGTGCCCAAGGCAGGGCAAGCTGCAGGTGGCGCATAGACGTAGGGCCTCTCAATGGTAAATCCTTCTCTCTGACCTTAAGGCCCCTGGGACTAATATGACCACCGCTGAGATCGTCTCCATAGGGACCGAGCTCCTTATGGGGGAGATAGTTGACACCAACGCCTACTACCTGGCGTCGTCACTGCGCTCTCTGGGCCTGGAGGTGCGGCAGGTGACCCAGGTGGGAGATGATGTGGAACGTATATGTGAGGTCCTGGAGCGGTCCCTGGCACGCTCCACTGTTATAGTGACCACAGGGGGACTGGGGCCCACGGCTGACGACCTGACCCGGGAGGCCGTCGCCAGGGTCATGGCTCAGGAGCTAACGGTGGACCGGGATATGCTGGCCTCCATTGAGGCTTACTTTAGAGAGCGGGGCATGGCCATGCCCCCGGCCAACGTCAAGCAGGCCTGGGTCATACCCTCAGCCACAGCCATTCATAACGCCCGAGGGACCGCCCCTGCCTGGTGGACGGAGAGAGGGGGTCGAGTGATCGTCTCTTTGCCGGGCGTCCCGGCGGAGATGACCTATCTGTGGGAGAAGGAGATTGCCCCCAGGCTCAAGGCCCGCTTTCCCGGGTCAGTGATCATCACGCGGACTATAAAGACCTTCGGGCTGGGGGAGGCCGCTGTGGGGGAGAAGGTGCAACATCTCTTCGGCAGGCAGAACCCCTATCTGGGGATCTATGCCAAGCCCGACGGAATCCACCTGCGGCTGATAGCTAAAGCGGCGACCGAGGAGGAGGCGCGAAGAGTCATCGCCCCAGTAGAGGCGGAGATATGCCAGGCCCTGGGGCCTCTGGTCTGGGGCTTCGACGAGGAGACCCCTGAGGGGAGTGCCGGAGCCCTGATAAGGGAGAGAGGCCTCAGCCTGGCAGTCATGGAGTCCTGCACCGGGGGCCTCCTGGCGTCTACCATCACCGATGTGCCGGGCTCCTCTGACTATTTCCGCGGCGGCGTAGTCTCCTACACCAACGAGGCCAAGGTCTCTGCCGGCGTGGACCCGGCTCTCATTGAGGCCCACGGCGCGGTGAGCCCCCAGGTGGCCGAGGCGATGGCAGAGGCGGCGCGGCGTCGCCTTAAGGCTGACCTGGGCATAGGGGTCACGGGTGTTGCCGGGCCCTCATCGCTGGAGGGGAAGCCGCCGGGGACCGTATACATCGGCCTGGCCTGGGATGGCGGCAGCCGGGCCGTCTCGGTCCGCTACCTTCCACAGCGGGCCTTCGTAAAGCGAAGGGCCACGGTCCAGGCGCTGCTGGAACTGGTCCGGCTGATCAAAGAGTCCGCGAATAAGTCGTAGCCAATCCGGGTGCAGGGGCGGAGCCCCTGCCAGGGGTCCGGGGCCTGCCCTGAGCCGAAGCCCTGAGCCTGCGAAGGGTCAGCCGAAGGGGTGTCCCCCAGGTTTCTCTTTTCCCCCTCTCCAGCAGGAGAGGGGGTCAGGGGGTGAGAATGTCCATGAAGATAGGCATACTGAATGTGACGGGGTACGGCGGTGTGGAGCTGGCCCGTATCCTGGCCCGGCACCCGGAGGCAGAGATCACCTCGGTCACGGGCAGGAGCGAGGCGGGCAAGAGGCTGGGGGAGATCTTTCCTCATCTGGCCTCCCTGAACCTGACCGTGGAAAAGGAGATCGGCGGAAGCGTAGACGTGGTCTTCTCAGCCCTGCCTCACAGGGCCAGTGCCGAGGCCTGCCTGCCTTTCCTGAAGGCTGGGGTCCGAGTCATCGACCTGAGCGCCGACTTCCGCCTGCGAGACGTCAAGGAGTACGAGGAGTGGTACGGTGTGCGTCACCCGTGCCCCGATTATCTGGAGGTAGCCGTCTACGGGCTGACCGAGCTCTACCGTCGCCCCATAGCCGCCGCCTCGCTGGTGGCGAACCCCGGCTGTTTCCCTACCAGCGCTATCCTGGCCCTGGCCCCTGCCCTCAAGGCGGGCATAATCGAGCCTGACATCATCGTGGACAGCAAGTCGGGCGTATCAGGAGCGGGGCGCACGCTGTCGATTACTACCCACTTCTCGGAGGTGAACGAGAACGTCTCCGCCTACAGCCTGGAGGGACACCGGCACCTGCCGGAGATAACCCAGGAGCTGCGGCCCCTGGCGGGCGGCGCCAGCCTCAAGGTCACCTTTCTGCCCCACCTGATACCCATGACGCGGGGCATCCTGTCCTCCTGCTACGCCCCTCTCAGGGAAAGGGCGCTCCCTGACGATGAGCGGGCCATCAAGGAGGTCCGGGGCATCTATCAGGAGTTCTACAGGGGGGAGCCTTTCGTCAAGCTGGCCGAGGCGCCTCCCCAGACCAAGCACACTCTGGGCGCCCCCATCGTCTAGTGGACTAGGACATGGGCCCTTCAAGCCTAAAACAGGGGTTCGAATCCCCTTGGGGGCAGACTATAATGATATGCAATGATACGTCTATAATATGCTGGACAGACGGGCGCGAGGTGCTGAGCTATGAAGACCTATCGGATGGCAGTTGTCATTGAAAAGGATGAGGATGGCTATTTCGCCTTTTGCCCTCAAGTGCAGGGCTGCTATACCGCAGGGAAGACCTATGAGGAAGCACTAGCCAACATCAAAGACGCGGTGCAGCTGATTGTCGAAGACATGCAAGCCAACGGGGAGGCTGTCCCATCGGCTGAAGCAGTCAGCCTTACAACCCTCGAGGTAGCCGTGTGACGGTGAGGCTGCCCCGGATCAAGGCGAGAGAGATCATAAGGGTTCTAGAGCGACTAGGGTTCAGACTCGTCAGGCAGAGTGGCGCCATAGGATCTACCGGAATGCCGCTGGGAAGAGAGTCACTGTCCCCTATCATTCGAGTCAGACTTTGCACCCGAAGGTTCTACAGAGCATCCTAAGAGACGCTGGCCTGAAGCAGGAAGACTTGCTGAAAGAGTTGTAAACCCTCGATGTGGATTCCGGTCTGGGAGGCAGCTCTTCAAGCCTAAAACAGGGGTTCGAATCCCCTTGGGGGCATAAGCTCGATCATGATAGACTGCTCTGGGCATCAAGGCCCAACGGGAGGATTTCCTTGGTAAAAGAGGCCGTTAGCATAGACAAGATCCTCAAGACACTGCCTGTCCTCACGAAAATGGAGAGGAAACGTCTCCTGGAAAGCCTTTGCGCTTACCCTGATGTGCTGGAAGACCTCCACGATATACTCATCGTCAAGGAACGCAGGAGGGAGGCAACCCGCACCTATCAAGAGTTCGTAGGAGAGCTAAGGGCCGAAGGTAGACTTTGAGTTATCGCCTGGGGATATCGTCTTCCGCCGAAAGGGAGATGCGGGCCCTCTCCAAAGACATCCTTCAAAGAATTCACCAGCGAATCAGCAGATTGCAAGAACAGCCATTCGCCGCAGGGACCAGAAAGCTGGCGGGCGGGTCCGGCTACAGGGTCAGAGTTGGCGACTACCGGATAATATATGTGGTGGACCAAGCTGATCCTGCTGTGACAATTGTGCATGTCCGTCACCGTCGAGAGGCGTATCGATAGTCAGTGGGCTGCTGACGCTAGGACATGGGCCCTTCAAGCCTAAAACAGGGGTTCGAATCCCCTTGGGGGCATAAGCTCGATCATGATAGACTGCTCTGGGCATCAGGCCCCAACGGGGGGATTTCTTTGGTAAAAGAGGCCGTTAGCATAGACAAGATCCTCAAGACACTGCCTGTCCTCACGAAAATGGAGAGGAAACGTCGGGGATTGTCACCTCGACGCCAGTGATAGACTAGGCACATGGTCAGTCTCACAGCGATCCAAGCCCGAACATCGTTTGTCACAAGCCTGCTCCGCAAGTTGTGGTTGTTCATGGCAATCCCACTTGGTATCAAGGCGGTGGCTGAAGCTTACGATTTCATCGTTGCTCAGCTTGTGCCCAATCCCAACCAATGGCCGCGCTTGTATGATGTGCTACCTGATTGGCCCTGGGAACGTTGGGTACTGATCAGTTTGTGGCTATTCATCGTGTTCTTTGTTGAGGGAGTCTATCGCCGTTTTGGGAAGCAACCCAGCGGCTTTCGGGAAATCCTGACTAGGTTGTCTGAGCATACGGTGATGTATGGGGAAAACAACACGATTAGTGTTGACCGTGTATTTGGATTCATAGGTGATCGAATGGCGCGGGGTCTGCGGGCTGGTATTTGGAGCGTGCCGATTTTCGACGACGTGATTGGTAAGGGTTGGCGTGAGGAAGGCGCCGAAGAGGCATTCAAGTGGTTGTTATTGGAAGGGCTTGTCGCTGCTCACCGCATAGAGCCAGCGAAGGCTGATGCAATGCCATATACCGTTTATCACCTTACTGAACAGGGTCGCCTAGTCTATCAGTGGTTGTCGCAGGCAAGGAAGCCAGAGTCTCGTACAGCAGGTTCTCAGCGTTGACTAGCCTTGATAGCGTGTCCCGAAACAGGTTCGGATTCTTGCGGTTGTTGAACCGCCATTCGAGTTCATCGAGGTAGGCTCCCATACGCCTCTTGGACATCTTGTGGTAGGCACCAATCGGGGAGCGGTTGAAGGGGCCTGTCGGAGCCTGGACTACTGTCGAGCCGCAAACCGCTCCAGTCCCAGCGGCTTTAGCGGCGCCGTCACGCCCTCCACAATGTAGTCCCGCACCAGTTGCCCTGTGGCCGGCGCCAGGAGCACCCCGTTGCGGAAGTGGCCCGCGGCCAGGACAAGGCCCTGCCACTCCTTCACGGGCCCGATGATGGGGTGCCCGTCCGGAGAGCCAGGGCGAAGGCCGGACCAGGCCGTAACGAATGTGGCGTCCTTCAGACACGGGACCAGGGCCATGCCCCGCTGTAGTAGCCTCTGCACACCCTCGGCAGTGACCCGGTCGTCGAAGCCCGCCTCCTCCTGGGTGGCTCCTACCAGCAGCGAGCCGTCCTTCTGAGGCACCAGATAGGACCCAGGGCCGAATACCACGTTCCGCAGGATTGCTGGGACGCTATGGACCAGCAGGGCCTGGCCCCGCACCGGACGGACGGGGAGGTCTAGACCTACCAGGCCTGCCAGGCTTCCGGCCCATGCACCGCCGGCCAGGACAACAAAGTCCGCCTGCATCTTCTGCCCCTCCGCTACCACCCCGGTCACTCTGTTGCCGCTCGTCAGGAGGCCTGTCACGCTTGCGCCGACCTTGAAGGATACGCCGCGCCGGGCGGCGGCCTGGGCGAAGGCCTCCACCACTCGCAGGCTGTTGACGTGGGCTTCCCTGGGCGACAGGACACCACCCTTAACGTTGGAGGAAAGACCCGGCTCCAGATTGCGGACCTCGTCCTCCCCCAACCAGCGGCTGTCGAGGCCCAGCCTGTTTTGCCATTCAAGGGCAGAACGAAGGGCCAATGCGCCAGCCTCGTCGGCTGCCACCCGCAGGATGCCCGACTCCACGTACTCGATGTCGACGCCAGCCCTCTCTTCCAGTTCCTGGGCCAGACCTTTGTACATCCTCAGGCTCCTCAGGCCCAGGTCCAGAAATGGGCCAGGCCCGTGAATCTCGCCGAGGGGGGAGAGCATTCCGGCGGCGGCCCTGGAGGCGCCATGTCCGAGACGGCCCCGCTCAAATACGCTCACTTTCACCCCTGCTTCCGACAGGTAGTAGGCAACGGCGCACCCGATGATGCCGCCACCTACTACGATTACCCGGGATGCTGCTGCCATACGCCCCCCCTTGAGGTAGATATACGCTAGCCGCCGCCCACGGGTCGGACGATCTCCAATGTATCGCCGTCCTTGAGGGTGACCTCCTTGTACCGCTCCCGGGGGACCACCTCCCCGTTGTGGGCCACGGCCACGAACTGGAGGTTCACCCCCAGGCCCTGGAGAAACTCAGTGAGGCCCACAGGCCCCGTGAGCTCCTTCTGGGAGCCGTTGACGGTGATCCTCCGGATCAGTCCCTTGCTCGTGCGGTCCTGCTCAGCCATGCTTCTCTAATCTCTGCCATCAGGCTTCTCGCCGAGGCTTCCGGGTCAGGAGAGGCCAGGACCTCCCGTACGACGGCGACCCCACAGGCCCCCGCATCCATTACCTGGCCTACGTTGTGTCTAGTGACGCCTCCGATCCCCAGAATCGGGACATTCACCGCGGAGGTCACCCGCCGCAGGAGACTTGTCCCGGCGGCGACAGCGCCAGGGTGTGAGGCGGTCTCAAACATGGTTCCCACAATCAGGAGATCGGCGCCCAGCCGCTGGGCCTCAACGGCTCCCTCCTCCGAGTGGACGGACCGGCCGATGAGCAGCCTGTCACCCGCAATTCGGCGAACGGCTGCCACGGGCAGGGACTCCTCCCCCAACTGGACGCCGTCGGCGTCGCAGGCCAGGGCCACGTCCACCCGGTCGTTGATAAAAAGGAGGGCACGTCCCGCGGTAACAGCCCGGAGGGCCTTGGCAAGGCTAAGGAGCTGGCCTGCGGGCAGGTCCTTCTCCCGCAACTGTACCAGGTTGCAGCCCCCGGCGACGGCCTTCTGCACCGCCTCCTCCAGGGTGATGCCACGTAGCACCTTCCTGTCAGTAACGAGGCAGAGCAGAGGTGCTGGCAACTGCGGCATGTCAGCCTCTGGCAGAGGTGGCCCTGGGTATTCCTTCTGACGGGCTGCTGGGCTGGGCGAAAAACTTCTTGGGGATGCGGCCTGCCAGGAAGGCCTTGCGGCCAGCCTCCACCCCCTGCTTGAAGGCCTCGGCCATGAGGGCAGGCTCTTTGGCCTGGGCGATGGCCGTGTTTACCAGGACCGCATCCGACCCCAGCTCCATGGCCAGCGAGGCGTCGGACGGTGCGCCGAGGCCCGCATCCACCACCACGGGCACCCTGGCCTCCGAGATGATGATCTCGATCTCCTCGCGGGTGAAGATGCCCTGCCCGGAGCCAATGGGCGAGCCAAGGGGCATGACGGTGGCGCAGCCTATCTCCTGGAGGTGACGTGCCAGGATGGGGTCGGCGTGTATGTATGGAAGGACGGTGAAGCCTTCCTTGATAAGGGCCTCAGCGGCCCTCAGAGTGCCAATGGGGTCCGGCAGGAGGTAGCTTGGGTCAGGGATAACCTCCAGCTTCACCCAGTTGGACCTGGTCACCTCACGGCCCAGGCGGGCAATGAACAGCGCCTCCTCCACGGTCTTGCAGCCCGCCGTGTTGGGGAGGATGGCGTAGCGGCTCCAGTCCAGGAAGTCCAGGATCGTCTTCTCCTGGGGATTGTCCAAGTTCAGACGGCGGATGGCCACGGTGACAATCTCGGCGCCTGAGGCTTCGATGGCGTGCACCATGTCTTCCATGGAGCGGTACTTGCCTGTGCCGACGATGAGGCGAGAGGTGAACTCCTTGTCGGCGATTTTCAGCAGGTCTGTCATGGTAGCTGGTCTCCTACAAAAGCTTAGCGCCGCTGGATAACCCAGCGGCGCTAAGCTTTTCCCTCCGGCTCTGGTCCCTGCGCTGGCATTACCCAGATCAGGTTCCGACGGTCGGTGGCGCTATAGCCACCCTCTCAGCCGGGTTCACCCCAGCTCCCGTCCATCCCTCTGACAGTCTTAGCCTAGCACAGCTAGGATGGCCTGTCAACGCGACTGGTCAGCACTCTCCACACCCGCTGGCATCCCTACCGGCCAGACCAGTTGGGGGATGGGTACCTGTACTTCCAGCCGTACTTCTCGGGGACCTTCCGGCTGGGGTCTTCCTTGATCTTGAGGACATGGGCAGCAGTGCCTCCCACGATCAGGTCCGCGTCCTCCTTGGTGAAGTCATAGCCGTACTTGGCGCCTCTCTCCGGCAGGGACTGGATCCACTTGGCGGGGGCCGTCCAACCCTGGTGGTCTACGCCGTCCTTGGGGGCCGCGTAGGAGGGGCCGTGTGAGGAGTCAGTCCCCCACATGATCTTATGGGCGCCGCAGGTAGACTTGGCGAAGGCCAGCATCCGGATAAGGCCCTCCTCGTTCGTATACATGTTGGGCCGCAGTGACTTCATGCCTGCCCCCTGCCCGAACCCCGCCCCGGTGAACCAGGTGTCCATCTCGGCCCAGGTGTTAACATCTACGGCAGCGCAGATGCACTGCTCGAACCAGTGGGTGAACATGAAACCCGTGTGAAGCATGATGACCTTCAGGTCAGGGAACTCGGTGTGCATGTCGCCAACGTGGATGGGATCGCAGAAGCGGCCCTTGCGGTAGCTGGTGTTGAGGCCCTCGACGCAGATGGCCACGGGAATGTCGTTGTTCAGGCAGTACTCGTAGAGGGGGTAGCACATTGGGTCCCAGGGGTAGAAGCCTGCGCCTGGCACCAGCTTGAGGGCAAAGAAGTTCTTGTACTCCTCGAAGGCCCTCTTCACCAGCTCCAGGGAGTTGGTGCGCCTTGGGTCAATCTGTACGTAGGGCAGGATACGCCCTTTGTACTTGGCGCCTAGCTGGGATGCGTGCTGGTGCTTCTCCTCCCAGGAGATCTCAGCAGCCTGGCCGAAGTTGTAGTCGTAGTCTACTGGGAAGAGGGTGGCGGCATTGATCTTCCAGTGGTCCATGCCAGCGATGGTGTACTTTCCCTCGTAGTCGGACATGCGGAGTAGCTGGCGTTCGTACAGGCTCTTGGGGTCCTTGTTGTAAGGCGGCAGACCGGTGTAGGCCCAGCGCATGCATATGTGCCAGCGCTGCCGGGCGGGAAAGTAATGCCTGGTCTTGCCTCCCTCGTCGAGGTCGTACCAGAGGTGGTGGTGCGCGTCCAAGAGCATTGTGGTTGCCTCCTCATCTAGTTTGTGCGTTATGTAAAGGAATAGGGTTGGGCCCTGGGCATCCCGACCGGGGTCGGGACTATCGGCCCTGGAAACCGGGCGACGGAATGCGGTACCTCCAGCCGAACTTGTTGGGGATCTGCCAATCGGGGTCTTTGACCAGCCCGAACACCCTGGCAAAGTTGTCACCCACCATCCAGTCGCAGTGCTCTTTTTGGAAGCGGAAGCCGTACTTGGCACCCTTCTCAGGAAGGGACTGAAGCCAGCGGGCGGAGGAAAGCCAGCCCTGGTGGTCCACGCCGTCGGTGGGGGCCACGTAGGACGGGCCGTGGGAGGCGTCGGTACCCCACATGATCTTGTGGGGCCCGGAGACTGTGTAGGCCAGGGCCATCATCTTGATGAGGGCCTCCTCATCGGCGAACATCCCGGGGCGCATATCCCACATGCCTGGCCTGCTGCCCCTGGTGGTGATCCAGCTATCAAGCTGCATCCAGGTGTTCACGTCGTTGGCGGCGGTGGTGGATTTCTGGAACCAATCGAGGACCTGGTATCCGGCATGGAGGAGGATGATCTTGAGGTCGGGGAACTCGGCGCGAACGTCCATGGCGTACATGGGGTCGCTGAAGCGGTTCCTGCGATAGCCCCAGATGTGGGCCTCGGTGCAGAAGGCCACCGGGATGTCGTTGTCAATGCAGTACTCGTAGAGGGGGTAGCACATGGGGTCCCAGGGGTAGAAGCCGACGCCGGGGACCAGCTTGAGGCAGTAGAACTTGCCATATTCTTCGAAGGCCTTCTTCACCAACTCCAACGAACCCAGGCGGCGTGGGTCTATGTTTACGAAGGGGTAGAGGCGCGTGGGATGTTTCTTCTGTAGCTCCCCCAGGTGCTGGTGCTTCTCCTCCCAGGTGATGTCCGATGTCTGGCCAAAGTTCAGGTCGTAGTCTACAGGGAGGAGAGTGGCCCCGTCCATCTTCCAGTAGTCCAGGCTGGCAATGGCGTAGCGGCAGTCATAATCGGACATTCGTAGTAGCTGGCGTTCGTACAGGGCTTTGGGATCCTTGTTGTACGGCGGCAGGCCAGTGTAGGCCCAGCGCATGCATATGTACCAGCCCTGGCGCTGGGGGAAGTAGCGCCTGGTCTTGCCTCCCTCCTCGAGGTCGTACCAGAGGTGGTGGTGCGCATCTATGAGCATGCTGGCCTCCTTATGGTCCTGGGCCACTACAAGCAATGCAAGGCTGCGCGGGCTCCTTCATCTGCCGCTCCAGTTGGGCGAGGGATAGCGGTACTTCCAACCGAACTTGTGGGGTATCTCCCACTGAGGGTCCTTCTTGATCTTGAGTACCCTGGCGATGTTGTCGCCCGTCATCAGATCAGCC
>JACPCK010000029.1 GCA_016179845.1 Chloroflexota bacterium | reverse complement strand
GGCCTGTGCCTGGCCCACCGCCTCTTCGGGCGGCTGCCCTTGCAGCAGGTGCTGGAGCCGGCCATCCACTACGCCGAGGAGGGGTTTGAGGTCAACTGGTACTTCTGCCTTCTGGTGGGGAACGCCATGGAGGAGATGGAGCGGTTCCCGGCGACCCGGGAGGTGTTCGTGCCTACGGGCTTCCCCCCCAAGCACGCGCCCAAGCCTGCCGACAGGATCGTCCAGAAGGAGCTGGGGCGGCTTCTGAGGAGGATCGCAGCGGAGGGCCCCTCGGCTTTCTACGAGGGTGAGGTGGCGGCTGCTGTGGAGGAGGACATGGCCCGTAATGGAGGCCTTCTGACGCGGGAGGACATGGCCCGCTACCAGGCAGTAGTAAGGGTCCCCACCAGGGTCGCCTACAGGGGCTATGACGTGCTGGCGGCGCCGGGCTCCAACGGGTGCCTGACCCTTTTGCAGACCCTCCGCATCCTGGAGCACCTCGACCTGAGAGGTATGGGCCACAACAGCCGCCAGTACCTGCACGCCTTCATCGAGGCGGCCCGCCACGCCTTCGCTGACCGCTACCGCTTCGTCGGGGACCCGGAGGCCGTGGACGTGCCCATGAAGGGGCTCCTCTCCGAGGAGTACAGCCGCCAGATAGCGAAGCTGATTCGACGGGACAGGGCTTCGTCAGCCCTGGAGGAGGAGCCCTGGACCTACTTCCTGGGCCAGGAGCTCCACGACCCCTGGGCCTTCGAGGGGAAGCCGCGGCCCAGGCATGCCTTCGCCCCCAGCGCGCACGCTACAGATACCGACTGCACCACCCACTTCAACGTGGCTGACGCCGAGGGCAACGTGGTGAGCTGTACGCAGACGGCAGTAAGCCTCTTTGGCTCAAAGGTCATGACCCCTGGAACAGGCATCCTGTGGGGGAACGGCATGGTGTGGTTCAACCCCAAGGCGGGCTTTGCCAACTCCATCGCCCCTTGGAAGCGGCCCCTGGTGAACATGGCGCCGGTGCTGGTGCTCAGGGGCGGCAGGCCCTACCTGGCCCTGGGCTCGCCGGGTGGCAGGCGCATCATCAACTGCAACACCCAGGTGCTGCTGAACATCCTGGAGTTTGGCATGGGGGTCCAGGAGGCGATAGCCCAGCCTCGGGTGGACACCAGCACCAGGGTCACCTTTGTGGACAGCCGCCTGGACGAGAGGGAGATGCAGGGTCTCATAGATATGGGCCACCAGGCCCAGGCCGTGACGGAGGGGCCGGCGGCATCGAACTTCGCCACGCCGCTGGGCATCCTGATAGACCCGGCCACAGGCCTAAAGCATGGCGGCGCCGACGTGTTCCGCATCGCGGAGGTGTGTGGGTGGTAACGAAGCCTTTATCTATGGTCAGAACCGGAGCCTGGGATGTCGGCTTCATTTTTCAATGACGACTTTTTTCGCTCGTTGCTCACGACGTTTCTGGGAGCTGTGTTGGCAATCCTAACAGCATTCGGCGGATGGTGGTTTAGCGGGAAGGGCAAAAGAAAGGCGGCAGAGCTGCGACGCAGCCAGTTAGCCAAAGCTCTTTCACAAAGTCTGGAGCATAACCTTGAGCTAGCCAAGTTAGCGAGTCAATTAACAGAGAAGCAACGCCTCACAGTGAATGTTGATCTATCAGTGCTTGAGGCTACACGCTCGCTCAAGTACGACATCTTGCTGGATATCGATCTCAGCCGTGACGTCGATGAGGTCAGCTATCAGTTAGCATCATTACGCAGGCTGATCGATCTCGCTTTTGGTTTCGAATTCTCCACCATGAGCCTGGCGTTCACCGGGCGAGATCAAGCAAGGGCGGATCTTTACAAATTAATCCGGGAAAGAGGAACGAAGGCGTTGCAGTATGAGGAGGGCAAGCAAGTGCTAGGCCGTCTCCAGGAGATGTTCAAGACAAGGTCGGTGCCGCGGACCAGGACGTAGGCCAGGTCACTCCAGTCCTCACTGTAGCAGTCGGCCACCGGGACCACGTTGGGGTTCTCCAGTCGGCTCAGACCCCGGTTTCTTTCAGAAACTCCAGGATGGCCCGGTTGAAGAGCTCCGGCTCGTCAACGTTGACGCCGTGGCCGGAGCGAGGTATGACCACCAGCCTGGCGCCCGGTATGCGCTGGCTCATGTACTCCGAGCCGGGCTTCTGGCCAGCGTCGTTCTCGCCCAGGATGATGAGGGTAGGGACGCGTATCTGCTCGACAGGGATGAGGGGCAGGTCTGCGCTGACACCCCTCTGGAAGTTGGCCTGGCCCACGGGGTCCAGGGAGCGCATGACCTCTGGGGTGGTGTAGTAGCTGTCCTTGGAGAAGGGGCTGGCCATGAAGGCCTCCATGCCGCCAGCCTCAAAGATCCCGGCCAGGCGGATGCGGTCCTCCCGCCACCGGGCGCGCCGCTCCGGGTTGCGGAAGCCCGGGCCGGTGTTGATGAGGATGAGGGCGCGGGTCATCTGCGGGTGCTTCAGGTAGAAGTGCATGGCTATCATACCACCAACAGAGATGCCAGCCATCACGGCCTGCCCCACGCCCAGGTGGCGGAGGAGCTGGTACTGGTCCTCCACGACGATGTCCATGGAGTAGCGAGAAATGTCCCTGGGGGAGTCCGTCTGGCCGTGGCCCCGAAGGTCGTAAAGGATCAGGCGGTGCCTTTTGGACAGGGCCGGAATCTGGGGGTCCCAGGAGCGGGTGGTCCCTGACGAGCCGTTGGCCAGGACGATAGGGAGGCCGGAGCCGTGCTGCTCGTAGTACAGGTTGATGCCGTTAAGAAAGGCTTTGGGCATGGTACCCTCCTGCGCTGCTTTTGTACCAGAGTTTACCTCTGGGGGGCCTGCCCGTCGATACTCCCACGAGGGAAGCGTAGGAAACATCCCTCTCCGGAGCGAGTTTCGACTGGGCCTCTGCTCAGGCTTGCAATAGGCCAGCCGCTTGTGGTATATGATGAGCCCATAAGCTGGTGGTCCTGGGGGGAGAGCCTCCGCGTGCCATGGGCACCTCGTCAAACAGTTGCCGCCGGCGTGGTCGGTTCGTGATGCATTAAGGCAGCCTACGGGAGGTTAGAGGTGCAATGAAAGGGCTATTGAAGGGGCTAAACATACTGGACTGTGGCCGCGCTGCTGTAGGGCCCTGGGGGGTAAGCCTGCTGGGTGCCATGGGCGCCAACGTCATCCGAGTAGAGTCGCCTGAGGGGGATGCAATGTTCAAGCAAATGCCCCTCCAACGCGGCTATGCTGTGGCCTACACCGTGTGGAACGCCAACAAGAAGGGGATCATCCTGGACCTGAAGTCGCCCGACGCCAGGCCCCACCTCCGGCGGCTGGTGGAGCAGGCGGACGTGATAATGGAGAACCTGACGCCCGAGACTATGGGGAGGTTGGGTCTGGGGTATGAAGAGGCAAAGGCCATCAACCCGCGCATCGTATACGCCTCAAGCCCTGGGTGGGGCACCTCGGGCCCCATGAAAGACCTGGCGGCGGGAGACCCGGACTTTCAGGCCTTCAGCGGCTTCGTGAGCCTTAACGGGGAGGAGGGAGGCAAGATGGAGATGTTCCGCTTCAGCTATCCGCTGGACCTCCATGCCGCCACCCTCTTCGCCTCGTCGGCCCTTCTGGGTGTGCTGGCCCGCGGCAGGACGGGGCGTAGCCAGCACACCGTCTCGTCCCATCTGGGCTGCTCCCTCTTCATGAACATGAGCCGGGGGGCCGAGTACGTGGTAACGGGGCAGGTGCCCCGGCCCTTGGGCAACGCCTCAGCCAGCACGGCTCCCCACGAGGCCTTTCTGTGCCAGGACCAGCGCTACTTGGCCATCGGGGTGGACAACGACGGGCAGTGGCGTGCCCTGTGCAAGGCTCTGGGGAGACAAGACCTCCTGGAAGACCCCCGGTGGTCCAACAACCGGGCCCGTGTTCAGGGGCGGAAGGAGCTTTCGCGGGAGTTGGCCCGGACCCTCCTTGCCCGGCCAGCCCGCTGGTGGGCCATTCAACTGGAGAAGAACGGGGTGCCCTTCGGATACTTCTACGACTTCGAGACCCTGCGGAACCACCGCCAGGTGACCGACAACCAGTTCATCGTGGAGACGGACGTCTCCTACCAGGGCCACATGTTCCTGGGAGGCGTCCCCTGGAGGTTCGCCAACAGCGAGACAAGGCTGGAGCCTGGCCCACGCCACGGGGAGCACACCGCAGAGATCCTGGACAGGGGCTTTGGGGTCTTCGGGCAAAATGGAGCACGCAAGGGGTCGCCGCGGACCGCTGGCGGTCCCTCCGCTGCCGACGATGGGCCGCCCCTGGCTGGCATTCGAGTCATAGACGTGAGCCAGGGTCTGGCGGGCCCCTACCTCTCCCTGCTTCTGGCCGATGCGGGTGCCGAGGTCATAAAGGTGGAGCCTCCAGAAGGCGACTACGGGCGTGCCTTCGCCCCTGCCTCCAAGACAGGGGACAGCGCGCCGTTCCTGCTTCTGAACCGCAACAAGAAGAGCGTCGTCCTTGACCCGCGGACTCCTGAGGGGAGAGAGAAGCTGCGGAGACTCATCCTCACGGCGGATATCTTCGTGGAGGACTGGGGAGTGGGCAAGGCCGAGGCCATGGGCCTGGGATACAAGGACCTCGCCCGCGAGAAGCCGGGCCTCGTCTACTGCGCCATCACCGCCTTCGGAGAGGAGGGGCCCTTCAGGAACAGGCCCGGCTCCGAGCTGGTGGCCCAGGCCTACTCCGAGTGCTGGCTCTCTCTGGGGGCCTTGAACGGTGCCCCTCTGCGAACTGGATCGGACATGGCCAGCACCGGCACCGGCGCTATGGGCTTTCTGGGGGTCCTGGCGGCGCTGGTCCGCAGGCAGAAGACGGGGCAAGGGGAGAGGGTGGCGGTAAGCCTGCTGGGCACGCTTATCTGCTACCGGCAGGCCAACTGGACCAGCCTGGGTGACCCCGACGACTGGATCGGCGGGTTCGCCGAGCCCTACGGCGGGAGGAGGAGCTTTGGCCACGCCACCAGGGACCAGCGCCTGTTCATACACGCCAGGCGCGGCAACCGGGATGTCGACGCAATCATGTCCGGGATCAGGGAGAGGGTGGGCAACCGGGGCCGGGAAGAGGGCGAGGTGCTCTCAGGGACCATGCGGCTCCCCATCCCAGAGTACTATTTTGCCGACCTCCCTTCTCAGGAGGTGAAGAGCATCCTGGACGCCGCTGGAGCCATAGGGGTTGAGATAAACAACGTGAAGGAGATATTGGAGCACCCCCAGGCAGCGGCGACGGGCGTGCTGAAGGTGATGGAGCATCCGGCGCTGGGGCACTTGAGGGTTTTCGCAAAACCCTGGCAAGGCTCCTGGCAGGACCCCGACCTGGCGCCCTCTCCGGCCCTGGACCAGCACAACAGAGAAGTGCTCAAGGAGCTTGCCGGCGAAAGGCCCCAACCCCTGGTAGAGCCTCCCGTTCCGGCCTAGGAGTGCCCCGGGCGCCTGCCTCAGGCGATCTACGCCGGGCAGGCCATATGTGGCTGAGGTGGGGAACGGCCACCGTATCCAGAAGTTCAGCAGCCAGGGGACGTTCCTGGCCAAGTGGGGCAGCTACGGGTCAGGGACAGGACAGTTCGATCACGCCTTCGTCGGGGTGTCCAGGAGCGGCCACGTGTACGTGGCCGACTTCAACACCCGCGTCCAGAAGTTCACCGCGCCCCTGAAGGAGGCGTATACTTATGACCAGATAGGCAACATCACCTCCAGGAAGGGGTCCTCCTACACCTACGGCTCCTCCAAGCCTCACGCGGTGACACAGATAGGCCTGGCGGACTTCGCCCAACGCTTACCAGGCTCCGCCTAGACTTTACCAGACTCACCAGGGTCTAGCTCCCAGAAGGCCGGCGAAACGCAGCCCCCAGAGCAGACCGCTGAGGATCGTCGAGCCTGCTAGGACCAGCCTGGCACGTGCCGCCCATGGCGAGAGGGGCCCGTGGCGTCGCATCTCCAAGTACCAGCCGCGCCCCAAGGCCAGGATGGTGAGGCCCAAGAAAGGCCAGGTCAGCACCCGCAACGCGGGTGTAAGGGCAGTCCCAGCGCTGCTGGCACCCAGCAGTCCCAGGACGCCCGGCACCACTCATCACCAGGGGACGGGGAATAGCCAACTAATAGGGACTAGAGCCTTCTCGACGTTGAGCATGCCCCTCAAGTTGAGGTTTCTCATCTAGCAGCACCCCCCTTTTCGGATTGGGCCAGACGCAGGTTTGGGCGCTGGCCGTTTGCCCTGTTGAGAAGGGTCCAAGCCAAAGACTGCGCGTTGTTGGGTACTCCGTTTACGGCCCCACAAGTATATGCCAGCTCCTATCGCCACAATAAAGTAGCCTGTCGCCATCCCATAGACGAGCCCAGTATGAGCGGCGATGAAGCCACCGATGCCTGTGACACCCAGGAGACCGAGGAGCAACGGCAGCGTCAAGAAAAGGTGGCAGGGACAGGCGGCAAAGCCCGTCACAGTAAGTAAGCTGCCCCCAACCTTGCTCATGTCTACACCTCTTCCACAAAAGCTCATTCCACGCAGCAGGCCATCTGGGAGACGTCCCGAGTAAAGGCCTGGGCTGCCCGCTTGATCCCTTCACTCAAGGTGGGGAAGACGAAGACCGTATCAATTACGTCGTCCACGGTCAGCCCGTACTTCACGGCGAATACGGCGGCGTGGATGAGGTCCGCTGCGTGAGGAGAGACGATATGCACCCCCAGCACCTTGCTACTTCTGGGGTGGATGACCATCTTGAACAGCCCACGGTCCTCGTTGATGGTGATGGCCTTGGGCACTGAATCCATGGAAACTGTGCGACAGGAGCAGGCGCCGAACCGCCGCATCTCCTCCTCTTCTGTCAGACCTACCGAGGCCACCTGCGGGTTGGTGAACACCGCGTGAGGGATGTGGTCATAGTTCAGGGTGCGAACTGGAATGGTCAGGGCATTCTCCGCGGCCAGGGCACCCTCCTTGGCTGCCACCGTCTCCAGGGGCATCTTGCCCACGCAGTCCCCGGCGGCGAAGGTGCTTGGGTTGCCGGTCTGGTAATACTGGTTCACCTGGATGAAGCCGTTCCGGTCGGTCCTGACGCCGACTACTTCTAGGTTCAGATCGCCCGTGTTGGCATAGATGCCCGCCGCCAGGAGCAGCTCTGTACCTTCCACCTCGCGTTCCTTGCCATCGCCGCTGAAGGTAACTACTTTGCGGCCACTCTTCTCCTTGACACGCTCGACCCTGACTCCCGTATGGATGGCAATGCCCTCCTTCTCTAGAAGGCGCCGCATCTCCTCAGCCACCTCGGGCTCATGCTTCGGCAGGATATGAGGCATCGCTTCGAGAACGGTCACCCTGCTCCCGAAGTGGGCGAACATCTGGGCAAACTCCAGTCCTAGTGGGCCGGCACCGATAACGACGAGGGACTCGGGCAGATCCTCCAGCTCCATGATGCTGGCGTTGTTCAGCCACCGGATCTTGTCCATTCCTGGGATCGGCAGCGGCTTGGTAGAAGAGCCGGTGGCGACGATGATGCGGTCCGCCTCGAATACCTGACCTTTGGCCTCCACCCGGCTTGGCCCCACGAACCGGGCCTTTGCCTCCAGATAGGTGACTCCCTCAAGGTTCTCCAAGACACGGACGTAGTTGCTCTGGCGGGCCTTCTCCACTAGCTCCCGCTTCTCTTGGATGGCGGTGGCAAAGTCGAATGGGGGCCGGTGACCGTTTTGGAGCGCTTTGAACCGGGGTCGTTGAGGGTAGAAGAGATGGTCGCTCACGGTGAGCAGGTGCTTGGAGGGCATACAGCCCACGTTGACACACGTGCCGCCAACCGGAAGCCCGCTGTTAATCATGAGGGCAGTGCGGCCCAGGTCCGAAGCCTTGGTAGCAGCGGCGAAGGCTGCTGCGCCTCCACCGATGATGGTAAGGTCATACTTCTCCACGTTGGTCTCCTTCCCTAGTCTATTTGCTGCCTTGCACCGCGGAGCCAGTCCAGGGCCTCCTTGCTAGCGCCGAACATGTTGTCCTCGATGATGCCGCAGATACGGCCGCCGGTAGGTCGACAGTCTTCCGTCGCACCTGCCTGCTCCCGGAGCGTCACCAACTCCTGCCTGAAGGTACGCAGGTCTCTCAGCACGACACTAACCTGGGCCAGCTTCTCGTCCAGAAGGCCACGGACGTGCATGCACGTTGGTTCCCTCCGGTCGTGGATCTGGAGGATGCTCTTGATGTCTTCCAGGGAGAGTCCCAGGCGCTTAGCCTTGCGGATGAAAACCAACCGTCCGATGTCCTCAGGTCCATACTCACGGTATCCCGAAAGAGTGCGGCCGGGGTCGGGCAACAGACCCTGCCGCTCGTAGTAGCGGATGGTCTTATCCTTGAACCCGCTAGCTCGCGCTAGCTCGCCTATCTTCATCGGAGGGCCTCCACATACGTGTAGCTAGCATAAACCCTCTACCTAAGTAGAATGTCAAGCCCCCTTTTTGACCGTGGACTCTTCGCCTTGGAAACCGACGTTGATTGGGAGGTCTGGCCAACCTAGAATGGGGAAAACTGACAGGGATAGCCCACCGGGCGGAAGTTCACCGGCCAGCGGCTGGATGTGTCAGAAGGTGGCCCTCACCGCGAGGTGGACCTTTGAGGCACGGCTGTCGGGCTGCGGGACGGCCTCTACAGGCCCAACTCCCGAAGGAAGCTCAGGACGGCCTGGTTGAAGGCTTCAGGGTTGTCCACGTTGGCGCCGTGGCCGGCCCTGGGGATGACCACCAGCCGGGAGCCTGGGATGCGCTTGTGTATGTACTCGGAGGCGGGGACAAAGTCCTTGTCGAGTTCGCCTACCAGGACGAGGGTGGGCACCCTGATCTGCTCCAGCGGGACCATCTGGAGGTTGCACAGGACGCCCCTGTTTACGTTTGAGATGCCGATGGGGTCCAGGGTGCGCATCACCTCAGGCGTGGTGTAGTAGTCCAGTTTGGCGTGCTCGCTGCCCATGAAGGCCTCCATACCCCCTGTTTCCAGGAGGTGAGAGGCCTTGAGGCGCTCCTGGTCCCATTTGGCCCGGGTCTCCGGGTTGCGGAAGCCGGGGCCGGTGTCGGCCACAACGAGGGCTCGCACCAGCTCGCTGTGCCGCACTGCCAGCCACATAGCGACGAGGCCTCCCAGGGAGAGGCCGCCGACAACGGCCTCCCGAATGCCCAGGTGCCTGAGGAGCTGCCGCTGGTCCTCTACCATCATGTCCATGGAGTACCTGGAGAGGTCTCTGGGGGCATCGGTCTGGCCGTGCCCGCGAAAGTCGTAGATGATAAGGCGGTGGTTCTTGGAGAGGGCTGGGACCTGCGAGCTCCACATGCGGGTGGTGCCGCTGAACCCGGTGGCCAGCAGTAGCGGGAACCCGGAGCCGTGCTCCTCGTGATAGAGGCCTATGCCGTTGATGAGGTCCTTAGACACTATGCACCTCCGAGCGATCGATGGGGCCTGCCTCTTTGAGGGTCTTCCGGAGGGGTATCTCCTTCAGGAAGATGGCGGCGATAACGGCCAGGCCCACTATTCCCACGCCCAGAAGGAAGACGTCGTGGAGTGAGAGGGCCAGGGCTGACCTGAGGGTGGAGAGCATCTGGTTGAACTGGGCCGCTCCCTCGGGCCCCTGGCCGGCGAACTGCGTCCGTAGGGCTTCGAGGCCGGCGGGGTTCACCAAGACCTGGGGGTCCTGTAGGAGATTGGAGAGTCCCGGCGGAACGGGGTTCTGGCCTGTCGTGATGGACGCTGCGGCCAGGTGGCTGTGGAGGCGGGCGGCCACGAAGGAGCCCATGACGGCGGTGCCAAAGGTGCCGCCTATGCTACGGAAGAACTGGATCGAGGAGGTTACCGTGCCCACGATGTGGTGAGGGAAGGCGTTCTGTACGGAGATCATGAAGACGGGGAAGGTGACGCCGAGACCCAGCCCCACAACCACCATGTTTCGGATGGCCACAGCGTGGGAGGTGTTCACACCCATCTGGGACAGCAGGTACAGGCCGTAGGTCATGGTCGCCAGCCCCAGGACACCCATGACGCGGTACCGGCCGATCCTGGATATAAGCTGGCCGCTGACGGTGCTGCTGGCGACGACGCTGAGCATCATGGGTAGGAGCACGATGCCGGAGTTGGTGGCCGAGGTGCCGATGACGGCCTGCATGAAGAGTGGAAGGAACATGATAGCGCCGAACATGCCGATGCCGGTGATGAACACAACCGAGGTTGCCACGGCGTAGATAGAGTTGGAGAAGAGGGCGAAGGGGATGACCGGGTCGCTGGCTCGCCTCTCAACCATGAGGAAGGCCGCCGCCATAGCGATGGATAGGGCCAGCAGGCTGACGATCTGGGGTGAAGCCCAGGGGTAGGTGCGGCCGGCCCAGGAGAGGGCCAAAAGGAGGGGGAAGATGGAAGCCACCAGGGCCGCTACGCCCAGGTAGTCGATCGACCCTCTGGAGCCCCGGCGGTGAAAGCTGGGCATGCCAAAGAAGAGGACGGCCAGGGCGGCGAAGCCCACCGGCAGGTTGATGTAGAAGATCCACCGCCAGCTCAGGTTGTCGGTGATGTAGCCCCCGGCCAGGGGCCCGATGATGCTGGCCAAGCCGAAGGTGGCGCCGAAGAGCCCCTGCCACTTGCCTCGCTCGGCGGGAGGGAAAATGTCGGCGATGACGGTGAAGGCGTTGGCCATCATGGTGGCGGCGCCCACGCCCTGGATACCGCGGAAGATTATGAGCTGCGTCATGGTCTGGGCAGCGCCGCTGAGGACGGAGCCCAGCATGAAGATGGCTATGCCAGCCAGGTAGACCCGTTTGCGGCCGTACATGTCGGAAAGCTTGCCGGCGATGGGAATGCCTGTGGTAGAGGCCAGCATGTAGGAGGTGAACACCCAGGCGAACTGGCTGAAGCCACCCAGGTCGGCCACAACCCGCGGTAGCCCCGTGGCCACGATGGTCTGGTCGAGGGCCGCCATTAGAAGGCCCAGGAGTGTGCCCAAAATGGTGATGACCTGGGCAGCCCTGGGGATGCTGCTGAGGCTCTCTGGAGATTCCAGCGGCTGGCTCTTGGGGCCTTTGGGTGAGCTCATAGGTGACGATGCCTTTCCTATAGATTATTGGGTATGCTCAGGGGGGCAGGAGGCGCGGCTGGTGGAAAGGGTTACGTGAGCGTCTCACATCGGGAAATGATACCACGTCAGGAGAGAAGGCGCCTCAGCCTGCGGAGGGCGAGAGGTCCATCTCCTCCAGGGCTACCCAGTGCTCGGCCCAGATTTGGACAGCCTCGATCACCTGTCGGAGCTCGGCCCCCTTCTCGGTGAGGCTATACTCAATGACGACAGGCCGCTGGGGGTATACCTTTCGCTGGACAATCCCGGCCTCCTCCAGCTCCCTGAGGCGCTGGGACAGGAGGCGGTCGCTGAGGCCGTCCACATAGTTCCTGATCTCGGTGAAGCGTCTGGGGCGTTCCATGAGGGCGCGCAGGATGAGGGGGGTCCAGCGCCTGGCCAGGGTCTGGATAGCCTTTTCGTAGCGGGGGCACATGAGTTGGAAGTCCATTCGGCGACCCCCTCACTGTTCAGGACTATACTAACACAAGGTTAGCCCCTTGACAAGAGTTAACTAACACATTATCCTCACATTACTTTCTGTAAGACACTTCATATATGGAAGCATTCTGTACAGAAGGGACAAAACTTGAGGAGGTTTCTATGTCTTCACAGAGAGAGGCGCAGAGAGGCGCCCCTTGGGTCCTCGATCCCGTCCACTCCAGCGTGCAGTTCGCCGCGAGGCACATGGTGGTGGCCACCGTCAGGGGTGGCTTTGCCAAGTTTGAGGTGACCGTGGACTTCGATGAGGCGAGACCCGAGGGTTCGCAGGTGGAGGCCCGCATCGACGCGGCCAGCATCGATACCAGGGAGCCTCAGAGGGACACGCACCTTCGGTCGGCGGACTTTCTGGACGTGGAAAAACATCCCTGGATTAGCTTCAAGAGCAGCAGGGTGGAGCCCCAAGGCGACGGTCGCTACCGTGTGGTGGGGGACCTGACGATCCGGGGGGTTACCCGGCAGGTGGCCCTGGAGACCTCCTTTGCGGGCCTGGCCAAAGACCCCTGGGGCAACCAGAGGGCCGGGTTCTCGGCGGAGGCCAGCATTAGCCGGAAAGAGTTTGGCCTGAACTGGAACGTGGCCCTGGAAGCTGGGGGCTGGCTCGTGGGGGACACGGTCAAGATCAATATTGAGGCCGAGCTTTTCAAGAAGCTAGCCTAGCAGAGTGCTGAAAAAAGGAAGTCCAGAGTCCCGAGACATCGGGACTTTGGCGGGGGTCTGGGGGTGCCCCCCAGATACAATTTCCACCCCCTTCCTGGCCAGAGCCTGTCCTGAGTCTGGCGAAGGAAAGGGGGTCAGGGGGATGGTCGAAAAGGGGGGTTCATCGGCCTGCTAGGCCTTTCGGGAGCGACGGAGGGCCCCTCGGCTGCGCCCTCCCGCATGGGTGGATAGAGGGCTTGCGGGCGGCAGGGTCCTATCAATAGGTGAGGCTTGCACGGGCTGTCATAAAGGCTTACCTTGTGATGGGACCCCAGAAGGAGGAAGGGCCTGCATGGCCGCAGCCCCGGTAGCCGCATTCCCCAGGCGCATCTATCCCCTGGACACCCACGCCCTCACCGAGGAGCAGCTCGCCGTCGTCTTTGCCATGACCTCGCGGCGGCCCGAGCCCTTCGACGCCATCGCCACGATGGTGACCCAGGAGAAGGCGGCGGATTTCCACGAGCGGTGGGTCCTGAACTATGGGCACGCCTCCGTGGCGGAGCACGCCATCCTGCACATGGCGGTGGAGAACATCTCCCGCCTGGCCTGCGACACCCTGGAGGACAACCGGCTGGCCTCTTACACAGAGAAGTCCTCTCGCTATCAGGTGCTGGAGCGGGGCTATTACCATATCCCTGAGGAGCTGGAGCCTCACCCTCGCCTGAAGAGGCTGTACGTTGAGACCTGCGATCTGCTCTTTGACACCTATCACCAGCTCGTAGAGGCCAGCCGCGCCTACCTGGGCAGGACAGTGCCGCCCAAGGAAGGCGAGAGGGAATCGGCCTACTCCCTGCGCCTTCGCCGTGTGGCCACCGATAGCTGTCGCTTCGTCCTTCCTGCGGCCACCCTGACCAACGTAGGCATGACCCTCAACGCCCGCTCCTTGGAGCACGCCATCCAAAAGCTGCTCTCCTCAGAGATGGAGGAGGAGCGGCAGATCGGCCAGGAGCTGAGGGAGAAGGGCAAGCAGATCACCCCGACCCTCATCAAGTATGCGGACCGGAGCCCCTATTTGGTGGAGACGAGGAAGGCTCAGAAGAGGCTGTCGTCCCGGCCCACCGTCGCAGCGGGGAGTCCTGCGAGGGAGGCTACCCTGGTCCACTTTGATCC
>JACPCK010000028.1 GCA_016179845.1 Chloroflexota bacterium | reverse complement strand
TGGTAATCAGCGATGCCATAGCCATCCGTTCTATGATGAACCTCTGCCTTGCCTTCGACCACCGTGTCATCGACGGCGCGGAGGCTGGGGTCTTCCTGCAGGCGGTCAAGCGCCGGGTCGAGGCCATAGGGCCGGACACGCCCATCTATTGACCTGTTGCCGCCGCCATGAGGATGTGTCATGCTGTCCCCCTTGGCCTTGTGGACTATCAGGAGGCATGGGAGCTTCAGAAGTCCCTGGTGCAGAAACGGCAAAGGCATGAAATAGAGGATACCCTTCTCCTGCTGGAGCACCCCCACGTATTCACCATCGGCCGGCGGGGCAAGGCAGCGGACATCCTCCTCCCCCGGGAGATTATGGAGGAGCGAGGCGTTGGGGTTATTGATGTGGACCGGGGTGGCGAGGTCACCTACCACGGGCCGGGACAGCTTGTGGGATACCCCATCATGGATCTGAGAGTGTGGGGCGGCGGGCCCTTACGATACGTAAGAGCTCTGGAGGAGTCTCTCGTTGCGGCCCTTGCCAGGCTCCACGTCCAGGCCTCCCAGGAGCCGGGCCTGACCGGGGTGTGGGTCCAGGACCGCAAGATCGCTGCCATAGGGGTGCGGATTAGCCAGGGCGTGACCTCCCACGGGTTTGCCCTCAACGTAAATACGGACCTGACATACTTTGCCCACATAGTGTCCTGCGGTCTTCCTGGCGTCTCCATCACCTCTATGGCGCAAGAGCTGGGCTGCACGGTGGACATGGGCCAAGTCATGGAAGTGGTGAAGGAAGAGCTGGCCCGGCCCTTTGGTTGGACCGTGCTCACCGGCGTGACGGCCTCCCCGAGAGCGCCTTGAAGGGCCTTCTCGATCTCCTGGGGCAGGTCTCCCAAGAGCGTCTGAAGAAGGCCCTGACCCTGGCCTAGCCTCGTCTCGTGGTGGTGCGCTGAGGGATAGAGGCCAAGAACTGCTGAACGGCCTTCTCAAAGGCCCTTGGGTTGTCCCCCATGACGGAGTGGCCTGCACCGGGTATCGTGGCCAGGCGACACCCTGGGATGGCGGCGACCAGCTTGCGCGTGGCTTCTACAGTGAGCACCTTGCTCTCCCCACCGCGGATGACGGTGGTGGGGCACCTGATCTTCGCCACATCGGCCCACAGGTCCCTGCGTGGCCGCTGAGGTCGGGCATGGAAGTCCCTGATGGCGGGGTCCTGCTTCCACGTCCACCGGCCGTCGGGAAGCTGCTTGAGACTGTGGGAGAGGCGATGCCTCAGGTTGGCTTCAGTGCGGCGCTTGTTGAACTTCTTGGCCGCCTCCAGGAAGTCCTCGAAGGAGCTGCGGATGTCCACAGAGGTGAACTCCCTTATCTCCCGTACCCCCTCTGGATTGACATCAGGCCCCACGTCAACAATACCCAGGGCGCGGACCTTTCGGGGATGAGTGGCCGTGAAGGCAATGGCATTCATGCCCCCCATCGATAGGCCGATGAGGACAAAGGAACGCATACCCAGCGCCTGCGCGAAGCCATTGATGTCCCCGAGGTGGGCCTCCACACTGTATTCGCCGTTGGGGGCCCAGGAGCTGTCCCCGTGGCCGCGCTGGTCCAGCGCAACCACATGGTGCAAGCCGCCCAGTGCCGGAGCAACGTCGTCCCAGGTATGGGCAGTCTGCCCTCCCCCGTGAAGGAGCAGCATGTAGGGCTGGCCCTCACCCCCCCAGTCCAAATAGTGAAGCCTCAGGCCATCGACTATCACGTCCTTCTCTTCAGGCTTGCCCGCAGCACACATAGCGCCCCTCCCCAAAACAGTGCTGCGGTAATCATGCAGCAGAGGCCTTGACAAAGCAACAGGCTCGTTTCGCAGACCGTTGACTGAACCACGATTTGGGCCTAATCTACTGTGCTGGATGTGGAGCTTCATGATAACCTTCCCTGGGATAAGCCAATATGACTGCGGATGAGCGGGAAGCGGCGCGAGACCTCATGGGCGACCTGACCACCTTGCGCCGTCGCCTAAAGGCTCCCATCAGGCCCCGGGCAACCGGTCACAGCTTTGCCGGCAAGCTCTGCGGCTTCTACGTGTTCGTCATGGGAGAGTCGGCCTGTATCAGCCATCCGGAGTGGAGCCAGCGGGACGCGATGGAGCTTTGTGGCTTTCTGGGCCAGCAGCAGTTTCGCCTGCTCGTAGATACCTTTGGCCACTATGAAAGCCTGTGGCAGGTGAGCCGACAGGTGGATATCTACTGCACCTACGGCGCCCTCGGCTCCATCTTTGACAACCTGGAGAGATTGGTCGGCTGTCTAGAGGAGTTCAAGGAGCAGCGCAAAGGCGACCCCTGGAACCGCTTCCACCTTCCAACCCGCACGTACGACCTCACCTAGCAGGTGGCGGGCGTGCTGCCCTCACTAAACGAGTTAGAATACACCTGGCTCCTAAGAGGCCGCTCTGTTGTGGGATGCCTTCCATGAGCCGTAGCTCGCGCCCAGGATCTCCACCACGGCGTTGAAGATGACCAGGGCTGCGAAGCCTGCCACAAATCCCATAAACACATTCAGCCCCCATCGCGTCTCCAGGGAGCCCCAGAGCAAGTCCGCGGCTATGAGCACACCGGCCCCGAAGCCAAAGACAACACCATTGAAAAGGGCCTGCTTCCCAAGATTGCCTTCCCGCACCAGGCTATAAATGCGATAACGGAGAGGCATCCAGCACACCTCCTCAATATCCTTACAGGGGCAAGAGCCGTCCTCTGTGACGGTTCTACGAGAGCCCTATTTCAGGGCCTTGTATACTCAGCGGCTAAGGTTTTGCCGCCGGAGCCTCCCTAGGCCGCTTGGGCTCAGAGACGGCTGTGCCACCACACCTGTCGCACAGGCGAGCCAGGGTCTGGCGCTTCAGGCCGGGCATCTTCAGCCGCGAAAGGACTCTTTTGCACCGAGGACAGGAGATCACGTGCCAGACTTCGCTGCGGGGATCTTTCCAGGTTCCCATGTGTATACTCTTCTCCCTCCTTCATGGCCAACCAAACGCATCTACAAAAAGACTTGTGCCTTTTCAGCACGGTTATAGTATATAGGGTATACAGGAATTGTGCAGCGGCGTCCTTTGGGGGGTTGGTAAACGATGTATGAGAGCGCTTGATACGAGAACCCACCAGTCATAAGATAGGTCCGGTAGGCGGCTCTGCTCTTCTACAGGCGCAGCAGCATAGGAAAGAAACAGATGCCGAGGAGAGACCTGCTCTCAAAGGACATCGCCGGGAGATGTCGATCCGCAGATCCCTGCCCCTTTGCCCAGCGGCAGGTCAGGAGGGTGAGCCATGGCCAACATCCTGGAACGCTATCGTCAGCTCCACCCACGATCTGAAGCCCTCTATCGAGAGGCCAGAGAGCTCTTCCCCGACGGTGTCACGCACGACACCCGATACGTGATGCCGTTCCCCATCTACTGCACCCACGCCGAGGGTGCCCGCAAATGGGATGTGGACGGCCTGGAGTACATAGATTACGTGATGGGACACGGTGCCCTCCTCCTGGGACACACTCATCCGGATGTGGTGGCTGCTGTCAACAAACAGATGGCCCGGGGCACCCACCTGGGCGCCTCCCACGAGCTGGAACTCCAGTGGGCGCAATGGGTCAAAAAGCTCATACCATCGGCAGAGAAGGTGCGCTTTACCTCGTCAGGCACTGAGGCCGCCATGATAGCCGTCCGATTGGCTCGCGCCTATACCGGCAGGAGCAAGGTCATCAAGTTCCAGGACCACTTCCACGGCTGGAATGACTACCTGCTTGCTGGCTCCGACCGAGGGACTGGCGGAATCCCCAGGACAGTGTGGAACACCATGATCGTCCTGCCCCCAAACAACCTGGCAGGCGTGGAGAAGGCCCTGACCGAAGACAAGGATGTGGCAGCCGTGATACTGGAGCCAACAGGCGCCCACATGGGCCTCACCCCTGTCTACCCCTCCTTCCTGCACTCGCTAAGGGACGTGACGCTGCGGCACAATGTTTTGCTCATCTTCGACGAGGTTGTGACCGGCTTCCGCATATCTCCAGGCGGCGCCCAGGCCCGCTATGGTGTCACCCCGGACCTGACCGCTCTCGCCAAGATCCTGGGTGGCGGTCTCCCTGGGGGTGCTGTAGCAGGCAGGGCCGACATCATGGACATGATCGCCCACAAAGAGGACCCTCAGTGGGACAACACCAGGCGCATCTCTCACCCGGGAACCTTCAACGCCAACCCTCTCTCCGCCGCGGCCGGATGCAAGGCCCTGGAGCTGGTGGCCACCGGCGCTCCCACCGCTCAAGCAGAAAGGGCTGCTCAGAGCTTGCGAGATGGCTTGAACCGGCTGTTGCACTCCCTGGAGATACCTGGCTGCGCCCGCGGGGTGGCCTCCGTCTTTCATCTCAGCCTAGGTAGGCCATGCCGGTGTGACGAGCCCTCCGTCTGCCAGCAGAGCCCCCAGGATATCAAGGCCGGAATGCCTCCTGGCCTGGCTGGCCACATGAAGCGGTCCCTCCTGAACTCAGGGGTGGACCTTATGGCCAGCAGCGGAATCACGGGCCTGGTCTCCGCCGTCCACGGGGAGAAGGAAATCCAGCAAACACTGAGGGCCTTTGAGGAGGCCCTCACCAGTCTGCGACATGAGGGGCTGGTCTGATCTCTTCCTGCGTGGCTAGCCGTCAGCGGGTCGGACAGCTCATAGCGCACAGGTAAATGGCCCTTCCCGGCCTTCGTCGTCATAGGGAGGCCACCTGTTCACCTTCCCCCTAGCGGACCGGTCAAACCTGTGTTCCCAAGGCTTGACGTGAATCCAAGGTGTGGCTATCTTCAAAGCACTTTTCTCTGGGAGTGAAGGATGCCTCAGGAATACGAACTGGCAGTGGTGGGAGCAGGAGTTGCCGGACTGACGGCGGGACTCTTCGGCGTGCGCTACGGTCTCAGGACAGTGCTCCTGGAGGAAAGCATCCCTGGGGGTCAGATCATCAATGCGGAGCATGTCGAGAACTTCCCCGGCTTCCCTGAAAGCATCTCCGGTGCTGACTTAGCGGCCCGGCTTCAGGACCAGGCCATGAGGAACGGCCTGGAGATCAGGCTCGCGGGGGCAAAGGCTTTGAGATTGGCGGGTCAGAGAAGGGTGCTCGATACAGAAGAGGGGGAGCTGACCAGCCAGGCTGTTATCGTTGCCGCCGGGTCCTCACCAAGAAAACTTGGCATACCTGGCGAGGAGGAGCTCTACGGCCACGGCGTCTCCCACTGCGCAACCTGCGACGGGCCGCTGTTCGCCAACCAGGCCGTCGCCGTCATCGGAGGAGGCGACACCGCCGTAGACGAAGCACTCACCCTGGCTCAGTATGCCTCCCAGGTAATCCTGCTACACCGGAGGGGTTCACTGCGTGCCCAGAAGGCCCTTCGGGAGCGCATTCTAGCTGAGCCGAAGGTCCAGGTTTTGTGGCACAGAAAGGCCGTCGAGGTAAAGGGGGATACCAGCGTCCAGGAACTCATCACCAAGGACATGAACACAGGTAGCGTCGGCAGCATCCCCGTCTCCGGGGTGTTCATCTACGTGGGTACGGAGCCAACCACGGCCTGGCTCAGGGGTGTCCTTGACATGGACAATGGAGGACACATCCTAACCGATATCTGGATGCAGACGTCTGTGCCTGGGGTCTTCGCTGCCGGAGACATTAGAGCCCAGTCCGCTCGCCAGCTCGCCAGTGCTGCCGGGGACGGCACCACGGCAGCCATAGCTGCGTTCCGGCATATGGCTGGTATAATGTAGGCATGGGCCGAGCCTCACCTTTTCCCTTGGTCCTGATAGTCCTGCTGCTCCTGTTCTCCCTAACACCCCTCGGGTGCAAGAAGGCAAAGAGCGAACCACTGGCCGTTGGAGATCAGGCTCCCTTCTTTACCCTCGTCTCCGCCGATGGCTCCACCTTCTCCCTGGCCGATATGACCGGAAAGAAAGCCGTCCTCCTCTATTTCCACATGGCCTATGGCTGACCAGCCTGAATGAGGCAGATTGTGGACCTGGAGGGTTCACCAGAGTTTCAAGGTCTTGACGTAGCCTTGGTCAGCATTGCGATCGACACTACTGAAGAACTGGTACTGGCGGCCAAACCGTGGGGTGCCCTCCGTACTCCACTCCTCTCCGATATAGAAGGCACAGTAACCGGTAGATACGGGGGATCGGTGTGGTCGTTGCATGGCGGTGAACCGGGCCATATCTTCGTTCTGGTAGGCCAGGATGGCCGAGTAAAGTGGGTAAAGGACTACGGTGCCCCAGAGAACGGTGGACTTATGTACATCCCGGCGCAAGTACTCAACGAGGAAATATTACAGCGCCTCCCGGCCCCTGAAATCCCGCCTTAAAAACCTTGCCCTAGTTGCAGTCCTGGTCATCCTGCTAGCTCTGGCGGTCCTTACAGGTTGCCTTAGGGCACGGCCCACGTCCCTGAGTATCGGCCCCTCGACGACTGAGCGGGGCGCCCAGCTATACAACACCTACTGCCTCACCTGACACGGGGGCGCCACCGGCGGTACCATGATGGACATTCCACCACCCCACAACGCCAACGGCCACACGTGGCACCATAGGAGGCGGCACGTCAGAGATCCAGCGGAACATCATCGCCACCCGGGGCCTGGGTCTGCCCAGGGGCTAGGGCCTGTCTTCTGGAACTTTCACTGCACCCGCCGAGACCGACCTCTCCAGCTCTTCTACCTCCTCCAAAGGGGGTCGTTGCAATCCGTAACGAACCCGACTGAAAGCCTCAGTGAGATGTTTAACTGGAAGAGTGGGCAGATGGGCCTCGAGAGTGCGCAGGTATTCCCTGGGCGTCTGCCAGACGGGGCGCGGGAAGTCCCATAGGGTCATGAGATTCAACACCCGCAGGTACAGACGCGTTACCCTGGATGCGCTGTCCTGCCCCGAAGGAAGAGGATAGACCAGAGGTCGTTTCGGAGATGTACGCCAGCCCAACAGACCTGCCAGTAGGGAGACCAACTCCTCGCCTGGCGCGCCCTCGCCTTTGACCGACTCCCTCTGCTCGTTCGGGCTGCCTGTGCGCCGGCCAGACCACCCCCGGAAGGCCCTTCCGATGATGTAAAAGGCCAGGAGAACCAGAAACAAGGCCAAGACCCACTTCAAGGCCACGACCCATAGGCCGGACCCATCCGCTGGAGACCTCGCCTGGTCGCGCATCCCCTCCAGGAAACGGTTGGTCGCATCAAGATCGAGGTTGAGCCCCCGCCAGGAGAAGTTGACCAACCTCATGACCAGATCGATAACGAATTGAGCGATGAATAGAAGGGGCAAGGCCAGGGCCATAAAGAGCCACTGAAGAACGGTCCCCGTCACCTTCAGGGCAACCCCGAAGGCCCCGTGGAGTGGGCCCAAGGCCAGGAAGCTTGCGCTGAGACCTGCAATGAGGGCCAAGGCTGTGGCCGATGCCGCCACACGATTCCAGGATGCCCCCTTCTTGACGGCGCCGGGATTCAGCTTGCTCAGGGCCATCCCCAGAAGGGTGGCGCCGAAGAATGGGAAGACAACGAGCCTGGCCCCTATGGAGGTAGAGAACAAAGACTCCACGATGACTGCTACGGCCAGCACGACAATACCTATCCGCCAGGAGTTGGACAAGACGTCCTCGGGGTCCTCGTCGGCAGCGATGGACATGCCCCGCCACCAGAAGCCGATGGCAACCATGACTGCCAGAATGCGGCGGGCCAGCTCGCCCGCGCCACCTTCCGGGGACATCAGGTGGGCCACCCAAAGGGGATCCAACCACTGGAAGACTAGCACAAGATGTACCACCCAAGCTCCCACCAGGGTGGCCACAGCTCGCGCAGGTAGACGCGCAGGCTCCCACCTGGTCAGCCCCCTGGCCAACAGGTAGGCTATGCCCAGCAGAGCCAGGACCAAGGGCCACTGGAGCAGAGGGCCCTGCGCACCCGCCATCCTACCAAGAGCGTACGCCAACACAAACCACCAACAGCTCTCTGAGATAAGCGTGGTGGAGACAAGAGCGCGGTCCAGGAGCCTCACCATCCCTAGACCCCCATACCTGCCAGGTAGGACTCCAGTCGTACAAGCCGCACGCTTTCCGGTATGGTCTCAGCCTCAGGGGGGTCATCTGAGACCCAGAGGACTACCACGCCGGCCCTGCGGGCCTCCCCTATCTCCAGGGCTCTGGCCGTGTCCGGCGACGACAGGGCGGTGATGAGCGCGACCAGGGTACCCGCGATCAGGTGGGGCAGCTCTTTCAGCAGCACCTCTTCAATGCTCCCCCTGGTAACAGGGGTGGCCAGGGCCAGGGTCTCAAGAATGGTAATGAGCTGCCGGGGGTCTCTGGCAGGAGGCACGGCCATCGGCCTGTCGTTGACGGCCGAGACTCCGTTGGTATAGAGGCCCACCTGGTGCCCTTCCGACAGGAGCTGCTGGGCCAGCGAGGCCGCCAACGTGATACACCTCTCCAGGTGGGCGGGGATATACCATCCCCATTTCTCCTCCGTGGTAAGCAGGTTGACAAAAAGGGCCACGTTCATACTGACGGAGGGCTCCAGCACACGGACCTGAAGGGCGCCGAGACGAGCCGTGGCCTTCCAGTCCACCTGCTTCAGAGGATCGCCGGGCTGGTAGTCCCTTACACCGGCCGGGCGGGCCGTATCGTAGTAGAACGGCGGGCCGCCCCGGAAGTCTCCCAGGGGCCGCCGGGGCACGAGGCCCAGGTCTGGCAAGGGAACAACTCTGGGAAAAACTAGAATGTAGCTCTCCTCCTCCACACGCTTCTCAGCAGGGAAGAGGCCGAAGATGTCGCCGGTGGTGATGAAGCTGGGACCTATCTTGTGATAGCCACGGCCCGTGGGGAGTATCTCGTATGTCCAGGTCACCCTTTCATACCAGGAGAGGGAGGTCTCGTGGACTAGAGCCATAGTGCGGACCTGGGCAGCGACTTCCAACTCCCGCCCTTCCACCGCTAGCTCCTCACGCAGCCGATCCTCCAGGCGTAGCCAGCTTAGAGGCAAGGCCTTCCTGTTGGTTACTGAGATGGAAAGGGTCGTCTTCTCCCCAGGGAAAAGGCGGGCCTGGGACAGCTTCCTTTGGTAGCTCACCCGCTCAAGAGAAAGACGGCCCCATAGCCAGGCTACCCCGAGCACGCTAAGACCCATTCCCCCCAGGGTAGCCATCTCCCACTGGCGCGCTCCTATGCCCACCAGAAAAAGGAAGATGAAAAGTAGGAGGGCTAGCTCCCCAAACACCTGCTGGCCCCCTAGAGGCTACCTTTCGGCTCTATGGGCACTGGAACAGCGGAAAGGACCTCGGCTATGACGTCCTCAGCAGCGAGACCTCTCAACCGGGCCTGCGGCGACAGGATCAACCGGTGGGAGAGGACCGGGGCAGCTAGCTCCTTAACGTCATCCGGCAGCACGTACTCCCGACCCTGGATGGCGGCCCATGCCTGGGCTGAACGGTATAGGGCCAGGGCCGCCCTGGGGCTGGCACCCAGTTGCAGGGAGGGGTGCCTGCGCGTCTGCTGGGCCAGGGCCACCACATACTGCCTGAGGCTCTCCTCCACCCTTACCCGAGCAGCCAGGCTCTGGGCGGCATGAAGCTCCTGCACCGACGCCACGGGCTCCAGCGAGGCGAAACGGGAGTCGTGGCCGAAGCGCAGGAGTATCTGGCCCTCCTCCTCTGGGTCTGGATACCCCAGCTTGATTCGCACCATGAAGCGGTCGAGCTGGGCCTCTGGAAGGGGGAAGGTCCCCTCCATCTCGATAGGGTTTTGGGTCGCTATTACCAGAAAAGGCCTCAGCAGGGGTCTGGTGACCCCGTCGACTGTAACCTGCCGCTCCTGCATGGCCTCCAGGAGGGCCGACTGGGTCCTGGGAGTGGCCCTGTTGATCTCGTCGGCCAGGAGGATCTGGGTGAACACGGGGCCTGGACGGAACTCGAACTCCCCGCTTTTCTGATTGAAGACACTGACGCCGGTGACATCGGCGGGTGTCAGGTCAGGGGTGGCCTGGATGCGGGTGAAGGTGCATCCCAGGGAAAAGGCAAGGGACTTGGCCAGGGTCGTCTTCCCTATGCCGGGAACGTCCTGGACAAGGATGTGGCCCTCACACAGCAGAGCCACCAGTGCCAGGTCTATGGCCTGGTCCTTGCCCACTATTACACGCTGGATATTGGCCCGGAGCCGTCGTGCCAACTCTTCTACAAGTCGAAGGTCTTCTATTACGTCCATAGGCAATCTAAGTATACACCCGCAATACATAGGGGGAAACATTAAGGCCGCAGCTATTTACAGGGCTACGGCCAGGCCCTACCATTACCCAAATCAAGAATCCCTCATGAGTAAGGAGTGGAATGATCGGGTTCCTTGGAGGTACGGGCCCTGAGGGGAGAGGGCTGGCCCTGCGATTCGCCCTGGCGGGAGAGGAGGTCATCATCGGCTCCCGAGAGGCCACACGGGCCCAGGAGGCCGCTAGGTCTGTATCGACACTGGCCCCTGGCCTGCGGGTCAAGGGTGCCACCAACAGGGAGGCAGCAGCAGCTTCCATCGTCATCGTCACCGTCCCCTACGCCGGTCACAGGGAGACACTGGCCTCTCTGGCCCACGAGCTTTCCGGCAAGGTCGTGATCGATGTGGTGGCGCCCCTCGCATTCAGCAAGGGCCGTGCCAGGGCGATCCCCGTCGAGTCCGGCTCTGTCGCCCAAGAGGCCCAGGCCCTGCTGCCCAACTCCAGGATAGTATCGGCCTTCCACAACGTCAGCGCCGAGGATTTGCTAGAGCCCGCAAAAGTTATCGACTGTGACGTGGTAGTCTGCTCTGACGACAAGGAGGCCAAGGCCCAGGTGATGGCCCTGGCCGAGACCATCAAGGGGGTCCGAGCCGTGGACGGCGATGGCCTGGAGAACTCCCGTTACCTCGAAGACCTGACAGCCCTTCTATTGAACATCAACCGCATCTACAAGGGCCACTCCATGATAAAGATCGTGGGGATATAGAGGGCCCACGGGTCTTAATTGACCCTGGTGAAGGGGCCATCATAGAATGGGTCTGTGGCCGCAGTGACTTCCAGCGATCGACCTCCTGGTACGCACAGGCATCGGACTGGCAGGGTGGGTCAAGGGGCCCTGCTCCGCGCACTAGTCCTTACAGCAGCCTTCTCGGTCGTTGAGGTCATCGGCGGCGTACTGACCGGGAGCCTGGCCCTGCTGGCCGACGCTGGCCACATGCTGAGCGACGTGGCGGCGCTGTCGCTGGCCCTGGCGGCAGGCTGGTACGCGACGCGACCCGCCACACCGAAGCGCAGCTACGGCTATTATCGCCTGGAGATCCTCGCCGCCCTGGCCAACGGCATGCTGCTGCTGCTGATCGCCGCCTATGTCTCTTTCGAGGCCTTCCAGCGCCTGGCCCAGCCCACAGAGGTAAAAAGCCTGCCTATGCTGGGCATAGCTGTTGTTGGCCTGGGCGTCAACCTTTCGGCGGCCCTCATCCTACTGAAGCACCGGGCCCGGAGCCTCAACACTCAGGCCGCCTTCCTCCACATCCTGGGCGACACGCTCGGCAGCGCCGGAGCCATTGTCGGAGCCCTGGTCATGCTGACAACAGGGTGGTTCATAGCAGACCCCATCATCAGCCTCGGCATAGCGGCCATCATCGTGTTCTCCGCCTGGCACCTCATGAGCCGCACCCTGGACATCCTCATGGAGTCGACCCCCGAGCACATAGACATGGTCAGGGTACGGGAAAGCGTGACCAGCCTGAACGGTGTAAGAGGCATCCACGACCTTCATGTCTGGTCCCTCACCACGGGTTTTGTGGCTATGAGCGGTCATGTCATGATGGAGGAGAGGCTCAACTCGGTAGAGGACCAGAGGGAGCTGCTTCTGGCCCTCAGGCAGAGGCTAAGGGAGATGGGTGTGGACCACGCCACGGTCCAGTTAGAGACGCCGGACCTGCCCGACGAGGACATCCACTGCGAGGGTGACCCTCGCTGCCTCCCCTAGGCAGGCCGCCAGGTCCCCTTTTTCATCCTGGCGATAACATCCTTCAGGTAGGTATCGAGGCCGCCGGCCTTCAGTATCTCGTAAGGTGGCGTATCAGGGGCCAGGGCCTCTCCCTGGAAGGCGGTGCCGCGGGTCAGGTTCCTGACCTGTCCCGTCTCCGCATCGACCTCGGCCACATCTCCCTCCTCGAAGGCGTCGTACGCGCCAGCGCAGATAAGGACGGGGAAGCCCACGTTCACCGCGTTGCGAAAGAAGAGGCGGGACATGCTTTCCGCGACCACCACGGTGATGCCCAGGGCCTTAAGGATGCGCGGGGCAGGACGGCTGGAGCCGCAGCCGAAGTTACGCCGGGCGATTATGATGTCGCCCCGCCTCACCTGCTCAGCCCAGCCGGGGCGGTTGGCAGCCATGCTGTGCTTCGCAATCTCCTCCCACGGCAGCATGCGAGAGTAAAGGTGCCCCGGCATCATCAGGTCGGTGCTTATGTTATCGCCGAACTTCCAGACCCTACCCTGGAACCGTAGACCAAGCTTCTCAGCCATAGGTGATCCTTTCCTCATCTCTTACAAGAACTTTCTTGGGTCCGTGATGTAACCAGTCACCGCAGAGGCCGCTACCGTGGCAGGGTTCGCCAGGTAGACGGAGGCCTTGGGGCTGCCCATGCGGCCCAGGAAGTTTCGGTTGGTGGAGGAGACACACACCTCGCCATCGCCCAGGACGCCCATGTGCATGCCCGCGCAGGCGCCGCAGGTGGAGCTGGTCACCAGGACACCGGCCTCGGCGAACAGCTCCCAGATGCCCTCCCTTAGACACTGCTGCCAGATGTCCTGGGAGGCTGGCGTAGCGATGAGGCGGACGTCCGGGTGAACCTTGCGGCCCTTTATGATTCGGGCCGCCATGCGGAAGTCCTCCATGCGGGCGTTGGTGCAGGAGCCTATGTAGGCCTGGTCAATCTTAACTCTATCGGCCTCCACGTCCATGACCGGAACGCTGTTGCCGGGGTCGTGGGGCCTGGCCACATAGGGAGGCATCCCCGTTACATCGATGCTATGCACCGATTCGTAGGAGGCGTCGGGGTCCGGGGCCACTGGCCGAGATGGCCGACGCATCTTGCCCTCCAGATAGGCCAGAGTCTTGTCATCGCAGGGGAAAATGCCGAACTTGGCCCCCAGCTCCACGCTCATATTGGCCATGGTGAACCGGCTGGACATGCTCATCTGGTGGACGGCGGGCCCGTGGAACTCCACCGACCTGTAGATGGCACACTCGGTGCCGTACTCTCCGGCAATGCGCAGGATGACATCCTTGCCCACCACGAACTCCTCAGGCCCGGGAAGCTTGCCGGTTATGTTGAACCGGATGGTCTCCGGCACCCGCAGCCATATCTGGCCCGTCACCACCACGAACAGCATCTCCTCGTTGACCGGGGTGGAGGCCACGTTGAAGCAGCCGTAGCTGGTAGAGTGGGAGTCGATGCTGACGATGAGGTCCCCGGGCGAGATGTAGCCGTGGTGGGGGAAAAGCTCGTGCAGAATGCCGTGGCGCCCGTACTCGAAGAAGTGGGTCACGCCGTACTTCTTTACCAACCGCCTCAGATCGACCATGGCGTTGGCTACCTCTAGCGTGGGAGGCGGCGCCATGTGATCCTCGACAGCGTAGATGCGGTCCGGGTCGAAGAGGCGCTCCACGCCCAGGGTTTCCAGGCGCTTGAGCAGGGGTGAATGGCCCAGGAGGGCCGTGCCGTCCACGCTGCACCAGACATACTCGCCCGGCTTCACCGTGGCCCTGCCCGAGTGGTCTGCCAGGATTTTTTCGGCGATGGTCATGCCCATGGGCTCTCCTCTCTCATTGGACCCAGACTTTTCGACCATCCCCCTACCGCCTTTCCTTCGTCAGGCTCAGGACGGGCTCTGGTCAGGAAGGGGGTAGAATTTGTACTTGGGGGATACCCCCAGACCCCCGCCAAAGGGGAAAAACCCCTCTGGACTCCCCTTTCCCGGATCTTCAACCGCTCCGCTCCCTCAGATGCCGTCTTGATTGTCAAGGAGCAGAGGGTTGATGAAGCGAAAGGTCAAAGGGTCTGCCGCTGCGCAGGACTCCAAAACACAAGTGGAGGAG
>JACPCK010000037.1 GCA_016179845.1 Chloroflexota bacterium | reverse complement strand
CCTGGACCCTCGCCAGGCGTAAAGCCCCAGGAGCTGTACCACTTATGATTCTCATAGCGACACTTTACCAGTGTCATCAATCATTATGAACGAGAGCAGGCAACCCCCCCATCCAATGGTCTTTCGGTTCTTCGGGTGAGGCAATCCAATCCGCTCATGGTGAGCTCGTCGAACCATGAGCGATGGACCAGCCCCCCATCCTTCGACAGGCTCAGGATGAGCGAGGGCACGTGCTTGAAACCCATAGCCGAAAGACCCTACACATCCCTCCATGCCCTTGCCCACAGGCAGCTTACCTTGATATACTTTCGTCACCTTGTCAGGAGGACCCCCTTTGCACACCAGGACTATCACTCTGGCCGACGCCGTCATCCCCCAGACCGGCATCCTCAGGACCGCCTGGGTCAAAGATGCCACCCTCGTCCTCTCCTTTTCCTTCTTCACAGCCCTCTTCGCCCAGATCGTCCTGCGTCTCCCCTTCACCACTGTCCCTATCACCGGTCAGACCTTCGCCGTCCTCCTTGCCGGTGGAGCCCTCGGCAGCAGACGCGGCGCCCTCAGCCTCCTGCTCTACATGGCCTGGGGCATCATCGGCATCCCCGTCTTCGCACCCATCGCCTCAGCCACCAAGGGAGAGCTCGTGCATTTCGTCCTGCCCTGGAAAGGCACCGCTGCCCTTCCCTGGGACCTCTCCAGCGGCGGCTACATCCTCGGCTTCATCCTTGCCGCCTACGTCGTGGGCCTCCTTGCTGAGCGGGGCTGGGACAGGGGCTGGCGGGTAAACCTGGCCATGCTCATCGGCAACACCCTTATCTACCTCCCTGGCCTGGCCTGGCTGGGCTACGTCATCGCCTCCCACACCCTTGATACCCAGCTAGGCGTCAACCTCTACCAGCTCATCCCAGGCCGCCACGCCGTGGACAAGGCCCTCGTCGGCGGCCTCTACCCCTTCATCCTTGGCGATCTGCTAAAGCTATTACTCGCTAGCCTCATCTTACCCGGGGCCTGGGAGCTCGTCCACGCCTTCAAAGGCAGAGATAAATCCTCATAGCGCTCCCCAGATTTTCTCCTCCCCCTCTCCCTGAGCGAGAGGGGACCCAAGCCTGCCCTGAGTCTGCAAAAGGGGGATTGAGAGTCTATGGAGATCACCTGGCTCGGCCACTCCGCCTTCCGCATCCGTAGCGGCGACATCGTCATCGTCACCGACCCCTTCGCCGACTCCGTGGGATTCCCCTTGCCCCAGGTCAAGGCCAACATCGTCACCGTGAGCCACCCCCATCCCCACCACGCCAACTCGCAGGCCGTCCAGGGCTCCCCCAGGGTCCTCCGAGGGCCAGGAGAATACGAGAGCGCCGGAGTCCATATCCTTGGCCTCGGTAGCAAACTCAAGCCCGAGGCCGGCCCGGGCCCCCGCAACACCATCTTCATCATCACCCTGGAGGGCATTACCCTCTGCCACCTTGGAGACCTGGGCGAGGTGCCCCCGGCCCGCTTCGGCGAGACCCTCAGCCGTGCCCAGGTCCTATTTATTCCCGCCGGAGGCCTCTGCACCATCACCGCCGCTCAGGCCGTGGAAGCCATCGCTCTTGTCTCCCCCAGGATCATCATCCCCATGCACTACCTGACCCCCGGCCTGGCCGTCCAGCTCAACCCCCTCGATAGCCTCCTCAACGAGATGGGCCAGCGCCCACCTCCATCCCAGCCTCGCCTCCTCGTGACCAGAACCAACCTCCCAGAGGAGCCGCGCCTCGTCCTACGAAGTGAAGCATCTGGCGGGGAGGCAGCCTCACCACCAGATTCCTCGCTGCCGCTCGGAATGACATTTGTAGCGGTTTTCTGATTCACCACACTAGTGTGGTGTCCCTGAAGTTCACCTCCAATGTCATTGCGAGGCCCGACGAAGGAGGGCCGTGGCAATCTGGCGGTGGGGTCTGTCCCACCGCCAGATTGCTTCGTCGGCTGCCGCCTCCTCGCAATGACAATTCGTAAGCGTATTTCAGGGACGGGACACTAGCACCTGGTTCCCTAAATCCGCGTACATAAGGCTCGTCCTGACCCCGCTCACCCTGAGCCTGCCTGCCCCACAAAAAGAGGAAGGCCCCCTCTTTCGAGGGGGCCTTCCTCACTTTCCAGTCCCTATGGTATCAGGACACCCGCCTCCGTCACGTAGACCCAGTAGCCCGAGCCTACCTTGACGTCGTTCTCAAACCCCGCCGCCACCGCCGCCTGCACCGGCACCCAGGCGCCCGTCGTCGTGTCGTACCGGTACGCCCTCACCCACTTCACCGTCCCGAAGTAGGTCGCCGCCGTGATCGGGTCCCCGGCCTTCTTAGCCGCCAGGCTCGACACCGGCACCAGGTTCCAGCCTACCGCCAGGTTGATCGCCGGCGGCACTCGGCTGAACTCCAGCGCTGGCGTCGTTACCTTCAGCGTCTTGAAGGAGTCGGTCCGCACAAAGTACGCATGCTTGGAGTCAATCGTCGCCAGCGTCCCTGTGAACAGCTTCGTCACCGGGTCCCGCACCGCCGTCAGCCACGGCCCCGCCGCATCCTTGGGATCGTAGGTCAGCACCGTGCTGATGGGATGGTCACTGGCGATCACCACGTTGATCGATGGGTCTATCGAGTCCTGTGGCAGGGAGATCAGGTTCCACCCAGGCACCAGCGCCACCTCGAACGGCGCCTTCTCCACCACCTTGAACTTGTACGGCCCAACGGTGGTCGCCACGTCGCCCAGGGACGCCGTGGAGATGTTCCCCGCCTTGTCCTTGCCCTGCACCGTCAGCTCGTAGCTGCCCAGCGCCAGGCCCGAGGCCACGTACACGAAGTCCGTGTCCGTCTGCCGGGCTATGGCCGAGAGCACGTCCTTCGTCGTCGTCCCATCCGGCAGCTTCAGGGTGGCCTTGGTCAGCTCCACGTAGGGGCTGCTGTCTGCCTTCACCGTCCCCACCGGGTACTCCGTGCCCTCGGCGGTGAACTTGATGCTGATGAATGGGCTCGCCGTGTCCGTCTCGTCCGCCGTGCCGACTCCCTTGAAGTCGCCGCCCGTCTTCGGCGATATGCTGAAGATGTCACCAGCAACCGCCAGGCCATTGTTCAGCTTGTCGTCAAACTCGAACAGGAGCGCCTTCGTCAGGTCAATATCGGCGCCAGCAGCCCCCTCGCCCTTCTTCCCCTCGGTGCCGCCCGGGCTGTCCACGCCGGTAATTCGCACGTTCTTCAGCCCCGCGCCACCCACCGTGGCTGCCGTGAACAGGATCTTCTTCTCCCACGTGTAGGTCAGCCCGCTCACCGGGCTCGGGTTCGCATCCTCTATCTGGGTGCCTTCCTTCACCTTGTCCGCAGCAGAGCCAACCGCCAGGTTCGACACGATGATGGTCGGCGCACCGGTCGCCCCGCCAACGGCCTCGTCCGACACCACCCGGATGGTGGCCGAGCTCCTGCTCACCTGCCGCGTCGGGCTGGAGACCTCCCCCGTAATCGTGACCGTGAACGTCGGCCCCAGCTTGTCCGCGGCCGTCAGGGAGGTCAGGCCCGCGGCGTTCCCCGCTGTGTCCGCCACCTCGCCCACCACCGCCACCGCCGGTTTGAGGTTGGCCGCCATCGCCGGCACCGTCAGGAACACCATGCCCTTGGCATTGGGGTGCGTGGCCGAGTCATACGCCACCGCCGCTGTAGGAGCGACGTTGGCCACCAGGAAGTCCGCCACGCTTACCGACGCCGGGTTCAGGTCCTCGGCTGTGAGCGCCGTGACGTTGACGAACGCCAGCCTCACCGAGGTGTTCTTGCCCGTCTTCACCGTCTTGGTCGTCTCGTCGTAGTAGTAGCCAGTCCATGCCGTGTCCAGCTTCGGCGCCTCGTTGTCCACCGTTATCTTGAACGGCTGACTGCCTGTCGTCGCTGCATCGGCGTCCGTCTTCGTCTCGTTGCCCGACTTGTCCTTCGCCTTTATCTGCCAGTAGGTGTCGCCGGCAGCCAGTATGGCCGCGCCCTTGATGTTTATGTTCTTCGCAGTGGTTACCTTCGTTACGCTGAAGTTCTCCTTGATCAGGGTCTTCGTCGCCGTGAAGACCTTCGGGTCCCCAGCCCACGTGCCCAGTTCCAGCGTAACGTCCGCACCCGTGTCGTCGATGCCGGAGTCCAGGTCCTCGATGTTCGCCTCGAAGGTCACCAGCGTGCTCTTGCCGATGTTCTTGTCCGCCGGGCCCACCACCGCCACCGTGGGGCCACGCGCATCCACCGTCACGTTGGTGGGAAGGCTGAACCACGTGAGCTGTAGCACCTCTCCGTGGAGAGCCTTGATCTTGTTTGTCGCATCGTCCGTCGTGTCCGCCGTCACCGTGAACGTCTCGCCGGAGCCGCCGCCGAAGATCCACGTAGCGGCGCCCGTCTCCGTCAGCCGCACCGTTATCGAGTTCGTCGTCGCCGTCGTGGTGGTGTTCTTTACCGTTATGTCCAGCTTGTTGACGACGCCGGCGCCAAGGGCCACGCCCTCGGCGTCGAGCCCCGCCGTCCCCGCCACGATGTGCGCCGTCACCGTCACCACCTTGTCGGCGTTGGTCGTGAAGGTGGCCGGCACTGTGGCCACCGTAATGCCGTGGTCGGCTGCCGTCGGCGTGCTCCTCACCGAGAAGAAGGCCAGCAGAAGGGCCAGGACCGTTGCTACGGATGCGATTTTGAAGTACTTCGACATTTCAAACCCCCTTGGATTCCTCAGTTTGGATATTGAACCGGAAGGCCTCGCCCTTTACATACGTTAAGCCAGGGCTTAACCCTGGCCCCGGCCCCCTTGGCGGACTCGCGGCATTGCGCCACAACGAGTACTCCGTTACCTCCATCCATTACTCCTTTCGACGGCATGCACAACGCTCTCTATTATACCGCTCCCCACCTGTTGTCAAGGCCTTTTGGGAACGCAGGCACCCCGTTACCTTCGCAGAGGGGTCTTTCTCCCCCCTAGTTTGACCAGTGTTATGTTAACGAGTTCCCGCTTAAATCAGCAGGGCGACCCTGGTCCCGCCAGTTTCGCCCCACCCCACTTCAAGCTGCAACGACGAAATATAAAGCAAAACTAGGTTACTGTCAATAGCCTAATCGTCGTATTTCCACCCCACTTTTTGAAACCTATCTTAATCAAATTTTTATCCAAAACATCAAAGTTGGACGCTTTTCCCAGCCCGCCAGAAAGCAGGACCACTACATTATATACCATCTCCCCACAGATTACATGTCTTTCGTCAGCGTCGCCAGGAACTCCTGGTTGCTCTTCGTCCGCCCTAGCCGCTCCAGTACCTTCTCCGTCGCATCCGTGCTGTCCATCCCGCCCTGGGTGATCATGCTCACTAGCCGCCTCAGCAGCCATACCTGCTGAAGCACCCCCTCCTCCAGCAGCAGCTCCTCCCTCCTCGTCCCGCTCCGCTGAATGTCGATCGCCGGAAATATGCGCTTCTCCGATAGCTTCCTGTCCAGATGGACCTCCCAGTTGCCCGTCCCCTTGAACTCCTCGTATATCACCTCGTCCATCCTGCTCCCTGTGTCTACAAGGCAAGTGCCGATTATCGTCAGGCTACCTCCATCGTCGGTGTTGCGCGCCGCACCGAAGAAGCGCTTCGGCGGGTACAGCGCCGCCGGGTCTATGCCCCCAGATAGCGTCCGCCCCGTTGACGGCAGGGCCAGGTTATAGGCCCGCGTCAGCCGCGTTATGCTGTCCAGCAGTATAAAGACATCTCGACCCCCCTCCATCAGCCTCTTGGCCCGCTCCAGGGATACCTCCGCCACACGGCAGTGGTCCTCCACCGGCTCGTCAAAGGTGCTGTAATATACCTCCCCCTTGACCGACCTCTTCATGTCCGTCACCTCCTCCGGCCTCTCCCCCGCCAGCACCACCATCAGGTGGATCTCCGGATGGTTCATCGTCACCCCGTGGGCAATCTGCTTCAGCAGCATCGTCTTGCCCGCCTTCGGCGGCGACACGATCATCCCCCTCTGGCCCCGCCCAATGGGCGCAATAAGGTCTATCACTCTCTGCGATAGGTTGTGTTGCCCCGTCTCCAGCTTTATCTGCTTGTTGGGATAGATGGGCGTCAGGCTGTCGAAAGTAGGCCGGCTTCGCGCCCCATCCGGCTCCAGTCCATTGACCCCCTCCACCCGGATCAGCCCGTAGTACCGCTCCCCCTCCTTGGGCGGCCTCACCAGCCCCGTCACGTGGTCCCCCGTCCTCAGACCAAAACGCCGGATCTGCGACTGCGACACGTACACATCCCCCTGGCTGGACCGCAGGCCGTTCTGGCGCAGGAAACCGTACCCATCGCTCACGATCTCCAGAAGCCCCATGGCCACCATGTAGCCCTGCTCCTCTGCGGCTATCTGGAGAAGCCTGCGCACCATCTCCTCCCTCTTCAGGGTCTCCGCCTCCGCTACCCCCTTCTCCTTGGCTAGCTCTATAAGCTCTTCCTTCGTCTTGCTCTCCAGCTCTGTTAGGGTCATCTTTCGCTCCACGCCTTGAGTCATCTTCTACACTCCTGCTTCCTGGCCACCCCACACCCTCTCTACCCTGGATGTAGCTGGCCTCGCCAACCAGATTTGCTCTTCGCTCCCTAGCTCACTTTCCGGGACATCCACCAGCTTCGGTTTTCTCCGGACCTCTCCGTTGCACAGAGGCCCAAACCTCCACAACTTGACTACCACCCCCGACATCCATCTGCTTCCCCCAATAACCCCCACCACGCGCTCACAGAGATATAGAGAGGCCTGCTGTTCGTAGCTGACCGAACGCCTGACTCTAGTAAAGTGTGGGTTCAACCAGAGAGCGGACCGGCCAAGTTCTACCCTGCGAAGATTACCTCAGTCCCGATAGCTATCGGGATCAGCCCCGGAAAGGACCTCTCGCTCCCCATCAAACCTTGATTTTGGCCCGCTCCCAGTCCTGGGCAAACCGGGCCACGCCCACATCCGTCAACGGATGGTGCGCCATCTGCGTCAATACCTTCAAGGGAATGGTGGCCGCATGAGCCCCCGCTTTGGCGGCAGCCACCACATGCAGCGGGTGGCGAATGCTCGCCGCCAGGACCTGGGTGGACATGTTGTACCTCTTGAACACCTCCACGATATCCGCCACCACCGCCATACCGTCATGGCCCTCGTCGTCCAAGCGCCCCACGAAGGGGCTCACGTAGGTGGCTCCTATTATACCCCCCAGCAGGGCCTGGTTCACCGAAAAACAGAGCGTCTGGTTTACCTTGATCCCCTCCCGGACCACCACCGCCATCGCCTCAAAACCCTCCATCGTGCTGGGCAGCTTGACCACTATATTGGGATGCCACCGCACAATCTCCAGGGCTTGCTCCACCATCCCCTTCGCGTCCAGCCTGGTCACCTCTACGGAGACAGGCCCATCGACTAGCTGAAGAATCTCTAGTACAGCCGCCTTGTAGCTCCCCAGGTCCCCTATGCCTTCCTTGGCGGCCAGAGAGGGGTTGGTGGTCACCCCGCTGATAACACCCAGAGGAGAGGCCTGCCTGACCTCTTCGACGTTGGCAGTGTCCAGAAAGAGGCGCATCCTTAATCCCCGCCAGTTTAGCATACCGATGTAACCCCTGTCTACCGCCCCACGTCCATAGGCAGCGGGTGTTGCCCTCCCTCCCTTACCACATTCTTGGCCGCGCCTACAAAATCACGGAAAAGCGGGTGCGACCTCTGCGGACGGGAGAGGAACTCGGCGTGGAACTGCGTCCCCACCATGAACGGATGCTCCCTCACCTCCGTTATCTCCACCAGCCTCCCGTCAGGAGAGAGGCCACTGAACGCTAGCCCTCCCGCCGACAGGCTTTCCCAGTAGCTGTTGTTGAACTCAAACCTGTGCCGGTGCCTCTCCATGGCCATGTCCACCCCATATGCCTTGGCAGCCTTCGTCCCCTCCACAAGACGGCAGGGGTAAACCCCTAGCCGCATCGTCCCACCCTTGGCGCTTATACCCTTTTGCTCCGGCATCAGGTCAATCACAGGGTGAGGTGTCTCCGGGTCAAACTCCGTGGAGTTGGCGTGCTTCAAGCCCAGGTGCCTCGCATACTCGATCACCATTACCTGCATCCCCAGGCACAGCCCCAGCCAGGGCACCTTCCTCTCTCGCGCATACCTGGCTGCCTCTATCATCCCCTCCACCCCACGAGGGCCAAAACCACCCGGCACCACTATGCCGCAGGCGTTCCTCAGCAAGGACTCCGCGCCATCCCTCTCCACCTGCTCCGATGGCACCCACTGGACCTGCACATCCCGCTCATGGTAGAGGGCCGCGTGTCTCAGCGCCTCTCTCACCGATATGTAGGCGTCCGGTAAGTCCGCATACTTGCCCACTATCGCCACAGACAGCGGCTCCCTGGGCACCTTCATCCGCTCTATCATCTCCCGCCACCCGTTCAGGTCCGGCGACCCGTGCCGCAGCCCCAGCTCCTCCACAATGAGCTCCCCAAAGCCCGCCTCCTCCAGGATCAGTGGGACCTCATACACCAGAGGCACTGAAGGCACTGGTATCACCGCCTTCACGTCCACGTCGCAGAAGAGCGAAATCTTCCCCTTCACATCCTCCGTCACCGGATAGTCGCTCCGGCACAGGATGGCATCCGGCTGTATTCCTATGGCCCTCAGCTCCTTGACGCTGTGCTGGGTGGGCTTGGTCTTTAGCTCTCCCGTGGCGGAGATGTGCGGCAGCAGGGTCAGGTGGATGTAGAAAACATTCCCCCTCCCCACATCCTTCCTCATCTGCCTGATCGCCTCCAGGAACGGCAGCCCCTCGATATCGCCCACCGTCCCCCCAACCTCCACCACCACCACCTCAGCCTCCGTCTCCCCTGCCAGGGCACGGACCCGCTCCTTTATGGCATTGGTCACATGGGGCACCGTCTGAATAGTCCCGCCCAGAAAGTCCCCCCGCCTCTCCCTCTGGATCACCTCCTGATAGATCTGGCCCGCCGTCACGTTGGAGGAGCGCATCACCTCCACATCAATAAACCTCTCGTAGTGCCCCAGGTCCATGTCCGCCTCCCAGCCATCCCTGGTGACGAACACCTCACCGTGCTGATAGGGCGACATGGTTCCCGGGTCCACGTTCAGGTACGGGTCCAGCTTCTGGAGGGCTACATTGATCCCGCGGCTCTTCAGGATCCGCCCTATGGACGCCACCGTGATGCCTTTGCCCAGGGAGCTTACCACTCCCCCCGTCACGAAGACGTACTTGGTCGCCATCCTACACCCTACCCACCATCAGGCTCCCGTCACTAGGGCAATACCAAAAAGCCCAGGGCCTTCTTGAGAGACTGCCTATGCTTATGGGCTGGCCTGGAAGCACTGATACCAAACCCCACCCAAGGCAATGGGCAAGGAAAACTACCGAGGATGATAAAACAGGCAACTCGTAAACGAAGTATAAGAGGCTCGCATAGGCGTGTCAAGAAAGACCCTGACCCAGAAACCCCATCTTCCTTGACATATGCTTCAAGGCAACTGCTATACTCTCGTAAACCGTCATTAAGGAGCCGTCATGAGGCTCGGAAAGCCTGCTAGAGCCCAGTCTACTCCCAGGCATGCTGAGGACCATTCACCTGTGAAGGAGCCCGCCACGAGCTCCCTGGGCCCGGCCCTCTCCCTGGAGAACGTCACCTTTGCCTATGACAGCGAACCCATCCTGGAGGACATAACTCTCCAGCTCCCCAGGGGCCAGTTCATGGCCCTGGTAGGCCCCAACGGCGGCGGTAAGACCACCCTCTTGAAAGTAGCCCTGGGGCTCCTTCAGCCACCCCAGGGCCACGTCCTGCTCTTCGGCCAGGAGGTGGCCCGCTTCCACCAGTGGCACCGCATAAGCTACGTGCCCCAGAGACCCTCTGGCTTCGAGTCCCTCTCCCCCGCCACCGTCCTCGAGGTAGTGGCCCAGGGCGCCTACAAAGGGCCCGACCCCCTGGCCTTCCTCCGGCCCCAGGCTACCAGGGAAGTTCTTTGGGCCATGAAGACCATGGGCCTCAAGGACCTCTCCCAAGAACGCATCGCCGAGCTATCTATAGGCCAGCAACGCAGGGCTATCCTCGCCAGGGCCCTCGTCAAACGGCCCGAGGCCCTCTTCCTGGACGAGCCCGCTGCGGGTCTCGACCCGGCCGCGCAGGAGGCCCTCTTCCTTCACCTCAGCCAGCTTCACAAAGAGCACGGCGTCACCATCCTCCTCGTCTCCCATGACTTGGCTATGGTCACCCGCTACACCACCGTCATGGCCTGCATTCGGCGAAAAATTATTCATATGGGGCCGCCTCAGACCCTCCATCAGGAGCACATCGCCGCCCTCTTTGGCCTTGACCATGGCCCGGTCGACCACCTCTAACCGCGTCATCAATATTAAGGCGAGTCCAGATGCTATAATTGCGCTTCCACTGCCCGTATTAAGGAGACCGTTATGGCAGACCTGCCTAAACGAAAGCTGGGACGCACCGGCCTCGAGGTGACTGTTCTCGGTTTTGGCGCTATGGAGCTGCGAGGCCCAGGCCAGTGGCGCGGCCGGCCACTAGCGCCCGGTCAGGCCCAGCAGGTGCTGAACACCGTGTTGGATGCCGGCATCAACTTCATCGACTCCTCCATTGACTACGGCGAGAGCGAGGAGAACATCGGCAGATACATCTCCCACCGCCGCAGCGAGTACCTCCTCGCCTCCAAGTGCGGCTGCCTGGTAGACAGGTCGTCGGCCCCGCCTGGGGAGCCCTTCCAGCACGTCTTCACCCGCAAAAACATCTCGGACGGCGTGGACCAGAGCCTGAAGCGCATGAGAACGGACCACCTGGACCTCGTCCAGTTTCATGGCAGCCCCTCCAAGCAGGTGCTTGAGCAGGAAGGGGCCATCCAGACTTTGCTGGACTTGAAAAGGGAAGGCAAGGTGAGGTTTATCGGCGCCTCCTCTACCCTGCCCGACCTGGTAGACCACATCAGGATGGGAGTGTTTGACGCCTTCCAGATTCCCTATTCTGCGCTACAGAGGGAGCATGAGGCTGCCATCACACAGGCTTCCAAGGCCGGTGCAGGCACGATTATCCGCGGAGGCGTGGCACGCGGCGTCCCCGGCCAGGGCCAGGGCTCTGAGGATGTCTGGAATCTCTGGGACCGCGCCAGGCTGCGTGACCTGTTGGACGACATGACCCAGATGGAGTTCATGCTCCGGTTCACGATTAGCCATCCGGACCTGAGCACCACCATCGTGGGCACATTGAACCCGGCGCACCTCAAGGAGAACCTCGCCGCCGTGCGTAAAGGTCCACTGCCAACGCCGGTCTACAATGAGGCCAAGCGCCGACTGGCAGCCGTCGGCGCAGTGCCTGCCTCAACCATTTGACTCAGCCTCCAAGAACTACCCCGCCGCCCCGCGGCTGGCTCTGGTAGCTCCCCAAACCCACCAATCCATGCTCCTACCCCACAGGCTGACCATAAGCGGACTAGCGAAAAAGCGCAATATTAAGAGCCGCTCCTGGTGAGCCTGTCGAACCATCCCGATTCCATCGGGACCCTTCGACAGGCTCAGGGTGAGCGGGGCTGGGGCGAACCTCGTGCACGCGAACTTATGCAACCGAGTACTAGCCCGCATGTTTACCTCGGCCTGGGTTTGGCTTAAGCTAGCAAGGACACTGCAAATCGGGTCAGAAAGTAGAGAGAGCAATGCCTGAGGTCCTCCAGTACTCCTTCATGCAGCGGGCCCTCCTCGCCGGTCTCATCGTCGCCGTCATCTGCCCCTCCCTCGGCCTCTTCCTCGTCCTCCGCCGCCTCTCCCTTATGGCCGACACCCTCTCCCACGTCGCGCTGGCAGGCGTCACCATCGGCATCATCACTAAGGTCTTCCCACCCGCTACCGCCCTGGCCTCCTCCGTAGTCGCCGCCGCCACCATCGAGGCCCTCAGGGCCAAGGGCCGCCTCCAGGGCGAGATTGCCCTGGCCCTTATCCTTTACACCGCCCTCGCAGTGGCCGTCCTCCTCCTGGGCCTGGGCCAGGGCTTCACCGTGGACCTCTTCGGCTACCTCTTCGGCAACATCCTCACCGTCAGCCCCGCAGACCTGTGGCTCATCACCGGCCTGGCAGTAGTCATCCTCGCCTTTCTACTTGCCTACTACCGAGAGCTCGTCCAGTCCACCCTGGACCCGGAGATGGCCCACGTATCGGGCGTCCCCGTAACCCGGGTCAATCTCCTGCTGGCAGTCTTCACAGGCGCGGCCGTCACCCTGGCCATGCGCATCACGGGAGTCCTGCTGGTCGGAGCCCTCCTCGTCATCCCGGTTATTGCCAGCCTCCAGTTGGCCAAGGGCTTCCCAGGCGCCCTCGCCCTGGCCGTCGCCCTCGGGCTCCTCTCCGTCATCGGCGGTCTGATCGCCGCCTTCTACCTGGACCTGGCCGCTGGGGCCACCATTGTCCTCATCGCCGTCGGTATACTGATGCTCGCCTTCCTCGCGCGACGGCTGCGCTCCGCCTTTGCCCGCAGGGCCCCTACCCCTGGTAGCGCGTGAGAACCAGGCAGGCGTTCTGCCCACCAAAGCCGAAGCTGTTGGAGAGCGCTACCCTCACACCCTTGCGCCTGGCTTCATTGGGCACGTAGTCCAGGTCGCAGGTGGGGTCCCGCTCCTCGTAGTTGACTGTGGGGTGGATTACCCCTTCCCTGATGGTCATCACGCACACCACCGCCTCCAGAGCCCCGGAGGCGCCCAGAGCATGGCCTATCATGGACTTGGTTGAGCTTATGGGCACCTTGTAGGCCCCCTCCCCAAAGACCTTCTTGATCGCCAGCGTCTCCACCGTATCGTTGAGCGACGTGGAGGTGCCGTGGGCATTGATGTAGTCTACCTCCTCCGGCTCAACCCCCGCATCCTTGAGCGCCCACCGCATGGCCCTGGCAGCACCTTCCCCGTCCTCGTCCGGCTGCACAGGATGGAAAGCGTCCGAGGAGACGCCGTATCCAGCCACCTCAGCCAGTATCCGAGCCCCACGAGACACGGCGTGCTCCAGGCTCTCCACCACCACCACCCCAGCCCCCTCAGCGGGCACGAAGCCGTCTCGCCTCGCATCGAAGGGCCTGCTCGCTTTCTCCGGCTCCTCATTCCTCGTTGTAAGGGCCCGCATGGCGCAGAACCCCGCCAGCCCCAGCCGGCATATGCCCGCCTCGGTGCCACCCCCCAGCATCACATCGGCATAGCCCCGCCGCACAGCCTCTGCCGCCTCCCCAATTCCCTGAGAACCTGCAGCACAGGCCGTGATTACCGTGTTGGTATACCCCTTCAGGCCAAACAAGCGACTCACATTGGCCGCTGCCATGTTAGGCAAGATCATCGAGATAAAGAATGGGGAGACCCGCCCCACCCCCTTGGTCTCCATCGTCAGGCACTGCTCCTCCGTCGTGGGAAAACCCCCGTTGCCGTTCCCCAATACCACCCCCAGCCGACCGGCGTCCTCGCGGGACAGGTCCAGCCCCGAGTCCTCCAGCGCCAGCGCCGCCGCCGCCACCGCCATCTGGCTGAACCGCGCCATCCGCCGCGCCTCTTTGGGGGTCATGAACGCCCCAGGGTCAAACCCCTTCACCTCTCCCGCTATCCGACAGGGAAACTCCGTAGGGTCGAACAGGGTTATGGGCCCTATCCCAGACCTTCCCTGCACCAGCCCACCCCAGAGATCCCTCGCAGACATCCCCAGCGGCGATACAACTCCCATGCCTGTAATCACCACACGGCGGCGCTCCCCCATTTCACACTGCCTTTGTCTCCACCGTGCCCGGTGAAGAAAGAGTCTCAAGCTCCTCATACCTCTCCGGCCTTATACCTTTCACCACCTCCCGGACCTCCGCAGCAACAAAAAGCGAGCCCGCCCCCAGCAGCAGGTCCCCTCCCTTCGCCATCGACATCCCCTCCTCCACCGCCTGTTCCACCCCAGGCGCCGTCACACACGAGAGGCCGTGCTTGGCAAAGGCCGCTGCCACCACATCCGGAGGGACCGACCTCGGGTGCCGCGACCTGGTAGCCACCACTACAGGCTTCAACGGCGCCAACTCACGCGCCATCCCCTCCAGATCCTTGTCACGGGAGCAGCCGAAAATCAGCGCCATACCCTGGTGGGGCAGATAGTCTCTTACCGCCTCTCGCAGGCGCAGAGCCGAATAGGGGTTATGAGCACCGTCGATCACCACTAGAGGCTCCCTCGACAGGACCTCCAGGCGCCCCGGCCACCGCACACTTTTCAGCCCCTCGACTACCGCCTCCTGGCCAATGGCCACCCCCTGGCGACCCAGGGCCTCCACCGTCCCCACCGCCACCGCCGCATTCTCCATCTGGTGCTCCCCTAGAAGCGGCGTCCATACCTTCCTTCCGCCCTCCCGACCCGCTAGCTCAAAGGCCTGGCCCTCAAGAGTGTGGCCAGTACCTGTCCACCGGTACTCCTCCGCGACCCTCACCAGAGACGCCCCCTTCTCCCGGCACACCCCCTCTACTACCGCCCGGACCTCCTCCCGCTGCGGACCTGATACTACGATGGCGCCAGCCTTTATTATTCCGGCCTTGTCCCTGGCGATCTCTTCAACGGTGTTTCCCAGAATGTGCGTGTGGTCCAGGCTGATGGATGTAAGCACACACACCAGGGGCTGCGGCACTACATTGGTCGCATCAAGAGTGCCCCCCATCCCCACCTCCAGGATCTGGAAACGGCATCCCGCCTCCCTGAATGCCACAAAGGCCATGGCAGTGAGCATCTCAAAGGTGGTCACCCGGCCCACTCCGGGCTCCTCGGAAACCCTCTCCGCGGCTGGCCACAGCCTCTCCACCAGAGAGGCAAAGGCCCCCTCCGACAACGGCTCCAGCCCTACCTGAATGCGCTCACGAAAGCTGTGCAGGTGGGGCGACACGTACAGCCCCACCCGATAGCCGGCAGCCTCCAGGATGGACGCGACCATCGCCGCAGTGCTGCCCTTCCCCTTCGTCCCCGTTATGTGCACCGTCGGCAGACCGATGTGGGGATTTCCCAGGGCCTCCAGAAACCGGTGCATTCGCCCTAGTTCATACCGGACCCTCGTGCCCGGCGAGAACACCATGCGCTCCATGTCCACCAGGGTAAGAAGGTGCTTTACCGCCGAGGGATAGTCCACCGCGCGCCCCTCTCTCCTTCCCTCTCCCCAGGAACAGGTTCGCGGGAATACGCCATCCCACTCCAGGGATTGCTCCTGGTTGAAAGACAGATCAAGGGTATCAGAGGCCAAAAGCCAGTGTCAACGTAGAACCAACGCAGGATGCCCCTCGTTGACGGGTAGAAAAGCGCTCGTTACACTTATCACAGACTCCTTGGCCCTGCGTTTCGCAACACAGCACATGGAGATGAGGCCGTCATGACCAAGAGGCAGGCTCCAGAGGAGAGAAGCTGGCCTCCTCATGGATTCCCAAAGGCCGGTCCGGATCTCTCGGATGTCCCCGAGGTGGTCGTCCTCCGCCTGCCCCTCTACGTCCGCGCCCTTGCCCAGCTCCTCCACGCTGGAGTGAACGTCATAAGCTCCCAGGAGCTCGGCGAAATGCTCCAGATGACAGCAGCCCAGATTAGAAAAGACCTGAGCTACTTCGGCCGCTTCGGGAAACAGGGCCGGGGCTACAACGTACAGTTCCTTCTCCAACAGCTTCGCAGCATCCTCGGCCTGGAGCGACAGTGGAACGTGGCCCTTATCGGCGTAGGCCGCCTGGGCCGCTCCATCATCGGCTATCCCGGCTTCGCCCCCGAGGGTTTCCGCATCGTCGCCGCCTTCGACTCCGACCCGCGGCAGATAGGCCAGGTCGTCGGAGGCGTCATGGTCCGGCCTGTGTCCGAGCTGGAGCAGGCCATAGCTGCGCAGGACATCTCCATCGCTATCGTCGCCGTCCCCGCCTCCCAGGCCCAGCAGGTCCTCGACCTCCTGGTCAGGGCCGGCGTCAGGGCCGTCCTCAACTACGCCCCAGTAGCTCCCCAGGCCCCCAACGGCGTCAAGGTGAGAACCCTGGACCCCGTCCTGGCCATGCAGACCATGACCTACTACCTGTACAGGTCTCTCACAGTCCACAAAGAGGACACCAGAAAGGCCTAGAGCAACGCCTTTCGGTCGTCATTCTGAGTCGTAGCGAAGCGGAGTCGAAGAATCCGTGCCCCTCCGGGGGTTGCGGACCATTCTGGTGGTAGCACGCTCGACAACCACCTGCCAAACGGAACCCCCGAAAGACCCTACGCCCTGGAGTCCCGCCACTCTCGCTAGCCAGGCCCTGCCTGGGGTCCCGGCCGGCCCCGCCTCCGCCTCTCCACCACCCGCAGGCGAACCTGCGCCCGCCTTAGTGAAACTAGGGCCCGCTCCAGGTCCGCATCGGCCGCCCGCGCCGCCAGCCTCTCCTCGGCCCGCGCCACCGCCTCCCTGGCCCGCTTCTCGTCTATTTCCTCCGCCCGCTCACAGGCGTCCGCCAGGATCAGCACCTTGTTCCCCAGCACCTCCAGGAAACCCCCCGTAACCGACATGTAGGTCTCCTGCCCCTCCTTCACCACCCTGATCTCCCCCGGCTGAAGCACCGTCAGCAGCGGCGCATGGTGGGGCAGTATCCCCAGCTCCCCCTCTATCCCCGGCGCAACCAGCAGCTCCACCTCCTCCGAGTACACCACCCGCTCCGCCGTCACTATCTCCAGCTTCATCTTCGGGGCCATCTAATAATCCCTCTTCCTTGTTAGGCTGCTTTGTTAGGTTTCTTGAACAACTCCGCTATGGCGAAAACAGGGGCCGAAACCACCTCACACCGCCGCCATCTTCTTGGCCTTCTCCATCGCTTCTTCTATGGTCCCCACCATGTAGAAGGCCTGCTCCGGCAACGCGTCGTGCTTCCCCTCCAGGATCTCCTTGAAACCCTTCACCGTCTCCTTCACCGGCACGTACTTCCCCTGTATGCCCGTAAAGGCCTCCGCCACGTACATGGGCTGTGAGAGGAACCTCTGTATCTTCCTGGCCCGCGTCACCGTTACCTTGTCCTCCTCTGACAGCTCTTCCATGCCCAGAATGGCGATGATATCCTGAAGGTCCTTGTACCGCTGCCCGACCCGCTTCACCTCCATGGCAACTCCATAATGCTCCTCCCCAACCACCTTGGGGTCCAGTATGCGGCTGCTGGACGTCAGAGGGTCCACCGCCGGGTATAGCCCCTGCTCAGCGATGGCCCGCTCCAGGGCTATCACCGCGTCCAGGTGGCCGAAGGTCGTCACGATGCCAGGGTCCGTATAGTCGTCGGCCGGAACATATATCGCCTGGAAGGACGTGATGGAGCCCTTCTTGGTGGACGTGATCCGCTCCTCCAGCGCACCCATCTCCGTGCCCAGCGTCGGCTGATACCCCACCGCCGAAGGCATCCGCCCCAGCAGCGCCGACACCTCCATGCCCGCCAGGATGTACCTGTATATGTTGTCGATGAACAGCAGCACGTCCTGGCCCTCTCGGTCCCGAAAGTACTCCGCCATGGTCAGCCCCGTAAGACCCACCCTGGCCCTCACCCCAGGTGGCTCGTTCATCTGGCCAAAGACCATCACCGTGTTCTTCATGACCCCGCTGGCCTTCATCTCGTACCAGAGGTCGTTCCCCTCCCGCGACCGCTCCCCCACCCCGGCAAACACCGAGTAGCCTTTGTGCACCGTCGCAATGTTTCGGATAAGCTCCATGATGATGACCGTCTTCCCTACTCCGGCGCCGCCGTAGGCCCCTATCTTCCCGCCCCTGGTGAAGGGCGTGATAAGGTCGATGACCTTCAGCCCCGTCTCCAGCATCTCCGCCTTCGTCTGCTGCTCATCAAAGGGCGGCGGCGCTCGGTGGATGGGCCAACTCTCCTCGGCCTCCACCGGCTCCAGCCCGTCGATGGCCTCCCCCAGCACGTTGAACAGCCGCCCCAGGGCCGGCTTCCCTACCGGCACAGCAATGGGCCCACCTGTGTCCACTCCATCTACGCCACGCGCCAGCCCCTCCGTGGGTCCCATCGCCAGACAGCGGACCCAGTTGTTACCTATGTGTTGCTGCACCTCTAACACCAGCTTCCGCCCCTCTACCGTCACATCCAGCCTGTTCAGTATGGCCGGCAGCTCCTCCGACGGGAATTCCACGTCCACCACCGTGCCGATGACCTGTACCACCTTGCCTTTTGCCATATCTGTCCATGACCTCCTTATGAGCCCGCAGGTGGGTAGGGCGTCCGCGTCCCTGGGCCCATCTTGCCGTACTTCCTGTCAATAAAATCCCTGATCACCTTCATCGGTGTCCCCTGAGCTCTCTGTTCCATAACGTCACGCGTTATTCCCACACAGACATCTCAGGTCGCGGCGTGGCTCTCATACTCCACCATGCCGTCCCCTTTCACATCCTTTATGTAGCAGCTCCAGTTGTTCATGTGCCCGTGGCCTATGCCACAGCCGCAGTAACACGGCATATAGTCCAGAACTCCACCCGGGTTGGCCCGGGCAAACTCGTACGCCTCCCACACCTCTTCCTTGGAAAAAGAGGTCCAGTTGGCAAACTCCCGGTACTCCCTCCCCTTCTCCTTCGACCCGCCACAGGCCAGCCCAGCCACCAGAAGCAGCAGGCCCAGGAGCAAGAGCTTGAGCCCATGACCCTTTGCGAGACCCATCACAAGCTCACCCCGCCAGCCCCGCCACCCCGCCCACGATGTCCAGAAGCTCCTTGGTAATACTCTCCTGCCGGACCTTGTTCATCACCAGCGTCAGCCCATCCACCATCTCCAAGGCACTGTCCGTAGCATTCCGCATGGCCACCATCCGCGCTGCCTGCTCGCTCGCCACCCCCTCTAGGACCGCATGATAGAGCTGCATCTCTACAAAACGGGGCAGCAGGCTGCTCAGCACCGCCAGAGGCCGCGGCTCGTAGATGTAGCCCACCGCCTGGGACGCCTCCAGCCGCGCCGGCTCGATGGGCAGAAGCTGCCTCATCAGCGGCCTCTGCACCCCCGCCGAGATATACTGACTGTAGGTCAAATACACCAGGTCCGCATACCCGTTCGTGTAGTCGTCGATGACCAGCCTGGCCATCGCCAGCACATCGGCCAGCCTCGGCCTGTCCCCTACGTCAGTGAAAACCGCCCTTACCTCCCTGCCGTACCGCACCATGAAGTCCCGCCCCTTCTTCCCTACCGCGATAACCGTCACCGGCGCCCGGCTCTCCACCATGAAAGCACCCGTCCGCCGGTTCAGCGCCCCCGGCAGGCCCCCGCACAGGCCCCGGTCAGGCGTGATGTGCACCACCTCCACACGTTTGACCTCCGCACGCCGCCGAAGCAGCGGATGCATCTGCTCCGGGTCCTCCATCGGCTGGGCCGCCAGGTCCGCCAGCAGGCCCCGCATCCTCTCCGCGTAGGGCCTCCCCTCCGCGTACCGCTGCTGGGCCCGGCGAAACTTGGCCGCAGCCACCATCTCCATGGCCTTGGTCACCTTCGCCGTGTTCTGGACGCTCCGGATCCGCCGCCTTATCTGCCTCAGGCTAGGCATACCCTACGCCCCCTTGAACCCCGCCTTAAACTCCCCAATGACCCTCTTCAGCGCCTCCTCGTTCTCCTTGCTCAGGTCCCTCGTCGCCGCTATCTGCTTCAGCACATCCGGATGCCCCGCCTCCAGGAACCTCAGGAACTCCTCCTCCCACCGCCTCACCTGGCTGATGGCCACGTCGTCCTGGTAGCCATTGATAACCGCATACAGAATAGCCACCTGCCTCTCCATGGGCATCGGCAGGTACTGGGCCTGCTTCAGTATCTCCGTGATCCGCTGCCCCCTCTCAAGCTGAAGCCGCGTCGCCCGGTCCAGGTCCGCCGTTCCAAACTGGGCAAAGCTCACCAGCTCCCGGTACTGCGCCAGGTCCAGCCGCAGCCTCCCCGCCACACGCTTCATCGCCCTCGTCTGCGCCGCCCCTCCTACCCGGCTCACCGACAGCCCCACGTTCACCGCAGGCCTGATGCCGGCGTTGAACAGGTCCGCCTCCAGGTATATCTGACCGTCTGTAATGGAGATCACGTTCGTAGGAATGTACGCCGACACGTCCCCCGCCTGCGTCTCGATGATGGGCAGAGCAGTCAGCGAGCCGCCGCCAAACTCTGGCGCTAGCTTGGCTGCTCTCTCCAGAAGACGGCTGTGCAGATAGAAAACGTCCCCCGGATAGGCCTCCCTTCCCGGCGGCCTCCTCAGCAGCAACGACACCTGCCGGTAGGCCCATGCATGCTTCGTCAGGTCGTCATAGACAATCAGCGCCTCCTGGCCCTTGTCCAGGAACTCTTCCCCCATGGCGCAGCCAGAGTACGGCGCCAGGTACTGGAGCGCCGCCGGGTCCGAGGAGTTGCCCGCCACCACTATGGTATGGTCCATCGCCCCGTTCTCCTCCAGGGTGGCCACTGTCTGCGCCACCTTCCCCACCTTCTGCCCGATGGCCACATAGATGCATGTCAGGTTCTGGCCCTTCTGGTTGATGATGGTGTCCAGCGCCACTGCCGTTTTCCCCGTGGAGCGGTCCCCGATGATCAGCTCCCGCTGGCCCCGCCCGATAGGTATCATGGCGTCGATGGCCTTGATCCCCGTCTGCACCGGCGTGTCCACCGACTTCCGCTTCGTCACGTCCGGCGCCACCTTCTCCACCGGCCTGTTCCGGTCCGCCCTCACCGGCCCTTTACCATCCAGAGGCCTCCCCAGCGGGTCCACCACCCGCCCTATCAAGCCCTCCCCCACCGGTACCTCGATGATCCGGCCCGTGGTCCTCACCTCGTCCCCTTCACGAATGGTCTTGTCGTCCCCCAGGATCATCGCCCCTACCCCGTCCTCTTCCAGGTTCAGCGCCATCCCGTAGACCTGTTTGGGAAACTCCAGGACCTCCGAGTACCGGCACCCCTGGAGCCCGTGGATGCGGGCTATCCCATCCCCTACCTCTACCACCGTCCCCACATCCACCATGCTTATTCCGGTGCCAAACTCCTCAATCTGACGCCGTATCACCGACGCAATGTCCTGCCCTCTTAGCGCCATCTCCTTACCTCCCGCGGCTGGCTTTCTCTATTCCTGCAGTACTTCCACTACGCGGCTCACCAGCCTGCTATAAAACTGTAGAGACGCCACGAAGCGCGCCTCGTCGCTCGCGTTGGGACTCACTATCACATCGAGAAGCCGCTCCAGCTCCCTGTCCCCTGCCGCCTTCACCTTCCGGCTCAGATCGTTGAATACACCCACCCCCACGGGGCCCTCCTCAAGCAGAACCCTGTTCCAGTAGATGTCAGAGGCCTCTCCATAGCTAAGTGCCCTCTGTAGCCTCTCATCCAGGCTCTCTCGCGTCTCCTTGAGAGCCTCCATCTCCTTCTGCATCGCCTCCAGGGCCCCCTCCCGCTCCTGGGCCCCCTGCTCTAGCTGGGACTGCTGCCTCTTCAGGTCCGCCACCTCCCCCTCCAACGAGACCATCCTGTCCTTGACCTGCTGGTAGGATACCCGTGAGACACAACCCGCCACCGCAAGAAGGGTGGCCAAAGCCACCACCCCCACTAGCATGACCCTCCATGTCCTCCTCATGTCTTCCCTCCCCAGCCCTCTAAAAGGCCGCCTCCCTTAGCTCCTTCTTCAACGCCTCAAGCCTCCCACGGGTCGAGCCATCGATAACCCGGTCCCCCACCCTCACCATAAGGCCCCCTAAAATGGACGGGTCCACGCGCTGGATGACCCTTACCTCTCCTCCCAGAAACCGGGATAGACCCTCCGCAGCCCTCCGCGTCAAGTCCCCGTCCACCTCCACCGCCGTCACCAGCTCCGCCCTCAGGATACCGCGGCGGGCATCCACAAGGGCCTGATATCCCTCTGCCACCTGCGCAACTAGCTCCACCGCCCTCCGGGAGGCAAGGAGCGCCAGCAGGTTCCGGGCCAGTGGGCCCACCTCCGGAAAGGCCTCCTCTATCACCCCCACCTTATGCTCCATCCGGACTGAAGGTGAGTTGAGGAAGGTCACCAGCTCCTCATTCCGAAGCCCCTCGCTCATCCGCGCCAGGTCCTCCAGCCAGCGGTCCGCCTGGCCCTTCTCCTCCGCTATCTGGAAAACGGCCTGGGCATACCTCTTGGCTGATGTAGCCCTCCGACCTGCCACCGATTAGTTCCTCTCCAGCTTGGACGACTCTTCCAGCACCTTGTCAATGATCTCCCGGTGCGCCGCCTTGTCCAGGGACCGCTCGATTACCCGCTCCGCCGCCAGGATCGCCAGGTCGGCAAACTGCCCCCGCACCTCTTCGATGGCGCTGTCCCGCTCCTTCCGGATCTCCCCCCTCGCCCGCTCCAGGAAGGCTGCTGCCTCCTGTCGCGCTCGCTTCCTCTCCTCCTCCCGGTACCGCTCGGCGGCCTGTCGCGCCTCCTCCAGCAGCCGTTGCCCCTCCTGGTGGGCCTCCTCCAGCCTCTGCTGCATCTCCTCCTGCGCCTTGGCCGACTCCCTCCTCACCCGGTCCGCCTCCTCCAGGCTCTCCTTTATCTTCTCCGACCGCTGGTCCAGCATACGTAGAATGGGCTTGTACCCCATCACGTACAGGATCCCCAGCAGTATCAGAAAGTTCACCAGGTAGATAACTAGGCTGGGCCAGTGAAAACCTAGCTGGGCCATACTCTCCTTCTCCCTTTACGCAGCCCCGTCCGCGGACAGGGCTTTCCCGCCCTAGGCTACCAGCGCCAGGATCACCGCCACGATCAGGGCGTAGATGCCCAACGCCTCGGCAAAGGCAATGGCCAGGATCATGTTCGTCAGAATAGCCCCCCGCGCCTCCGGGTTGCGGCCTATGGCGTTCATCGCCGCCGCACCCAACATCCCGATGCCGATCCCAGGACCCAGCATCCCCAGCCCCGCCGCCAGCCCCGCACCCAATAGCTTCATGGCTTCTGCTTCAGGCATGTTTCCTCCTTACTTTTCCTAGATATCCCTTTGGCAAAGGGCTTTCCAGCTACTCGCCCCGAGTTGAAACCAGGTACCCCACCAACCCCAGCGTCGCCCCAGCCACCCCCAGGATCGCCACTACCAATACCAGGATGATGATCTCCATCTTCCCCCCTTAGTGCGAGCCGTGCCCCTCTTCTTCATGGGGCATCACGGCCATAGTCACAAAGGCCAGCGTCAGCCCGGCGAAGATGAGGGCCTGCACAAAGCCCACCAGGATCTCCAGACCGTAGAAAGGGATAACGAACACAAAGGGCACCAGAAAGGTCGCCACCAGCAGCAGGATCTCCCCCGCCGTCATGTTCCCGAAGAGTCGGAAGGTGAAGCTCACAATCCTCACCAACTCGCTCAGGGCCTCCAGCCCTCCCACGAAGAGGTCTATCAGCCCCTGCAAGGGGTTCCACCCCCGCCCAGGCCGCGGGATCAGGTTCCCCAGTCGAACGAACTTCCCAACATAGTGCCCCTTGAGCGTCCGAAACCCCCAGTACTCCACAAAGATGAACGAGACCAGCGCCAGCGCCAAGGGCATGTTCAGGTCCGTCCCCGCCGGCCTCAGCAGGTGCCTCTCTATGTGGCCTTCCTTCAGGAACCCCAGCGACGGGTAGATCGGCAGCAGCCCCAGCCACGCATTGACCACCACGAACAAAAAGATGGTGGCTATAACAGGGAAGAACCGCCGCGCTCTTTCTTTCCCAGCCATCCCCTCCACAAAGCCCAAGAGCGCCACCACCACCGCCTCCATGAAGTTCTGTATGCCCCGCGGCACCAGCGACAAGCGTCGCGTCGCCAACACAAACAGCAGCACAATTACCAGCGTGGCTATCCAGGAGGATAGAATGGTGTTGGTGAGGAGGAACTTGCCGGCTGGTAGGGAGCTGCTGCCTCCGCCTTCATGCCCGCCCTCGCTCTCCGCGCTCTGGAATACCGGCTCGGCAGGCAGTCGCACCTCAGGCTTGGGCAGCAGGCCTCCCGCCTCCCCTTCCCCACCAAAGAACGCGTTCCCTATGGCGCCAGTAACTAAGCCCGCCAGAAAAAGGGCGATAACCGCAATGCCCGCCAGAAGAAGGAGACGCCTCCCTCTCACTTGTGAGCGCACGCGCCTTCCCTCCCCCTACCCTTTCTTGGGATGTTGGCCTTGCCCCAGGAGCGGCAGCACCATCCTGTACACTCCGTAAAACGCAAGGACACTCCCCAGAGCTACTCCCAATAGAGTGAATAGAGGTAAACTGTCAAACCGCCGGTCAAGCCATAGCCCTCCGGCCACCCCCAGGATGACACACAGGGCCACGTACCACCCCAGGCCCACCAGCCGCAGGGCCGGAACCCACCAAGGTGCGTTCAAACCTGGTGAAGTCTATCACTATCGCCCCGCACCGTCAACCAAAACAGGGGGAGACCCCGGCCGGGTCTCCCCCTGAAAAGGCTCAGCCTTACGAGCACCCCTTAGGACTTGCCCTTTCCCAGGTCCTCCAGGTTCAGCGTCTCGATGAAGTCCTTGTACGCCGAGAGCTTCCTCAGCTCGCCCTCCTCCACCCTGCTCGCCGACTCCTGCATTCCCGCCTTCTCCTGCACCAGGCCCTTTCCCCCCTCCTGGTCCAGCACTACCCCCGCCTTCTCCAGCACCTTCCCATCAGCATAGATGGGAGCACGCGTCCTCACCGCCACGGCTATAGCGTCGCTGGGGCGCGCGTCAACCTCCACCCGCTTGCCGTCTGTCTCCAGCACCAGCTTGGCGAAGAACGTGTCGTTTTGCAGGTCGTTGACCACTATCTCCAGCACCTTCGCCCCCAGAGCCACGACGATCGCCCCCAGAAGATCGTGGGTCAAGGGCCGCGGTACCTGCACGTCCTGTAGTCTCAAAGCGATGGCGTCAGCCTCAGCAGGGCCTATCCAGATGGGTAGATAACGGTCGCTGGACTTCTCCTTCAGTATCACCACCCGCTGATAGTTCATCAGGCTCACTCTGATGCTGTCTATCACCATCTCGCTCAAGGCCATCTCCCAATAGCCTCCTTCCCACCTTACAGTAGGGGGTCATTACCACGAGTATAAGCAGCAAGGCTCATTTTAGTCCAGCCCCCTCCCATGTGTCAATGAAATTCACCCGTACATCAAAGCTGGTTCACAGCCGCACCAGCTCCACCCGCGTCGAGTCCACAAGCCCCATGTCCGTCAGCTTCAGCTCCGGTATCACCGGCAACGCCAGGAACGACAGAACGGAGAAGGGCGAGGCCACCCGGCACCCCATCACCCACACCTTCCCCTCCAGCTCCTCCACCCTCGCTGCCACCCACTCCAGAGGCTCCGGCGACATAAGCCCCGCAATGGGCAAGGGCAAAGCCCCCAGGACCTTACCCCCTGAGGCCACCGCCAGCCCTCCCTCGTTCCCCTCAATCTCCTTCGCCACTGCATATATGTCCCTATCATCAGCTCCCGCTACCACTATGTTGTGGGAGTCGTGGGCCACCGATGTGCCCATCGCCCCCTCCTTGAGACCCAGCCCCTTCACCAGACCCACCCCTATGTTCCCCGTGCCCCGATGCCTCTCGATCACCACCAGCTTCATAAGGTCCCTGGAGGCGTCTGCTACCACCTGGCCGTCCCGAAGCGACACCCGATCCTCCACCCACCGGGTCACGATCTGGCCCGGCACTACCTCGATAACGGGGAACGTAGCTCTCGATCCCGCCCTTAGGCTGAGGTCCTCTACCCTAAAGGGCTTCACCCTCATGGTCCCCGTCATCTCTCCACTCTTGGGCCCACGCACCGAGAAGAGAGCCCTGCCGTCCCTGGCAACCCTCCTGCCCCGATAGAAGACCTCCTCCACCCGGAACTCCCTCAGGTCCCCCAGGATGAGGATGTTGGCCCAGTAGCCAGGTGCTATCGCCCCCAGACCCTCCAGGCGAAAGTACTCTGCCGGCGTCAAGGTCGCCATCTGAATGGCTCGCACCGGCTCCAGCCCCAGGGCTATGGCCTTACGGACTACCGCATCCATATCCCCATCCCGGTACAGGTCCTTGGCGTTCCTATCGTCCACCACCAGCATGCACCGGTGATAGTTGCCGTCGTCCACCACCGGGAGGAGTTCCTCCAGGTTCTTCTCGCTGGAGCCCTCCCGGATCATCAGCCGCATCCCGCGGCGCAGCTTCTCCCGTGCCTCCCCCGCTCCGGTGGTCTCATGGTCCGACCCAATAAGTGGACAAAGATAGGCGTTAAGCTCCTTCCCCCTGACCCGCGGCGCATGGCCGTCCCGGACCCGCCCCTGCGCTGCCCCTATCTTGGCCAGCACCTCCTCGTCGGCGCCGATGACCCCCGGGAAGTTCATCATCTCCCCCAGGGCCACCACCCGCCGCCACCGCAGGGCCCTTCTTACGTCCTGGGGTCCCAGCTTGGCTCCAGAGGTCTCCAGGGCGGTGGCTGGAACACAGGAGGGAGCCGTAAAGAACATCTCCATGGGCACCCGACGGGCGCAGTCGATGAAGTACCTCAGTCCCTCTAGCCCCTTCACATTGGCGATCTCGTGAGCGTCAGCCACAACGGCCAGCGTGCCCCTGGGTATCACCGCCCTGGCGTACTGGCCCACGTGCAGATAGCTGCTCTCTATGTGCACATGCCCATCGATAAGGCCGGGACACAGAAAGCGCCCCCCAACGTCCACCTTCTCCTTACCCCACGTGTAATCACCCACGCCAGCGATTCGCCCTTGATAGATGGCCACATTCCCTTCCTCCACCCCACCGGTAAACGTGTTGACAATCCTCCCGTTGGCCAGCACCAGGTCCGCTGGCGCATCCCCACGGGCCACCTCAATAAGCCGGCTAAGCTCCATCCCGTCCCTCCTCCAAAGCGTATATGTCCGGAAGACCTCGGTGCCTCTGGGCGTAGTCCAGGCCGTACCCCACCAGGAACCGATCCGGCACCTCTGCCCCCAGGTAGTCTATGGGCACCTTCACCTTCCTGCGGGCCGGCTTGCTCAGCAGAGCGCACACCTTCATAGACCCGGGGCGGCGGGCCCGCAGGTACCGTAGAAGCCTCTCCGTCGTGTATCCCGTGTCGATTATGTCCTCCACCACCAGAAGGTCCCTCCCGGCAACGTCCGTCTTGAGGCCCGCCGTCACCCTCACCCGGCCCGAGCTCGTGGTCCCCGAGCCGTAGCTGGCCAGCCTCACAAAGTCCACCTCAAAGTCCAGGTCCAGCTCCCTCACCAGGTCCGCCAGGAAAACAAAGGCCCCCTTGAGCACGCCCACCAGCACGGGCCGACGGCCCCGGTAGTCGCGCCCCACCTCCAGGGCCAGCCTCCTGACCATCTGCCCTATCTCTTCCCTCGATAACACAAGAGTCAAGGCCACGCGGCCGGCTACGTCTCTCTCTTCCACGCCTACCTTCCGCCCATAGCTTACTCACTGCATTATATTCCCTGCCAGGCCCGCGCCGAAAGAAAAAGGCGGGCACACGCTATGCCCGCCTTTGCCAGACAGATAAACGACTAACTCTACCGCTTGGTGTACTGGTGCGCCCTCCTCGCCCGGTGCAACCCCACCTTCTTCCTCTCCTTCACCCTGGCATCCCTGGTAAGGAGACCATGCTTCCGGAGGACGGGCCTCAGGCTCTCGTCGTAGACCACCAGCGCCCGCGCCACCCCGTGGCGAAGGGCCCCGGCCCACGCCGCAACACCCCCCCCGTGCAGCTTGGCCTCTACCCTTACCCTGCCCCTGGTACCCGTCACCTCCAGAGGCTCCAGGACCGTCTTCTGCCACCCCATCCACGGCAAGACCTGCTCAAGGGGCTTCCCGTTGACCACCACCTGCCCCCCTCCAACGTAGATCCGCACCTGGGCGATGGCGGCCTTCCTCTTGCCGGTCCCGTAGTGATACTGTAGCTTTCCACGCTCTGCCGTTGTCACTTGGCCCTACACCTCGCCTTTCCCTTCTTTTTGCCCCTCCCCAATGCTTGCCCTCACCTGAGCTTCATAGGGATGGGAGGAGCCACGGAACACCTTGAGCCGCTTGATCCTGTGGCTCGCCAGCTTGTTCTTGGGCAGCATACCCCAGACTGCCCGCTCTATGACCCTCTCTGGCCTGCTCTTCTTCAGATGCTCTAGGCTGGTCTCCCTCAGGCCCCCAGGGTACTGCGTGTGGTGCCTGTACAGCTTCTGGGCCTCTTTGTTACCCGTCACCTGTAGCTTCTCCGCATTGACCACCACCACAAAGTCCCCCACGTCCATATGACGGCTGTAGATGGCCTTATCCTTCCCCATTAGCCTCTGCGCCACCGCTGTGGCAAGCCGCCCCAGAGGCGCCTGCGAAGCGTCATATAGATGCCAGCCCCTCTTTATATCTTGAGGCCTAACCGAATATGTCCTCTTCATCATGGTCATCACCGTCCCATTCGGGGAAAATACTCCTGCTCCCATACTTTACACTTACCAGGCACAGCCCCTTGGCCGGAAAAACCTGCCTCGCTGCGCCCCGCACCGGCTCCTCCACCAGCCCCTTGAACTGCGCCGCTGTCATCCGGCCCTGGCCCACCTGGACCAGGGCACCCACCGTCCGCCGCACCTGCTGGGGCAAGAAGGCATTGGCCTCCATGGTAACGGCCAAAAGCCTCCCTTTCTCCACAACCTCCGCCTCCAGAACATGCCGCACAGTGCCCCTCACCCACGAGCCCGCCCCGCAGAAGGCGGCAAAATCGTGGGTCCCCACCAGCAGCCGGGCCGCCTCCCTCACGGCGGTTACCTCCAGCGGGCCCGCCACGTGATGGGCCAGGTTCCGCCACAGCGCCGAAGGGGAACACCCCCTCGTCATCAGATACCGGTACTTCCGGCTCGTGGCGTGGCGCCGCGGATCAAAATCGGGTGCCACCTCCCAGGCTCCCCGCACCCTTATGTCCTCGGGCAGGTGCGCGTTGAGCCCCCCCTTAAAGGCCTCCGCCTTGTACGATGCCCGGGTCACGAAGGCTGCCACCTGGCCCTTGGCGTGAACCCCGGCGTCCGTCCTCCCCGCCCCCTGAATTTTAACGTGCTCACCCGTCAGGCGCTCCAGGGCCCGCCCCAACTCCCCCGCTATCGTGGGGCGATCGGGCTGGACCTGGAAGCCACTGTACCTGGTCCCCTCATACTCCAGCACCAGGGCAAGCTTACGCAACCCCGGCGCCCCCACACAGGCTACTCCACAAGCTCCAGGATTGCCAGGGGCGCTGCGTCTCCCCTCCTGTAGCCACTTCGCACAAGCCTGGTGTACCCCCCGGGACGCTCCCGAAACCTCTCCGCCAGCTCAGCAAAGACCTTCCGCACCACCTCCTCGTCCGTCAAATAGGCCAGGGCCATCCTCCGGTGGTGTAGGCTACCCTTCTTCCCCAGGGTTATCATTTTCTCGGCGATGCCCTTTATCTCCTTGGCCTTGGCCACCGTCGTCTCCACCTTCTCGTGACGTAGAAAGTCCGTAACTAGCGTTCGGTACAGCGCAATACGCTCCCCTGTCGGCCTGTCCAGCTTTCGTCCCGCTATTCCGTGAGCCATCTCCGTCCTTCCCCAGCCCTACTGGGCCTCCCCTTGCAACTCGTCGGGAGTGGGAAAGCCGCTCTCCTGGAGCCTGGCGTACAGCTCAGTCAGGGATTTCTCGCCAAAGTTCCGCACCTTTAGCAGCCCATCCTTCCCCAGCACAAGGACGTCCCCCACCTTGTGAAGGTTGGCCCTCTTCAGGCAGTTCAACGTCCTGGAGGAGAGCTCCAGCCTGTCGAGAGACGCGTTGTACACCTCCGGGGACACCTTGTCGGCCCAGACCGGCTTCCCCTCCTCCGGGGCCTTTACCCCTACCTGGGCAAAGAAGCCAAACTGCTCCGTCAGCATCGCGGCCGCCTGCCGCACCACCTCCACAGGTAGCAGGCTCCCATCAGTCCACACCTCCAGCACCAGCCTCTCAAAGTCGGTCTGTTGCCCCACTCGGGTCCGCTCCACAACGTAGTTGACCTTCCTCGTCGGCGTAAACACGGCATCCAGAGGCATCACCCCAATTGGGAACCCGTCGCCCGAAGGTACGGGCCGGTATCCTCTCCCTATCTCTACGTTGAACTCCACCACCAGCCTGGCCTCCTGCGAGTCCAGCGTGGCCAGGTGAAGCTGAGGATTGACCACCTCAAGGTCCGCCGGCGTCATAATATCCCCCGCACGCGCCTCCCCCGGCCCCTCCACCTCCAGCCGCATCCGCCCAGACCTCCCTGTCAACGAACGCACCCGGATCCCCTTCACATTCTGAAGGAACTCCAGCACCTCCTCCCTCACATGCGGTATAGTCGAATACTCGTGCAGCACCCCATCAATCTTGATCCAGGTTACGGCAACGCCCTCTATGAAGCTGAGGAGGACCCTCCTCATGGGATTGCCTATGGTCGCACCAAACCCCCTCGGCAGGGGCTCCATAACAAACTTCCCGTACCACTCGTCCGATTCCTCAACCCTGATCTCTGGCTTGACCGCTGCCTCTTCGACAGGGGCGCTCTCTTGTGGGCCTATTGTCAGAAACGATTCCACTCTTGTCCTCTCCTCCTTGACTCGCCCCTTACCGGGAGTAGAACTCCACAATCATGTTCGTGTCCAGCTCCATGTCCAGGTCCGCCACCTGAGGCAGACCGATCACACGGCCCGCCATGGCCTCCGAGTCCAGCGTTAGCCACGACGGCACCGGCCTGCTGGGAATGCCTTCTGTGCGCACCTTGAAGAAGTCACGCCCCTTGCTCCCTTCCTTCCACCCCACCACGTCCCCAACCCTCACACTATAGGACGGCAGGTTCACCTTCCTCCCGTTCACCACAACATGCCCATGCCCCACCAGTTGCCTCCCTTGCCGCCGCGAGTCCCCAAAGTTCAATCGGTATACCACGTTGTCTAGCCGGCGCTCCAGCAGTTGCAACAGGTACTGCCCCGTGACACCCGGCCTCTTCAGCGCCTCCTCAAAGTAGCGGCGGAACTGCCTCTCCAGCACGCCGTAGATGTACTTGGCCTTCTGCTTCTCCCGCAGCCGCACTCCCCATTCGGAAAGGGTGCTCCGACGCCCCCTGCCAGCAGCACGACCTCGCGTGCTCCGTCTCCTCCGCTCGATGGCGCACTTGGGCGTAGAACACCGCTCCCCCTTCAAGAAGAGCTTCCCTCCAATATGCCGGCATAGCCGGCACACAGCCCCACTCTTAAGTGGCATGGCACCTTCCCTCTATCCCCATCTGGCGCCCTCTAGACTCGCCGCCGCCTCGGCGGCCGGCACCCGTTGTGGGGTATTGGCGTTACATCTCTTATGCTGTTGATCTGAATACCCATAGCCTGAAGGGATCGAATGGCCGCCTCTCTTCCCGCCCCAGGGCCCTTGATGAAAACGTCCACCTGCCTTAGCCCCACATCCGCACCCTTCCTGCCCGCCAGCTCCGCCGCCCTCTGCGCCGCAAATGCCGTCCCCTTGCGGGACCCCTTGAAACCCGCCGCTCCCGCACTGCCAAACCCTATGATGTTGCCTCTCGGGTCCGTTAACGTCACGACAGTGTTATTGAAGGTGGACTTTATGTACGCCCGCCCCAGGACAATCTGCTTCCTCTCCCGCCTCCTGGCTCGCTCTTTGGCCATTGGCTCTCCCTTCCTCTCTAATCTATCGGCCATAACCCAAACAAGGCCAGGCTACTTCTTGGCTGCCGTCCGGCGGCGGCCCGCCACCGTCTTCCTGAGCCCCTTACGGCTCCTGGCGTTGGTCCGCGTCCGCTGCCCCCGCACCGGCAGCCCCAGCCGGTGCCGATGCCCCTGATAGCAGCCAATCTCTATCTTCCTCCGGATGTCCCGCTGCACCGTCTGCCTCAGCGCCCCTTCTACCCTGTATTCCCGGTCCAGCACCTCCCGGATTCGCGCCAGTTGCTCCTCCCTCAGCTCCCTCATCTTGGGGTTCCCCTCGATCCCCAGCTTGCGCGCTATGGCCTGGGCGTTGGTCCTCCCAACCCCGTAGAGGCGCGATAGGGCTATCTCCATCCGCTTGCCATCCGGTAAGTTCACACCTGCAATGATGGCCATAACAACCTCCTTCCCCTACCCTTGCCGCTGCTTGTGGCGGGGGGTCTGACATATGATGTAGAGTACGCCCTTCCTCCTCACCACCTTGCACTTCTCACAGCGCCGCTTCACCGATGCCTTGACCTTCATCCCTCACCTAGTCCTTGAAACGATAGGTCACCCTTCCACGGCTCAGGTCATAGGGCGATAGCTCCACCAAAACCCTGTCGCCCGGAAGGATGCGAATAAAGTTCTTCCTCATCTTGCCCGAAGCATGGGCCAGCACCCGGTGCCCGTTGGCCAGATCTACCTTGAACATAGCGTTCGGCAGCGATTCCATTACCTTCCCCTCGACCTCTATCCTCTCCCTCTCACTTACCATACCGCTCCTACCTGCCCTCGCCGTTTAGCCGCGTTAGCACCTCGGCCCCGTCTTCGCCAATGGCCACCGTGTGCTCAAAATGGGCCGAAAGACTCCCGTCTGCCGTCACCACCGTCCAGTCATCATCCATAAGGGCCGTCCGCCAGCCACCAAGGTTCACCATCGGCTCAATGGCGATCACCATCCCTTTCCTCAGCGTGACCCCCATGCCAGGCGTCCCGAAGTTGGGGATGCTCGGCTCCTCATGCAGGGCCCGGCCAACCCCGTGGCCCACGTACTCCCTCACTACCGAGTAGCCCCGCCCCTCTGCCAAGGACTGGACGGCGTGGCCCAGGTCTCCTATCCGTACCCCGTCCCGGCACAGCGCCACCGCCCTCTCCAGGGCTTCCCGCGTTACATCTATCAGGGCCCGCTCCTCCCGGCCGATAGAGCCCACACCCACCGTTATGGCGCCGTCGGCGTAGAAGCCCGAGACGATGGCCCCCGCATCTAGACTCACTAGGTCACCCTTCCTCACCACTCGATCCCCCGGTATCCCATGCACTATCTCGTTGTTGATAGACACACAGATCGTCGCCGGGAACCCTTTGTATCCCAGAAAGGCCGGCTTGGCCCCCAGTCGCCTTATCTCCTGCCGCACCAGCGTGTCCAGGTCCCGGGTCCTCATCCCCGGCTCCACAGACCTCTCCAGCAGCCCCAGAACCGCCGCCACCACCTGCCCCGCCTGGCGCATGTACTCCAGCTCCCGCGGCGACTTGATCGGAATCCCCGCAACCACCGTCCTACCCCTCTCTTGGGCTTCCGCCGTCCGGTTTATCAGCCTCATCCCATCTCCCACTCTTACCGGTTTACCTGTCTACTGGCCCTGGCCGCCTCCAGCATACTCTGCCCCACAGCCTCAATAGACCTCTCTCCATCCACCTCTGCCAGCTTGCCCCTACCCTTGTAATACTCCACAAGCGGCTCCGTCTGCTCCCAAAAGACACGGAAACGGGTCCGCAGCGCCTCTGCCGTCTCATCACTCCTCTGATAAAGCTCCCCACCGCAGCGGTCACACCGGCCCGCAACCCGAGGCGGCGCACTCACCTGATGGTAGGGCGCCTGGCAGCTCCGGCACGTCAGGCGGCCCCCAAGCCGCTTCGTCAGCTCCTCCTCCGAGACCTTCAGGTGCAGCACCATATCCAGGCCCGTACCCCTCACCTCCAGCCCCCTGTCCAGGACCCGCGCCTGCTCCAGGGTCCGCGGAAAACCGTCCAGCACAAACCCCTTCCGGCAGTCCGGCCTGGCTATCCTCTCCATGACCATGGGTATCAGCACCTCATCCGGCACCAGCAGCCCCTTGTCCATGTACCGGCTGGCCGCCTTGCCCAACTCGGTCCCCCGGGCCCGATGCTCCCGCAACAGGTCCCCCGAGGCCACATGGGGAACACCCACCTTCTCGGAAAGGACCTGCGCCTGAGTACCCTTGCCCGCCCCTGGGGGGCCCAAAAGAACTATCCTCATCTTCCCGCTACCTGATAAAACCTTCGTATCGGCGCATCAGCAACTGGGACTCCAACTGCCTCATGGTGTCCAGCGCCACACCCACCACGATCAGCACGGCAGTGCTGCTCAACTGGATGGCGCTCACACCGGTGACCAGCTTGGCAAAGAAAGGGGTCACGGCCACAAAGCCCAGGAACAGGGCCCCACCCCAGGTTATCCTCACCAACACCTGCATCAGGTACTCCTGGGTGGGCCGCCCGGGCCTCACCCCCGGGATAAAGCCGCCACTCTTTTGCAGGTTCTCCGCCAGATTCTGCTGGGAAAACATCACCAGCGCATAGAAAAATGTGAAGACTACAACGAAGATGAACACCATCAGCCAGTAGAACCAGTGGCTCCCGTCAAAGGCCCGCACCAAGGACGCCGCCAGCCGGGCCACGAACCCGCTCTGGGAGGCCATGAAGTAGTTCGCCACGGTCCCCGGCAGGATCAGTATGGAGAAGGCGAAGATCAGAGGGATCATGCCCGCCGAGTTCACCCTCAATGGAAGATAGGTGCTCCCACCACCACGCATCATCTGCCCTCCCCGGAACACGACCCGCCCGTACTGGACTGGGATCTTCCGCTGGGCCTCCGTAAACATCACGATGAGATAGACAATCGCCACCCCCATCACCACCAGAAGCATCACCCCAGCCAGATTGCCCCTCTCGTTCAGCACCTGACCCATCATCTGGGGCAGGTTGGCTACAATACCCCCAAAGATGATGATCGACACCCCGTTCCCTATCCCGCGCTCCGTTATCAGCTCCCCAAGCCACACCAGAAACATGGTCCCCGCTGTCATGGACATGATCATGGACACGGTAGGCAGCAGAGTGCCCGCACCAAGCCCAACCCCACTCACCGCCCCCGCCTGCTGTAGCACAAACAACTGCCCGTAGGCCTGCAGAATGGCGATGGGCACCGTGATCCAGTGGGTTATCTGGTTAATCTTCTGGCGGCCTAGGTCCCCTTCCTTGGAGAGCGCCTTGAGCTGCGGCACAATAGGCACCAGAAGCTGCATCACGATGGAGGCCGTTATGTAGGGGTACACCCCCATGGCTGCCACGCTCAGGTTCCGCAGCGCACCCCCACTGAAGAGGTCCAGCAGCCCCAGAAACTGGTTTCCACTGAAGACGCTCCGCAGCGTTTCCCTGTCCACCCCCGGCACAGGAACGTGGGCCACAAAGCGGAATATCACCAGCATCGCCAGCGTGAATAGTATCCGCGCCCGCAGGTCCGGCACCCGGAAGGCGTCAATCATGGCCTGAATCAGGGCAGGCCGCTGCGCCTCAGCCCTGCTAGCTACCTGTCGCAATCCCTCTCCTCACTAACGCCATCTCCTCCACCCGTCCCCCCGCCTCCTCTATCTTGCGCCGCGCCGATGCTGTAAACCTGTGCGCCCGCACCGTTAGGGGACCCCGCATCTCCCCTTCACCCAAGATCTTCACCAGCAGCTTCAATTCCTTGATGAGGCCCTTCTCCAAAAGTTGGGCCGGGTCCACCTGGAAGCCCGGCGGGAACACCGCCAGCCTCCCCACGTTCACCTCCTGGTACTCCTTGTGAAAGATGTTAGCGAACCCCCTCTTCGTAGGTAAACGCACCGCCAGAGGGAGCTGGCCTCCCTCGAAGCCGGGGCGGGCCTTCATCTCCCCAGAGCGGGACTTCTGCCCCTTTATCCCGCGGCCTGAGTAGCTCCCGCGGCCGCTGCCATCCCCTCTTCCTACCCGCCTGCTTTTCCTTCGGGCCCCCTCAGGAGCCCTCAACTCGTGCTGCTTCACCATCTCCTACCGCCTATCGGCCTCCTCATTCCTCTACAGGCCAACCCGCCCTAAACGCCCTTCGGCTGGGCCCTGGCTCCCAGCCGGCGCCGTCAGTTGAGAGAGCGCCTCCATACAGGCCTTCACCAGATTGACGGGGTTTGTGCTGCCTAGAGCCTTGGTAAGAATGTCCTTTACGCCCGCCAGCTCCACAACCGCCCTTACAGAGGCCCCCGCAATCACCCCCGTTCCCGGCGCGGCCGGCTTCAGGATCACCCGAGACGCACCAAAGACACCTAACACCTCGTGGGGTATCGTTGTTCCTCTCAATGGCATCGTTACCAGGTTCTTTCTGGCCTGGGCCGCCCCCTTCCGCACCGCGTCAGGCACCGCATCCGCCTTGCCCATCCCCATCCCTACTCTTCCCCGACCATCCCCCACCACCACCAGAGCGTTGAACCGCAGGTGCTTACCCCCCGCCACGACCTTGGACACACGGCGTATGTGCACCACCCTCTCGTTGAATTGCTGCCCTTCCGGTCCAACCTGAGAAGCCCCCACCGTACGCGTCAGAGTCATCACTAGAAATTAAGACCTCCCTCCCTTGCTCCTTCAGCCAGGGCCTTCACACGACCGTGGTACTTGTAGCCCCCTCGGTCAAACACAACAGAGCCCACACCTGCTGCCCCAGCCCGCCGGGCCAGCAGCGCCCCCACCAGCTTCGCTACCTCCGTCTTCTTCTTCTTCTCAGACACCTCTCGGCTGCACGCCGCCACCAGCGTCACGCCCCTGCCGTCGTCGATGACCTGGGCATATATGTGCTTCAGACTACGGAACACTGCAAGGCGTGGCCTGTCATCGCCCCCCGTCACCTTCTTCCTCAGCCTTATGTGACGTACTAGGCGCTTGGCCTTCGTAGTCCTGGCCTTTCGTACCCCTGAACCGTACCTGACTGTAGCCATCTTCCCCCCAGTTAGGCCTTCTTCGCCGCCGCCTTGCCGGGCTTCAGGCGGACCACCTCACCGGCGTAGCGCACACCCTTTCCTTTGTAATGGTCCGGGGGATGCACAGCCCTGATCCTGGCCGCCATCTCCCCCACCCTCTGCTTGTCCACCCCCGATACGACTACCCGCGCAGGGTTCTCTACCTGAATCTTGACCCCCTCGATAGCCTTCAACTCTACCGGGTGCGAAAACCCCACCTGGAGGATCACCCCTTCTCCAGCCTGCTGGGCCCGAAAGCCCACCCCCACTATCTCTAGGGCTTTCTGATATCCGATGCTCACCCCTAAGATCATATTGTTCAGCAGACTTCGCATCGTCCCGTGCAGGGCCTTCACCTCGTCCCGGTCTGAGCTTCGCTCAACCACAACGCTCCCGTCGTCCAGCCGCACCGCTATCGCAGGGGGCACCCGCAGGCTCAGGGCGCCCCGCAGGCCCTGCACCTGAACTTCAGCCCCAGCCACCTGCACCTGGACCTCTTTGGGCAGCACAATCGGCTTGTTTCCTACCTTAGACATCTCGCCTCACCAGATGGCACACAGGACCTCCCCTCCCAGCCCTTTGTGCCATGCATCCTTCCCAGTCATCACGCCCTGAGGCGTAGAAACTATGCTTACCCCCACACCTCCCATCGTCCGCGGCAACTCCTTCCGCTGCACATACACCCGCAGGCCAGGCTTGCTGATACGCCTCACCCCCCTCATCACCGGCTCCCGGCCCCGATAGCCCGGATAAAGCTTGAGTACCTTCTGGCCCTCCCCTTCCACCACCTCGTACTCCCTTAGAAAACCCTCCGCCTTCAGGACCACAGCAATGGCCACCTTCATGCTGGAACTGGGCATGGCCACAGTGTCCCGCCTCAACATGAGGGCGTTCCTCAGCCTCGTCAACATGTCAGCAATTGGGTCTGTAACCGGCATGGCCCTGCCTCCTACCAGCTAGCCTTCCTGAGCCCGGGGATCTCCCCCTTCAAGGCCAGGTATCTAAAACAGATTCGACAAAGACCAAAATGCCTGATGTAGGCCCGCACTCGGCCACAAAGGTTGCACCGGTTCCTCTGCCTCACCTTGAACTTCGGTGACCTCATCGCGGCGATCATCTTAGCCCGCCTGGCCATCTCACTCCCTCTCCTGACGCATCTGCCTGAGCCTCTTCATGCTAAACCACAGCACGCTCAAAGGGCATCCCCAGCACCTCCAGCAGCCTCTCCGCCTCCTTGGCGCTTCGCGCCGTTGTCACCACGTTCACCTGAAGGCCCCGCAGCTTGTCTATCTGACTGTACTCGATCTCAGGAAAGACCACCTGCTCCCGCAACCCCAGGGAGTAGGTGCCTGTGTTAAAGCTCGTCCTGGGCACCCCCCGAAAGTCGCGGATCCTGGGCAACGCCACGCTCATCAGCTTGTCCAGAAACCACCACATCCGCTTGCCTCGCAGGGTCACCCGCAGACCTATTACCTGACCCTGCCGCAGCTTGAACGCGGCCACCGCCTTCTTCGCCTTGGTCTCCACCGGCTTCTGCCCCGCTATAAGCACCAGGTCCCTCTGGGCATTCTCCACAGCCTTGGCGTTCTGTAGGGCCTCCGCCAGGCCTATGTTGAGCGTCACCTTCTCCAGCCGGGGCACCTCCATGATGCTCCGGTAGCTAAACTCCCTCACCATCAGCGGTACAGCCTCTCGGCGATACCGCTCCAGTAGCCGGGGCGTGGGAACAACCGTGGCCTTGCCCTCGGCAGCCACGGCAGCCTGGACCGGAGCCGGAGCCGCTCCCCGCCCGCCCCGCTGCCCAGCAGGCCGCTTGCCGCCTTCCCCAGACGCAGGTGCCTTGGCATCCTCAACCTTGGGAGCCTTGCCCCTGGACCCGTTGGCCTCCTTCCCCTCGGTCGAGACGCCCTTCCCAGCCTTGACAGAAGGCTTGTTTCCAGTGGCCCCCTTCGGTCTCTCCTCAGTCTCCATCACACCATAGCCCTTCTAGTCAATGGTCTCCTGGCACTCCTTGCAGTACCGGACCCTCTTCCCACCCTCCAGCAGCCTGAACCCCACCCTTGTCCCCTTATCACAATGCTTGCACACCAGCATCACCTTGGACACGCCGATCGCAACCTCCTGCTGGACCCTGCCCGCCTGCCTCAGGTTAGGCCTGGCCCGCTGGTGCCGCGTCACCATATTGACCCCCTCCACCATCACCATCCCATCCCGAGGGAAAACCCGCTGCACCTTGCCCTTCTTCCCCCGGTCCCTCCCGGCAATAACCACCACCATATCCTCACGACGTATCTTGAGCCCCACGGTCAAACCACCTCCGGCGCCAGGGACACGATCTTGGTAAAGTTCTTCTCCCTTAGCTCCCGCGCTACGGGACCAAAGATCCTCGTCCCCTGCGGGTTGGCCTGGTCCGTCAACACCACCGCAGCGTTGTCGTCGAACCGTATGTACGTCCCATCGGTTCGGCGATGAACCCTCCTTATCCTCACCACCACCGCCTTCACTACCTTCCCCTTCCGTACGGGCTCAGCAGCCGCCGGGACGGCCTCCTTCACCGCAGCCACAATCACATCCCCCAGCCCAGCATACCGCCTGTAGCTGGTCCCCGGAATGCCGATACACATTATCACCCGCGCCCCTGAGTTGTCGGCCACCTTCAGCCTGGTGTACCTGGAGATCACGGAGAATCCACCTCCCGCTGGTCAGCCTGGACTCCCTCCGTGGCCTCTGGCGCCGCTACACCCTCAGGTTCCCCTTCTGCCTTGGCCCCCATCGTCAGCTCCTCCACCTCCCGCCCTATCTCCTCCGGCGCAATGGACACCACCTCACGCTTGGACACCACCTCCACCACCCGCCACCGCTTCAGGCGCGATAGGGGCCGGGCCGCCTCAATCCTCACCATATCGCCCATCTTGCACTGACCCTCATCGGCGTGAACGTAGTAGCGCGTGATCCGCCTCACCGCCTTGCCGTAGATGCGATGCCTCTGCGCCCACTCCACGGCCACCACCACCGTCTTCTGCATACGGTCGCCTATGACTCGCCCGACATGGCTCTTTCGCCCTGACTTCTTCAAATCCCTAACTCCCGCTCCCTGAGGAACGTCTTTATACGGGCTATCCTCTTCCTCGCCTTCCGCAGCTCAGAGGTGTTTTCCAACTGGCGGGTCGCCTTGCGGAACCGCAGGTTCATTAGCTCCCGCTGTGTAGCGTCCAACTCGGCCCTCAGCTCCCCGTCAGTCTTCCCTTTAAGCTCGGCTACGCTCTTATCAGCCATCTATGTATCCACCATGCCTTCAATTACTATTCCAGCATGTCACTCCGGCTCACGACCCGGGTAGCGATGGGCAGCTTCGCTGCCGCCAGCTTTAAAGCCTCGGTGGCCAGCTCTTCACCTACGCCGCCTATCTCGAAAAGCATACGCCCCCGCTTCACTACCGCCACCCAGTGGTCCACATTCCCTTTGCCGCCCCCTTGCCTCGTCTCCAGAGGCTTGGCCGTCGCTGGCTTGTCCGGGAAGACCCGCACAGACACCTGGCCTCCCCGCTTCAACTGCCTGGTGATGCTCCGCCGCGCCGCCTCAATCTGCCGCGCCGTCAGCCAGGCCGCCTCCAGCGCCTTCAGACCGTACTCACCAAAGGCCAGGCCGCTCCCCGAGGTTGCTACCCCCTTGCGGCGACCCCGATGCTGCTTACGGTACTTGACTCTCTTGGGCTGCCACACTTGTCGCTTCGCTCCCTTTCGTCTCTTCGCCCTCTTCTGTAGGCCGCACCGTCACCTGAATAGGGGACATCTCCGGAGTCGCCTCTTCCTTGCCCAACGGCAGCACGTCCCCCTTGTATATCCACACCTTCACTCCGATCCTCCCCATCACCGTCAGAGCCTCCCCCACCGCAAAATCAATGTCCGCCCGCAGGGTGTGCAGTGGCACCCTTCCCTCCATCACCTTCTCCCTTCGGGCTATCTCCCGACCCCCCAGCCTGCCGGCACACATCACCTTTATCCCCTTGGCCCCCGCAGTCATCGCCCGGGCCACCGCCTGCCGCATCGCCCTTCTGAAGGCCACCCGCCTCTCCAACTGGTCCGCAATGCCCTGGGCTACCAGCGTCGCATCCAGCTCCGACTGACGCACCTCCTGCACGTTTACCTGCACCTTCTTCCCCGTAAGGGCCTCCAGCGTCTTTCGGAGCTCATCCACCCTCTGGCCCTGCCTCCCTATCACAATGCCTGGCCGGGCCGTGTGAATCACCAACCTTATCTCCTGGGCCTGCCTCTCGATCTCCATCCGCGAGATCCCGGCTTCCCTGGCCTTCTGCCCCACAATCTGCCTTATCCTCATGTCCTCCAAGAGCGCCTGACGGTACAGGGGCTTCCTGTGCTCGTACCAGCGCGCATGCCAGTCCTTAATGATCCCCAGTCGCAGCCCTACAGGGTGGACCTTGTGTCCCATCAGGAGGCCTCCTCGTCCACGAGAACTACAATCCGACAGCTCCTCCGCCTGACAACGTCGGCTCGCCCCCTGGCCCGCGGGTTCATCCGCCGCGCACGGGGCCCGTCATGCGCATCTATATAAGTAATCCGCGTCCGCTCCGGGTCCATCAGCAGGTTGTTCTCCGCATTGGCCCCAGCAGACTTCAGCACCTTCTCCACCTCCCGCGCCGCCAGGCTCGGCATGAACCGCAGCAGCTCCAAGGCCTCCTCTACGCGCCTCCCCTTCAACAGGCTGGTCACCCTCCTCACTTTGTAGGGAGACATCCCCACGTTCTTGGCCAGCGCCCTTACCGCCACGGCTAGCCAGGCCCTCTCGCCGCCGGTGCCGCCGGCGCCGCCTTCTCCACCCTGGCCGAGCGTGAGTGGCCCCGGAAGAGCCGCGTGGCAGCAAACTCGCCCAACCGATGCCCTACCATATTCTCTGTAATAAATATGGGAACATGCCGCCTCCCGTCGTGCACCGCAATAGTCAGCCCAACCATCTTCGGCATTATCATGGACGCCCTCGACCAGGTCTTGATTATCACCTTGGCGCTGCTCCGGCTGGCCGCATCCACCCGCTCAGCCAGCTTGGCGTCCACATAGGGCCCCTTCTTGGTGGAACGACTCATCTCATTCTCCCTACTTCCGCCTTCGCACTATGAACCGGTCCGTCCTCTTGTTCCGGCGCGTCCTGTAGCCCCGGGCCGGCTTCCCCCAAGGCGTCTTCGGCCCCGGCATCCCTATCGGGTTCCGACCTTCGCCGCCTCCGTGCGGGTGGTCCCGCGGGCTCATCACCTTGCCCCGAACCTTCGGCCTCAATCCCAGATGCCGGCTTCGCCCCGCCTTGCCCAGCTTCAACAGCTTGTGGTCCAGGTTCCCCACCTGCCCCACAGTGGCGTAGCACTCAATCAACACCCTACGGACCTCCCCCGATGGAAGCCTCAAATGGGCGTACCCCTCCTCCTTGGCCATCACCTGCGCCGCCCCACCCGCCGTCCTCACTACCTGGCCCCCACGCCCAGGCTGCAGCTCGATGTTGTGCACCATGGTCCCCGTAGGGATCGCCTTCAATGGAAGAGCGTTCCCCACCTTGATCTCCGCCTCGGGCCCCGCCACAATCTCCTCACCCACCGCCAGCCCCAGGGGCGCCAGGATGTACCTCTTCTCCCCGTCCCGGTACTGCACGAGCGCTAGGCGCGCCGACCGGTTGGGATCGTATTCTACAGATGCCACACGTCCCGGTACTCCTATCTTGTCCCGCTTGAAGTCCACAGAACGCAGCATGCGCTTATGGCCACCGCCACGATGCCGCGTCGTAATTACCCCCCTGTTGTTCCTTCCGCCCTTCTTCTTAAGAGGCGACAGAAAGCTTTTCTCCGGCTTCCCCTTGGTTATCTCGCTGAAGTCAGAAAGGATCGTATGCCGCTGAGTCGGCGTCACGGGACGGAATTTCTTCACACCCATAGCGCTTTACATACCCTCAACAATCTGGAGCTTCTCGCCAGCCCTCAGCTTCACCTGGGCCTTCTTCCAGGGCCGCACCATCACCTCCCGCCTCCCCATCCGCTTCTTCCTGCCATGCACCCAGGCTATGTTGACCCTCTCCACATGAACAGTGAAGGCCTTCTCCACAGCAGCCTTCACCTGACTACGGGTGGCCGCCTCCTCCACCTGAAAGGTGTACCAGCCCCCCTCCTGGAGGCGGGTGCTCTTCTCCGTCACCAACGGCCTGACCAGGACCTCGTACAGGCTCATGCCGTTGCCTCCGCCGCCGACTCCCTCACACCCCTCTTCCGTCGCAGCTCACCAGCCCACAGCTCCTCTAGGCGCCGCAACGCCTCTACGTCCAGGACTAGCTGATCATGGTTCAGCAAGTCCAGCCCGTTGAGAGTATGGGCCACCATGGTCTTCACACCCCTCAGGTTCCGCGCCCCCAGAATGATGGCCTCCGCAGGGTCACGCGTCACCACCAGGGTCTTATCTTTGACCCCCAGTCCCTTCAGGACCCCCGCCATCGCCTTGGTGCTCGCCTCAGCCAGCACCAGCCGGTCCACCAGGATCAGCCGCCCCTCCCGTACCTTGTCCGAAAGCAGGCACCTGATGGCCAGCCGACGCATCACCTTGGGAAGCCCCTGCCTGTAATCCCTCGGATGCGGCCCGAAAACCACGCCGCCCTTCCGCCACTGGGGTGACCTGATGCTCCCCTGGCGTGCCCTCCCCGTGCCCTTCTGCCTCCATGGCTTGCGCCCGCCCCCTCTAACCTCCGAGCGAGTCTTGGTGCTGTGGGTGCCCTGCCTCTGGTTGGCCAGCATCGCCACCATCACCTGATGCACCAGGGCCGGCCGCATGGCCACCCCAAAGAGACTATCAGCCACCTCCACGGCGCCAACGGCCTGGCCCTCCATATTCTTCACAGGAAGCTCCATCTCCCTAGCCACCACTCCTCTTGCTGGGAACGATCATAAGAAGGGCTCGGTTTGCTCCCGGTACTCCCCCCCTGACCAGCAGAAGGTTCCGCTCCAGGTCGGCTGTCACCACCTCCAGGTTCTTCACCGTCACCCGCTGGTCACCCATGTGCCCCGCCATTCGCAGCCCCTTGAAAACCCGGCCGGCATAGGTCGTAGATCCCACAGACCCCGGCCCCCGGTGCCGGTCCGATTGCCCGTGAGTCTTGGGCCCCCCAGCGAAATGGTGCCTCTTCACGACCCCCGCAAAGCCCCGCCCCTTGGAGACTCCCACCACATCTACCCGGTCCCCCGGCTTGAATATGCTCACGTCTACACGGGACCCCACCTGCAGGTCCCCCAGGTCCCTCCGTATCTCCCTCAGGTGCCTGAGCTGCGCCCTTACCTTCTTCAGATGCCCCGCCTCCGGCTTGTTCAGCCTCCTCGCCTCCTCAAAACCAAGCTGAACCGCCTGATACCCGTCCGTCTCCCCGGTCTTCACCTGGGTCACAACACACGGCCCAGCCTCGATGGCGGTGACCGACACCACGCCACCCTCCGTTATCACCTGAGTCATCCCAATTTTTCTACCTATTAGACCAACCATTGCACCCTACGTCTTGATCGTAATATCAACACCCGCAGGCATGTTCAACCGGGTTAGCGCCTCCAGCGTCCTCGCCGTCGGCCCCATAATGTCTATGAGACGCTTGTGGACCCGCATCTCAAAGTGCTCTTGAGAGTCTTTGTCTATGTGGGGAGACCTTATCACACAGAACCGCTTTATCCTGGTAGGTAGAGGCACCGGGCCCGCCACCCGCGCACCCGTCTTCTCCGCCGTCTCCACTATCTGGCTCGCCGACAGGTCCAGCACCCGGTGGTCATAGGCCCTCAATATGATACGCACCTTGTCATTCGCCATCTTCTGCTCCTGCCCCTTAGGCCCTCACCAGCACCGTCTGAGCCACACTATGAGGCACCTCCTCATAGTGATGAAACTCCATCGTGTGACTGGCCCGCCCCTGCGTCATGGACCGCACAGCCGTGGCATACCCAAACACCTCCGCCAGCGGCACCTGCGCCTTGATCACCTGCACATCCCCCTGCCCTTCAATGCTCCGAATGCGGGCCCGCCGGCTGCTCAGGTCCCCCAGCACCTCCCCCAGGAACTGCCCCGGCGTCACCACCTCTATCTCCATCATCGGCTCCAGCAACACCGGCCGACACCTCCTCAGCACATCTCGAACCGCCATGATAGCCGCCATCCTGAATGCCACCTCCGAAGAGTCCACAGAATGGTAGCTGCCGTCCACCAGGGTGGCCTTGAAGTCCACCAGAGGGTAGCCTGCGAGCGGGCCGTTCTCCGCTGCCTCCCGTATCCCTCTTTCCACCGGCCCCACGTACTCCTGCGGCACAGCTCCTCCCACGACCTTGCTCTCAAACTGGATGCCCGATCCCCTCGCCAACGGCTCCATCTCCAGCTCCACATGGCCATACTGGCCCCGGCCGCCTGTCTGGCGGATGAACCGTCCCTCTGCCCTGCCAGCAACTGTGATCGTCTCCCGATACGCCACCTTGGGACGCCCCACCCCGGCCTCCACCCCAAACTCCCGCTTTATCCTGTCCGTCAATATCTCCAGGTGCAGTTCCCCCATGCCGGAGATGACCGTCTGGCCCGTCTCCGCATCATGCCGCACCCTGAATGTTGGGTCCTCCTCCGAAAGCTTGTGCAACGCCTCGCCCAGCTTGTCCTGATCGGCCTTGGTCTTGGGCTCTATCACCATCGATATGACCGGCTCAGGGAACTTGGGCGGCTCCAGAACCACCGCCACATCCTCATCGCACACCGTGTGCCCGGTGAATGTCCCTTTAAGTCCCACCGCCGCCGCTATGTTCCCCACCCTCACCTCGTCCACCTCCTCCCGGCGGTTGGCGTGCATCCGCACCAGGCGCCCTACCCGCTCCCGCGACCCAGTCACCGTGTTTAACACCATCTCCCCGGAAGCTACCTTCCCCGAGTACACCCGGAAGTAGACAACCCTACCTATGTAGGGGTCCGTCATCACCTTGAAGGCCAGCGCACAGAAGGGCGTATCCTCATCGGGAGCAACTCGCACCTCCGTGCCTCTCCTGGGGTCAATGCCCACCACGGGAGGCACATCCGCCGGCGATGGAAGGTACTCCACCACACCGTCCAGAAGGGGTTGGATTCCCTTGTTATCCAGGGCAGCCCCACACAGCACCGGCACCATGGCCCCCCTCATCGTTCCCCTTCTTAATGCCCCCTTTATCTCCTCCTTCGTTATTTGAGCCCCCTCCAGATACTTGGCCAAGAGGGCGTCGTCACTCTCCGCTACCTTCTCTATCAGGTTATCCCTGAACAGCCTGACCTCCTCCGCCATCTCAGCAGGCACCGGCGCCTCCACCGGAGGCTGTTGGCCGTCCTTAGAAAACAGCAGCGCCTTCTCCTCCACCAGGTCCACCACCCCCCTGAAACCCCCCTCCGCACCAATTGGCACCTGCACCGGCACCGCATTGGCCCTCAGACGCCGATGCAGGCTCTCCAGCGTCCTCTCGAAGCTGGCGCCCACCCGGTCCATCTTGTTCACAAAGCAGATGCGAGGCACGTGGTACCTATCCGCCTGCCGCCACACCGTCTCCGACTGCGGCTGCACCCCGGCCACCGCATCCAGGATCACCACCCCTCCATCCAGCACCCGAAGGCTCCTTTCCACCTCGGCAGTGAAGTCCACGTGGCCCGGCGTGTCAATGATGTTTATACGGCATCCCTTCCAGTACGTGGTAGTAGCCGCCGCCGTTATCGTTATCCCCCTCTCCCTCTCCTGCGGCATCCAGTCCATCACCGCTGTACCCTCGTCCACCTCCCCTATCTTGTAGGTCCTCCCAGTAAAAAACAGCACCCTCTCGGTGACGGTGGTCTTGCCCGCATCGATATGGGCAATAAAACCTATGTTCCTTATCTGTTCTTTTGGCACATGTGTTTCTTGCATGTTCTTCGTTCCAGGCCTTACGCTAACTATCATATTCAATCTACCAGCGATAGTGGACAAAGGCCCTGTTGGCCTCTGCCATTTTTTGCAGGTCATCCTTCCTCTTCGCTGCCGCACCCTGACTCTTGGCGGCTTCCATCAGCTCTGCCGCCAGCCTCTCCGCCATGGGCCGGCCCTTCCTCGCCCGCGCCGCATTGAGCAGCCAACTCCGCGCCAGCGCCAGGCCCCTCTCAGCCCTTACCTCCACCGGCACCTGATAGGTCGCACCCCCCACCCTCCTCGGCTTTACCTCCAGCGCCGGCGTAACGTTCTTCATGGCCTCTTCAAATACCTCGAGAGGACTCCTCTTCGTCTCCTTGGCCACTATGTCAAAGGCCTGGTACACCAGACGGTGGGCCAGGGTCCCCTTCCCCCTCTCCATCACCTTGTGTACAAAGGCCGTCACATCCCCCCGTCCGTATTTAGGATCGGGAGGAAGAACCCTCTTCTCCGCTCTCCGTCTGCGCACCGTACTACCCTCTTCTCACAACCAGCATGGGACATGCCACACTAAGGCTTGCAAAGTGGACCGATTAGAAAAGTAGCCTAGCTAGCTGGGGCAGCAGCCGGGCCCTTGGAGCGCTTCGCCCCATACTTGCTCCGCCCCTGCTTCCGGTTCACCACACCGCCCGCATCCAGCGTGCCACGAACGATGTGATAGCGCACTCCAGGCAGGTCCTTCACCTTTCCACCCCGCACCAGCACCACTGAGTGCTCCTGAAGGTTGTGGCCCTCCCCCGGAATATACGCCGTTACCTCTATACCGTTGGTCAACCTGACACGGGCTATCTTCCGCAGGGCCGAGTTAGGCTTCTTCGGCGTCATTGTCCTTACCTGGATGCAGACGCCCCGCTTCTGCGGGCTCCCCGCCCCTTTGAACACCACCCTGTTCTTCAGCGAGTTGAAGTACGACTGCAACGCGGGAGCCCTGCTCTTCCGCTTCAGGCCCCTTCTCCCCTTGCGCACAAGCTGGTTTATCGTCGGCATCCTGCTGGTCCTTCGCCCTGGCGAAAAACGTCGCCAGACACAAATTACAACTATACCCACCCCTCTTGAGTTTGTCAACGGCTTTTTATACGCTCGATCTCCTTGGGAGGGACCTAGTGAACCCCTCTTGAGCTAGAAGGGTTCCCTGTACAATACCCCCATGCCCACCCTCTTCCTCGTCGCCACCCCCATCGGCAACCTGGCCGACATCACCCTCCGCGCCCTTGATACCCTCCGCGGAGTATCCCTCATCGCCGCCGAGGATACCCGCACGGCCCGCAAGCTCCTCTCCCGCTATGACATCCACACCCCCCTCGTCAGCTACCACGACCGCAACAAGGCCCAGCGGATCCCCTACCTCCTGAAGGAGCTGGAAGAGAGGGACGTGGCCCTCGTCTCCGAGGCTGGCACCCCGGCCATCAGCGACCCCGGCTATGAGCTGCTCCTGGCCGCCCTCAAGAACGGCGTCTCCGTCGTCCCCATACCAGGCCCCTCTATAGTCCTCACCGCCCTCTCCGTCTCCGGCCTTCCCACTGACCAGTTCACCTACCTGGGCTTCCTCCCCCGTCGAGCGGCGGCCAGGCGACGCCTCCTCGCCTCCCTGGCCCATTCATCCCGCACCCTGGTCGCCTTCGAGGCCCCCCACCGCATCCAGGAAACACTTCAGGACCTCCTCGCTACCCTGGGCGACCGCCCCATCGCCGTCTGCCGCGAGCTCACCAAGCTCCATGAGGAGGTCTTCCGCGGCACCGTCTCCCAGGCCCTCGCCCACTTCCAGCAACCCAGGGGCGAGTTTACCCTGGTCATCGAGGGAGCCAGGCAAGAGGCGGAGGCGTCCCAAAGCCTCAGCCAGCCCCTCCGGGACGCAGCCGCCCAGGAGCTGGCCCTCCTCAGGGCCCAGGGCCTGAGGGCCAAAGAGGCCGTGCCCATCGTCGCTTCATCCACGGGCCTCCCCAGGCGCCAGGTCTATCAGCTCTGGCTCAGAGCCCAAAAGGGGTGACCGCCTCCCCCCTGTCCCGATTATGCTAGAATCTACAAATGCTCCATTCGGCAGCTTGAGGCCCTGAGAGAAACGCCCACATGCCCGAAAAAGTCCTCATCGGCGTCGCCTGGCCCTACGCCAACGGCCCCCTTCACCTGGGCCACATCGCCGGCTGCTACCTCCCCGCCGACATCTTCGCCCGCTACCACCGCATGCGGGGCAACCAGGTCCTCATGGTCTCCGGCTCCGACCAGCACGGCACACCCATCACCATCCGCGCCGAGCAGGAGGGCACAACCCCCCAGGAGATCGTCCGCAAATACCACGCCGACTTCCTGGCCTCCTGGCAGAAGCTCGGCATCAGCTTCGACCTATACACCTCTACCGGCACCGACAACCACCGCGACACCGTCCACGACATCTTCCTCACCCTCCTCCACAAGGGCTACATATATCCCCATACCACGGACCAGCCCTTCTGCCCCAGGGACCTCCGCTTCCTGCCCGACCGCTACGTCAACGGCACCTGCCCCAACTGCCACTTCGAGCGCGCCCGCGGCGATCAGTGCGACCGCTGCGGCAAGACCCTCAACCCCCAGGACCTCGTCGACCCCCGCTGCCGCCTCTGCGGCGCCACCCCCCAGATAAGGGCCACCGAGCACCTCTTCTTCAGGCTCAGCGCCTTCCAGGAGTCCCTCCTCCAGTGGGTGAAGGAGCAGCGCCACTGGCGCCCCAACGTCCTCAACTTCACCCTCAACTGGCTCACCGAGGGCCTCAAGGACCGCCCCATCACCAGGGACATCGAGTGGGGCATCCCTGTCCCCATCGACTCTCCCGACTTCCTCCAGAAACGCATCTACGTCTGGTTCGAGGCCGTTATCGGCTACCTCTCCGCCGCCAGGGAGTGGGCTCACCGCCAGGGCCAGCCCGATAAGTGGATGGAGTTCTGGCAGGACCCCGCCTGCAAGGCCTACTACTTCATCGGCAAGGACAACATCCCCTTCCACACTATCATCTGGCCCGCCATGCTCCTCGGCTACGGCAGCCTCAACCTCCCCTACGACGTGCCCGCCAACGAGTTCCTCTCCCTGGAAGGCAATAAGTTCTCCACCAGCGAGAACTGGGCCGTCTGGCTCCCCGACTACCTCTCCCGCTACGATCCCGACCCCCTCCGCTACTACCTCGCCGCCATCATGCCCGAGACCGCCGACGCCGACTTCTCCTGGCAGGGCTTCTTCCACCGCAACAACGATGAGCTCGTCGGCACCTACGGCAATCTGGTCCACCGTATCCTCACCTTCACCCACCGCCACTTTCAGGGCCGCCTTCCCCAGCCAGAAGCCCTCCAGCCACAGGACCAGGAGCTCCTGGACAAATCCTCCGCCTCCCTCGACGGGGTCGGCCGCTCCCTGGCCAGTTGCAGCTTCCGACAGGCCCTCTCCTCCGCCATGGCCCTCGCCCAGGCTGCCAACCGCTACGTCGATGCGCAGGCCCCCTGGAAGTCCCTCACCGAGAACCGGGCCCGCACCGCTACTACCCTCTGGACTACCCTCTACGCCATCTCAGCCCTCAAGACCGCCCTCCATCCTTTCCTCCCCTTCAGCTCCCAGCGCCTGCACCAGATGATGGGCCTCCCGGGAGACCCGGCCGGCGCAGGCTGGGCTATCCAGGCCCCCACCCCGGGTGCCCCCATCCCTCAGCCCACCCCCCTCTTCAAGAAGCTCGATGACAGCATAGTGGAAGAGGAGCTGGCCCGCCTTAGCTCCCAGCGATCGGTCGCCAAAACATGACCTTTTCACCAGCCAGACCAGGGGAGTGCAGAGGGGCAATCCCCATCTGCCGGGGGCACGGGGGTGTCGGTCTTACCGCCCCCTTCCTTCTAGAAAGGGGCCAAGGGGGATGGTAGTGAACACCTCTCTTATCTACGGCCCCGTCGAGAAGGAGCTGGCCCAAGCAGAGCTGCAGCTCAAAGGGCTGGCCCGCTCCGGCTCCGGCTCCGACAACCTGGCCAGCCTCCTCTCCTATACCGTCGGCACCTCCGGCAAAAGAGTTAGGCCCGCCCTCACCCTCCTCGCCTCCAAGTTCGGCCCCATCGCCTCAGACCGGCCCGTCACCATGGCAGTCGCCGTAGAGCTCCTCCACATCGCCACCCTCATCCACGACGACACTGTCGACAACTCCAGCCTCCGGCGCGGCCAGGCCACCGTCTCCAACCTCTGGGGCCGCAACGTCGCCGTCCTCCTCGGCGACTACATCTTCGCTGCCTCCGCCACCTTCGTCTGCTCCACCAACAACGTGCCTGTCATCCGCCGCTTCTCCGAGACCATCATGGAGCTCTCCCAGGGCGAGCTCATGGAGATCTTCGGCGCCAACGACTCGAACACCTCCCTGGACACCTATTGGCAGCGCATCTACAACAAGACCGCCTCCCTCTTCTCTACCGCCGCCGAGAGTGGCGCCATCCTGAACGACGCCTCCCCTGAAGTTGCCTCCGCCCTGCGCGACTACGGCAAGAACCTGGGTCTCGCCTTCCAGGTCATCGACGACATCCTGGACCTCCAGGCCACCCAGCAGGAGGTCGGCAAGCCCGTCGGCAACGACCTCCTCCAGGGCGTCCTCACCCTCCCCTCCCTTCTCCTCCTCCAGCGCTACCCAGAGGACAACCCCATCCCCAAGCTATTCCAGGGCATCGACCCCCAGGAGAACCTCGCCCGCGCCATCACCATGGTCCAGGAGCGCGGCCTTATCCAGGAGTCCTACAAGACCGCCCAGGAGCTTTGCCAGAAGGCCAGGGCCGCCATCGCCCCCCTGCCCGACCTGGAAGCCAAGGCCTCCCTCCTGGCCCTCACCGACTACGTCCTCTCCCGCCGCCACTAACCCTATCTCCCACTCATGGTTATCCAAGCTCGGCATAGCATTTACGTAGGCACGTCAACTGGTAACCAGTCCCCACCGCTCCTGCACCCACGCCTCAATTCTCCCAAAGACCAGCCTGTCCACGGTAAGGCCAACTGCGACGATGACCAGCATGACCGCCAAAACCAGGCTCATGTCATTAAGGTCGCGGCCCATGTTCAGCATCTGGCCGATCCCCAGGCCAGCCACCAGCAGCTCTCCTGCCATTAGGGAGCGCCAGGCAAAGGACCAGCCAAGCTTCAGTCCCTGCACGATCGACGGCATCATCCCCGGGAGGACGATGTAACGGTACATCTGCCATTGTGCAGCGCCGTAGGTCTGACCGGTGCGCATTAGCAGAGGCGGGATGTTCCGTACCCCAGACCGCGCCGAGACGGCCACGGAAAACAGCGACCCCATGAGAACAACAAAGATGATGGCCTGCTCGTTCAGCCCGAACCACAGGACCGCCAGGGGTAACCAGGCGATGCTCGGCAGCGATTGCAACCCCAACACAATAGTTCCCAGGGTCTCGTCAACCTGGCGAACGCTCCCACTGAGGGTCCCTATCCCGATGCCAATGCCCAGTGAAATGGTATACCCCACAATGAGCCGGCGCATGCTGACCACTAGGGCCTGTGGGATTCGGCCACTTTCCGTATTGTCCCAAAGGGTACTGAATACCGAGGCCGGTGATGGTAGGGTGTAGGGTGGCCAGATCTCAGCCATGGCTAGAAGCTGCCAAATACCTATCAGGGTGGCCAGGAACGCAACTAACAGAGCCAGTCTACCGCGCATCTGCACCTCCCGGTTCGTTACTCACCCCAACCTCATGCTGTAGCTCGGCCCTCACTTGTGCCGCCAAGTCGACCACTGCGTGCGAATCGATGGACCTGGGACGAGGAAGTGGCACAGGGATTTCACTTTTGAGTCGTCCAGGGGATGGAGTCATAACCAGGACCCGGTCCGCAAGAACTACCGCCTCACGCACATTGTGAGTTACGAAGAGTATCGTCGTCCCCATGTCAGCCCATATTGCCTGGAGCTCGAGCTGGAGGCCGTCGCGGGTCTGAGCGTCCAGCGCAGCGAATGGCTCGTCCATGAGGAGCATTCTCGGCTTAACGGCGAGTGCTCTTGCAAGTTGAACGCGCTGCTTCATGCCGCCCGAGAGCTCATGGGAATAGGCACGTTCAAAACTACGCAGGTGCACGAGTTCGAGAGCCCGGTCAACGCGTGCTCGTAGTTCTACCCCGTGTACCTTTCTGAGCTTAAGGCCAAACTCCACGTTCTGGCGGACGTTAAGCCACGGAATGAGGGCCGGCTCCTGGAAGACGACGACCCGCTCCGGGCCTGATCTCCGGACCGCCTCGCCTTCAAAAAGGACCTGGCCTTCGTCCGGCGCGTCCAGTCCGGCAATTAGGTTGAGAAGAGTGGACTTCCCACCACCCGAAGGCCCTACGATGCAAACGAACTCGCCTTCATAGACGTCGAAGGATAGCCATTCGACAGCGGTGGTGTTGTGGCGGCTGTTGAGAAAACGCTTGGTTACCCCCTGGAGGCGGAGCAAGGGTATGAACTTGGTGGTGGTACGACTCTGGGCAGGTGCGCTGAGGGTCATGACTGTCTCCTTTCTATCGGCTTACGGACTTCAGGTTCTTTTCCTTGAGAACCTTGTTCAGGGGATCAAGTGCATAGATGTTCCGCAGGTCGGGGTTCTTGTTCCCAAGGAACCCCAGTTTGAAGGCGTCGTCCGCGGACTTTCGGAGGCTGGACGCAATGGGGTCATAGGTGATACGAAGGTTCTGCCAAGACTGGCTGACCAGCTCCAGTGCCAGCGTTGCGCCAGTGACCTCTCGGATGCCCTTGACTACCAGCTCGGTAGCCTCCCTTTGGTTGCCGTTGATCCACAGGGTGGTCTCAACGTGCGCCCTCAGGAGGTTTTCCACAACAGCAGGATGTTTCTCGAGGAACTCTGTTCGGACGATAAGATGGGTGGTGACAAAGTCGCCGTTCGGCCAGAGGGTCCTTTCGTCAAGGAACAGGCGGCCGTTTGCCTCCCCAACCAGCCGGGTGCCCCACGGCTCTGGGACCCAGGCCCCGTTAATCTCTCCCTTCTTGAAGAGGGTGAGGATGTCAGGGTTGGCCGTGGGTATCACCTCCACGTTGCCTCCATTTTCTTTGGAGGCCAGGCCATTCGCCAGGAGATACGCACGGAGCGCCACATCCTGGGTGTTGCCTAGTTGTGGGGAAGCTATCCTCTTCCCGGCGAGATCTGCTGGCTTCGTGATGCCACTATCCTGCCGTACTACAAATAGCGCCCCTCCGCTGGTAGCGCCTGCCACAATGCGGAGGGCCTCGCCATTCGACTTGATGTATCCATTGATGGCAGGGTTGGGCCCTATGTACGTTGCGTCTATCTCACCGGCAAACAGCGCCTCTATGGCGGACGGGCCAGCGTTAAACGTTTTGGGATCAAGCTTGACATTGGGGCCTAAGGCTTGCTGAAAGGTGCCACGCTGAAGACCCACGATGGGCTGGGAATGGGTCACGTTGGGAAAGTAGCCAAGCCGCAGGGTGACGTTGCTTGGTTGCTGCTGAACCACGGATGTGTTCTTCCCGCCCTGGCAAGCGGTGCTCACAACTAGCAGCAGGACCGCCAGGATGACGAGTATTAGCAGAGGTGGGCGCCCTCTTTGTTCGGTAGACCTGACTGAAGACATCTCTTTTCCTCCCGCGTGATTATTTGTGTGTGGTACCGGCCCGAATCTGATAGGAGTCAGACCTCCGCCCCGACCGCGCCACGAGGGCGGTCGCGGGCACGGTACAGCCGGCCGCCCAAGCCGGCCTAACGCCCAGGTATACAGTAATGTGGCTCTGAGTCTGTTGCATCATCCCTGACCTCCGAAGGCAACAAAAAACCCCTCGGGTATTTCCTCGAGGGGTTCGCAATGCGCTTGACTTTACTCTACTGCTGTGCCGTCAAGTTCTCCTTATAGTCACAAGTCACCGCCCCAGCAGAGCATCGCATGCTCCCCTCCTAAGCGGCATACAACAATTGACTACTTGACTGACGAAATCCAGACCCATGTTGTAGAAAGGCTATCACAACCCGCTCAGGAAAGCAAGGCCAGCAGGACTCGCAGCTTTCACAAACAGTGCTATTACAAGGTTTTGAAAATCGTCCTGTCCAGAGTGTGCAAGAGGTGCTGCAGGTATTGCTGAGCTTGTCCTTCGATGATCTCACCATGACCCCCCGTTTCCTCTATGCCCCCTCTTCCTGTTATTCTGATGAACCCTCGCCTTCCCCCCTGTCATTCTGAGGGAGTCCCGACCTATCGGGACAACCGAAGAATCCGTGGCAGCACCGCCTTCGCCAGGACCCCCCTCGACGGCCTCACCTTCGCCGCTGTATACTTCCTCCCTGCCCTTGCTGAGCGGCAGAACCAGCCCATTAGGCACACCCGACCAGTAGGCACACCCGACCAGGGAATGCGTCGGATAGCCCCGGCAAAGGACTGGCCAGCCCGCAAGAGGCCAGAGCCGAAAGGCGGCGGCAGTGAGCTCGCTAAAGGTCACCCTCATGGCAGGCCTGCTCCTGGTCCTGGGCCTGGTCTTCTACCCCATCCTGGCCTTTGCTCAGGGGCCTGCATGCTCCGCCTCCGTCAACGGTGTGCCCGTTGCCGGTCAGACCATCACCGTCGACCGTAATAGCAACACTCACCTACTGGTAGAAGCCCCCGGCGGCCCTGCTCAAAACCTTGTGTACCTGGAGTTCCTGGGCAGACTTTGGCAGATCGGCTCCGCAAGCTCTGCTGGTGGCACATGGTCAGGAACAGTACCCGTACAGGACTACGTCCGGTGGGGCGTCGGCCTCTACAAGCTCGTCTGGGAGAGCCGTGACCCGGAAGGCAAGCTGGTGTGCAAGGCCTCCACCTCGATCCGTATTCCAGGCTCCCCGCTGGGCTCGGTAACCGGCGTAGCTGGCCTTGCATCCCTTGCCGTAGGCCTGGGCGGCCTCACCCTCGCCCTGAAAACCACCATCAACGAGGGTGCCCGCTGGGCCATCAAGGCTGTTGCAAAAGGCAAAGCCGATAAGAAGGATCGCCGCCTTCGCCTGAGACCCACCTTCTCCCTCTCTCAGACCCTTCTCGGCACCCTCTGGGGGCTCCTTCTCAGTGGCGGCACATTGGCCACCCTCCAGGAGACCGCCTTGACCCTCCCCACCTTCGAGCTTGCTCTCCAGCTAACCATACCCTTCACCCTTCTCAGCCTTGTGGCCGGCTCCCTCCGGCTAGTCAGGGAGTAACCAATCTGCCCGTGTTCCCGAAGACTACGCCCCTTGACCTCTCGCCCAAACTCCCATAACCTCATGACTAGCATTACATGACCGGCAGCCCAATGCACAAACAACGCACCCTCCTCGCCGTCTTCGCCCACCCCGACGACGAGTCCTTCTCTATGGGCGGCGCCATGGCCCTCTACGCCTCCCACGGCGACCGCGTATACCTCGTCTGCGCCACCCGCGGCGAGGTTGGTGAGATACGCGATACCTCCCTCGCCACCGCCGATACCCTGGGCCAGGTCCGCGAGCAGGAGCTCCGCAATGCCTGCCGCCTCCTGGGCATCCACGAGCCCATCTTCCTCGGCTACCGCGACTCCGGCATGCGAGGCACCCCGGAGAACCAGCATCCCTCCTCCCTCAGCCAGGCCCGCCCCGCCGATGTGGCCGCCCGCCTCGCCCAGTTCCTCCTTGACCTCAATCCCGATACCGTCGTCACCTTCGACCCCAACGGCGGCTACGGCCACCCCGACCACATCGCCATCCACCATCACACCACCGCCGCCTTCGCCGCCCTCAGGGCCCGCTCCCCTTCCGCTCGCCTCTATTACACCAGCTTCCCCCGCTCCCTGGTCCGCCGCTGGCACGCCGTCGCCCCGGAAGACAGCCCCATGCGCCGCATGGACCCCGAGACCCTCGGCCTCCCCGATGAGCTCATCACCACCCGCCTCGACGTCTCCCCATTCGTCGAGCTCAAGATCAACGCCCTCGCCTGCCACCGCACCCAGGTCTCCCCCCAAGGCCCCTTCTCCCAGTTCCCCAGAGAGGAAATGCTCCGTTTCCTCAGCACCGAGCACTTCCACCGCGCCCAGCCTCCCGCTCCCCAGGGCCTCCAGGAGACAGACCTCTTCCCATAGCTCTTCAAAGCGCCTTGCCCTGCCCCTGCTGTTGTATAATAGCCAGCGCCAGGGTCAGGCCCATCAACATCAGCTAGTCTCCCTGGTAGGACATCCCGATGATAAGCACCCTTCGTATCAGCAGGTTCAAGTCCATCAAAGACCTCTCCCTTGACTGCAAGAGGATCAACGTCCTCATCGGTGAGCCCAACACCGGCAAGTCCAACATCCTCGAAGCCCTTGGCCTGCTCTCCTTCACCTATTACTTCAGGAACTCATCCCTGTCTCAGTTCGTCCGGTTTGAGAGGACCGCCAACCTCTTCTACGACGAAAGCCTGGAGCACCCGCTGCACATCTCCTGCAACGGGCTATCCTTGAGCCTCGCCTTCAAAGACGGCCATTTTGAAGCTAAATGCCTGCACGGCCAGAAAGAGGTAGCTCGTCTTGGTGGTGACCATAGCAGGCTAGACTTCGGCGGCAGCACACCTGATATGGAAGAGCTTCGTCCCTTCAAGTTCTATCGCTTTTCCGTCCTCCCTACCTTCGAGAGGACCGAGTCCGACTTTCTTCTGCCGCCTTCCGGCGCCAACCTCCTTTCCCTCCTCCTCACCAACAGAGAGATGCGGTCCACCGTGAACCAACTCTTCAAACCAGCCGGCCTAGAGATGAACTTCAGGCCCCATGAGCACAGGATTGAGATATTGAAGCGCTCGGAGGATGTCACTATCTCTTACCCCTACTCCCTGGCCTCCGAGACCCTTCTGCGCATCACCTTCTACCTCGCCGCCATCCTCTCCAACAAGGACTCCGTCCTCGTCTTCGAGGAACCCGAGGCCCACGCCTTTCCCTACTACACCAATCGCCTGGCCGAGCTTATCGCCCTCGACCAGCACAACAACCAGTACTTCATCTCTACCCACAACCCCTACCTACTCCTTCCCCTGGTCTCCAAAGCGCCAAAAGAGGACCTCGCCGTCTACATCACCTACTTTGAAAACTACGAGACCTTGAATGCCATCCTGACATGGCCCTCGTCCAGGTGCTCACCAACCTCCCCCGAAGACAGATCGTCCACGAGCTGAAAGCCAAGGGCGGGATTGCAGGGCGTGTCATCTCGCAGTCCAACGCCAAAGCCCTCATTGATGAAGACCCTGGCTCTACTCAGCCCAAATACTTCACCGGACTAACGGTGGCACAGGACCTCCAGGACAAGGGTCTCAAGCTTCTCCACGACCAAAAAAGGAACAACGATGTGATAGTCCTTTGCCCCCGGCTAGAGGAGTGGATAGTGGCAGCCGCCAGAAGTGAGCGAGTAAGCTTGTCCACCTACGGTCTTCCTGAGGAACCACGAGCTCTTCATAGGGTTATTAACCTGGACCTCCGCAAGTTTGAGCGCCTGGTCAAGGACCTGGTCAAGATCAATTCTGCCAGGCTCAGATCTCTCCGCTCCATCCTGAATCGCTAGCACCCCAGCCCTTTGCCACAGGCCTGCCAGCACCCCCCAGTACACCTACCCCACCATGGCCCAGCCCCGCTCGTAGAGAAGCGCCTCCCTCGTCTGGTTCAGCCGCCGCGCCAGCAGCTTCGCCAGGTTACACATCACCACGTACCCCACGTCCCGATAGCACCCCAGCACCTCCCGCAGCGCCTTCCCCTCCAGCAGCCCCACCACGCTCGGCTCCAGAGCCCGCGCCGCCATCGTCATCACGTGGGGCGCCACCACCGCCGACCACCCGAACGCCTCCCCGGGCCCCAGTACCGCCACCACCGCCGGGCGGGTGAGCCCACCATCGGGCCTCTGCACCGACATCTCCAGCCCCACCCTCCCCTCACCTACAACATACAGGTACCTGGCAGGCTCACCCTCCCTGAAGATAACGCTACCTTCTGCTACCTGCATCTGCCCACAGAAGGTGCCCAAGAGACCAAGCTGCTCCTCGCTCAGCCCGTCAAAAAGCCAGCACCCCTTCAGCAGCTCCTTGCCGGTCATTCCTCACCTCCTCCCGCATATTCCCCCTCCCCATCACGGCCCGATTGTGCCAGACGGCGCCCCAGCTGTCAACATTGTGCGTAACATCACAGGCTAAGTATGGTGCCTTTCCGTTAATGTTCGTGAAGTTCTGCACTAAACATCCTATCTAACTCTTGACAGGGGCCGAAAAGATGGTACAATCCTAAGTGAGGGGCAAACCTCAAGGCACAGGAGAGGAGGTGACGCATGGTAAGGAAATACGTCATCAACCATGCATGGCACTTTCCTGAAGAAGGCCCTGCTGGCCTACGGGGAGGAGTAACATAGGGAAGAAGGGCAGGCCGGTAGGGAGTCCAAAGCCGACGGCCCCGCGTCTTCGTGTTGCGGCACCGTGATTGAAAGACGGGCCCCGTCCAGTCGTAATGACTGGAACAGCGGGGCCCTCGGTTTTCCAGGAGACCTCACCGCCTCTACACCGTCGCCCGCCGGTACAGCCACGAGGCCATCCCCGTAAGCAGCAGCGTCATGGCCACCACCGCCCACACGCCAGGAAGGATGCTCCCCCACTCCCACCCCCTGATTATGATGGCCCGCATCCCTTCCATCACGTAGTTCACGGGGTTCAACATCACGGCGATCTTGAACCACCCGCTCAGCAGCTCCCTTGGCATAAAGGCCGTCGTCAGAAAAGCCAGCGGCATGAACAGCAGCCAGGTGTTCTGGGTCACCTGCGCACTCTTGGTCCTCAAAGCTATCATCAGGCCCAGGGAAGAGCAGGCTATCCCAAAGACTACCGCCATGGCGATCACCGCCACGGCCCCCACTATCCCTCCCTTGAAGGAGACCCCCAGCACTACCGCCAGCAGCACAATGATCCCTACCTGTACCAGGGCCCTCGTGCCCGCCATCAGCAGGCTTCCCAGAAGAATCGAGAACCGGTTGATGGGCGCCAGAAGCAGCTTGTCAAAGTACCCCGACAGGATATCCGTCAGCATTGCCATCGCCGCGTCGCTGCCGCTGAACACCACCGTCATGACCACCACCATGCCCGTCAGGTACGCGTTGTAATCCCCCGTAGGGAATCCCGGCAGACGCGTAACGCCCTCCAGCGGCGCCCCGAAGAACAGGAAAACGAACGCCGACGAAAGGACCGTGCCAATAAGGTTCATCGGCTGCGCCAGCCACACCTTCAGGTTCCTCACGTAGATGTAGTAGGTCTCCCTCACTCCACGCATCATTTACCTCCTCTTCAGCCCCAGCCACGGGCGCAGCACCTGGGAGGCCTCGTCCCCTCCCGCCTCCTCAGCCCTGATCTTCCTCCCCGTATGCTTGAAAAACACGTCGTCCAGTGTGGGGCTCGCCACCGACACGCTGCCCACCGGGACCCCATGCTCAAGAAAGACCCGCACCAGGTCCGGCACTGCCTTGCTACCATCCCGTACCTGGATGATGAGGCTTCCGGAGTCGCCGCTGACCCCGGTCACGTAGGCACGCTCCCTGGCCAGGACCTCGGCTTTCCCGACTTGGCTGCTACCCCCTCCATCAGAGGCGATGCTAACAGTAATCGCGTCCCCCCCTACCTCCTCCTTCAGCGCTCCTGGCGACCCCTGTGCTACTATCTGCCCCCTATCGATGATGGCTATGCGCCGGCACAGACGGTCCGCCTCTTCCATCATCTGTGTCGTCAGAAAGATGGTCACCCCTTCCTCATTCAGCTTCCGGAGGTGTTCCCAGATCGCCAGCCGGCTCTGAGGGTCCAGCCCGCTCGTAGGCTCGTCCAGGAACAGCAGCGCCGGCCTGTGCATCAGAGCCGCCACCAGGTCGATGCGCCGCCGCATCCCACCCGAGTAGGTGCCTACCCGCCGACCCGCCACCGGCCCCAGTCCCACCAGCTCCAGCAGCTCCTCCGCACGCCGCCGTGCCTTCACCATAGACTGCCCGTACAGCACCCCTTGCAGCGCCAGAAAGTCCCGCCCGGTGGACAGGTCGTCCAGCCCTACCTCCTGCATGGCAAAGCCGATGCTCCTGCGGATCGCCCGCGGCTCCTCGTCCACCTCGTACCCGCCCACCAAGGCTCGCCCTGACGTCTTCTTCAGAAGGGTCGCCAGGATCTTCATCGCTGTGCTCTTTCCCGCCCCATTGGGGCCCAGAAAGCCAAAGAACTCGCCTTGCCCCACGCTGAAGTCTATGCCCGCCAGGGCCCTGGTGCCCCCCGGGTATACCTTCACCAGCCTCTCTACTAGCACCATCTCATCGCCAGCCAACGGCACCCTCCCCCGAGTAGTCTCTCCCCGGGCAGACCCGACTATAACAGCGTGTATTGTATCAGCCCCCGCCATCCCGGACCCGAGACGCCCCTGCTATAATGGGCCATCCCCCTGCCAGGACACATCCTGAGCTTGTCCTGAGCTTGCCGAAGGAGGACCCGCCATGCCCACCATCGAGCTCCTACAGACCGGCTTCACCTTCGTCTCCGACCAGGCCCGCCTCGGCCTCTCCACCGTCGCCCTCATCCGCGGCCACAGGAACATCCTGGTCGATACCGGCCACCAGGGACGCCGCCAGCTCCTCCAGGCCGCCCTCGCCGCCCGCGGCCTCGGCCCCAGCGACATCCACATGGTCGTCCTCACCCACTCCCACTGGGACCACTCCCAGAACGTCGACCTCTTCCCCAGGGCCACCTTCTGCATCCACCACAACGAGTTGGACTATGCCCGAAACCCCAAGCCGGGCGACTTCGCCACCGCCTCCTACTTCCCCGCCATCATGCGCCTCTACAACGTCCAGGAGGTCGTCGAAGGCCAGGAGCTCGACCCCGGCGTCCGCGTCATCGAGACCCCCGGCCACACCAAGGGCCACATCTCCCTCCTCGTGGACACCCCTCAGGGCCCCGTCTGCATCGGCGGCGACGCCATGAGCGATGCCACCTCCGCCTTCCGCGGCCTCCCCGGCCTCGTCTTCTGGAGCGAAGAGCAGGCCCGCTCCTCCATCCAGAAGATGCTCGCCGCCTCCCGCACCTTCTACCCCGGCCACGACCGCCCCTTCCGCCTGGAAGCCAACCAGCGCGTCACCTACCTCGCCGGCGACACCTCCGTCCGCTTCACCGCCAGCCTCGGCTACGGCCAGGGCACAGTCTCCGTCACCATCGGCCCAGAACCCCTCCCCCAGCCCCTCATCCTGTGACTTATCGGCCCTAATTGTTCTAGAAGCCCTTGGGAAATCCGATCACTCCCAACAAGGAGGAATAACATGTCCAAGCCGGTGGGTGGCAAAATGAGCTTGCGCGACGCTGTCTTCCAGCTATTTTGGGACATGCCTACAGAGGTGTGGAGTGTCGAAGGAATCTGCGAGGGAGTTCAAGAACTCTATAAATTCTCACCGTTTCAGAAGAGCAAAGACCTTAAATACCCACAACCGAGATCTAGACACGAGGTGAGAAGCCATTTAGCAAGGCTTAAAAATGATGGGAAAATTGAAAGGCTTGCAAGGAATCAATGCCGCCTGGCCTCGACATGGGTAGATGAAGCAACTGGTAAGTAAATGGCGTTCTTTTTCACACCACCCGCGCCGCCATCGCCTGCTCCTCCGCGTGGTAGGAGCTCCGCACCAGCGGCCCCGACGCCACGTGCCTGAACCCCAGCCTCTCCCCCTCCAGGCGGATCGCCTCAAACTCCTCCGGCGTGTAGAACCGGGCCACCGGATAGTGCACCGCCGACGGCCTCAGGTACTGCCCCACCGTCAGCAGGTCGCACCCCACAGCCCTCAGGTCCCTCATCGTCTCCACAATCTCGTCGAAGGTCTCCCCCAGCCCCACCATCATCCCCGACTTCGTCACCGCCCCCGGGCTAATCTCCTTCGCCCTGGCCAGCAGCGCCAGGCTCCGGTCATACTCCCCCTTGGGCCGCACCCGCCGGAACACCCGCCTCACCGTCTCGATGTTATGGTTCAAAACGTCCGGCTCTGCCTCCATCACCGAGCCCAGCGCCTCCCAGTTCCCGCAGAAGTCCGGGATCAGCACCTCCACCTTGCACTCGGGCACATGCTCCCTTATCCTCTCGATGCACCCCACGAACACCGACGCCCCCCCGTCCGGCAGGTCGTCCCTGTTCACCGACGTTATCACGCAGTACCGCAGCCCCAGCCTCTGCACCGTCCGCGCCAGCCGCTCCGGCTCCTCCAGGTCCAGCCCCAGGGGCCGCCCCGTCGTCACCGCACAGTAGTGGCACCGGCGCGTGCAGATGTCCCCCAGCACCATGAACGTGGCCGTCCGCCTCTCCCAGCACTCCCCGATGTTGGGGCACCGCGCCTCCTCGCACACCGTATGGAGGGCGCTCTGCCTCAGCAGACCCCTCACCTCCAGAAAGTTGGGCCCCCCGGGCATCCTCACCCTCAGCCACTCCGGCAGCCGCCGCTCTACTGTAACCAAATTAAAGCCCCTTCAGATGTAGGTCTGGTGCAAACATGATAGCAAACTAAGGAAGGTGCAGGAAACCCCGTTTCCTGCCGGGGTTCCAGGCGTCGCCCTGAGCCGAAGCCCTGAGCCTGCGAAGGGTCAGTCGAAGGGGTGTCCCCTGGACCTACACAAACCCCCTGAGCCTTATCGCCTGGGCCACCCGCTTTACCCCCACTACAAACGCCGCCTCCCTCATGCCGACGCCCCAGTCCTGCGACACCTGGTACACCCTCTCCGTCGCCTCCTTCATCACCTTCAAAAGCTCCTGGTTCACCCGCTCCTCCTCCCAGCGGAACTGCTGGATGTTCTGGGCCCACTCAAAGTACGACACCACCACCCCTCCCGCGTTGACCAGAATGTCCGGCAGCACCAGAATGCCTCTCTGATTCAAGATCACATCCGCCTGGGGAGTCATGGGATGGTTCGCCGCCTCCACTACAATCCTCGCCTTCACCCGGTCCGCATTCCCCCTGTTTACCACCGACTCCACCGCCGCCGGCACCAGCACATCCACGTCCAGCTCCAGCAGCTCCTTGTTGCCTATCGCCTCCCCACCCGCGAAACCCGCCACTGTCTTCGCCTCCCGGCTGTGCCTCAGCAGTCCCTCCATATCCAGCCCGCGCCCGTTGTACACCCCACCGCTGATATCCGACACCGCCACCACCCTCAGTCCCACGCTGCCGATGAGCCGCGCCGTCCACGACCCCACCTGCCCAAACCCCTGTATCGCCACCGTCTTCCCCTCCAGCGACACGCCCGACAGCTTCGCCCACTCCCCCAGAACGAACACCGTCCCCCTCCCCGGCGCCGCCTCCCGCCCATACGACCCGCCCAGCTCCACCGGCTTCCCCGTCACCACCGCCGGGTTGTACCCCTCAAGCTGCCCGTAGGCGTCCATCATCCAGGCCATCACCTGGCTGTCGGTCCCCATGTCCGGCGCCGGAATGTCCCTCGTCGGCCCGATAAGGTGCGCAATGCTCTGCGTGTACCGCCGCGTAAGCCTGTTCATCTCCCATCGGCTCAGCTCCCTCGGCTCAAACGTCACCCCTCCCTTGGCCCCACCATACGGGATGTCCACCACCGCCGTCTTCCACGTCATCAACGACGCCAGGGCCCGCACCTCGTCCAGGTCCGCCGCCGGATGGTAGCGAATACCCCCCTTGTAGGGGCCCCGCGCCGCATTGTGCTGCACCCGGTACCCCGTAAACACCCTCACCCTCCCATCGTCCATCCGCACCGGCACCTGCACCGTCAGCTCCCGCCACGGCTGCTTCATCATCTCCCTCAGCTCCGACTCCAGGTCCAGCCGCTCCGCCGCCTGCTCAAAAAACCAGCTCACCTCCTCAAAGGCCGTCATCTCCTCCGGCGGCTGCTTCACCTTTATCGCCATTTTCGCCCCCTATGAACTGCCATTTCTTAAGATTCAATGCCCTCAGAGTGCCCCTCTTAACAAAATTGCACCAAAACCAGGGCTCAAGAAGCCAACTCACGCTTATAGCAAAAATTTTCCTCTAACAACGCCTGTGGAACAAGTATTGCATCATTTCTTACTGGGATATACTTATCACAGGTCTTTGGCTAGTGCGATGTGTAGCCTCTAGACGACCCTATGATGAAGCAAAGGGTAACATGTCTGACAAAGTGTTGACAGTAGAACATCGGTTCTGTATAGTTACATTGCTAGGATAATATGCTGTGTCTGACACACACGAAATTCGCGATCCTGTCCATGGCTTTGTACTTTTTAACGATTTAGAGAAGGAACTGATAAACTCGCGACCTTTTCAGAGACTTAGGGACATAAAGCAGTTGTCCCTGACCTATTTGGTGTATCCGGGCGCTACTCACACGCGTTTCGAACATAGTATCGGGACTATGGAAGCAGTAACCCAGGCATTCAACGTCATCGTCACTAGGGGAGGAGCAGCGCTCAGAGCTATGCTGGGGTGGGATAAAGACGCTGATGTTGAGCGCGCACGCCAATTGGTTAGATTGGGAGCGCTCTTACATGATGTAGGCCATACCCCCTTCTCGCACGGGCCAGAAGAACTTCTTCCAGGTAAGAAGAAACACGAAGCTTTCACTGAGAAGATAATCCTGAAGTCTGAGATATCGGACATCATAGCACGCCAGCGGACGCCCTTCAGGCTGACCGCTAAAGAAATAGCAGATGTAGCATTGGGGTCAAAATGGCGGCTAGCGTCAGATGTCACCACACGCGTATTGGCCGAACTTGTAAGTGGGGACCTTGGCGCTGATCGAATTGACTATCTGGTCAGAGATTCGCTACATGCTGGTGTAGCTTATGGAAAGTTCGACTACCCCAGATTAATTAGGGTAAAGTCCCATTTGAGCCACCAGACTAGCTTTGGAGCAGCTTGAGTAAAGTCTTCACCTGTTTTGGTCCCGAAAGACGCCGATGATTGTAGCG
>JACPCK010000027.1 GCA_016179845.1 Chloroflexota bacterium | reverse complement strand
TCATCGACGGGGCGACGAATACCGTGTCGAGCACGGTCAACCTTCCGACCACGGCGCAGAACCTGGCCGTCGACACGTCGAACGGGCGCGTCTACGTGACCTCGACGAACAGCGTGATGGTGCTCCAGGATTAGCTCCGATCACTCTGAGTCCGACGACTGGGCAGCGGGGACGGCCAGTTCGCCTCACCCTTCGGCGGCGCCAACGACGACATGGCCAACGGCGTTGCCACCGATGGCGTCGCCCTGTACGTGGTGGGGGAGTCCAGGAGCTTCACAGAAGGTCTCAATGCTGCGGGGCAAAGCGATGTGATACTCCTGTGTTACATCGTCGGCGGATAGCGGCTCCTGCCCCCGCACCTGAGGCCTGGCCCGCCCCCTGCATCCCCTCGAACGCCAACACCGAGATCACTCCCTGTGCCTATAGCCCTGCCCATGCCTGTGCCAATGCCCACGGCCACTATGACCCCCGGTCGGGACCAGTATGCGGACAGGTGGAGGCACCGAGCAGGCCGATTTGCTACAATAGGAAGCAGCTATGCCTCCTTTGACGGTAGTTTCCGACTTCAAGCTGACGGGGGACCAGCCGCAGGCGGTGGAGAAGCTGGCTGAGGGGCTGAGGAAGGGGTACCGCTACCAGACTCTCCTGGGTGTCACCGGCTCGGGCAAGACCTTCACCATGGCCAACGTGATTGAACGGGAACAGCGTGCGGCCCTGGTGATTGCCCATAACAAGACGTTGGCCGCCCAGCTTGCTACCGAGCTCAGGGAGTTCCTGCCCCAGAACGCCGTGGAGTACTTCGTCTCCTACTACGACTACTACCAGCCGGAGGCCTATGTACCCCGCAGCGACACGTACATCGAGAAAGAGGCTGAGATCAACGAGGAGATCGACAAGTTGCGGCACTCGGCCACCAGGTCCCTGCTGACGCGAACGGACGTGGTGATAGTGGCCTCGGTCTCCTGTATCTACGGCCTGGGCTCTCCAGAGGAGTACCTTAGCTTCGTGGCCCTGGTGAAAAAGGGCGAGCGGCGCAGCCGGGAGCGCCTTGTGCGCCACCTCATCGACCAGCAGTATGAGCGGAACGACATGGAGCTGAGCCGCGGGCGGTTCCGCATTCGAGGGGACACCCTGGAGCTGATCCCCTCGTACCAGGATACGGCGGTGCGCATCTCCTTCTGGGAGGACCAGGTGGAGCGTATCACGGAGATGGACCCCCTCACTGGTGAAATCCTCCGAGAGCTTGGCGAGGTGGACATATACCCGGCCAAGCACTTCGTCACCTCCCATGACAACCTGAACCGGGCACTGGTAGATGTGGAGAAGGAGCTGGAGGAGCGCCTTCAGTGGCTGCGGGGGAGGGGGCAGCTTCTTGAGGCGGCCCGGCTGGAGCAGCGCACCCACTACGATATAGAGATGTTGAGGGAGACAGGCTACTGCCCCGGCATCGAGAACTACTCCCGCCACATAGCCAAAAGGGCTCCAGGCAGCCCGCCCTGGACGCTGTTGGACTACTTCCCCAAGGACTTCATCGTTTTCCTCGACGAGTCCCACATGTCGGTGCCGCAGCTTCGGGGCATGTACAATGGGGACATCTCTCGCAAGCAGACACTGGTAGACTTCGGTTTCAGGCTGCCATCGGCCCTGGACAACCGGCCCCTGAACTTCCAGGAGTTTGAAGAGCGGATCCGTCAGGTCATATTCGTATCGGCGACGCCGGCGCCCTACGAGATGGAGGTGAGCCAGCAGGTTGTAGAGCAGGTAATCCGGCCCACGGGGCTCCTAGACCCCACCATCGAGGTCAAGCCCACCAGGGGCCAGGTGGACGACCTTCTATTGCAGATAAAGGAGCGCGTCGGCAGAGGTCAGAGGGTGCTGGTGACCACCCTGACCATACGGATGGCGGAGGAGCTGTCCGATTACCTTCGGGAGATGGGGATCAAGGCCTATCACGTCCACTCGGATATAGAGACCCTGACCCGCAGCGAGATCCTGCGGGACCTGCGCCTGGGGGTCTACGATGTGCTTGTGGGCATAAACCTTCTGCGGGAAGGCCTGGACCTCCCTGAGGTCAGCCTGGTTGCTATTCTGGATGCCGATAAAGAGGGGTTCCTGAGGTCCGACACCTCCCTTATCCAGACCACAGGCCGGGCGGCCCGCCACGAGGAGGGCCATGTAATCATGTACGCCGACAAGGTCACGGAGTCTATGCGGAGGGCTCTGGACGAGACCTACCGGCGGCGCCGGCTCCAGGAGGCCTTCAACCAGCAGCATGACATCACCCCGCGCAGCATACGCAAGGCCGTCAGGGACATCACAGACCGAATACGGCAGGTGGCCGAGGCGAAGGCGCCTTACCTGGTGCGGAAGGACGCGAGCCGGGATGAGATCAGGCGTCTGATCAAGGACCTGGAGCCCCAGATGAAGCTGGCGGCCCGCAATCTGGAGTTCGAGAAGGCCGCCCTGCTGAGGGACCAGATTATCGAGCTGCGGCGTCTCCAGATCGAGGAGGCCGCTCCCGGTACGGAGGTCTCCCGAGATGCCCGGTAGGTCGTGGCCTTGCTTCTCCAGGAAAGGCGTTCTCGTAGGCTTCTCCACCGGAGCCTGGAGGCCAGGTGGCCGGGTATGGAAGGCCGTGCTTATTGTGGGCTTGGCCGTTGCTATTATGGGCCTGCTGGATGCCTGCGCCGTAGGCCCGGCTCCAGGTAACCCGATGTTTCCTCCAGGCTTCGCCGAGGCTGCCCTTCCAGACGTGGAGGTGAGAGGCTACCTATACGTCGTCCCACCCAGGCCCTTGCCGGTAAATGTCGGACAGTTCGTGAAAGGAGGAGCCAGGCGCTCAGGCGAGGGTGATCATGTTGCCCTGAGGAGAGCCATTCTGTGGGCTGGGATGACGGCAGACCAGTTTGGCGCCAGGGTGGAGCTGTCCGGGGCCGGGGAAGCGCAGTTGGTTCGCAGCCTTATCGAGGAGAGCGGCGAGGCCAGGGCTCTCTGGCTGGATGTTCGGGAAGATACCCTGACCCTGGCAGGTGGGGCAGGCCCATGGGTTGACTCCCTGAAAGAGTCCCTGGCTCGGGGCGGAGGGGTCTCCCTCCAGACCAAGGACCCTGAGGTATGGCAGCTTCTACGTCTTCTGCCGGAGACGCCCCCTATGCGCCCGGTAGCTGCGGGGTTTGTGCTGCTGGAACGGGGCCTCATAGAGATGGTGGCTGAGACGATAGGTGTTGACTCCAGCCCGGTTATCGATGCCCTCAGCTCTGCCAGGGTGGAAGTTGCGGCCTTTGCCGTCTATTCAGAGGTGCCCGTGGCGGTGCCGCAGAAGCTGGACATGGAGTTTATCAGGGACCTGGGAGCCGAGGCCGTGGTTGTTACCCGCTCAGGGTACCCCTCCTTTATCCTGGGCATCTTCTTTGACTCTGCCATCAAAGGGTCCAATATGGAGAGGTATGACCTTGAGGGCGATACCGTCTACCACACCGTCCTGGATGGGGAGATCCATCTCATAGTGAGACGGTGGGGTAACGTGATATACGCGGCAGTGGCTCCTGCGAAGGAGAAGGCGGAGAGGCTGATGATCAGCCTGCGCAAGTAGAGCCGAGCCTGCTTTGCGTTGACTGGGGCCTTGAAGGTAGCGTAAAATTGACCTGTGCAGTCGACTTTCCCCCTCTGCAATACCCGATAGTGAAGGGAGGTGGTCCTTATGACCCGCAAGGTGACTCAAGACGAGGTGCTGGAAGCCCTTAAGGATGTGTACGACCCCGAGATACCGGTCAACGTCGTGGACCTGGGGCTTATCTACAACGTGGATGTGGATGAGGAGAACCGGGTCCAGGTGGAGATGACGCTGACTGCTGCCGGCTGTGGCATGGGCCCGTTCATAGCCCAACAGGCTGAGTGGCGCATCACCGAGGTTGAGGGGGTGGAGGACGTGCATGTGGAGGTGGTCTTTGAGCCCACCTGGAGCCCTGACATGATCTCGCCCGATGGCCGGAAGCTCCTTGGCCTGGAGTAGCGCGTCCGTTAAAGGCTGAAGGGTAGAGGGAAAAGCTGATGGAGCGTGGAGATAGTCCCCCGGTAGCGGGGCCACAGCAGGAGCGTGGCCGCACCCTGACCCCGCAGGAAAAGGCCCGCATTGAGGCCATGAAGCGTAGCTGGGAGCAGAAACGCCGCATATCCGAGCGGCTGTCCCGGATAGGGCGGAAGATCGGGGTCTACAGTGGAAAGGGGGGGGTGGGAAAGACTACCGTAGCCATCAACCTGGCGGTGGTGCTGGCCTCGGCAGGTCACAAGGTGGGCCTCCTCGACGCCGATGTGGACTGCCCCAACGTAGCCAGGGCCATGAAGGTGCAGGGCAGTGCCCAGGTCCAGGATGGCCGCATAATACCGGCTGAGAGCCATGGCGTGAGCGTGGTCTCCATGGCCTTCTTCCAGGAGAGTGAGGAGGAGGCCATCATCTTTCGGGGCCCCATGATCCACAACGCCTTGACCCAGTTCATAGAGATGACGGACTGGGGAGACCTGGACTATCTGGTAGTGGACCTGCCTCCCGGCACCTCCGATGCACCCCTGACCATCATGCAGTTGCTTCAGATGGACGGGTTCGTAGTGGTCACCACACCGCAGGAGCTGGCAAAAATAGACGCCAAGCGCTCCATCAATATGATCAAGAAGATGCGGGTCCCTGTGCTAGGGATCGTAGAGAACTTCTCCGGGGAGATCTTTGGATCGGGTGCAGGAGAGGAGCTAGCGAAGGAAACGGAGTCTTCTTTCCTGGGCCGCTTTCTCCTGAGGCAGGTCTACAGGGACACCTCCAGGCCCACAGTCCAACTAGACCGGGAGGTCCTCGAGGAGTACAAGGCTGTGGCCGAGCATGTAATTAAGGCCTTGGCGAGCGCGGGCAAGGGCGCGTCAGTTTCCTAGCGGTCTTTCTCTACCTTCTGTTTACCTGGGCGCCTTTCCCTTGCTGGCTTCTGTCGATGAGGCGGGTGAGCTGGAGTCTGGTGTTACAGGCTCTTCCAGAACCACGCCGGGGAGAGCGGATACCCTGGGCCTGAGTCCCTTCTCCTTATTTTTCTTGGCTCTTTTCCTTCGTTCCCTTTCCTCACGGCGAAGGGCCAGTCGGCGGCTGAGGGCCGCGGCCATGTAGGAGCCATACTGGCCCATTTGGCGGAACCTCTTATTCCTCTCTTTGAGGAGCCTCTTGGTGGAGACCTTTTGCAGGTCGGCCATGGCTCGGCCTATCCACTCCTTGAGGAGTAGGGCTGCCTCCTCCTTGGCGTCGGATGAGCTGGAGCCCGGCTCAGGCACCAGCTCATCCACTATGCCCAGCTCCTTGCAGTCCCATGCAGTGAGACGAAGCCTCTGGGCAATCTCGGCGGCCTTCGCCTTGTCCCTATAGAAGAGCTCCGCGGCCTCCTCGGGAGATATGGGGGAGTAGATGGCGTTCTCCATCATCAGGGTCCGGTCCGCCAAGCCGAAGGCCAGTGCGCCTTCACCACCGCCGACACCCACTATGGCAGCAACCACGGGGGCAGGGTGGGAAGCCATCTGCGCCATGGTAGTAGCCACCGCGTAGCCTATCCCACGCTCCTCAGACTCCGGTGATGGGCTCACCCCTTGCGTATCTATTAAGCTTACGACAGGTAGGGTGAACTTGGCGGCGAAGCCAAAGGCCCGTTGGGCCTTGTGAAAGGCCTCAGGCAGAAGTTGGCCTGAGGCCTCACCGCCGTTGCTCCGCTGCTGGGCCAGCACCATGACGGGCGTTCCCATGAAGGACGCTATGCCGGTGATCACGGATGGGTCGTCTCCGGAGAGGCGGTCTCCTCTCAGCTCTACGAATCGGTCAAAGACCCTCTCGATGAAGTCCCTGGAGGTAGGCCGCATCGGGTCCCTTGCCCTCTGCACGGCCTCCCACCCCCTGACCCTCCGCTTCCTGGTCTCCGGGCCTTTCACCTTGTGGGGCTTCTTTGGCTTGATCTTCTCTCGCGGCCCTGTAAGGAGGCCCAGAATGGCGGAGAGGGCCTCCCGCTGGGTCTGGCGGGGGACGATCATGTCCAGCATGCCTGAAGCCAGATGGGCTTCCGCTGTATGGAAATTGGCCGGGATGCGACTGACAGAGGCTTCTTGAATCTGCCGGAGGGGAGCGAATCCCACCAGGGCGCCGGGCTCTGCCATAATGAAGTCGGCCAGGGTGGCAAAACTGGCGTAGACCTGCCCGGTAGCGGGATTGGCCAGGAGCGCGATGTAGGGCAGGCCAGAGCTGTTGAAACGATTGAAGGCCACCACGGTCTTGCCCATCTGCATAAGAGAAAGGAGGCCCTCCTGGACCCTGGCGCCGCCGCTGCTGACCACGGCCAGCAGGGGCAGCTTCTTTTTCACCGCCAACTCCAGGGCGAGGGCCACCTTCTCCCCTACCACTGACCCCATGCTGCCGCCCATGAAGCCGAAGTCCAGCACAATGAGGACCGCCTTGGTGCCGTTGACGAGGCAGGTTCCTACTACTGCGGCTTCAGCAAGCCCTGTGCGCTTCTGGTCGCGGAAGATCCGCCTCCGGTAGGACTCCCGACTGCTGAAAGAGAGGGGGTCAAGGGAGGTGATGCGTCTGTACTTCTCTCTAAAGGAGCCCTGGTCGGCGAGGAGCCCTATCCTCTGGCGGGCCGTCACGCTGTAGTGGAAGGTGCAGTGGGGACACACCCTGTACTGCTGGTAGGTATCTTCACCAGCGATAGAGGCCCCGCAGGCCAGGCAGACCTGGTGTACGGTGCCCGGCCCGCCTGGAGAGCCGTCGCGCTGGCTCAGCAGGCCTGTAAGGAGCGTGGGAAGGGGCCTGGGCACTTAGGCACCCTCCTCACGGACTGGGGGCTCTTCAAGGTCATCCCTGAGCACGTTGCGGGACCTACCGGGCTCCCCCCCAGCTATTATTCCCAGTTCATCCATTCTGTCTATGAGGCGGCTGGCCCTGGGGTAGCCGATGCCCAGCTTGCGCTGGAGATAGGATGCGGAGACCTTGTTATGGGAAAGGGTGAGCTGGCTTGCCTTTTCCAGCAGATCGTCATCGGCAGAGGTGGCCTCGTCCTCTTCAGTATTGAGGAGAATGGGAGGTGGCAGTGCGGACTTCTGAGACTTCCAGAAGGAGACTATGCGGCCAACCTCCTGGTCCGAGACGTAAACCCCCTGGATGCGCCTGGGCTGAGGGTAGTTGGTCGGCAGAAAGAGCATGTCGCCTTTTCCCAGGAGCTTTTCGGCCCCCACACCATCCAGTATAACGCGGGAGTCCACCTGGGAAGAGACGGAGAAGCTGAGGCGGCTGGGGAAGTTGGCCTTGATGAGCCCGGTAATCACGTCCACGGAGGGTCTCTGGGTAGCGACCACAAGGTGGATTCCCACGGCCCTTCCCTTCTGGGCCAGCCTCACCAGGGCGTGCTCCACCTCTACAGAGGAGGTCATCATAAGGTCCGCCAGCTCGTCGATGAGGACGACGATATAGGGCATCTTTTCCTCAATGGGCCTCACATTCTGATTGAAGGACTCGACGTTGCGGACCTCCGCCTCTTTCAGCCGCTTGTAGCGGAGCTCCATCTCGCGGATTATGCCTTTCAGTATGGGGACCGTCTCCTGGGGCTCCTCGATGACCGGCGCCAAGAGGTGGGGGACACCGTTGTAGGGAGCCAGCTCCACGCGCTTGGGGTCCACCAGCAGCAGGCGGAGCTCCCAGGGGCTTTTTCTCATGAGAAGGCAGCAGAGGAAAGAGTGGATGCACACGCTCTTGCCGCTACCGGTGGCCCCACCGATGAGGATGTGAGGCATCTCGCAGAGGTCCAGGACCTCGGGCTCACCACCGGGTCCCTTGCCCAGGGCGATGGGGAGGTGGGCCCTGCGCTGCAGGACCTGGAAAGAGTGGCTCTCCATGACGGAGCGAAGGGTCACGAGAACCGCCCGCTTGTTGGGCACCTCCAGCCCTATTACGCCTTCGCCGGGGACCGGGGCCTCAAAACGGATGTTGCGGGCCGCCAGGGCCAGGGCGAGGTCCTTCTCCCGAGCGAGGATGGTGTCTACCTTGACCCGTGTCTTCTCCTCCAGCCGCGTGACCACGGGCCTGCCGAAGCGGTCCAGCTTGGGACGGCCGTTGCGGTCCCGCTCGCGAGCGTCGCGGTAGCGTCGCAGCCACCCAGGCACGATGCCGAACTGGGTGACAGTGGGTCCTGGCCTTATCTGCTCTATAGAGGCCTCTATGCCATAGTCTTCCAGGGTCTGCTCAATAAGCGAGGCGGTGGCCAGGTTGGCCTCCTCTGATACCACAGCCTCCTCACCAACCTCCAGAAGACCTGTGGGTGGAAGCTGCCAGCCCACGAGCATTCGGCTCCCCCTCCGGCTGTCCGGCACGGCAGGCTGCCCACCCTTTTCCTTTCCGCCGGTAGGGTCCGCTGCCTTTGCGACGGGTTTAGGGCTTCGGGGTGGGGCCACTCGCCCATTTCTAGCGAACGTGTACTTAGGAGCAAAGGCAGGCCTGGCCAAGGTCAACCGCCGGGAGCGGATAGAGGCCCAGATACTGAAGGCGAATAGCAAGACGGCCCTGGAAAGAAAGGCGGCTGCGCCCAGGGCATAGTGGTGCATTGGAGCTTTTGTATAGCCCTTTCGAAGGGCTGCCATTGCCCAGCGGATGCCACGCCAGGCCCTCCTTATGGCCCTATAGGTTGTCTTATGGGCCTTCCACGTGCGGCGTGGTGTCACAATCCAGGGAGCAGCCAGAAGTCCGAGGAGCAGGGGCGCCAGCCCGTATCCCAGGTACGGCGCACCCAGGGTGTGTCCTACCCTGCCTACTTGCCCCGGGTACAGAAGCTGAAGCAGAGCGAGGACGCTAACCAGCAGTGGGATGGAGGCAGCCAAAAGATTGGCCCTTCGCCCCAGGACTCTCGGGGCCCTCCTGGCCGTCAGGAAAACTGCCGCTAGCCACAGGGCCATCGGAACGAGGCCGATGCCCAGGAACGGCCAAAGGAAGAAGGCGGCGGCGCCCAAGGCTGCCAGAAGCACGAGGAGCAAGAGCAGTGGCAGGATGGCACTGCCAGGGGGAAGGCGACCGGTGGAGAAGCGCGTAGAAGGAGAACGCCTCGATGAGACGCTAGCTCTAGCCATTAGGATCTACCTCGCCGATGAATCTCGGGCCCTTGCGGGCGCTTTCGTAATACTACTAGCTTGTTACAGCAAAAAGACTGCTTATCAATAGTATCACACGCTGCTGTTCAAGGCCATAGGCCAGGGTGGTGTCTCCTTTTTGTCATTCGGAAACTCAGCCGGAGCGCAGTCCTTCATCCCACCCCGAGGTGTTGGTTACCTCCCACTCACCCTGAACTACGTTCGACGGCCCCCCTCCTCTAGTGGGAAAGGGATTTTTCCCGAAGCGGCGTTGGCTCCAGAGCGCCTCCTCATACCTCAAGGATTACAGGCAATATGACCGGGTGGAGGGCCGTTTCCTGGCGAAATAACTGCCCGAGGACCTCTTTCACCTTGAAGCTGGCGTGGGCTGAGTTCAGAGGGATGCCCTTCAGGTGGTTGAGGCTCTCCTCCAACTTTTCGGCGGAACGCTGGGCCAGGTCTCTGGAGGTCTCTTCATCAGCCACCCCGTTGCAGAGAACCTCGGGCCTCCGTGCGAGCTCGCCCGTGGTCTTGCTGAGGGCAACCACGGCGAGGACCACGCCATCGTGGGAGAGGGCCTGGCGGTCCTTGAGGACTCCACTGCTGACCTCATAGGTTCTGGAGCCGTCCACGTAGACGTGCTCTGCGTTCACCTGTCGGCGGTTTATGTGACTGCCCTCTCGGGTGAGGGTAAGGAGGTCGCCGTCCTCCAGGGTAAAGGTCTGCTCTTGAGGTACCCCCATCGATTGGGCCAGTTGGGCATGGGCCGCCAGGTGGCGGTATTCGCCATGGACCGGCACAAAGTACCGGGGGCGGGTTATGTTCAGCATAAGCTTCAGCTCCTCCTGGCTGGCGTGGCCGTGGACGTGGACCATGGCGATCCTGCTATGCAGGACCTGGGCGCCCTGGCGGCCCAGGTTGTCAATAGCACGGCTGATCAGGATTTCGTTGCCGGGAATTGGGGAGGCAGAGATGACGACAGTATCTCCTGGCATGACCCTTATCTCGTGGTCGCGGTTGGCTATGCGCACCAGGGCCGAGGTGGGTTCGCCCTGGCTGCCCGTAGCAATAAGGACTACGCGTTCCGGGGGAAGCCTTCTTATCTCGTTCCATTGAGCCAGGACACCGGGGTCCTTGAGGTAGCCCATCTCCAGAGCCATAGAGACGTTGCCCACCATGCTGCGGCCAACGACGGCCACCTTGCGATTATGGTGGGCTGCTGCGTCGAGGACCTGCTGGATGCGGGAGATGAGGGAGGCGAATGTGGCCACCATTACGCGGCCCTTGGCCTCACCGATGACGCGGTCCAGGGCTTCGCCCACCACCTGTTCGGAGGGGGTATAGCCGGGCACCTCGGCGTATGTGGAGTCCGAGAAAAGGAGAAAGACGCCCTCTGAGGCTAGCTCGGCCAGCTTGGGAAAGTCACTGGGCTGGCCGTCGACGGGGGTGTGGTCTATCTTGAAATCCCCCGTGTGAATGACCTGGCCTAGAGGGGTGCGAATGGATATGCCCATGGCATCGGGGATGCTGTGGCACACGCGGAAGAACTCGGCCCGGAAGGCGCCCAGCTTGATCTCCCTGCCAGGGGGCACCTCCACCACTCGGCTATCCCTCTGCAGTCGGTGCTCCTTCAGCTTAACGGATATGAGGCCGCGGGTGAGCCGCGAGGCGTAGACAGGCACCTGGCCCAGGTGCGGCAATAGGTAAGGGAGGCCACCAGCATGGTCTTCGTGACCGTGGGTGATGAGAATGCCGCGGATACGGTCACGGTGCTCCTTTAGGTAGGTAATGTTGGGCAGGATCAGGTCAACGCCGGGCGTGTCTTCCTCGGGGAACATGACCCCGGCATCAATGACGATGATGTCATTGGCGAACTCCAGAACCATCATGTTCTTGCCGATCTCGCCGAGGCCGCCGAGGGGAATGACCTTGAGTGCTGGCTGTGCCATGATGCCTTCTAAAACATGGGGAGCTGCTGAGGTTGGGGCTGTTCTTTCTCACCCAAGGGGGCCTCTTTGAGTAGAAGCGGGAGACCCTTTATGTCCTCCTCCAGGTAGTGGCGGAGACCCTGGTTGTGGAGGGCGGCGGCCGGGTGGAACATGGGGTAGATAATGGTGTCGTTCCACTGGCGGGGCTTGCCGCGCAGCTTGGAGATGGACTCCTGCGGAAAGAACTTGGCCAGGGAATGCCTCCCTAGTGCAACGATGACCCGTGGCTTGAGGATCTGTATCTGCTTGTCCAGGTACTGCCGGCAGGCCTCCACCTCGCCTGGCATGGGGTCCCTGTTTTCTGGGGGACGGCACTTGACCATGTTAGTGATGAACACCTCGCCTCGGCTCATGCCAGCGGAACTCAGAAGCTCGTCCAGGAACTTGCCGGCGGGCCCTACAAAAGGCCGGCCCTGCTGGTCCTCGTAGAAGCCCGGGGCCTCGCCGATGAACATGATCCTCGCTGAGGAGGAGCCATCCCCGGGGACCGCATGAGTCCGGTTCCTGGAAAGCGGGCAGTCTTTGCAGACGGAAATACGCTGGGCCAGGGTTTTCAACTCCTCTTCCACTGACACGAATCCGAAGTCTTACTCCTTCTAGTATTGATATTACCCTACGCCCTGTGCTCAGTCAATTTCCGGCTGCTGTTGCCCGTGCCACTGGGCGCCGCTACAATGGATGCTACTCTTCGCAAGGGGTTTCTATTGCTGACTGCTACCGTGGTAGGGAGCTACCCCAAGCTCCCGGCTCAGGCCGGGGCTCCCAATCTAAGGACGGCCCTGGCCCGACTGGAGAGGGGTCAGATAACGGCGGAGGAGTTCCAGAGGACTGAGGACCTGGTAACGGAGGTGGTGATAAAGGAGCAGGTCCAAGCAGGGGTGGGTCTCATCAGCGACGGGCAGATAAGGTGGGAGGACGGTCAGACCTACTTCGCCCGTCGGATCGGGGGCTTTTCCATCAACGGGCTCATCCGCTACTTCAACAACAACACCTACTTTCGGCAGCCAGCGGTGACTGGCAAGCTGGGCTGGCAGGGGCCCATAGGCGTGAGGGATTTCCTCTTTGCCAAGGAGCGCAGCCCGGTACCGGTAAAAGCCGTCATCACCGGGCCCTACACACTGGCCCGCCTCTCCCAGGACCAGGCCTATCACAACCTTCGCACCCTTGTCCTGGACCTAGCCGAGGTCCTGAACCAGGAGGCTATTGCGCTGCAGAGGTCCGGTGCGACCTTCATCCAGTTCGATGAGCCTGCCATCCTGAAGTGGAAGGGAGACTTTGCGCTGTTCGAGGAGGCGTGCCGGAGGCTGACACGGGGCCTGACAGCAAAGACCGCCCTCTACCTCTACTTCTGGGACATAGGAGAGCTTTACCCCGACCTCTTTCACCTGCCCTTCCAGGCATACGGCCTGGACTTCGTCTCTGGGGAGGCCAACTACCAAATCGTCAAGGAGTTCCCTTCGGACAAGGAGCTGGGCCTGGGCATCCTGGATGGACGGAACACCCGCCTTGAGCCCGTCGAGGAGCTGGTGGAGGGCGTCAGGAGGATGTCTAGCGTAGTGTCGCTTGACCGGATGTACGTGAGCCCAAGCTGTGGCCTGGAGTTCCTGCCGCGAGACAGGGCCAACCAGAAGCTGGTCCGTCTGGTGGAGGGGGTGAAGAAAGCGAGGGAGGCCCTTTCATGACCAAAGGTCTGCTGACCACCGCCGTAGGTAGCTACCCCAAACCCGATTACCTGACCCAGGCCAGGAACAGGCTGGCCCGTCGCGAGATAGGCCAGGAGGAGCTCAGGGAGCTGGAGAGAAAGGCCACCGAGGAGTGGGTCCGCTTCCAGGAAGAGATAGGCATGGATATCCTGGTGGACGGCGAGATGTACCGGGGCGACATGGTGACCTACTTCTCCGAGAACATGGAGGGGTGGGCCATCAGCGGGCTGGTGCGCTCTTACGGGAACCGCTACTACAGGAAGCCGGTAGCCACGGGGCCCGTGAGGCGCAAGGGGCCCATCACACTGGAGTGGTGGCGCTACACCCAGGGCCTGACGAAGAAGCCGGTCAAGGGCATGCTCACTGGCCCCTACACCATGGCCGACTGGTCCTTCAACGAGCATTACCCAACGCGAGAGGCCTTTGTCCTCGACCTGGCGCGGGCCGTCCATGAGGAGGCCCTGGACCTGGAGAAGGCTGGCGCCAGATACATCCAGATAGACGAGCCCGCCGTCTCGACGCGGCCCGAGGAGATGGAGTTGGCGGTCAAGGCCCTGGGCATCGTCACCAAGGGGCTGTCAGCCTACACCATCACCCACATCTGCTATGGCGACTTTGCTGCCGTCTTTGATGGCCTGCTGAGGCTGCCGGTGGACAACCTGGACCTGGAGATGACCAACAGCAACTACAACCTGCTGGGGCTGTTCAGGGAAAGGAAGGGGAAGCTGAAGAAGGACCTCTCCATGGGTGTCCTGGACGTCCACAGCCACCTGATCGAGACGGTGGACCAGGTGAAGAAGGGCATCCGGCTGGGGCTGGAGGTGTTCGCTCCGGAGCGCCTCTACATCGACCCGGACTGTGGCCTGAAGACGCGCGAGGTGGAGGAGGCCAAAGCCAAGCTGCGGGTCATGGCCACGGCGGTGCGAGAGGTCAAGCAGGAGCTAGGGATAGAGTAGGCTCACTGCTCATGGTGAGCTTGTGGAACCTCAAGCTAAGCAATATTTGAACCTATCCCAACTGATTGTGGATTGCAGCTGAACGGTTGTTGGTGCAAAATGGAGTCGGACGTGAGGTTCAGGCGAGGCTGAAGGCTACTCTAAGGGGAGTGACATGATGCTAGAGTCATCGAGCCCAGCCAGGGCCACGCGAATTGCCATGCTCATAGATGGCGATAATGCCCAACCATCTCTGTTTAGCGAGATGATCGCCGAGGCGAGTAGATACGGACTAGTCACCATCCGGCGCATTTACGGGGACTGGACGACTACCAATATGAATAGCTGGAAAGACATCCTGAACTCCCATGCCGTCCAGCCAATTCAGCAGTTTCGCTACACCATCGGCAAGAACGCCACTGACAGCGCTTTAATCATAGATGCCATGGACATTCTCTATGAGGGGGTGGTGGGTGGTTTTTGTTTGGTATCGAGTGACAGCGACTACACTAGATTGGCAACACGCGTAAGAGAAAAGGGGTTCTTTGTGATGGGCATCGGGGCCAGAAAGACTCCTGAGGCATTCGTGAACGCCTGCGAGGTATTCGTATATACAGAGAACCTTCGCGTTGAAGGAGATAGGCATCAGAGTGCAAAGATTTTGAAGCGGAAGGGTGTTCCCGAGGCTCCGGCGCCTGATCCCTTGCCGCTGCTTAAACGCGCTTTCGACATGTCTGTTCAGGAAGATGGCTGGGCATTCTTGGGAACTGTGGGTACTCGGCTCCATCGGCTCGATCCTGGCTTCGATGCAAGAACCTACGGATTTACACAGCTCTCCCAGTTGATTCGGTCGTTACCCGACGAGTTTGAACTGAGGGAAGAAAAAAGCGGGAGCGGCCCTTCCGTTATCTTTATCAAGCCTAGAGATAGGCTCTCTAGATAACACTTGACGACTCAATCGTACGGTTGGGTTCGCTGACACTGGCTAAGGTTAACCTCAGGTCCCGCAGGTGCTCTTCCATTGCCACGATCTGCTCTCGTTCATAATGATTGATGACACTGGTAAAGTGTCGCTATGAGAATCATAAGTGGTACAGCTCCTGGGGCTTTACGCCTGGCGAGGGTCCAGG
>JACPCK010000004.1 GCA_016179845.1 Chloroflexota bacterium | reverse complement strand
GAGACCTATCTGAGCAACGGGCTTGCTGCCCTAGAATGACACCGGTCTTCCCACCACCCTCTTCAAAGATACAAGAATGACAATGAAAAGACCTGGGGGTGCTTGAGTGGGCTGTCGTATCGCAGACGGAGGCTGAGATATAATAGTCGCGAATGGAAACGCAAAACCCAGAAGGCCTGGCAAAGAGCAGAGGGAGAGGCGCGCTGACGTTTCTCAAGGAGCTTGTGGAGACAATCCTCATCGGCGCTGCCGTTCTCTTGGTGTTGCAGGCCAGCGTAAGAAACTTCCGCGTCGTCGGCTCCAGCATGGAGCCCTCGCTCTTCACCGACCAACGACTCCTGGTCAACAAGATCGTCTACTGGCACTTCCCCATAGGCACTCTGGCCCAGTTTATTCCCTTTGTGCGCCTGGACCGGGAGGCGGTGTTCTACCCTTTCCACCCTCCGCGGCGGGGCGAGGTCGTGGTCTTCCGCTTCCCCAAGGACCCCAAGGTGGACTTTATCAAGCGCATCATCGCCACGGCCGGAGATACTGTAGCCGTAAGGGAAGGCGTGGTGTATCTGAACGGGCAGCCAATTGAGGAGCCCTTTGTGGCCCATCAGGGGTACACAGACATGGCCCCAATCAAGGTGCCCAACGGCAGCTACTTCGTCATGGGCGACAATCGGCCCAGCAGCAACGACTCCCGCGACTGGGGTCCTGTTTCGGCGGGGTACATAATAGGAAAGGCCTGGTTCAGGTACTGGCCTTCCTCAGAGATGGGGCTCATAGGCTCAGCGCCGGTCCACGCCCGCTGAGGGGGACTTGCAAGCCGCGGGGCACTCACGGACAATGGGAAGGTAAGGAGGGGCCCTTAGCTCAGGCTGGCAGAGCACCGGACTTTTAATCCGGGTGTCCAGGGTTCGAATCCCTGAGGGCCCACCAGTGCTAGTATACGTAAGAGTTCTAGGGCCATGCCATCGGGGATTGTTGGCCCAAGGAGGGATACAGAACCATGCGCACCATTGAGGTAGTGTTCTACCGGGAAGGGAAGGCCTGGGTAGCCCAGGCGCTGAACGTGGATGTCTCTTCCTTTGGAGACACACGGGAGGAAGCGCGAAAGGCCATCAAGGAGGCGCTTGAGCTCTACTTCGACGACGCGCCCCAGGCAGAAGTCATCCAGGTCGCCGATGTGGAAGTAGAAACGGTCAGAGTTGGGACCGTATAGCAGCCGAGAGGTGGTGCGGGCGCTGGAGCGCCTGGGGTTCGAACGGGTGTCCCAGCGTGGGAGTCACCTCAAACTCAGACGACGGACGTCGGAAGGGACTCGCACTACTATCGTCAAGATGGGAGCCAGAGAGGTGCCTGCGGGGACGTTGGCGTCCATTCTCCGCCAGGCGGGCCTGAGCCGACACCAATTTGAAGTGGCAACTGAGGGATAAATGGAAACTCATAGGGCGAATCCCTGAGGGCCCATTCTATCTATGGACATTAGAGAGCTTCTCAAAGGGAACCCTCTCCCCTGGCTTCTGGAGCCTGACCCGGCCCAGCCGGGCATCAGGTATTTCGCTCTGAAGGACCTTCTGGGGCGAGGGGAGGAGGAGAGAGAGGTGCAGGAGGCCCTCAGGGCGATCATGTTTACCGGGCCGGTGCCAGCCATCCTGGCAGCCCAGGAGCCCCAAGGTTTCTGGGTGAAGCCGGGGCCCGGCTATGATCCCAAGTATACGGGCACCGTGTGTCAGGTCACGTTTCTTGGCCAGCTAGGAGCAGACGCCGCCGACCGGAGGGTGCGAGCCGGATGTGATTACATCCTCACCCACGCCATTGCCAGCCACGGGGGCTTTTCGGCCACCGGTGCTCCGTCAGGGTTTATCCACTGCTTGGGAGGAAACCTGGCCGCGGCACTCATAGACCTGGGCCAGGTGGGCGACCAGCGGCTTCAGCGGGCCCTGGAATGGCAGGCCAGGGCCATCGTTGGGGAAAGGATAGCGGGAGCCGATTGCAAGGACACGAAAGAGCGGTACTACAAGTCAGGTACCTGTGGGCCCTTGTTCGCCTGTGCTGCCAACGCGGGCCTTGCCTGCGCCTGGGGTGCGGTCAAGGCAATGCGGGCCCTCAGCAAGGTGCCTCCCAAGCTGCTCACGCCCGTCATGAGATCGGCTATTGCCATGGGGGTGGGCTTCCTTCTGGGCCGGGACCTGGCCCTGACTGATTATCCTTCTGGCTACAGCAGCAAGCCTAGCTCCAGTTGGTTTAGGTTTGGATACCCCATAGGCTACGTTACCGACGTGCTGGAGAACCTGGAAGTCCTGGCGGTACTGGGGTACGCCAAGGACCAGCGTCTTGCCGGGGCCTTGAACTTAGTGCTAGGGAAACAGGACGACCGTGGGAGGTGGAGGCTGGAGTATACCTATAACGGGAAGACCTGGGCTGACGTTGAGGAAAAAGGCAAGCCTAGCAAGTGGGTCACACTACGGGCCCTTCGAGTCCTCAGAGCGGCGTATCAGGCGTAGGAGAGAGAAGGGCCACCCCATCAACTATTGGATGGCAGAGTAACAGGCTGGGACGCCTCTACAGCCAGTGGATCTCTCCATTCCGAGGCAACTGGTGTACCCAGAGGAACTCGAACCCCGCCTGCTCTGCAAAGTAGCGGTCTGTGTCCGAATCCCCTATATGGAGATATCGGGCTGCTTCGAACTTCTCCTTTAGCTCAGGGAGGCGGTGCTTGAGCGAGACGAAGTCTACCTCAACTTCATGCTCTTTCCAGAGCTCAACCTGATTGGCAATAGTCCTATCGGAGGCACTACCCACAAGGTATCCCATCTCCTTGGCCTTCCGCACCAGGTTCGGCGTGATCGGCCCGGGAGGCACCCCAAAGATCATGGTGCCGTCAATGTCAAAGCTGACCAGTTTCAACAGCATAGTCCTCCAGATAAAACTTAGCCTATTGTGTCAGGACGGAAGGCGGAGGTCAAGAATGGAATCTGGCGTCTGGGCCCCATGTCACCGGCCTATGGCAAGGCGATGTCAGCAAGGCCTGTCCTGGCACCGACAGATCGCGGAGGCCGTACGCTCTGGGTACTCCAGCCTCCTGTCAGTTCAAGGGCCTTCCACAAACGGGGTGGGATTCACCGAAGGCGCGCCGTAGAACTTCCACGGCGGGCCCAGGAACTTGACTGCGCCATACCTGGGATGCCTCACCTCCCTCACCATGCCCATGGCCATTGCCTGAGGATGGGCGAAGAGGTTGCGATAGTCGTTCACCTTGGTGCTGCCGCTGCCAAACTTCGACAGCAAGGCAATCAGATCATCGGCCTTCCACTTCTTGAAAGCCTCTTCCCATACGGGTTGCGCCTGGTAGGGGAGGTCCCCGCTAGGGAGATTCCCGCCAAAGGCAAACCCCATGATGTGGGAAGGTGGTTTTTGAAACAGCGGGTGCTCCAGGTACTCCTCCATGCCCAGGGCCTTCAGAAGGCTGGGAAACTTCTCCAGATCACGGGTGGCTCCCATGGTGATGCATCCATCTCCAGTCCTGTAGCCGTAGTCAGGCGGCGTAACGTAGCCGAGGACAAAGCCCACATCCCAGCGCTCGGGGTCGACCAGGGACGGCCAGGTAATGCCACGCTGGAACAGCATGGCCCCCAGCATGCTCGTCGTTACGTGTTGGCCCTCCCCAGTACGCCACTTGTGATAGAGGGCACCCAATATCCCATGAGTGGCAAACAGGCTCGCCCCCAGCATGGCCATATCAGGGCC
>JACPCK010000026.1 GCA_016179845.1 Chloroflexota bacterium | reverse complement strand
GGGCTGTGGCGTCGTTACCCAGACCTCCACCGAGATAGACCCCAAAGGCGGGCACAAGGTCCACGTGGGTGCAAGGGTAGCCTCTGGGAGCGCCTTCCCTGTGAACGTCAAGGTATCCCTGAATGGAGAGTTGGTGCGGACCTACAGCGGGGAGTCCAACAATCGCGTCAGCGGCAGGCCTGCACCTTTGCCCTAGCATAGCAGTCGCGCTTAGGTCTATTGGACGTGACTCTGTATGGAGGATGTCGAGAGGGCCCACCGGCTTTGCACAAAATGTGGTCTCGGACAACCCTCTGTGTCATTCTGAGTCCCGAAAATCGGGACGAAGAATCTGGGGCAGGCCATTATTTTGTATTTGTCTAACACCCCACCCCAGACCCTGAGTACTTCTACTGAAGGACTCAGGGTGACATTTTTGGGGGCGCGAAAGAGTTCTTGTGCAAAGCCAGGGCCTGCCGGGACCGTTGGTGGTATTCTAGATGGACTGTCGGGACGACGTATACTGGTGATGGCTGGCGAGACTCGTCGGGAAGACACAGGGGAGGCCTGTGATGGGGGTTGAGACCCGCACCCGACTCTACATCTCCTCCGCCGTTCTGGCTGGCGGGGTGGCAGCAGCGGCAGCGGCGTGGGCCTATCCCGTCGCTTGGGAGCCGCCGGTTCTTCTCTGGACGGCTGTCGTTGCCGGGCTGGTCTTCTGGGCTCGGCTCCACCCATTCAAGCTGTCGCCCCAGGCGGAGGCCTCCATGTTTACCGCTCCCCTGTTCATGGGCGTGCTTACCCTTCCGCCCGCCTTCGCTGTCCTGGCTGGAGTCGGGGGCACGCTCCTGGCCGAAGGAAGGCTTCGCCTGGCGCCGCGGGTCATCCTTTTCAACATGGCGGTCTATGCCTGTGCCGCCAGCTTCCCGACCCTGGTCTTCCACCCGCTGTTGCCCGGTCCCTGGCCCGAGTCCCTTGGCTGGCCAACGGGACTCCCCGCCGTGCTGGTGGCAGGCCTGGCCCTTCACGTAACCAACCTGGCCCTGGTGGCAGGTATGGTTACCATAAGAAAGGGCGCCAGCGTCTGGAAGGTGTGGAGGGAAACCTGGGCCATAGACGTCGTTCAGGAGGCGGGACTCCTTGTCCTGGGCTACCTGGGGGTTCTTCTGTGGCTTCAAGCCTGGTGGTCGGTGCTCCTCCTTGCGGCCCCGGTGGTCCTGGCCTATCACGCCTTCCGGAGCAGCGTGATAGAGACAGAGAAGGCGGTGAAGCTGGCGGAACATAATGCAAACCTGGCCAAGCGCCTGGAGGCCAGCCTTACGGAGTTGCGGGAAGCCCAGTCGCAACTGATAGAATCCGCCAAGCTCGCCTCGGTGGGCGTACTGGCAGCGGGAGTGGCCCATGAGGTCAACAACCCCATCTTTGCTATAGCAGGCAGGGCTGAGCTGCTTCTTCGTAATCCAGAGAAGCACCTGAAATCGGAGAAGGCCATCGAGTATGTGAATAGCATCCATCAACTAGCTGGACGTATCTCCACCATTGTGAAGGAGCTGCTGGAGTACGCCAGGCCCAGCGAAGTCTTTGAACCTATCAAAGTGGACAAGGCCTTGGATGTGGCTCTGGACCTGGTGGGCAAGCTGGCCACTTCCAAGGGCGTCAGCGTGACAAAGGCCTACCGGGAAACCCCAGCCGTCCGGGGCGTGGCAAACCAGGTTCAGCAGGTCTTCGTGAACCTCATCCTTAACTCCATAGATGCCACTGCAACCGGAGGCTCCATCACGCTGAAGTGCGGTCAGGAAGGGAAGTGGGTAAAGGCCTCTGTGAAGGACACGGGGGCAGGCATTCCAGAGAGCGCCCTGCCTCATCTTTTCGAACCGTTCTTCACCACCAAGGAGGTGGGCAAAGGGACTGGGCTGGGCCTCTTCATCTGCCGGCGGATCATCGCGGAGCATCAGGGACACATCCAGGTGCAGAGCAAGGAAGGCAAGGGTACGGAGGTGGTGGTTCGGCTGCCCGTCGCGAAGGAGGCTGACGGGTCAGCACCTCAGGAAGCTGTGGCTGTCCAAAGCGCTCCCAAAGTATTAGTGGGGTAGGTAGCTACAAGGCGCGAGGCAGGCAACGTCACCCTTGTGCCGCGGGTGGGTCATACCTGTAGCCTATCCCCCATAAGGTCACTATGTGCTGAGGCTTCTTGGGGTCCTTCTCCAGCTTGTTGCGCAGGCTCGCGACATGCCACTTCACCACCTCGGGAGAGTAGTACCCTGACCCCCATACCCCTTGCAGGATCTCCCGTACTGGGGCTACCTTGCCGGCTCGTTCTGCAAGGTAGGCCAGAAGACGGAACTCCGTAGGCGTCAGGTCTATCTTCCGCTCATGGACCAGGGCCTCATGCCTCTCCACATCCATGCTCAGAAAACCGTCGGTGTAGGCCCTTACCCCCTTTTCAACAGGTCCCAAGCGGGAGCGCCTCAGCATCGCCGTCACCCGGGCCAGGAACTCGTCCATCCCCACCGGCTTCACGACGTATTCATCAGCGCCTAGCTCCAGCCCGCGAACCTTCTCCTTCTCCCTGTCCAGCGCACTCAGGATCATCAGGGGCGCGTTGGAGACCTCCCTGACTCGGCGACAGAACTCCAGGCCGTCCATCACGGGCATCATAATGTCCAGCACCACCAGGTCCGGCTGCTGGTCGTATAGCCTGCGCACGCCTTCCAGCCCGTTGGAGGCTTGTATTACGCTGTAGCCGGCCTCCTCTAGCCATGTGACCAGAAGCTCCCTTACGGAATCCTCATCTTCCACTACCAGGACCTTGTCCGCCAAGAGGTACACCTCCGGACTACAAAGCATCTAGCTTCTGCTATGCGAATCTAAGGGTACTTCCGGAGCCCTGCTATGTCAAAGGCAGCCTACCGATTCCCCACCATTTGCACGCTGTACCTCACCCGGTCCAGCGCGAAGATAGATTGGGGTAAAGCCACTAGGGAGGGCTGCCATGCAGAAAGGGCAGATTCTTATTGTTGATGACGAGGAGGATGTTCGAGAGGTAATCCAGGATACCCTGGAAGAGTTGGGATTTGCCTGCGCCACAGCGGGAGACTATAACGAGGCCTGCGCCGCTCTAAGTGGGCAGCACTTTGACCTCGCCCTGGTGGACATAATGATGCCCGGAAAGTCCGGTGTAGAGCTATTTCAGGAGATGGCCCGGACTAGCGTGGACACGGGCGTGCTTTTCGTCACGGCCCGCAGCGACCTTAGGCAGGCTGTCAGCGTCATGCAGTCAGGTGCTCTGGACTACGTCATCAAGCCTGTTGACCTGAGTGCCCTGGAGAGGACCGTTATCCGCGCCATGGAAAAGCGGGAAGAGACCCTGGCCGTTGAGGGAGCCCGGCGCTCTCTGGAAGAAAGGGTCCTCCAGCAGAGCCAACTGCTGGAGGCTCGCCTTAGAGAGATCGCTGCCCTCAATAGGCTTCTCCAGTCTGCTGTCGAGGCCAGGTCTGAGATTGTGGAGGTCGGTGAACAGGTCGCCGCATGCGTCCGCGAGACGGCCAGCACCCTACAGGCGCTGGCCCAGAGAGTGCTACAGGTGTCCAGGCTACCCCGCAGCGACACGGAGGCCTTGGGCGGCTAGCACCTGTTCCCCCCATTCTGCCAGTTTTCCTTTCCGACTATTAGGCGGGTGTTCCTGGACGTTCCTGGCGCGTGGGGCGTCCTTCACATCGTTGACGCTATCCCAGGGCTCCCTTAGAATAGCCCTGTTCGCGGGAATGGCATTGTCATTCCCCACTCTTATCCGCTTTGGGGAGGGATCGGCATGAAGCTGGTATTTTTCGATGACTTTCGCCTTGGCATCCTTACCAAGAGGGGCGTCGTCCCTTTCCCCGAGGGGGAACGCCGAAGGGCCCTGCGACCGCCCCAGGATCGGATGGCTGACCTTATCGACGGCTTCCCTTCGCTACACAACCGCCTGCTCCGGCTTCAGAAGGGAAAGGCCATACCTCTTAGCAAGGTTAGGCTGCGGGCGCCGCTGCCCAGGCCCAGCAAGCTCCTGTGCGCCGTCACCAACTACCTGGAGTTAGGACAGCGCCCCGCGACCGACATGGACTTCTTCATAAAAGCCTCCTCCGCCGTCATTAGCCCAGGCGACACCATCGTCCTGCCCAGGGCCCAGGCAACTGTCTTCCACCATGAGGCGGAGCTCGCCTTGGTTATCGGGAAGATGGCCAGGGAAGTACCCCAGTCCAAAGCCATGGACCATGTCTTCGGCTACACCTGCCTCATCGACGTGTCGGCCCGTGGAATGATGCCCGACGGGCGCCTGAGCTTCTTCTTGGGCAAGTCCTGGGACACCTTCGCCCCCATGGGCCCCGCCCTGGTGACGGCTGACGAGGTACCAGACCCTCACAATCTTCAGGTGCGCCTCTGGGTCGACGGCCAACCCCGCCATGACTTCAACACCTCCGATATGGCTCACCGCATCCCTGAGCTCATCGAGATGGCCTCCTCGGTTACCACCCTTTTCCCAGGGGATGTCATAGCCACGGGCACAAACCACCAGGGGCTGGGAGCCATCCAGGACGGCGAGGAGGTGACCATCGAGATCGAAAGGATCGGGCGCATGAGCGTGCGAGTCCGAGATCCCCTGAGGCGCTCCTGGCCCAAGGGGCTCGATACGGCCTTCGCCCAGCAGGTCGTAAGGTCCGCCAGGAGATAGGCCTGGCGGAAATGCCACTGCCCCGGCACCGGCAAAGGCTGAGTGTCCGGGAGATAGCAGGCGAGGGGCCTGGTGTGCCCAACCGTCCCATTCCTCGACCAGCCCATACTCTTTTGGTACAATTCCTGTTGTAGGACGTTCCAAAGGGAGCGGCGCCATGTCCGGACACTCCAAGTGGTCACAGATAAAGCACCAGAAAGGGCAGACGGACGCCCGCCGTGGCCAGCTCTTCACCAAGCTGGCCCGGGAGCTCACCGTGGCGGCCAGGATGGGTGGCTCCAACCCCAGCGGCAACACCCGTCTTCGCATGGCTGTCCAGAAGGCCCGGGACAGCAACATGCCCACGGACAACATCGAGCGGGCCATCCGCAGGGGGGCTGGCGGTGCAGGTGGTCAGGTCCAGCTTGAAGAGATTACCTACGAAGGGTTTGGGCCAGGAGGCGTGGCCATTCTGGTCCATGTGCTCACCGATAACCGCAACCGTACCGTATCGGAGGTGAGGGGCGTTCTGGAGCGGGGCGGAGGCAAGCTGGGTGCCGCCGGCTCGGTGAGCTGGCTCTTCGAACAGAAGGGCGTTATCGCCATTGAGGAGGCAGACCCCAAGAAGGTAGAGGAGATGGCCCTCCTGGCCATTGAGCTGGAGGCCGACGACTTCAAGGTCGATGGAGACCTCCTGGAGGTCTACTCACCTCTGGAGAAGCTGGAGACCCTCCGGCGCTCCCTGGAGCAGCACCAGGTCCCCATCTCCCGAGCGGAGCAGGCTATGGTGCCCAAGAGCACGGTCCTCTTGGAAGCCAAGGCGGCCGCAGGCACCCTGCGCCTCCTGGACCGCCTGGAGGAGCTGGACGACGTCCAGAAGGTATACTGCAACGCCGAGTTCCCGGACGAGGTATTGGAACAGTACCGGGCTGCCGCCTGAGGAACGTAGCATGAGGGTCCTTGGTGTAGACCCAGGGACGCTGCACATGGGGTACGGCGTGCTGGAAGGGCAAGACCCTCCCCGTCTCATCGCCTCTGGCACTCTCAAGGCCGCCACCTCGGCTGAGGTAGGGGTCCGGCTGTACACCTTGTATCTGGCCCTGGAGGAGGTGGTTCGCTGCTGGGAGCCCCAGCATGTGGCGGTAGAGGAGCCCTCCATCGTCGCCCAGGCCCGCCGTTCAGCCCTGGCCGTGGGCCAGGCCGTGGGACTGGCCCTGCTGGTCGCTGCAAGCCACTCGCTGCCTGTGGCTACCTACTCTCCTAGCCAGGTAAAGTACGCCATTACTGACTACGGCAGGAGCACTAAGGAGCAGGTGCAGCAGATGGTGCGCCTCCAGTTGGGCCTCCGGGACGACCTCAGCCCTGATGCAGCCGACGCCGTGGCCGTGGCCCTGTGCCACCTCCAGGCCCTGAGGGTCAAGGCCCTCATAAGAGGAGCATGATTACTGCCGTCCGCGGCACCGTGGAGGCCACCGGGCCGGACTGGGTGGAGATCGGCATCGGTGGCGTCAGCGTGCGGGTCAACGTCCCTGCCCTGGCCCTGGACCAGATAGGGCCCATAGGCAGCCAGGCCCGTCTTCATACCTGCCTCGTTGTCAGAGAGGATGCCCTGTCTCTCTACGGGTTCCCCTCACCCGAGGCCGTGCGCCTTTTCCGCCTGCTTCTCGAGGTCAACGGCGTCGGGCCCAGGCTCGGCCTCAGCATCCTTTCCACTCTCACCCCGGAGGCCGTGGCCGTGGCCATCGCCTCCGGCGACGGGGACTCCTTGACCCGCGCCCCCGGCGTTGGAAAGAAGACGGCTGCCCGCGTGATCCTGGAGCTTCGAGAGAAGCTGGAGAAGGAGTGGGGCCCGGTACCGGCCTTCACCAGCCAGTCCAACATGGACGTGGTGGCAGCCCTTGCGGCCCTGGGATACTCGGCCAACGAGGTCCGCCAGGCGGTGGCCTCCGTTCCCTCCGACAAGGGCCTTTCTCTGGAGGAGCGGGTCCGGTTGGCCCTGCGGCGGCTGGGCAGCTCCCCATGACTCTCCCCAGGTCTGTTCTAGGACGCGCCTGCGCCCCTTCACTTCTAGCGCCAATTCGGAAAATCCTTCCCCCTTTTGTGGAGGGGTGTTGCCGAGCGCAACTCGGGGTGGGCGGGAGGGAACCCATACCTTGGGAGGGGGGAATGATCTGCGCCCTGGCGGAATTCCCGAATAGCTTCTAGCATAAAAAGGTAGTTGCCGAAAGGAGGACCCATGCGAGCCATAGATATCCACGTCCATCCACCCGACCAGCCTGGATCCCCTCCGGACCCTATCATGGAGCAGATGCGCCGCTACTTCAGGCAGACCTCGCCTCCACCTGCCGACCCCGCCGAGTTCGCTGCCCTCTTCCAGAAGCTGGATATCCTGGCCGTCCTTTTCCCCGTCAACCGCGAGACCGTCGATGGGCGGCCCTTCATGGGCAACGACTGGGTGGCCGAGATCGTCAAACAGTTCCCCAAGCAGTTCATAACCTTCTGCTCCGTGGACCCCTGGACGGGCAGGAAGGCCATAAATGAGCTGGAGCGGTGCGTCGGCGACCTGGGTGCCAGGGGTCTCAAGGTCCACCCGCCAGGGCAGGGCTTCGCCCCCAACGACCACCGGTTCTACCCCCTCTGGGCCAGGTGTCAGGAGCTGCGTATCCCTGTCATCGCCCACTCCGGCCACGCCGCGCGGGGGGCGGGTATGCCCGGCGGCGCTGGCGTACACCTGAAGTATGGCGACCCCATGCTCTGGGACGATGTGGCTGCCGATTTCCCTGAGCTCAAGATTATTCTGGCCCACCCTTCCTGGCCCTGGCAGAGCCAGCAGATCTCCATCTGCATCCACAAGGCCAACGTTTACATGGACATCTCCGGCTGGTCCCCCAAGTACTTCCCCGCAGAGCTGGTCAACGAGATCAACTCCCGCATCCAGGACAAGGTCCTCTTCGGCTCAGACCACCCCTTTCTCTCCGTGGAGCGGTGGCTCCGGGACTGGGAGGAGGTCGTGGCCCCCAAGCTGAAGCCAGAGGTAAAGCAGAAGATCATGCTGGACAATGCCAGGAAGCTGTTGGGCATTCCCTAGCTTCTAGTGCAGGTCAGCGGCGCCGGAACTCCCGCTCCAGGTTGGCGGTGCTCAGTTGTACCATGGTGGGCCTGCCGTGGGGGCAGGTGTGGGACTCCCGGCAGCCTTCCAGGAGACGCGCCGTCTGGGCCATCTCCGGAGGGCTGAGGATGTCCCCGGCGCGCACGGCGCTGTGGCAGGCCAGCGTGGCCGCCAGACGCTCCTCCCAGGAGGGCAGCGCCAGCTCCGTAGCGGCGCCCTCCAGGAACTCCTGGAAGGCCCGCGCCGGGTCGGCGTCTCTGAGGGCGGCAGGTCTCCCCCGGATCAGCAGGCTCCGCTGCCCAAAGGGCTCCACCTGCCAGCCAAGCCTGTCCACTAGCTCCCTGCACTCCTCCCATAGCTGGGCCTGAGCGGGGGAAAGCTCTACCACCGCCGGCTCCAGGAGGCTCTGGACCTGCGGTGCCGAGGAGCGCATGGCATCCAGGAACTGCTCAAAAAGGACCCGCTCGTGGGCGGCATGCTGGTCGATGAGGTAAACGCCGCCAGGCCCCTCGGCCACTATGTAGGTCCCCTGGGCCTGGCCCAGCACACGTAGCCTGGGAAGAAGCTCCCTCGTGGTAGGAGCTCCCCGCCCCTGCGTTTCGCCGGTCGCTGCGTCCAGAGCAGGAGCCTCGGCCGCCGGCGCGACGCCACTTGTGTCCGAGCCCTGTCTTGGGGGCACATACAGGTGTCTCTGCTGGACCTGGGGCACCGGCGTGTAGGCAGCCAGGGCCCTCCGGACGAGTCGCTGGACTGAAGTGAAGGCCCGGCTCTCCTCCCTGAAGCGTACTTCAGCTTTCGTGGGGTGCACGTTGACGTCCACCTCGCCGGGCGAAAGGGCAACGCTAAGGACAGCCACGGGGTGTCGCCTCTCTGGCAACAGCCCCTGGTAGGCCCCCTCCAGGGCTGAGGAGAGCAAGGCACTCCGCACGGGTCGGCGGTTCACCAGGAATATCTGGTGGCTGCGGTTTACCCGATGCTCCTGAGGCGTGCTAACGAACCCCTGGACGGTCAGACCGCCTTCGCCGCCCTCAACCTCCACCAGATTTGCTGCCAGAGACGGACCCCACACAGCCAGCACCTTTTCTCGAAGGCTCCCAGCCGCCGACCGAAAGGCCTCCTTTCCTTCGGCCACCAGGGTAAAGCCCACCGTTGGAAAGGCCAGCGAATAGGTGGAGACCAGAGCATGGACCCTGGCCTCCTCGGCCTGTGGTGAGCGCATGAACTTGCGACGGGCTGGAAGGTCCTGAAAGAGGCCGTGTACCCCGACCACGGTGCCTACAGGACATCCACGTGGCTCCTGCCGTAGCACCCGGTCCTGGTACACCTCTACCAGGCTCCCCTGCAACTCCTCAGCAGTGCGGGTAATCATCGTTACCCGGGCCACCGCGCTGATGCTGCCAAGGGCCTCTCCCCGGAACCCCAGGGTGCCGATGGACTCCAGGTCCTCCTCGGACTGGATCTTGCTTGTCGCATGACGCTGGAAGGCCAGGGATACCTCGGCTGCCGGGATGCCTGCGCCGTTGTCCACAACCCGGATCAGCTCCAGGCCCCCGCCCTTGAGCTCCACGTGAACTGACGTGGCTCCGGCGTCGAGGGAGTTCTCCACCAGCTCCTTGACTACGGAGGCGGGCCGCTCCACCACCTCCCCGGCGGCAATACGGGACACCACTTGGGGAGGCAGGGACCGTATGGGCATGGGGGCAGCTTACCCGGGCCCGGGCCGCTTTCTCCCAGGTCTGAAGGCGGGGTCATCCGGGCGGCCGTTGCTGCTCAGCGTTTTGATGATGTCGTAGATGCGCTCCATCTCGGTGTCGTGGGGGTTGTAGAAGAAGTAGGGCCGGCAGACGATGCCTCCATAGTGCTCAACTATCTCCGGGAAGTCATCTATCACCGCGTCCGGCTCCTCTGTTATCCCCAGGCGGTCCAGGGCGTCGTCAAAGACGTCCAGCGGTTTTTCATAGACACCGGAGACGAAAGGCTCCAGGTTGTGATATCGCACCTCCCGCCAACGCACACCCATCCCTGACCAGATGTAGATGCGATGGCCCTCGTTTACGAGGCGCTGGAAGACCTCCTTCACCCCGGGCCGCAGACTTCCGTCCACGGAGATGATGGTGTAATCCACATCAAAAAATACGTTCATAACCCTGCCTTTGCCTGGCCCCAATGGACAAGCCGCATAATTATAGCCAGAGGGCCTGCGTCTGCCAACCCCGTTTCCGACAGAAGCAGGGGAGTTCGAGGGGGCGTCAGCCCCCTCGAAGAAAAACAACCACCCCCTTCCTGGTCAGAGCCTGTCCTGAGTCTGGCGAAGGAAAGGGGGATAGGGGGATGGTCGAAAGGGTCTTTCATCAGCCTGTTAGCAGCATAGACTGACCGGTGGGCCAGAGACGAAGGCAGCCAATCACGAGTTCATAAGGTGGTGCCGAAGGTGGGATTTGAACCCACACGACCTTGCGATCACTACGCCCTGAACGTAGCGCGTCTGCCATTCCGCCACTTCGGCATGGCTGGCGCCTTCGAGCTTAAGGCCTGCTACCTTACTAAGATAGGTCTTTCGCGGCCCTTTTTCAACTCTCCTGCTAGGCCCCCCTACACGCTTCCACACCCGTGTCGACCGCCTGATGTGGGTTTGCCCAGCCCCTTTACCCGCCGAAAGGGGCTAAGATAGAATGGATGCCTCGGGCGGTTGGCTCAGCGGTTAGAGCGCCTGCTTCACACGCAGGAGGTCATTGGTTCAAATCCAATACCGCCCACCACCTACAATGATGATTATTTCCCCTCGCCTTCAAGGCGACGTCAGACCGGGGGCCAGGGGATGCTGTAGTAGGGGTCTAGCAGAGGCAATATCTCGGCCTCCAGCAGCCAGCGCAGGCGCCCGCGCAACGCCTCGATCTCTCGCTGAGAAAGCAGCCCTGCCAGCTCCGCTCTCAGCGCTCCCGAGGGCTCCAGGGGCCCTGCCAGACGGGCCAGGTCTCTCTTTAGCTCCTGGGGCATTGGCCTGCCGCAGAACTCCTGGATAACCGTGCGCAGCTTGGGCATGTGGTGGAAGGTTATGCCGTGGTCCACCGACCACAGGTGGCCCTTCCTGTCCAGTAGGCAGTGGCCCGCCTTGCGGTCAGCGTTGTTAACCAGGCAGTCGAAGACGAAGAAGCGGCAGAAGTCGGCCTTTCGAGCGTCTTGCAACGTGAAGTAGTTGCTCCCCGGCACGGCGTCGATGAAAAGCTGCACGGAGCCTGTGCCGTACGGCCCGTCTCTTATGACCGTCAGGGGCACGAAGTCCCACCCCAGGGCCTGGCTTACCAGGTAGGCAGCGTACTCCCGCCTGTACAGCGTACCAGTGGGAAAGTCCCATAGGGGTGCTTCACCCTCTTGGGGCTTATAAACGGCCTTTACCTTCTGGCCGCCAGCCTCGTCGCTGATGGTGGCCAGGAAGATGTAGTTCGACCCACGCGGAATGAGCTGGCAGTCGATAATTGGGCCCGATGTAATGAGGGAATGGTGATATGAGTCCGGCGCTCCGTGCTGGGAATCCTGTCTGCTCATCTCTGCGTCCTGCCCTGCACATTATAGCGCCTGACGCCAAGAAGCCCAGAGTGTGCAAAGGCGTTAATGGGTAATATCCCCCCTTCTGCCGTACAATGTGGGGGCAGAGCTGTATCGGAGGTGCGTGAGATGCGGTTGGGAGCCCACGTTTCTACCGCGGGAGGACTGGAGAAGGCCGTGGATAGGGCCCTGGCGATGGGCGCCGAGGCCATCCAGGTCTTTGGCTCCTCTCCCCAGAGCTGGGCCTTCCGCGAGGTGCCGGAGGCCCAGGTGGAGGCCTTTCGGGAGAAGCTGACAACTAGCGGTGTGCATCCCGTCTTCCTTCACGCCATCTACCTGGTGAACCTGGGCTCTCCTGCTGCCGAGAACCTCTCCAAGTCGGTTCAGGCCCTGGTGAACTACACGGTGCTGGCGGGGCGCATCGGGGCCAGGGGCGTCATCTTCCATGCGGGCAGCCACCGCGGCGCCGGCTACGAAGGCATCTTCAAGCAGACGGTGCAGGCCATCGAGAGCGTTCTGGCCGCCTCGCCGGCAGGGGTCGAGCTGCTAATGGAGAACAGCGCGGGCATGGGACAGCATATCGGGTCCCGCTTCCAGGAGATAGGCCAGATCATCAAGGCCGTAGGCAGCGAGCGATTGAAGGTCTGCCTGGACACGGAACACGCCTTCGCGGCCGGCTACAACGTGGCCGACCGCCAGGGCATCCAGGAGGCTATGGCCGAGTTCGACAGGGAGATAGGGCTGGACAGGCTGGTGGCCGTTCACGCCAACGACGCCAAGGTGCCCCTGGGCTCAGGGGTCGACCGGCACGAGAACATAGGCGAGGGCCACATTGGTGAAGCGGGCTTCGAGGTGATCATGGCCCATCCCGCCTTCCGGGACGTGCCGTTCCTTCTGGAGGTCCCCGGCGTCGACGGCGGCGGCCCCGACAAGCCCAACCTGGACCGCCTGAAGGCTATCCGCGCCCGCCTGTCCCGACTTTAGTCGGGACGTAGGGGCTCCGCAGTGCATCTCCTGAAAAGGCAGTTCGACCGGCTGGTTCGCCGTGCCCTCGATGCTCTGCCCCAGGAAGCCCTGGGCCTCTTGGAGAACGTGGCCATAGTAGTCCAGGACTGGCCCACGCCAGACCAGATGAGGACAGCCGAGATAGCGGACCGCCATGACCTCTTCGGCCTCTACGAGGGGGTGCCCCTCATCGACAGGGAGGGCTCCGCGGCCCCTCTGCCGGACAAGATCACCCTCTTCAAGCGGCCCATTGAGCTGGCCTGCGCCAATGAGGAGGAGCTGGTTCAGGAAATCAGGACCACCCTCATCCACGAGATCGCTCACCACTTTGGCATGGACGAGGACTACATAGACCGCCTGGGCTACGCCTAGCCTCCAGCCTGCTCCGAACGCAGCGCAGGACTGAAGGCTGCCGGGCACATAAAGGGTGACCACGGGATGGGCGATGACAGAAATCCCGGCTATTTCATCGCCGACCGTGGGAAGGGTTACTTGTTCAACCTGGAACACAAGGCTTGACAGCAAGGCACAAGCCGTGAGGGTGTTTACTGGATCAAACTCCCCTGCTGTACCTGCTGACCAATTGCCGGACTACCGCCTGTAGTGCCGGCGCAGAGCTATGACAAACAGGGCAATGAAGAAGATGCCCAGGACCATGTTGAGGAAAAGGACAACATAGCCCCATGAGCCTATAAACTGGATGTTGGCGCGGAGCGGCGTCCCGGCGGTGGCGGCGATAAACCAGGCCTTGCCATAGTCGCTAATGGGGAACGTGAGCCCGTCAGACCAGAACGGCCCATACTGGACTGGGACTGCGGCATCATTCCAAGCAAAGCCACACCACAAATAGAGGAACGCAAAGCCTATTGAAATGAGCAAGTAAAGGAAGAGAGGCCGCCACGCGCTCTCGCCATACATGGCCAGAGCGCGATAGACATGGAGCAGGGCTCTTTGAGGCCAGGAAAACTGGGGATCACGTAGACGCATGTCCATCTGGCCTATGTAGAAATGGCCCGCTTCCACCTCCTGGCGGGTGCCCTCCAGGTTCAGCCGTAGCTGCCGGTACACGTCCGCCACCAGGGCCGCCTGCTGCTGGCGCTCGCCGGGAGCAAGGGTTTCCCATTTCCCCTCCAGCTCCAGGTGGTCTCCAATGACATACTGGTTGGTCTTGACCAGGGGAAACCGCCACAGCCGCTTCTTTTTGCGGGCCCAGGTGACGGCGATGAAGCGCACCTGGCTCAGGTTGGTGTACAGGAATGAGGCTTTGGAAAGGTCCACGTCCTCGAAGGAGACCAGGTGTGGCTGCTCCAGGATGACGGAGTGGAAATGAAGGGTGAATGCCCTGTTCATCCCGGCTGCGTCTCCCGGGGCCGCTTCCGTTAGTGCGGTGTCCCGCTCCTGGTTCCTGCTGTTGAGGGAGCTGAAAACCAGGCGCTGTCTGAAGGTGGCCCAGTGGAAGTTGGCGTCGTCGGTGAACTTGGCCTGAGAGAAGTTGGCGTTGCCGCTGAAGGTGGCCCCGATGAAGCTGGCGTCGCCGGTGAAGGTGGCCCCGACGAAATAAGCGTCACCGCTGAAGGTGGCCCTGGCGAAGCCGGCGTTGCCGCTGAAGGTTGCGAATGAGAAGGTGGCGTCGCCGGTGAAGGTGACCCCGACGAAATAGGCGTCGCCGGTGAAGGTGACCCCGACGAAATAGGCGTCGCCGGTGAAGGTGACCCCAGAGAATAAGGCACGACCGCTGAAGGTGGCTTCGGGGAAGGATACACCTTTAGTGGAGTCCACCCCAGCGATGGCCACATCCCACCGGAAGTCGCCTGGGAACACAGTCCCATCCAGCCTTATGTTGGTGGCCCCGGGGTCCGCGCTGTCTTGCCGTATCTTGCTTCGCAGGGACGTGAGAAACGCGGCCTGGTCCTTGGCGGGGTTGGTATCGTGCAGGATGCAAACAGGTTGCCCTGCCTCCACAGGCAGGGGACAGCGGTACTGCGGATATGCGAGATATACGCGGGTGTAAGAGCAGGTCGTTGCGTCTGCGGTCATGGCGGCTGGATTGTAGCACAGGCGGGCGGCGCTCCCTGTGCAGGCCGCTCAAAGACGGGCTGAGTTCTGAGTATTGTCTATGTATGCCCACCGAGCGAGCTAGGAACGCCCCGCCGAGATGCCAGTAGCCCCCTCAGCCTTGCCACCATATCAGGCCGCAGAAAGTTCGAGTGCTGTCCACAACGCACTACCGCAGGGATGCGGACAACGAGGCGATTCCCCCGTCGTTGCGAGCCCCGATTATATCGGGGCGTGGCAACCTGGTGGGGCGGCGGATGGCTGCGCCGAGGATGGCTGGAATGAACGAGATTTTCTTTGTGTACATCATGACCAACCCCAGGAAGACAGTGCTCTACACGGGCGTAACTAACAGCCTCCCTCGCCGTGTCTATGAGCACAAGGAGAAACTTGCCCCTGGCTTTGCCTCAAGGTACAACGTAACTGACCTGGTCTACTATGAGACGGCGGAAACTGCCGAGGCAGCTATTGGTCGTGAAAAGCAGTTGAAGGCAGGCTCCCGCCGACGCAAGATCAAACTGATCAAGAGCATGAACCCAACCTGGCGGGACTTGAGCGCTGAGCTATAGGAACAGCCCCACCACCCCGCCAGATTGCTTCGCTTCCTTCGGCAGCCTCAGGACAGGCTCCGACTCGCTCGCAACGACCTTGCCTCTAAATCAGCCTAGAGGTGGGTCAGCAATCGCCTCAGCCTTGCCACTAGCCTAGGCCGCAGAAAGCTCGAGTGCTGTCCACAGAGGACCACCACGGGGATGCGAACAACGAGGCGATTCCCCCGTCGTTGCGAGCCCCGATATAATCGGGGCGTGGCAACCTGGTGGGGCGGCGGATGGCTGCGCCAGCACACCCCTACCTCTATCGTCCCAGGTAGATGGCCTTCTTTCCCATGCCGGCGATCCGCCGCTCCGCCAGCAGGTCCGCAGCCTGGGCCGTGGGTATCTCCTCCTTCTTGGAGGTCTCGATCACCTGGGCCACCGTGTCATAGATCCTGGCCACCCGCTCCATGGCTGCCTCTTCCTTGTAGGGCTGCCCTATCTCGAACGAGATGTTGATGACCCCGCCGGCGTTGATGATGTAGTCCGGAGCGTAGAGGATGTTCCGCTGTTGCAGGCGCTCCCCGTCGCCCTCGGCGAGGAGCTGGTTGTTGGCCGCCCCGGCCACGATGGCACAGCACAGGCGAGGGATGGTGTCCTTGTTGAGGACACCCCCCAGGGCGCAGGGCGAGAAGATGTCGCACTTCACATCGTAGATGGCCTCGGGCTCGTCCAGCACCGTGAGG
>JACPCK010000025.1 GCA_016179845.1 Chloroflexota bacterium | reverse complement strand
CACCAGGCCCTGGGCTACCTCACACCCCTCCAGTTCCTCACCCAATGGCAATCCCAAAGAGAGGAGGCAAAGTGTCACTAATCATATGGACGAGTACACGATCTTTCTCCGTCCTCACCTTTTGGGTATACTGACCAGAGCTAGAGCCTGGGCAGTGGGGCAACTCAATCCTCGCATAATGGCCCCAAGTATCAAGGGGTCATGGAATCTGGAGCAAGAACCAGCGCGACGCGCCTTGCCTAGCATTGGAAGAGGAGGACCATGTACGCTTTGAGTTGTGAGATGGGCACGCATCTTCGGGGGCCCTGCTGGCTTCGGTCACGGCGAGCTTGCACCAAGATAGCCCTTGGGGGCATGCTGATGGCCATGGCCCTTACCCTTGGCGGATGTGGGGAGAAGCCTGCTCCAACAGCCACCCCCATCCCAGCCCAGCAAATGCCGTTCAAGCAGTACTCGGGGCCGCCTCCTATGGTCTTGGATCTCAAGAAAAGCTACGTGGCCACCCTGCGGACTACAAAGGGCGATATAAGGATCGAGCTTTTTGCGACAGAGGCGCCCAAGACGGTCAACAACTTTGTCGTTCTAGCCCGGGACGGCTTTTACAACGGGGTGAAGTTCCACCGCATTGTCAAGGGCTTTATGGTCCAGACTGGCGACCCCACGGGGACTGGCGCAGGCGGGCCAGGCTATGCCTTTGAAGATGAGCCCGTTACCAGGGATTACATCGGGGGCACCGTGGCTATGGCCAATGCAGGGCCCAACACCAACGGCAGCCAATTCTTCATCATGCACGGGAATGTGGCCCTGGCCAAGGCCTACACCATCTTTGGCTTCGTCGTCGGGAGCATGGACGCGGTGAATGCGATAGCGGAGACCCCGGTCACGCGGAGCCCATTCGGCGAGGTATCCCAGCCGCTAGAAGACGTGATCATCAAGACTGTCTCCATAGAGGAACTCGTGAGGCCTTGAAGCCATCGGCTGGGCCACAAGGGATCAAGGGCCTCTTTGGTCACTTTCTTGCAAAACCCTTCCTGACAAATCTGTTATGCGATGGACCTTGATGAGAACCGCCACGCCTTTTTTCTCAGGGTCTCTTGCCAGCTCCGGCGCCACGACCCTGCCCATCACCTGCTCTCGGATAGGCCCTCCTGTGTGAATGGCGGCAAAGCCGTAGAATTTCCACCCCAGGCGCCTAGTGGAGTTGCGGAGCATGACTACGACCCTGGGATTGATTTCGACAAGTCTTAGCTCTTGACCACGCGTGCGCTCCCAGTATGCCAGGTGCTCCTTGTCGAAGACCATCATGCTGCCACGGAAGCCCACATGAGGTTCGCCCGTTGGAGAGGCGGTGCCCAGGATGCACGGAGTCCCATTGGCCAGAGCATTGTCTACCAGATCCTTCATCTCCCCAGTCAATTCAACCACAAGGAGCCTCCTGCCGCGACGCTTAATTAGCGAGTTAGCTGCCATTATAATCAGGCGGTATGCAAGAGCCAACGGACTCCGTGAGGCCGTTTGAACCCTGCTCATGCGTTTTTGGGCGAACGGGGTGAAAGCTTGATTAGGCAGCAAGGAAGATGGCAGAGGCCGTAGAGGAAAGTGGTAGGCCGGGGGCCTACCGCTGGGTTATCTTCGCCCTAGTGGTGCTGGCATACATGGGCATAGGCCTTCCCTTCTTTGCGCCGGCGTCACTTCTGCCCCTGGTGATAGAGGCTTATGACATAGACAGGGCCTCGGCTGGCCTTCTCATGGGAGGGCCTTCCCTCGTTCAGGCAGTGCTAACGGTGCCCAGCAGCATTCTGGCTGCCAGGCTGGGGATAGGACGCACATTCACGGTGGGCCTTCTCCTCCTGGCCACTCAGGCCCTGGTCCCGTTTACGGCGGGGTTCTATCAGCTTCTGGTTGTGCGCCTGGCCCTCGGCGCCGGGGCAGCCATCGTCATGCCCCTAGCTGGAGCTCTTCTGCACCGGTGGTTCAGCAGGGGCCCTATGCCGCTGCTGACCGGCCTCAGCTTCACTTCCATTGCCATAGGTAACGGCTTGGGCCTGCTCACGGCCGTCCCGCTGGCTGAGATGGTGGGATGGAAGGTATCTCTGGGGGTCTATGGACTCTTGGCAGTCGTGGTTTTACTACTCTGGATGGCCCTCGGTCAGGGGAAAGAGGAGAGGGCTACCGCCCCTTCGATCCCATTTGGAGACATCTTCCAAGTCATACGAGACCCCAAGACCCTATTCATTGGTCTGGCCATCGTAGGGCCCTGGGGTGCCAGCACCGCTCTTATCTCCTGGCTGCCGAGCTTCTACTACGAGGTGCGGCAGGTGTCCCTGGGGGAAGCAGGTACACGTGTGTCCATGGCCCTTTTGGCAACGATCCCGGTAACCTTTGTGGCAAGCGTACTGGTCACCAGGGTCGGGCTGAGGAAGCCCTTTATGATTGTGCCAGGCCTTGTGATGGGCTTGTCAGGCCTGGGCACCTTTTTGTTGGCGGCGCCCTCCGCTGCCTTTGTCAGCTTTCTTGTCTTCTACTCATGCAATCGGCTTTCAACCCCGGCAGTCCTTGCCGTGCCATCTGAACTGCCGGGAATGACCTCGGAACGCGTAGGCGTGGTTTGGGGGGTGGCCTTTGCTATGGGGGCGTCTTTCGCCTTCGTAAGTCCACCGCTCATAGGGCTCATTCGAGACCTGACAGGCTCTTTCATTCCTGGTCTGGCCTTTGGGGCACTGATTGCCTTTAGCCTGGCCCTCGCCGGTCTTCTGCTACCGGAGACGGGGCCACGGGCCAGAAGGAAAATGGCCCTGGCAAAGTCCTAGCCCTCTGGTACCAGAGGGCTAGGATGACCTGCTGCCTGCTGAGGGCCAAGGCTATATGAAGATGGGAGCCATCACCAGGGTTATGGTGCTGAGCAGCTTCACCAGCACGTGGAGGGAGGGGCCTGCCGTGTCCTTGAATGGGTCCCCAACCGTATCACCCACCACCGCGGCTGCGTGGGTTGGCGACCCTTTTCCTACAACCTGACCATCCGGGTTGGTTAGACCACCCGCCTCTATGAGTTTCTTGGCGTTGTCCCAGGCTCCGCCGGAGTTGTTCATGAAGGTGGCCAGCATGATCCCACCGATGGTGCCCACCATGAGAAAAGCCGCCACCGCCTCGGCTCTAAGAGTTACACCTACCACAATGGGCATCGCCACTGCCAGGAGACCGGGGACGATCATCTCCCGAAGGCCTGCGCGGGCAGTGATATCGACGCAACGGGCGTAGTCAGGCCGGGAGGTGCCCTGCATGATGCCGGGGTCCGAGCTGAACTGCCGTTTCACCTCCTCGATGACGCTGCTGGCGGTCCGTCCCACAGCCTTAATGGCCAGGGAGCTGAATAGGAACACCAGCATCACCCCGATAAGCCCTCCCACGAAGACCTCTGGCTTGGCCAGGTTCACTACGTCAAAGGCCTTGCCCGTTAGCCGGTGGACCTCATCCAAATACGCACTGAAGAGCAGGAAGGCAGCCAGACCTGCTGAACCCATGGCGTACCCCTTGGTCAGGGCCTTGGTGGTGTTGCCCACTGCATCCAGTTGGTCTGTAACATGGCGCACATCGCGGCCGGCCCCTGCCATCTCCACGATGCCGCTGGCGTTGTCGGTGATGGGGCCAAATGTATCCATGGCCAGGATGTATGCCGCCGTCATCAGCATGCCCATGGTGGCGACGGCGGTGCCGAAGAGGCCGCCGTTGGGCATGACGCTGCCGTCAGGCAGGGTCAGTTGCTTGCCCAGCCAAAAGGAGAGCAATATGGCTACGCCAATGACGACAGCGGTGGAGAAAGTGGTCTCGAAGCCCACAGCAGTCCCCGCCACGATATTGGTGGCGGGCCCGGTGCGAGAGGCGTTAGCGATGCTTCTCACGGGGCCATAGCGGGTCTCGGTATAGTACTGGGTTATGAACACAAAGGCCACGCTCGCGGCGATGCCTACCACGCCTGCGAAGAAGAGCCAGACTGGGTTGCTCGCAACATCCCGCAGCATGAACCAACTGGCAATGGCCAGTCCCGCCACCGAGAGGGCCACCGCAACGTAAAAGCCCCGATTTAGGGCGGTCATGGGGTTCTCATCCTCTCGGCCTCTCACGGCCATGATGCCTCCCATGCTGGCGAAGAGGCCGAAGGCGCGTATGACCAGTGGGAAGAGGACCCACACCTCCGGGTGGGGCAGACCCAGCCTCTGGGCTGCCAGGAATGCAGCCACGCCCAGGATCATGGCACCAATGTTTTCTGCTGCCGTGGACTCGAACAGGTCAGCGCCGCGACCGGCACAGTCGCCCACGTTGTCACCCACCAGGTCGGCGATGACGGCGGCGTTTCGGGGGTCGTCCTCAGGGATGCCCGCCTCAATCTTGCCCACCAGGTCGGCGCCCATGTCGGCGGCCTTGGTGTATATGCCGCCGCCTAGCTGGGCGAAGAGAGCAACGAAGCTGGCGCCGAAGCCGAAGCCCACGATGAGGAATGGGATGATGCCTACCTTATCCGGGTTGGCCCCGCCATAGATGTAGAACATAGTAGTTACGCCCAGGAGGCTCAAGGCCACGATGAGAAAGCCGGAGACCGCTCCCCCTCGTAGGGCTACAGTGATAGACTCCTTCAAGCCTCCCCGGGCCGCGGCGGAGGCCGTTCTCACGTTGGCCTTGACGGAGATGTACATGCCAATGAACCCGGACAGGGCCGAGCAGAAGGCACCCACCAGGAAGGCCACCGAGGTCCGCCAGCCCAGGCCGAACTTGGTCACACCCTCGGGGGGTTCTGCCAGTATCCCCAGGATGATGCCGATGCCCAGGCCCGCAACCAGGGCCAGTATCGCTATGGTAATGTACTGGCGCCTCATAAAGGCCATGGCGCCCTCGAAGATTCGACCTGCAATGTCCTGCATCTGAGATGTGCCGGCATCACGCCGTAGCACATCCCGGGCTAGAAGTGCAGCGAAGATTACGGCTCCGATGCCTGCTATGGGGACAAGCCAGACTAGTTCCATTATGCGTCTCCTCGGTTTAAGACTTGAGAGGTAGGAGAATCTCCTCCCGCAACCGCTTTTGGCTTTGCGAGAGCCCATCCACTATGGAGCCAGGTGCGCTGGATGCTAACAAAAAGGGCAGAATATCTTCCTCCCTCGCCTCCGGTGGTCTCTCCCATGCTGTGTGAAAGCTGTCACTGAGTAGCCTAATATAGCGAAGGCGCCCCCTTCAGTCAACAGCGGGTGTGGCCGTGTTAGAATAGGAGCAGATACATCTGCCGTCACTTTCACCACCGGCAGCCCGTGACTCGTAACAGACGGCGATGGGTCAGGTGGGGCGAGGTGTAGACAGGTGCTGGCCTGGTTCCAGGGGCTGAGCGTACGCTATCAAGTTGCAATCGGCATGGCCCTGGGCGTTGCCCTGGCCACCCTTGCATTTGGGCTCATCATGAGCTATGTGCTACAGCAGGACATAGGGAAGGCCAAGGAAAGGCGGCTGAATCAGGCCCTGTCAATAGCCTCCCGGCTGGACTCTGTCATATTAAGCTCAGGCTCTGATCCAGGGGTGTTGCAGGATGCCCTCTCTCTGTCTGTGCCCCAAGGGGATGTGTTTTCAGCCTTCATCGATGAAAGAGGTGCCGTTCTTGCAACCTCTTCAGACGGTGGGGCACTTCTAGCAGAAGGCCAATCTGCTATATTCGAGGAACTGGCGCGGTTGCGCCGCGCCAGCGTGAGAATGCTAAGGATTTCCGGGACAATTCGTATTGTGGCCTTCGCCCCTCTGCGAGAAGCCGCTGGCGGCGTTGTGGTCGAGGACGCTGGGGAAAGCACTCTCTCTGGACCCTTCCAGTTGCTGCGGATTCTCCCTCTCTTTGGTTTGGGCATCCTGGTGCTGGCCTCTCTGGGTGTCTGGCTTCACTCTCACTATGTCCTTTCTCCTCTGACGAAGCTGGAGAAGGCTGTGGCCGATGTGGCCAGAGGCAAGCTGGATGAGCCCTTTTCCACATCCCGTCGCGATGAGATTGGGCTGCTGGCCCGAAGTTTCGATAGTATGCGGGCTCAATTAAAGGTGGCCAGTCAGGCCCGGGACTGGTGGGAGGGGCAACTGAAGCAGCGAGTGGCAGAGAGAACTGCCGAGGTTCATCGCCTCATGGCGAGGGTTATCAGGGCCCAGGAAGAGGAGCGACGGCGGCTGTCACAGGAGCTTCATGACGATACTGCTCAGGCTTTGGCTAGCCTTCTCATGGGCATAGAGGCTCTTCGGGATTCTCTGCCCCCGAGTCAAGAGAGGTTACGACAACACATTGAGCGGACCGTAGCCGATGGTAGGAGGGCGCTCGAAGACCTTCGAAGGGTCATCGCTGGACTCAGGCCTGCGGCAGTGGACAACATGGGTTTAGTGGCGGCGCTGCGCTCCTACGCCGGTGCTCGACTGGGGCCTGCTGGTGTCCGCATGGACTTTGTCGTGCGTGGCACAGAGCAAAGGCTGCCTGAGGCTGTGGAGGCGGCCCTCTTCCGCATTCTCCAGGAGGCGGTGAACAACGCGGCGAGGCATGCCAAGGCCAAGAGCGCTCACATAGAGTTCGACTTTCAAGACGGCTTGCTGACGGCCTCGGTGGAGGATGATGGAGGGGGTTTTGAACCGTCCGACGTCCGGGGCGGTGGACGGGGGATGGGCCTGGAAGGGATGCGGGAGCGGGCCGACCTCATCAACGCCCGACTGGAGGTGACCTCTTCGCCTGGCAAAGGCACCAGGGTGAAGGTGGAGTTCCCTCTAGCTGAGAGGCCTGAATGGGCAGGGTAAAGATCATGCTGGTGGACGACCATCCCCTGTTCCGGGAGGGGCTGCGCATGCTCCTGGAGGCCCAGGGGGATTTCGAGGTCGTGGGAGAGGCCAGCAATGGTAGGGATGCAGTCCTGGAAGCAAGAAAGCGGCGACCGGACATTATCGTCATGGATATAACCATGGAAGGGAACGGCCTGGAGGCAACGCGTCAGGTGCTTCTGGCTCTTCCTGAAACCAGGGTGCTCATTCTTACTATGCACGCCAGCGAGGAGTATTTCTTTAAGGCCCTGGAGGCCGGTGCCGCCGGATATGTAGTGAAGGGGACCACCTCCGCTGAGTTGGTGGCTGCCCTGCGAGCGGTGGCAAAAGGGGAGGTCTTCTTGCACCCCGCGGTAGCGGGATACCTGGTGACGGACTATCTGGGGCAGGTCCGAAAAGGAGAGGAGCAGGAGACCTACAACAGACTCAGCGAGAGAGAGCAGCAGGTCCTTGCACTTATTGCACAGGGATATACCAACGCCGAGATTGCGGAGCATCTGCACATCAGCGTCTACACCGTGCAGACCCACCGGACTCATATCATGGAGAAGCTGAACCTCCACAACAGGGGAGATCTGCTCAAGTACGCCGTACGTCTCGGGTTCCTCAAGCCTTCCTAGAATATCCCACAGGAGGAGGGATGCCCCCTCCTCCGTCCAGGGGATAGCGGGGGGTGGGGCCTATCGCAGGAATCCCTAAAGAGGTGGGATAAAAAATCCCACCTCTTTTCTTTTTTTCCGCTTCTATCTGGGATGTGGGGCGCCAGCATTTGCCCTAACCTGGAACTGAGGTGATTGAGCAGAAGAGGTAAGGGGCATGAGCAGGCGGCAAAAGAAGGAGATAGCACCCGCGAAGGTGGAAGGCGTGCCTCTTCCCCGTGGTTCCCTGGAGGAGATGGCCCGCCGACTGGTGGAGGCGCTCAGGGGCCAGGGGCTCTCGGAAGGCCAGATCCTGGACACCTTCCGCAATCCCCTTTCAGGGGGCCCATACGCACTTTACCTATCCAAGGGGGAGAAGTGGGTCCACAGGCTTATCGGGCGGGTACTGAGCAAGGCGAGCCTCCAAGCCGCCGAAGTGGAGGCCAGAGGGTCTCCACCCTAGAGTGAGACAAGGGGGTGAGACTGGGAGCAGAAGATGGAAGAGGGAGCCTGGCCAAACCAAGGAAAAAGAGGTTTGAGAAAGAGGAGGTAACAGATGAAAGCGGTAAGGCGGTATATCTGGATCGGTGCAGCGGCCTTCGGCCTGGCTTTCCTGGCGCTGGGCATCTTCTTCATCGTGAAGGGTCTGGACGCCAGGGATCAGATCAAGGCGGCCCTGATTGAGGAGAAGGTGACGACTGGCGCGGATGCTGAGAAATTTGGCGTGCCTGCCGGCATGCTTGTGACAGATGCAAAAACGGCGCAAGCACAAGCAGACGTCATCAAGATGCACAGTATTGCGATAAAAGGCGAGGTTCTAAAGTCGGGCGTGCCCGCGACACTCTATTATGCGGGGATGACTGCGGACCTTTTTGTGAGTCCAGAGGCCCGCACTAACGCTCGAAATACTTACCTCAACGGCCTGAACTTGCGGAATTCCTTGAGCCTGGCTGTGATGGGGTTTGGCGTAGCGGACCTAGCCATCGGTAGCGGCGTCATGATCCTCCTGCTGGGTGTGTTTACCGTGGCCGTGGGGGTGCCGGCCCTCTACTGGGCAGGGCAGGCAGAGAGTGAGGTGGTCCGTCAGGTGAGCCGCCAGCTTATCAAGGCACCCGCTGCTTCACGATAGGCTATAAGCTCCCTCTTACGGACAAGTCTGCGGTGTATATGCCCCGCAGACTTGTCATGTTTGGTTTCTGCTCCCTTTCTAGTCAGGGGCGGGAAGGTGTACTCCCAGGGAGCGGCGGGCGGTCTCCACGAGCATCTGGGCTACGTCGTACTTACGTATACCCCCCTTCATGATGGGAGGTATGAGATAGAAGGTGTTTATTCCCCCGGCGACAAACTGCTGGAACACGTCCAGAGCGATGTCCAGGCCGGAGCGGCCCTTTTCCAGCTCCTCGATCACCTGGGGTGGTATGTCTCCGAAGAAGACGCCGTCCTTGTCCAGGATGTACAGGCCGTAGAACACGGGCGCGGCCAGGTCATGTCCGTTAATTCGGCGGAAGGAATCGAGAAACTCCTGGACCAGGGACACCTGAAAGACGGACTGGGTGATAAAAAACTGTGCCCCGGCGGCAAGCTTCTTTTCCGTCCGTCTCGCTTCCTGCTCAATCCCCTTACCCAGGTCCAGGGTGGCACCTATGCAGAAGCGGGTAGGCGCTGTCAGCTTGAGGCCCCTGTAATCGACCCCCTGGTTCATGGCCCTGACGGCGGCGATCAGGTCAGTAGCTTTGAAGTCGCTGACCTCACGTGCCAAGGCACGGTCCCGCTCGGAGAAGGCATCTCCCTGAACGATAATCACGTTCTCCAGGCCCAGGATGGCCGCTCCCAGCAGATGGCTCTGAATGGCCAGCTTGTTCATGTCGCGGCAAGCCAGGTTGAAAACGACGTCCTTTCCTGTCTTCGCCTTGATCTGGTGGGAGAGCATGGCCGAATCAGCGCGGACGGATTTGCTGGGGTTATAGGCTACGCAGACGAAGTCCATGTCCAGCAGCTTTATATAATCCAGGTAGCCGAGACCAGGTCCTCGGGGAGGTGAGAAGTCACACAGGAATAGAGGCTTCCCCGCGGCAGAGAGAGACCTCTCTAATACGCTCGCCAAGCCAGGCTCCTCTTCATGGACAGTCCTTTTCCCCCTTGCTTGTTAGGGGGGACACAGAAAGCTGTAATGCGGATGGGTTGAAGTCTAGGGGACGGTGGCGAGGCTGTCAAGAATTGGCAGTCGTGTGCAGTTGCCATCACCTTGGGGCTAGGCTATATTCTTTTCATTGCAGCAGAGCGGCCTGGATGATGGATACGATCCATGATATTCTCCTTCATGGGCCTGGGGGACTGGCTCACGTTGTCCTGGAAGCCTATCAAGAAGGCTTTCTCGACGGCAACCCGGGAACTCCTTCGCTCTCAGAACGCACTCAGGTCAAGGAGGCGTAGTGGCCGTTGTTGCCAAAGAGGCGCTGATTCACGCTCCGCTGGAGAAGGTCTTTGGCCTGGCTGTTCTCAAGCCGGAGGACCGGTGGAGGACTGTTAAGACCAAGATTCAGGTCTCTTCCAGTTGGCCTCGGCCAGGGGCGACCCTCATGGTCCTGTCCCGAAACACCGTTGTTGTCGAGGTGCTAGAGCACGCACCGCCGACCAGGCATGTGGAGGATGTGAAAGGATGGGGGAAGGTAACCTGGAGCTTCCTTCCCGAAGGGACGGACACCAGGGTGCGACTGGAGGTCTACTACAAGGACACTATGTGGCCATTCCGCCCGATGGACTGGATTCTTCAGGCACCTTCCTGGCGGCGGGAGCTTGGCCAGATATTGGAGGGGCTTAAGCTCAGGGCTGAGGGCTTGCGGTGATCAGGGGACCGTCTCTCAGGTCCGTCAGTATCTCCCCAGAGGCACTGCCAAGGGTGCTCAGTTATAATAAGGGCAGGTGCAAGAGGAGAATTCTGTGAAGCGCGTCATAGTCCTTGGCTCTACGGGCATCGTGGGCCAGCAGGCCTTGGAGGTGATCAAAGGCTCAGGGGAACGGCTCAAGGTAGTGGGCCTATCGGCCCGTGCCAGCTATTCTTTGCTTCTTCAGCAGGCAAAGGCTTTCCGGCCTCGGTATTTGTACTATCAGCCAGGCCAGGATACCGGCGGGCTCTCATCAGAAGGGACTGAGTACCTGCTTCCGGAAGAGATGGTGAAGGAGCCCGATGTGGACGTGGTGGTGGTTGCTCGCGCTGGCCTGGGAGCCCTGACGCCCACACTTGAGGCTATTCGAGCTGGGAAGGAAGTGGTGCTGGCCAACACGGAGGCCATGGTGGCGGCGGGCCAGGTCATCATGGCGGAGGTCCGGGCTCGCGGTGGCCAACTCCATCTAGTGGAGAGCGAGCCGGCTGCCCTAATGCGATGCCTCCTAGGGGAAAAGAGCCAGCCCCTAAGCATGGTGGTGACGTCGAGCTGGGGTCCCTACAGGGCCGTGGCTCTCCATCGCACGCCACGGATAGGAGGGCCTGAGGTCCTCGGCTACCCGGTACGCCGTCTCAACCAGAAGCGTGCCATCGATGCAGCCACTCTCATGAACAAAGGTTTTCAGGTCATACAGATTCACCACCTCTTCGGCATACCGTACGAAAGGATCCATGTCATCGGCCATCCCCAGGATGTGGTTCGAGGGGTGGTTCAGTTCGCTGACGGGGGTGTCAAGGCAGTACTGGGCTCGCCAGACCCCAGGTTCTGGATCCGCCATGCACTTCTGGAGGGTAGTGACGAGGGCGGCCTCTCTATCCCTCCGGTGGCGCTGGAGAACCTCCGGGAGCTAGGCTTCAGCCCTCTGAACGAGTCCCAGTTCCCTTCCTTTCAGGTAGCTCTTGAGGCCGGTCGAAGAGGCGGCACCTTTCCAGCCGTGTTGAACGCGGCCGACGAGGTGGCCATAAGCCTCTTCCTCACCAACCAGATCGGCTTCCGAGAGGTCCACAAGGTCATCCGCGCTGCCCTGGAACGCCACCAGGGTGTCAGCGACCCCTCTGTGGAGGACATCTTCGGGGCCGACGCCTGGGCCCGGGAGTTTGTAAGCAGGCAGGTGCCTGAGTAGCAATAGGACAACTCAGCAAGAGTTTGCATAGGGGACGGGGCCGATATTGGCGAACAGCGAGCGGGAAAAGGTATACCGGGAGTACCTTAAGGGAGAGCTGGCTGCGGCAGCTCTGTATAACGCCCTGGCCCAGGCGGAAAAGGACCCTGAGAGGGCTAACATCTTTCGGCACTTGGTGCAGGCGGAGCTGCGCCATGCAAGTCGGTGGGCGGAGAAGCTGGGCCTGGACCCTGCTGCTGTCCATCCTTCTACCACGAGTCCTAAGCTGCTCCTCGTCAAATGGGCCGCCAGGATGCTTGGTACTGCCAGGATCACACCCCTCCTTCTCAGGGGAGAAGCCCGGGATATAAGCACCTATTCGGCAGACCCGGAGGCGCGGGACCTGGTGAAGGATGAGAGAAGTCACTCCCGGACCCTACTTGGTCTGGCTGGAATCAAGGACCCCTTGGAGGCGATGCGCGCGGAGAACAGTGGGGTCGCTGGTAATAGTGGCAATCTGAGGGCCGCCGTCTTGGGTGTGAACGACGGCCTAGTCTCCAACTTCAGCCTAGTCATGGGTGTCGCCGGTGGGGTTGGTGAATCAAGGGTAGTGCTGCTGGCAGGTGTTGCCGGCCTTTTGGCAGGGGCCTTCTCCATGGCTGCCGGCGAGTATGTCTCTGTTCGCTCCCAGCGCGAGGTGTATGAGAACCTGATACGAAGGGAACGGGTGGAGCTCAAGGAATGGCCTGAGGAGGAGGAAGAGGAGCTTACTCTTATTTACCAGGCCAAGGGACTTTCCCAAGAGGAGGCCCGACAGGTAGCCCGAAAGGTGATGGCTGACCCTGAGAAGGCCCTGGACACCATGGCCCGGGAGGAGCTAGGGTTGGACCCCGCTCAGTTGGGCTCTCCCTGGGGTAACAGTCTCAGCTCCTTTGGTGCTTTCGTTGCGGGCGCCCTGGTCCCTGTGCTGCCTTATGTTTTCGGTGTAGGGAAGCTGGCCTTCTTTCTCAGCGGGATATGCAGCGCGGTGGCCCTCGTCGGGGTGGGAGGGCTTCTGGCATGGATGAGCAACAGGAGTGCAGTATGGGGGGCCCTCCGAATGCTGCTGGCTGGGGGTAGCGCCGCGGCTGTTACCTACGGTGTAGGCCGCCTGCTTGGTATGTCTATCGACCTATAGTTGGGCTATAGCCCGGCCAAGTCAGGGCATGCTGGCTATTCTCAGGGGCAGGGTGTCTACTGCTCCTCCCCAGGACTTCTGATACTCTTGATGGCACGCAATAGGTAGGAAAGCCAGATGGGCATGGAGACAAGGGCGAGGGCCAGCTTGCTCCCCGGAGGATGCGCCCTCTGGAATGGGTCCAGGGGCTCCAGGGCGTAGTACCGAATGGTTCCGGCAAGGGCCTGGGGCAAGTTCACAATGGCGATAAGGCTGAATAGGGCAAGGCCCAGCATGACGTAGAAGCGGCTCAGGACGCCTGCGCGTTCCTCTGGATTCTCTATCCTTCTTCGCCCCCAGAGGTGAAGGCCCCAGATGATGCTCCCCACTACTGTTAAGCTGACTCCGTTGATAAGGCCTTCCTGGAAAGCACGCTCCAGCCCCTTTTGGCGGGTCTCTTCCCCATTAACGGGTTCCATCCCTTTCTCAGGAGGCACCACCGGCCTGGGAGCTATGTATACCGGGTTGTAGCTGAACTCCTTGCCCAGCGTAGCCCCGAAGGCGCTTTGGAGCAGGGACGAGAGGCCAAGGGCCAACAGAACCAGACCCACCAGGGCTACGGTATGGAGGTAGCCCCGCAAGAGCAGGCGCACAGGCAGTCTCACGGGCTCCCCGGCCCGCAGGCGGGAAAGGGCGTAGAAGATCCCTGCGGCCACCGACACCACTGCCACCAGCACGGATATGGCTGTTAGAACCGGGACGATGTTCTCCATCGCAGACCTCCGACCGTGGTTGTCTCCAGGGCCTACCCCGCCGTCGCCTCAACTGAGAGGCAAAGGTTAGAAACGTGCTAGAATGGTCATACGCTGGGCTATATAGAAGGACATTATAGCTCAGTGAGAGCTGTGAGGTGTCTGATGGCGGGGGAGACCGTCCGTCTCACGTCCCTGGCCCGATGCGCTGGCTGAGCTTCCAAGTTCAGCCCTGAGGACCTGGGCCAGGTCCTGAGCAGGCTCAGCCTTCCAGAGGACCCCAATCTTCTGGTAGGCGTAAGGACCGGTGACGATGCTGCTGTCTACCGGCTAGGAGAGGATTTGGCCCTCGTCCTGACGGCGGACTTCTTTCCGCCCATTGTCGACGACCCATACCAGTTCGGGGCGATAGCAGCGGCCAATGCCTTCAGCGACGTGTACGCTATGGGAGGCAGGCCCCTGCTGGCGCTTAACCTGGTCTGTTTTCCTGTGGAACTCCCCAAGGACATGCTGGGCAGGGTCCTCGAAGGCGCCAGCGACAAGGCCAAGGAAGCGGGCGTCCTCATCGTTGGTGGCCACACCATCGATGACCAGGAGCCCAAGTACGGGATGGCCGTCACTGGCCTCATCAAGCCGGGCCAGCAGGTCACCAACGCCGGAGCAAGGCCGGGGGATGTGTTAGTCCTGACAAAGCCTATAGGCACAGGCATCATTACTACGGCAGGCAAGCAGGGTGTTGTGGACGAGGGTGTCCTAGCGGAGGCCGTGCGGAGGATGGCGCAGCTTAATCGGGATGCCTCTGAAGCCATGATGGAGGTAGGTGTCAACGCCTGCACCGACATAACGGGCTTCGGACTGTTGGGCCACCTACGTACGGTAGTCAGGGCCAGTGGTGTAGGCGCCATTGTTCATCTGTCCCGTGTCCCTCTCCTGTCGGGAGCCCTGGAGCTAGTGAAGAAAGGGATAGCTCCGGGTGGCACCCACAGGAACCTGTCCTCCCTGGACAGGGATGTGAGGTGGGCTCCATCCATCTCTCAAGAGCATCGGCTGCTCCTGTGCGACGCCCAGACCTCCGGCGGCCTGCTGATCTCGGTGTCGCAGAAAAGGGCTGATGCCCTCTTGAGGGCCCTCGAGTCCAGGGGCATCGAGCCCGCGGTCATTGGTGAGATAGTGGAAGGCGAGGCGCAGATTCGGGTGGTGTCCTAGAGCTTTCCTCTTCCTGGTAAACATGCCTGCTCGCTGGCACCTCTGGCGAGGATCATAGGGGGACTACTTCTGCTCTAGCAGTAGCTTGGCGATGTCTACCCCCCGCATGAAGGCCACCCCGGGGAAGGAGCGCATGTGACGAAGAAGGCGTTCCAGCATGAGGATCCTGCCGGGCCGTCCCATTATCTGAGGATGGATCAGGAGGGCGAAGCAGCCGCCGTACCGGTAGGTCCCCTCAAAGCCTGAGGCCCACGTGTGGTATACGGCCTCCAGGCCCTGGATGGGGGCCCTGATGTTGGCTGCCGGTGCGAAAGCAAAGAAAGGGAAGTCGTCCCATTCCCAGTGGGTGGGTATCTCCACGATGCGATGACCGCCCTCCTCCCTTACGTAGGGAGTGTCCGCGTCCATGAGGCTGCTATCGTACAGGTACCCCCGCTCGGCCAAGAGGCGCAGGGTCCGCTCACTAGGGTTCAGGCCCGGGGCGCGGTAGCCCACAGGGGCCTCGCCGGTTATCCGGTGGACTATGGCCCTGCTCCGCTCCAGGATATCTATCTCCTGGGCAGCCGTCAGGGTGGCCGGGTGCTCGTGGACGTAGCCGTGGTTACCTATCTCGTGGCCGCGGGCGTAAATTTCCTTGACCAGCTCCCCGTTGGCTTCAGCAATGCTCCCTGGGACGAAGAAGGTGCACCTGATGCCGTGTTCGTCCAGGAGGTTAAGGAGGCGTCTGGCGCCGACGCGCGGGCCGTAGTCACCCATAGACATGAGCCCCGGCAGTTGGGCGAACTGCGGGTCCCGCTGGACCCAGGAGGCGCGGCCGTCCAGGTCGATGCTGAGGGCTACCACGCAGCGGATATCACCGGGCCAGATCCCTGCCATGAGGCACCTCCTCAACGGGATTCAGGTACTGCTGGATGGCCTGGGGTAGCTGATCCAGGGTGGCCAAGTGGCCCTTCTTCTCCCGACGGCCCTTTACCTCAACGGCAGTCTCCTTTAGCGTGCGGGGACTCACCACCAGGCGGACGGGAAAACCCAGCAGGTCGGCGTCGTTGAACTTGACCCCGGCTGACTCGTAGCGGTCATCGAAGAGGACCTCAAAGCCCAGTTTGCTCAGGCGGTTGTACACCTCGTCG
>JACPCK010000024.1 GCA_016179845.1 Chloroflexota bacterium | reverse complement strand
GCCCTTATTCAGGAGCTCTTGAGGCAGGCCTCGGCCTACATGAATCAGGGTGGAAGCCTGGTGCTGGAAATGGCTCCAGAGCAGCGGGAGGGCCTGGAGAAAGCGGCGCTAGGCCTCTTCCCTGACGGCAGAGTATCCGTAGCCAAGGACCTTCAAGGCTTGGACAGGGTCCTAGTCATCGATACTGGCCGGAGGTGATCCGCCGGCCTAGCGGAAGTGGGAGGCCACCTCCTTGGCCAGGTACCCCATGTGCGCCGGTACCTCCTCAGTGGGGGACTGGAGCTTGCATATGAAGTTGCGGCAGCCGGCCTCCACAAACTGCTCCATCCGAGCCACAATATCCCTGGCTGTTCCCACAAAGTCGTAGCGCTGAACCTGCTCCGGCGTGAATGCCTCGCCGTATCGCAGATTTCGTATCGCCTTGTCCAAGCCCTCCTCATAGCTATCCGCTATGGTGGTTGACGTACTCAGCCCCATAGCTATCTGCGAGGGCTCCCGCCCGTGCTCTCGGGCAATGGCCCTGATGTGCTCGACGCTGTCCCGGTACCTGTCTACCCCTATGTAGTACGGTATCCAGCCGTCACTCAGCAGAGCAGCCCTCTGGAGGGCACCTGTGCGGCTCTTGAACCGGACCTGCCCGTTGGGGGTATGCTCCACTCCACCTGGGCGGCCGCCGACCCATACGGGAATAGGCTTCTGGACAGGTCTGGGCTCCATGATAATGCCCTCGAAGCTGTGGAACGAGCCATGAAAGCTGGCTACCGGATCTGTCCACAGGTTCCTCATGATCTGAATGTACTCGTTGGCGCGGGTGCCGCGCTCGCCCACTGGCACGCCGAAAGCCTCGAACTGCTTGGGGAATTCCCCGCCAACACCCACCCCCAGGATGACCCGCCCCCGGGACAGAATATCCAGGGTTGCAAGCTGCTTGGCCAGGCGCACTGGGTGGCACAAGGGGAGGAGATAGGTTGCTGTACCCAATGCTATCCGCTGGCTTCTGGCTGCCACGTAGGCCAGCATGACATGGGGATCGAAGCTCTCCCTGCGGTTGGACGGGGAGTCCAGCAGCCACACGCCATCTAGTCCTGCCTCTTCCGCCAGCAGGGAGAACTCCACCTCCTTGAACGCGTCCACATGGCCCGCAGGGTCTATGTTCCTATCCCAGCCTACCCCTATGGTTATCCGCTCACCCATCATAGAGTCCGCGTGCCTGGAATAGTGGCTGGGCAAAAGGGCCTCTCGCATCTGTCGGCTAGGCTTTGGCCTGGCCGGCCAGGGAGACCACCCCCATCTGCTGGAGCATACCGTACTGGTCCCAGCCCTGCCACAGGTCAGCGATCCGGGGCCCCCAGACCCGGTACAGGTCTATCCCAGTCACCTTTACCGCTTTCCCCGTAGGAGCAATGCCGAAGATCGCCCCTTTATGGGTGCCAGTCATCGTCCAGCGGATCATCACCACGTCCCCGCCTGAGAGGGTCTCCTCGTGGGTGATGTAGAGGTCGGGAAATGCAGTACGAAGGGCAGCAGCATACTTCTTGACGCCCTCAGGGCCCCGCCGCCATTCCTTGGGATAGCCCGGAAAGTGGTTAATGAAATCGCGGCTTACGATATCGTCCGCCACCTCCAGCCTGCCGTGCTGGAAGATCTCCATGTGGAACCGTTGGGCTATAGCCTCAGTCTCTCTGGACATGGGTTTCCCTCCCTATGTGATATCGAAGACATAGAACGCGATGTAAGAAGTCGATTATCGCCCTGTTCAGCGGCCTATGTCAACGGGTAAAGGCCCTCAGCAGCAGGGATTGGGGCTTGAAAAGGCGCAGGGGCAGACGTATGCTATCAGCATCGAGCCAGGGAAGCGATGGCGGGCCTCCCGGGCCGGGCGGCTCTCCATCCTAAGGCAATAGTCTCTCAGGGTCTTTGGCTCTTCCAGTCAACCACGGAAACGAACTATCAGGAGGTTGTGCAAAATGGAGAATATACCCCTATTTGAGGCCATCGACACCCTCAGAGCCGTCAGACGCTTCTCCTCGGCGGCAGTGCCGGAGGACGCTATCCACAAGGTCATCGAGGCGGCGAGCCATGCCACAAGCGGTGGAAATCGCCAGCCCTGGCATGTGGTCGTGGTCCGGGACCCAGAGCTCAAGCGCCGCCTGGGGGAGTTCTACTGGAAGGCGACCCAGGAGAACCGGGCACGGGGGCTCCACAGAGAGACCCCCACCTTCCTGCGCACCGGCTGGGACATGGCCCAGCACATCGGTGAGTCCCCCGTGATCCTCATCGTCTGCGCTGAAGGCGAAGAGTCGTTTTTCATCGGCTCCTCTATCTACCCCTTTGCCCAGATGCTCATGCTAGCGGCCCGTGGCCTTGGCCTCGGCACCTGCTTCACCACCAACCACCGGCGCTTCGAGAAAGAGGTAAAGGAGCTGCTGGGCATCCCTGCGGGATGGATCACGGCCTGCCTCATTCCACTGGGCTACCCAGGTGAGGGGGAGAAATTCGGCGGTGCCCGTCGCAAGCCTGTAGAGGCCATCGCCTCCTACGACCGCTGGGGCCAGCACCCGCACAGCAAGGCCAAAGCCTCCTAAGAGAGTTGGCAAAACTCGGCCTCTTATCCGCCGAGCCGCGCGATCAGGGGGTGGGCAGGACGCTTCTTCCCAAGCAACTATCCCATAGCATCAAGTAGAAACCGTGAAGCCGGGAGTGGCCTAGGCCATCGACGACGAATAATGATAGGAGGATTGCCTTCCATTCCATTCAACCTCAGAGGCTATTCGAAAATCCTTGCCAAGCAGATGAGCACGAAAGCTAGGAGCATGAAGCCGTGGTAGACCCGAAGGAGCCGCTCGTGGCGCATCAGCAGGCGGCGGAAGTTCCCCAGCCAGGCGAAAGTGCGCTCGACGATCCAGCGCTGGGCATACTCCTTCCGGTAGCTGGCCATGGGGCGGCCCGGCCGCCTCTTCCGCGCAGGGTAGGAGCGAGCAGGAATGTAGGGGCGGATGGCTATGTATTTCCAGCACAGTCGTGGTATGATAGGTAGAGCATTCAGTGCTGGCCTTATCGGCCAGCACTTTTTTCGGACGAGGTATGGACAGCCACCTGCGGAACGACATCAGAAACATTGCCATAATTGCTCATGTGGACCACGGCAAGACCACCCTGGTAGACGCCTTGCTCAAGCAAAGCCATGTCTTCCGAGACAATCAGCAGGTGGGGGAGCTCATCATGGACAGCAACCCCCTGGAGCGAGAGCGAGGCATTACCATCCTGGCCAAGAACACCGCAATAACCTATAAGGGCGTCAAGATCAACATCATAGATACCCCCGGGCACGCTGACTTCAGCGGGGAGGTGGAGCGTGTTATCAGCATGGCTGATGGCTGCCTCTTAGTAGTAGACGCTGTCGACGGGCCTATGCCGCAGACGCGCTACGTGCTGAGGAAGGCCTTGGCCAAACGGCTCAAGCCAGTAGTTGTCATCAACAAGGTGGACCGGCCCAACGCCCGGGTCCAGGAGGTAGTGGGTCTGGTCCAGGACCTGTTCCTAGACCTGGCCACCGATACCGAGCAACTGGATTTTCCCATCCTGTACGCCTCGGCCCGCCTGGGGTATGCGATGGATGACCCCAACGCCGCGCCACGGGATATGGTGCCCCTCTTTGAGGCCATACTGCACCAGCTACCACCGCCCTCCGGCGATAGAGAGGCGCCGCTTCAGCTACTGGTCGCCGCTCTGGCCTATGATAACCACCTGGGTCAGATCGCCATTGGACGGATCTTCCGAGGCTCCATTTCCTTAGGGGAATCGGTCGTACGAATAGACAGGAAGGCGAGGCAATCTCCCTACAAAGTCGAGCGGCTATATGTCTTTCAGGGCTTAGAGCAACTGGAAGTGCAGCAGGCGGCTGCTGGGGAGATTGTATCCGTAGCAGGGGTTGAGCAGGTGTCAATCGGCGACACCATCGCCTCAGCGCAATATCCTGAGGCGCTGCCACCCATCATCGTTGATGAGCCGACAGTCAGCATTACCATCGGCGTCAATACCTCGCCTTTCGCGGGGCGTGAGGGTCGGTCAAGCATGTCGAGGCAACTCCATGCCAGACTTCTGCGAGAGCTTCAGACCAACGTCAGCCTCCGCGTCCAGGAGACGGATTCCCCGGACGAGCTCCTGGTGTCTGGCCGTGGTGAGCTCCATCTGGCAATCCTTATCGAGACCATGCGGCGTGAGGGTTTCGAGTTCCAGGTGTCCAAGCCAGAGGCCGTGCTCAAAGAGAGTGGTGGGGTCACGCTGGAGCCCTACGAGCTACTCATGATCGACACGCAGTTGGACCTTATCGGCCCCTTGGCAGAGAACCTGGCTTCGCGTTTAGCCAAGATGACAGACATGCGGTATGACGGCAAGGGAAACACCCACCTGGAATTCAGGATCCCCACCCGGGGGCTAATTGGGTTCAACAGCTACTTTTTGCGCATTGCTCGGGGCAACGGAGTGATGAACAGCCAACTCCTGGAATACGAGCCCCTTCTTGGGCAGATTCACCCATCCCGTAGCGGTGCCCTGGTAGCCTCCGAGGCAGGAGTCGCCGTAGCCTACGGCCTGAATACCGCCCAGGGCCGGGGCACCACTTTTGTGGAGCCAGGAACCCCAGTCTACGAGGGGATGATCGTAGGTCTCTACACTCGCGACGACGACGTGGCCGTCAACGTTTGTAAGGAGAAAAAACAGACCAACATTCGGTCATCCACAGCAGACATTGCTGTCCGCCTGACCCCTGCCGTTATCATGAGTCTGGAGGAGTGCCTGGACTTCATCAACACCGATGAGCTGGTAGAGGTCACCCCTAAAAACCTGCGCCTGCGCAAGAAGGTCCTCTCCAACGATGAGCGCTATCGCCAGGCCCGGGCCCGGAAGGTGCACGTGGAGGCGTAACCCAAACAACCCGGGAGGCCACCTCCCTGCTAGACTGTTCTCCTTGACCAGGACTCAACGTGAGCTTGCTCATGCCCCCACAAGCTCTCTCAATCGTGCCCTGAACTGGTCTATCCTTTCTAGAACCTGGACGAGACGCTTCTGCCACTTGTCCCGGACATCTAAACGCACCTGGGTGTTGCCCACTCTGGCCTGTGGGCCCAAGGCTCTCTGCAAAGCCAGGTGTGCTCCTCCTATCTCTTCCCTCATCTGTAGCACAAGCTCACCACCGTCCTTGCTAATAGAGACAACCCCAGCCGAGCCGGCCAGGGCCTTTAGCTCCACCACATAGAGAAGGTCCTGTACAGGAACGGGCAGCGGGCCGAACCGGTCCTTCAGCTCTTCAGCCAGGCCTCCGGCCTCCTCGCGGGAGCCGATTCGAGCAAACCTCCGGTACATGCCGAGCCTCGTCGGTAGGTCCGGCACGTAGGCTTCTGGTATATAGGCGGGTATGGGGATGTCCACCTTGACCTCTGTCTGGGGCTCCTCTTGTGGTGGCCCCTTCTCCTTCACCACACCCTGGGCCCGGGCCTCTTCCACCGCCTCCCGAAGCAGGCGGCAGTAGAGTTCAAAGCCCACGGCCTGGATTTGGCCGCTCTGCTCCGGCCCCAGCAGATTGCCTGCGCCCCTTATCTCCAGGTCCTTCATGGCGATGCGGAAGCCAGCTCCAAGCTCTGAGGCTGCCAGGATGGCCTTGAGACGCCTCTGGGCCGTCTCTGTGATCCTCCCGCCCTTGGGGATCAGCAGATAAGCATAGGCCCGGTGGACGCCCCGCCCCACGCGGCCCCGAAGCTGGTATAGCTGGGCCAGGCCAAACCGGTCTGCTCGGTTGATGATGAGGGTGTTTACGTTGGGTATATCCAGCCCTGCCTCTATGATGGTCGTGCAGACCAGCACGTCTACCTCACCGCCGGTGAATTGGGCCATCGTCCGCTCCAGGAGCTCCTCCTGCATGCGGCCGTGGGCCACACCGATGCGGGCCTCGGGCGCCAGGGCTTTCAGCCTCTCTGCTACGGCGTAGATGGTCTCTACCCGGTTGTGCAGGAAGAAGACCTGCCCGTCCCGGTCCAACTCCCGAATTATGGCCTCCCTGATCAGGTCCTCGCTGTACTCGGAAACGTACGTCTTTACCGACAGGCGCGCCTCCGGAGGGGTTTCCATGGTGCTCATGTCCCTGATTCCCGTAAGGGCCATGTTGAGGGTCCTGGGGATAGGCGTGGCTGAGAGGGTCAGCACGTCCACCTCTCGTCTCGCCTGCTTCAGCTTCTCCTTGTGGGCCACTCCAAAGCGCTGCTCCTCATCCACGATGACGAGGCCCAGGTCTCTGAAGGCCACGTCCTTCTGGAGCAGGCGATGGGTGCCGACCACCACGTCTACTTTGCCCTCTTTCAGGCCCTGAAGGACTGCCTCCTGCTCCCTGGCAGTGCGGAACCTGCTTAGCACCTCGACGTGCGCTGGGAAGGGCGCCATCCGCTCCGTGAAGGTGGCGTAGTGTTGCTGGGCCAGGATGGTGGTAGGTACCAGGACGGCCACCTGTTTCCCGTCCATGAGGGCCTTGAAGGCAGCCCTGATGGCCACCTCCGTCTTGCCGTAGCCCACGTCGCCGCACACCAGGCGGTCCATAGGCCTGGGCGACTCCATGTCCTGCTTCACCTCCTCAATGGCGGACTGCTGGTCTGGTGTCTCAACGTACGGGAAGGCCTCTTCCAGCTCCGCCTGCCAGGGCGTATCAGCCTGGAAGGCGTGGCCCTGGACCAGCTCCCTGGTCGAGTACAGTTCCAGCAGCTCTCGGGCCATCTCCTGGGCGGACCTCTTCACCCGCTCCTTGACCCTGGCCCACTCCTGGGTCCCCAGGCGGGTGAGAGAAGGGGCATGATCTCCCGGGGCCATGTAGGGGCCTACCCGGTCCAATTGGTCCAAGGGCACGTAAAGCTTGTCGCCCTCGGCGTACTCCAGGATCAGGTACTCCTTCTCCCCCAGCTCTGATGACACCTTGCCAGTGCCTACAAATCGGGCGACACCATGGTCTATGTGTACCACGTAGGAGCCGGGGCTCAGATCAGCCAGGAAAGCGTTGTAGCTGCGGGAGAAGCGGGCCGTGGTGCGCCGCTGCTTGGCGGTACCGAAGAGCTCCTTGTCCGTGAGAAGCACCAGAGTGCCGTCTTCCAGGGGCATGACAAAGCCCTCTGGGAGGATGCCCGGGAGAATGATGATGCTCCCTGGAGGTGGTTCCTCCCGCAGGTCCTCCCCTACGATGGCCGTCACGCCCTTCCCCGTCAGCACCTCAGCCAGGCGCTTCTGGTTGAGCGTAACCAGGACGGTCCGCCGTCTCTCCTCTACCATGCGCCGCATGTCAGAGCCCAAGGAGTCCAGGCGGCCCCGGTACTGTGCGGGTTCTAGCACTGTAATCTCGCTCCGGCCCTCCATGGCCCAGCGGAACAGGCGCAGGGCCCACCGGGACTCAAGATAAGGCGCCAGCTCCTCCCAGCGGAAAAGGTGGCTAGGGAAGTTGGCTGGGAGGTCGCCGCGCTCCTCCTTCTGCCGCCGCAACTCCTCAGCCCGCAGGTCTACCTCCCGGCAGGCCTCCTCCACGAGGGATGGCTCATCAAGCACGAGAACGGCTTCCTTTGGAAGATAGTCTAGAAGGCACCCGTTGTTGAAAAGCCCGGCGTAGAAGTAAAGGTCCTCCGGCAGGCCTTCAGAGGCCAGAGTAGCAAGGTCATGCCGGATGCGGTCGGCGGTGGATGTGCTGCATCGGGTGAAGTCCAGTGCGTTGAGCAGCTTCAGTATCTCACTCTTTTCCGCAAACCCGGTCAGAATCTCGGAAGCGGGCACTACGGCTATCTCCCTGACCTTTTCCTGCGACCGCTGGGTCAGGGGGTCGAAGAGGCGCATGCTTTCGATATCGTTCCCCAGCAGCTCGATTCTGGCCGGCAAATCCATGCTGGGGGAAAAGATGTCCAGAATACCGCCCCGCCTGGCCATGGTCCCTACAGCCTCCACGGCAGGCTCCACGCGGTATCCCAGCCTTTGCCATCTCAGAAGGAGCGCGGAGACATCCACGCGCTCACCTTCCCGGAGCCTGTGAAAAGCAGCCGCAGCAACCTCAAGGGATAGGGTCTTTTGGGCCAGCGCGTGCGCAGAGGCAACTATCACCGGAGGGGCATCCCCTGTGCGGGCTCCCGCCTTCTCTTCCAGCAGTATTGACAGCACACGTAGGCGACCGTGGACTGTGGCCTCGTCCACGGTCAGCCGCTCAAAGGGGAGAGCCTCCGTCTCCGGGAAGTGGAGAATCGTGCCGCCCTCGCCACACCAGAGGAGGAGCTCCTCATATAGTCTGCGGGAGCTCTCTGGGCTATGGGTGACAATCAGGGCAGGGCGCCGAAAGCTCGCGGCTACGGCTGCCAGAAGATAGGCCTTTCCTGAATCGGGCACAGAGATATCCCGCGAGGCCTCCTTCTCTACGGCCTCGCCCAGTTCCCTCCACCACCGGCTGCGATGGAGGAGGCTAAGAAGCCCGCCTAGCGCCATGGTCTCCAACACCGAAAGGGGCTAACGGCCCGGCCATTAGCCCTCCATCTCCATTCGACCTCTATTTGTCTCAATTCTAGCATGCCGAAACCTGACCTTGCTATAATATGAACATCATCAGGCGCCTTCATCTCGCCACGGAAAGGACGACTGTTGGCCCAGGCTAGGGAGACTCCCCTCTTCTCTCGAGAGAGATCGCCTCGCCTCCTGTATGGGCGCATGCTGGTCAAGGCAGGCACTAACCTGCTCACCGCCACCAGGGACCATCTGGACCTGGAGCTTATGGCCTCTCTGGCAGAGCAGATAGCCGTCCTCCGCCAGGGCGGCGTGGAGGTGGCCCTGGTCACGTCGGGGGCGGTGGCAGCAGGCCGGCAGGTGCTGGATAGAGGCAAGGAGAGCAGAGACATAAACTTTCGCCAGGTACTGGCCGCCGTGGGACAGGCCCGCCTTATGCATGCCTATGAGCAGCTCTTCGCTCAGAAGAGCATCAACGTGGCCCAGGCCCTTTTGACGCGGGGAGACCTGACCCACCGTCAGAGCTATCTGAACGTCCGCAACACGCTGCTCACCCTGCTGGAGCTGGGGGTGGTGCCTATTATTAACGAGAACGACGTGGTGGCTGTCGAGGAGCTCCACGAGACCTTCGGCGATAACGATGCCCTCTCGGCGATGGTCGCCGGTTTGATTGAAGCCGATGTCCTCATCATGCTCAGCGATATAGGTGGCCTGTACACTGCCGACCCCCACGTGAGCCCCAGCGCACGCCTCATTCCCAGGGTGGAGCGCATAGATGGGGAGGTGGAGTCCATGGCTGGATCTTCATGGAGTAGGAGTGGGCGTGGGGGCATGGCTGCCAAGCTGGACGCTGCCCGGCTGGCCACCACGGCCGGTGTTCCTGTGATCATAGCCGATGGCAGGGAGAGAGACGTTCTCGTGCGCCTGGCTGGCGGGGAGGCCATGGGGACCTACTTCTCCCCTGCGGTGACCCGCCTGGAAAGCCGCAAGCGCTGGATGCTCAGCGGCCTCAACGCCAAGCGGGCCATCGTGGTGGACGGGGGCGCCGCCAGGGCCCTGCAAGAGCAGAGCCGTAGCCTCCTGCCCGCGGGTGTCCAGCGCGTAAGGGGAGAGTTCCAGCGGGGCGACATCGTCGCCATCCTGGGGCCAGACGATGCTCGCATAGCTTGTGGCATCAGCAACTACAGCGCCGCTGAGGTTGAGCGCATCAAGGGACTCAGGTCCGACCGAATAGGCGAGGCCCTGGGGTGCGACTACGGCGCTGAGGTCGTCCACCGCAACAACATGGTCGTTCTATAGGGGAGCGGAGCAGACCCGTGACCAGAATGAAGGAGCCTGTGGCAACAGACCTGGAGGCCGTGGGCAAGGCCGCCAGGAAGGCGGCACGCCATCTGGCGCGTCTCTCCAGCCGCGTGAAGGACCAGGCCCTGGTGGAGTTGGCAGGCCTTCTCCGGGCACGCCAGGAAGAGGCCCTGGAGGCCAATGGCAGGGACCTGCGGTCGGAAAAGGAGGCCGGCCTCTCGGCAGCCCTCCTGGACCGGCTCATGCTGAATCCCTCACGACTTAGCGCCATGGCTGAAGACGTGCTGAAGGTGGCCGCCCTGCCGGACCCCGTGGGGGAGACCTTTGACATGAGGACCCTGGCCAACGGCCTCATCGTGGGAAAGCGGCGGGTCCCCCTGGGCGTCATCGGTGCTATCTACGAGAGCCGCCCCAATGTAACGATTGACATCTCTGCCCTGTCCCTCAAGTCGGGCAACGCCTGCATACTTCGCGGTGGCTCCGAGGCCGTCAACTCCAACAGGGTCCTGGCAGGCCTGGTTCGCAGGGCCTGCGCCAGCGCTGGCGTCCCCGAGGATGCAGTCCAGTTCATAGATAATACCGACCGCGCCGTGGTGTACGACATGCTTAAGCTGAAGCAGTACATTGACCTCCTTGTACCGCGCGGCGGCGCCGACCTGATACGGTTTGCCGCCCAGGAGGCCGCCATGCCCGTGGTCACGGGCGGCATTGGTATTTGCCATACCTACGTGGACAGGGCAGCAGACCTGAAGAAGGCCGTGGCCATCGTCTACAACGCCAAGGTTCAGAGGCCCACCGTCTGCAACGCCCTGGATACCGTCCTTGTCCACGCCGACGTGGCGTCCAGGTTCCTGCCCCTGGTGGCCCGGGAGCTGGGTGGGGCGGGGGTGGAGCTCCGCTGTGACCAGCGAGCCTGGAGCCTACTGGCCCCCCTGGAGAGGGCCCGGGTAGTCCCTGCCGCCCAGGAGGACTGGGGCAAGGAGTTCCTGGACCTCATTGCAGCCGTCAAGGTGGTAGACTCCCTGGAGGAGGCCCTGGACCACATTCAGACCTACGGCTCCGGCCACTCGGAGGCCATCGTCACCGAGGACTACGGTGCCGCCATGCGGTTCCTGGACGAGGTGGACGCCGCGGCCGTCTACGTCAACGCCAGCACTCGCTTCACCGACGGCGGCCAGCTCGGCCTGGGGGCTGAGGTGGCCATCAGCACCAGCAAGATGCACGCCCGAGGGCCTATGGGCCTCAAGGAGCTCACCTCTTACAAGTGGATAGTTCTGGGCACCGGGCAGGTGCGGGAGTGACCCCTACTCCTTCTAGGGCTGCCCGTGGAGCCCGGCTGAGGAGGTAGGCCATGGCACATTACTATTTTGAAAGAGAATGCCGCACGCCCAACTCGGAGTGTTATGCCATCCTGGAGAATGAGGCCAGCGTAGGGCGGGTGGACCTCCACTATACGCCCTCCATCGTCCACGCTACCCTCTGCGTCAACGAGAGCCTCACCCAGGAGTCCATAAACGAGCTCATCGAGGTCATCGACGACGAGCTCCTGGACTCGGTGGGCATCACCAGGGAGGAGTTCATCGTCCACGTCCACCAGGGTAGGGACATGGGCGTCTTCAGCGACCAGCAGTTCAGCCAGAACGGCGGCGACGAAGGGAGCTAGCATCTGCGGGGCGGCTTGAGCCACAGGCTGCTTGATAGCTGTAGGCTCAGCGTTTGACAGCTCCGGCATCGGCTGGTATCCGTATGAAATGGGGCCAGGACGGACCGGCCAACTCACTTGATGCCGCGCTCAGGTAACCATAAGCGGGGCAAGGCCCATTCTTAAAGCGGGGCAAGGCCCATTCTTAGGCAGGCCTGGGGCGAGGAGTGCCTTCGCCCTGCTGGTAGCGAGCGGTGGGGGACCGTGAGGGGGCCTGGGCCCTGCGGTCTCTGGCGATGGTTCCTACACGGAGGCGGGCGCTGGCCCGGCCACGCGCTTGCCCAGGGCCTGGGCCACCAGCCGCACCTGGTCCATGAGCCTGGCGAAATTCTCTGGCGTCAGGGACTGGGCGCCATCGGAGAGGGCTTTGTCGGGCTCGGGGTGAACCTCGATTTCGAGGCCATGAGCTCCAGCGGCAACGGCAGCCAGGGCCACGGGGGTGACCAGTTTCCACTGGCCGGTGGCATGGCTGGGGTCGGCGATGACGGGCAGGTGGCTCAGCTTTTTGATAACAGGGATGGCCGCCACGTCCAGGGTGTTGCGGGTGTAGGTCTCGAAGGTGCGGATGCCCCGCTCGCACAGGATGACGTCCTCATTGCCAGCGCTGAGGATGTACTCGGCGGACAGGAGCCACTCCTCGTATGTGGTGGCGAAGCCGCGTTTCAGCAGCACAGCCTTCTTGATCTTCCCTACCGCGTCCAGGAGCATATAGTTCTGGACGTTGCGGGCCCCTATCTGAAGAATATCGGCGTACTGGGCCACCAGCTCGACATCCTGGGGCTGCATTACCTCAGTGATGACGGGCAGGCCGGTCTCCTCCCGGGCTCTGGCCAGGAGGCGCAGGCCCTCTACGCCCATGCCGCGGAAGCTGTAGGGAGAGGTTCTGGGCTTGAAGGCGCCACCCCGGAGGATTCTGCCGCCGGCAGCCCGAACGGCCCGGGCTGCGGTCAGGAGTTGCTCCTCGCTCTCTACGGAGCATGGCCCGGCCATGACGACAACCTCATCGCCTCCGATAACTACGGAGCCTACCCTGACTACCGTGTTGTCCGGGTGGAACTCGCGGCTGGAGAGCTTATAGGGCTTGGTAACACGTATCACTTCCATGACGCCTGGAATCAGCTCCAGCTCATCCTTCAGCTCCGGGTATATGGACCCCAGGACGCCGATGATGGTTCGCTCCACTCCCTGGGAGAGGTGGTCGCTAAGGCCGCGCTGGCGAATGCGTTGCTGTACCTGAGCTATGTCCTCCCTGGAGCAGTCCTTTCTCATGACTATGATCATCGAGTCTACCTCGCTGGAAATTTTGGCAAGGTCTTCATCGGGCTCCTCTCGACAGGGATTTGGTGTAGGAGAAAGGGTGTACAGCCCCTCGGGGCCTGGCAAACCTTCCCCTGGCGATGAGGACGGGTGCGCCCTTGCCTGTGGTCCTGGCGACGGTCATCCGTTGATCCCCCTGCTCCGCAGGTCCTTGGCCCCTTTGAGATAGACGTGGACCAGCTCCTCAGGGCGTTTCGTGGTGTTTACCAGAAGGAGGACGCGGACGCATCCTGGCAGGCCGTCGGGCACATCCATCTCGTGGCCGCAGAGGAGGGCCACGCCGTTCCAGCCCATCTGTCGGGCAGCGACAGCGGGGAACTCCACGTTCAGGTCCCGGGTGGTGGTGAAGAAGGCGGCAGCCAGGTCCTCTGGGGCAATCTGGTTGGCCTTCGCCAGCCGTTCAAGGAGCTCTCTGGTAGCCGAAAGGATGGCCTCTTTCGTGTTGGAGTCGGCGGTGGTGGCGCCTCTCAGGCCGCGACAGATGGCGTTCATGCTCTTGGACCCCCGGGGACCCTTGCCCTGCGGCCGGCGAGGTGGGCGATGAAGGCGGCGGCCTTTTCCACGAAGTTCTCCTGTTGAGAGGCAGTGATGACGTCCAGGAGGGCGCTGCCGACGACGGCAGCATCAGCGTACTCGGCGACGGTTTCTACGTGCTCAGGCGTGGAGATGCCGAAGCCTACCGCCACTGGAAGCTCTGTGTGGCGGCGGACGGTCTGAACCAGGCGGGCCACCTCTGAGGAGAGCTGGGACCGGGCGCCGGTGATGCCAGTGAGGCTAACGCAGTAAACGAAGCCCCTAGCCTCCCGGCAGGCGGCGGCGATGCGCCCCTCTGGGCTGGTGGGGGCCAGGAGCGGTATGAGGCCCAGGCCGCTGGATTCACAGGTATGGCGGAATGGCCCCGACTCCTCGGCAGGCAGGTCCGCCACGATGAAGCCGTCGACACCGGCAGCGACTGCGGCCCTAGCGCACTCCTCCAGGCCTAGCTGGAGAATGGGATTGTAGTAGCCCATGAGGACGATGGGGGTCTTGAGCCCCCTGGCCCTGAGGCGGGCACAGACGTCCAGGCAGGTGCGGAGGGAGACGCCCTCCTTGAGGGCATGGAAGCTGGTGCGCTGGATGGTGGCGCCGTCGGCCAACGGGTCGCTAAAGGGGACGCCCAGCTCGAACACGGCGGCTCCGGCCTGGGCCAGGGCGGGGGCCAGCTCCAGAGTAGCGGCAACATTGGGGTAGCCCACGGTGAGGAATGGGATGATGGCGACCTTCCCCTCACGGCGGGAGGCGCTCAGGGCGTCTTCGATCTCCTGGTAGCCCATGGATGTGGTCCTTGACGGGTCTCCGACAGCGACGTCTCTAAAGGCCGACTTTTGGTGTTTATAGTAGCACTGGGGGTGTGGATTGGCAACGGAGGTCTGCTAGAAATTGTTCAGCAATTCCGCCAGGGCGCAGTCTATCGCTCCTCCTCAAGGTGTTGGTTCCCTCCGGCCCACCCCGAACTGCGTTCGGCGGCGCACCTCCCCAAGTGGGAGAGGGATTCTCCAGATCGGCTCTAGTAGGAACAAGCCTACGGATATTAGGATTACACTAGCTGACCTATGCCCTTGATGTCTCCTGCTTGCGGGCGGTGGTGAGGAGGCGGGGGCGGCCCTTATCCAGGACGGCCATGTCCTCGATGCGGACGCCGCCCCAGCCGGTGATGTAGATGCCGGGCTCGATGGTGAAGACCACGCCGTCCTCCAGGCGGGCCTGGGAGTCTATGCCCAGGCGTGGGGCCTCGTGGACGGCGAGGCCGATGCCGTGGCCCAGGCTGTGTCCGAAGTTGTCGCCGTGGCCGGCCTTCTGGATGAGGTAGCGGGCCGTGTAGTCGGCCTGGTGGCCCGTCATGCCGGCCTGGATGGTGTGGACGGCGGTGAGCTGGGCGGCCAGGACCGTATCGTATACTCTCTTGAAGGTGTCGCTCACCGGGGGCAGGCAGATGGTGCGGGTCATATCGGAGTTATAGCCATCGAAGCGGGCTCCCATGTCGATGACCACGGGATCGCCGGGCTGGAGGGCCCGGTCGGAGGCGCGATGGTGGGGCAGGGCCCCGTTGGGCCCGGAGGCGACAATGATGTCGAAGGCCATCGCCTCCGCGCCGTGCTCTCGCATGTGGAGCTCCAGGCGCCAGGCGATCTCCCTCTCCGTCTGGCCTGGCCCGATGGCGGGCGCGACGGAGTCGAAGGCGTCGGAGGCGATACGGGCGGCCCTTTCCAGCAGCGCCAGCTCCTGAGGGTCCTTGACGGCCCGCAGGCCCTCCACGATGCCCTGGGTGGGCACCAGTGTGAGGGGGCCCTCAGAGTGCGCCTCCTTTAATGCATCGGCCATCTGCTTGTATGTGGCAACGGTGACGTTCTGGGCCTCGAGTCCAGTCCTCTGAGCCCCCAGCTCCGTCAACAGCTTGGGCAGCCACGCCCAGTCGGCGCCGATACGGAGGACCCGAAAGTGGGGCGCCTGGTGTCCGGCCTGCTCCACGTAGCGGAAGTCGGTGGCCAGTACGGCGGCGTCAGCGGTGATCACCAGGTAGCCGGCGGTGCCGACGAAGCCGGAGAGGTAGCGCCGGTTCTCCGGCGTGGAGACGATGAGGGCGTCAAGGCGCGCCTCCTGAAGCTCGTGCTTTAGCTTTTCCAGCCGCTCTTTCATGGTGTAATCCTGGACCTCCAGTTTACCCGGGTCCTGCGCTCAGATTTGGAAGGGTCGTGAGGATAACTTTACCATAGGGGGACTGCCGTTCGCTTTCGGGGAGGCCTGGAGCATCCGTGGCCAGGGGCCTTTCGCACAAAGCCGGTGCAGGCCCCCGTGGCTGTAAAATACAGGAGCCGAGAGTTCTGGCAGGCGAAGAAATGGCAACACCTCAAGAGATAGGAGCCGGAGGCCAAGGGAGGCTGAGGGCCCTGGTCAGAGGCCGGGTACAGGGAGTCTACTTCCGGCAGTTTGCCAGGGAGCACACTGGAAGGCTGAGGCTCACCGGGTGGGTGCGTAACCTCCCCGACGGGAGCACCGTGGAGGTGGTAGCGGAAGGTCCAATGGCGGCGCTGGAGGAGCTGCTGGGCTATCTGCGGGAGGGTCCACCTGGCGCCGAGGTTCATGGTGTGGAGGTGAGCTGGGAGCAGGCTACAGGAAGCTTTAGCGTCTTCAACATCCGCGGGGGTTGACCCAGAACGAGATGGCAGTGTTACACTACTGCCATCGCACAAGGGCTCCATCCTGGCCGGCGGAGCCCGATATGAGAGATGCGGGGCCAGGGCCAAGAGTATGCTGAGCGGACCAGTATTGCAGAAGGAGGGAGAGCATGTGGAACCAGTTGAGGACCGATGCCTACGAGGGGATGCTGGCAGAGACAATCGTCATGAATGGGCATAACGGCGACCTGATCAACGCGTACCTTTCCCGCCCGCTGGGGTCGGGGCCTTATCCTGGTATTGTGCTAATTCACCACCTGCCAGGCTGGGACGAGTTCTATCGCGAAACGACCCGTCGGTTCGCTCAGCACGGCTATGTGGCCCTCAGCCCGAACCTGTACTCTCGTTTTGGCCACGGAAGGCCGGACGAGGTGGCAGCGATGGCGCGTGGGGCAGGCGGGGTGCCTGATGAGAGCGTGATAGGCGACTGCGAGGCCGCTATGAACTACTTGAGGGCGCTGCCCTACAGCAGCGGCAAGGTTGGCATCATCGGCTCATGCTCGGGCGGGCGGCAAGCGGTGCTGGTGGTGAACCGAACGAAGGGGTTCAACGCCGCGGTAGACCTCTGGGGTGGCCGTGTCGTCCAGGCCCAGTGGGAGCTGACGCCGGCGCAGCCCGTGGCGCCAATTGAGTACACCAAGGGCCTGTCATGCCCGCTGCTGGGGCTCTTTGGCAACGAGGACCAGAGCCCGTCGCCGGAGCAGGTGAACCAGCATGAGGCGGAGCTGAAAAAGCACGGCAAGGAGTACGAGTTCCACAGGTACGATGGGGCGGGACACGGGTTCTTCTACTACGACCGGCCCATGTACCGGCCGCAGCAGGCCATGGACGGCTGGCAGAAGGTGTTCGAGTTCTTCAGCAAGCACCTGCAGGGCTAGGAACGGCTGGCCGATGGATCGTAAGTAGGAGAGGCCAGGCCATGAGTATATCCGGCTGCAGCCCGCGAGGAGGTGTAATATGCCGTCCATCAAGTTTCTTATAGACAGTATGTGCGCCAACTTTACTCTGGAATCCATGGATACCCTGGTGAAGACACTGGTCGCCGAGCGGCCATGTACGCTCAGCGATATCGCTCAGAGGATTGCAGACAGTGACCGCTCCCTGGACATCAAGAGTGCGCAGGCCATTGCTGAGGCTGCTGTTGAAGCCCTGTCGCAGAGGGGCGACGTAGTGTTCCAAGGCCCTTATCTACACTCGCCGAGGTCAGTCCCTGGCTAAGGCGTTTTGCTCACGATAGGCCTGGGGAAGGTCGTCGCCCGGCCGCTTGTGACAGCGGCGGCGTGGAGGAAGGTCCGGCACGCCGGCGGCTATTCAGGTCTAGCGCTCTGTTTTTCCACTCACTGCCGGCGCCGGCGGGAGACCTGGGCCACCAGGAACTCCAGGGCGTACAGGTAGCCTCGCCAGCCGAGGCCGGAGACCTGGCCCCTGGCCACGGCCGCCATCACCGAGTGGGCCCGCCACCCCTCGCGGGCGTAGATGTTGGACAGGTGCACCTCCACTACGGGGAGGCCTGTATCGGCCAGGGCGTCTCGGAGGGAGTAGCCGTAGTGGGTGAGAGCGCCGGGGTTGATGATGATGCCGGAGGACTCGGGGGCCTTCTGCTGGATGAAGTCGATGAGGGTCCCCTCGCTGTTGGACTGCAAGAACTCCAGCTCGGCCTTGAGGCGGGCGGCCCGCCTGCGGAGGGTGTTCTCTATCTGCTCCAGGGTGAGGTTGCCATAGAGGGCCGGGTCCCGTGTTCCGAGGAGGTTCAGGTTGGGGCCGTTGATGACCAGGAATTTCATGGCGCTGTCCCTTCCTTTGCCGTACCTTTTCTGGCCCGGGGGTGGGCCGCCAGGTAGACTTTCCTCATCTGGGCCTGGGTCACGTGAGTGTATATCTGGGTCGTGGCGGGGGAGGCGTGGCCCATGAGCTCCTGGACCACCCGCAGGTCGGCGCCGCCGTCCAGCATGTGGGTGGCGAAGGTGTGGCGGAGGGTGTGGGTGTGGACTCTGGGGTCCAGGCCCGCCCTGATGGCGTAGCCCTTGACGAGCTTCTGGACTGTGCGCCGCGAGAGGGTGCCTCCGTACCGGTTCAGGAACAGTGCCCTGCCGCTTCTGGGCGTCGCCAGCAGGGGGCGTCCATCTGCCAGGTAGGCTTCCAGGGCCTGGCGGGCAGGCATTCCGATGAGCACATCCCTCTCTTTGGAGCCCTTGCCCAGGACGCGAAGCGTGTTCACCGAAAGGTCAAGCTGGTCCAGGGTGAGGGAGGAAATCTCGCTGAGGCGGGCCCCTGAGGCGTACAGGAGCTCCAGGATGGCCCTATCCCGCAGCCCCAGGGGGCCCGCGGGATAGGAGGGCGGCTGGAGGAGGGCTCTCATGCCCTCGTGATCGATGAACTGGGGCAGGCGGCGGTCCAGCTTAGGGGACTCCAGTTCCTTAGTAGGGTCGGCGGTTAGCTGGCCTGTCCTGGAGAGAAAGCGGAAGAGGGAGCGGAGGGCGCTGACCTTGCGGGCGATGCTGGCCCTGACGTAGCCCCAGGTGATGAGGCGGGCCAGATATGCCCGCAGGAACAGGCGGTCGATGGAGGGAAGGGCAGAGACCTTTCTCTCGGCCAGGAAACGCCAGAAGGTCTCCAGGTCCTGGAGGTAGTTGCGGAGGGTAGCTGGCGCCAGGTCCCGCTGGGACTGGAGGTAGTGCCGGTATTGCTGGCGCAGGCCTTCTAACGAGGAGTCCGGCTGGGCATTCATGCGGAGGCAGGCTCCTTCTCACTGGTCACAGGGCCGTAGTACTTGCAGGCGATGCATCGGGCATGGTTGCGTCGGGCGTCGACCAGGAGGCCGCTGCACTGAGGGCAGGGCTGAGGGAGGGGCTTGGAGCCGACGGTGAAGGTGCACTGGGGGTAGTTGGCGCAGCCGTAGAAGACCCGCCTTCCTCCTTTGGCGCGGCCCTTCCTGGCCTGTCGCTGGACCAGGTCGCCTTTGCACTCAGGGCAGGGCACACCTACGCGGACCCGGAAGGGGAGTGAGTGGCGACAATCGGGGTACCCGGAGCAAGAGAGGAATTTTCCGAAGCGGCCGCTCTTGAGGATCATGGGCTTGCTGCACAGCTCGCAGGTCTCGCCCGTGGGCACGTAGATAGGGGTGGTGTCTTTCTTGGCCTTTTCCAGGTCCGCCTCCAGGGGGCCATAGAAACTCTTGACGACAGGCTGCCAGGGGCGCTTTCCGCGGGCGATGTCGTCCAGCTCCTCCTCCATGCGGGCTGTGAAGTCCAGGTCGGTCACCATGGGGAACTGGCGGGTCAGGAGATCGTCCACCACTGTGCCCAGAGGGAGGGGCTCAAAGCGGCTCTCCTTCTTATGGACATACCCCCTTTCCTGGATGGTGGAGATGATGGGGACGTAGGTGCTGGGACGGCCAATGCCTTTCTGCTCCAGGGCTTTTACGAGAGTGGCCTCTGTGTACCGGGGAGGCGGCTGGGTGAAATGCTGATCCGCGGACAGGTCCAGGCAGTCCAGCGCCTCGCCCTCAGAGAGGTTGGGGAGAGGCAGGGACTCCTCATCTTCAGGCTCGTCCCGGTCCTCCCTGTACAGGGCTCTGAAGCCGGGGAAGGCGAGGACGGAGCCTGTGGCCCTCAGGCGGTACTCTGCGCTGGAGTGGGTGGCGTAGGACTGTATCTCCACGGTTGTCGAGTCCAGGAGTGCATCGGCCATCTGACAGGCCACCATTCGCTTCCAGACCAGATCGTAGAGGTTGAGCTGTTCTGGAGTCAGGTGGGACTTGACCGAGTCCGGTGTCCTCCTCGCAGAGGTGGGGCGAATAGCCTCGTGGGCTTCCTGGGCCCCCTTGCTTCTGGTGACATAGGTTCGCCGCTCCTTGGGCAGGTACTGCGGGCCAAAGGCGCTGGCGATGTAGTCCCTGGCCTCCTTCACGGCCTCTGGGGCGACGTGGGTGGAGTCGGTCCGCATATAAGTTATGAGGCCGACGGGCCCCTCCTTCCCCAGGGGGACACCCTCGTATAGCTGCTGGGCCAGGACCATGGTCCTCTTGGCAGTGAATCGGAGCTTTCTCCAGGCCTCCTGCTGAAGGGTGGCGGTGGTGAAGGGTGCTGCCGGGCGCTGACGTACCTGGCGCTTCTGGACCTGGGCCACGCGATAGCGGGCGCCTTGTAGGTCGGTCTTGAGGCGCAGGGCCTCTGCCTGGCTAGGGACGCTCAGCTTCTCCTTGCGCTCCCAAAGGGAGTGGAGAAGGGCCTTGAAGCTCTGGGGCTCTCCCTTTCCTACAGGGCGCTGGGGAGCGAGCTGGGCCTCGATAGTCCAGTACTCCTTGGGCACAAAGGCCTGGACCTGTTTCTCTCTTTCCACTATGAGGTGGAGGGCCGCGGACTGGACCCTCCCCGCGGACAGGCCCGGCCAGCGGAGCTTTCGACTGAGGAGGGGGCTCAGGCTGTAGCCCACGAGGCGGTCCAGGACGCGGCGGGCCTGCTGGGCGTTGACCAGGTTCATGTCTATTTGCCGGGGCTTCTTGAAGGCGTCCCTGATAGCCTCCGCGGTTATCTCATGGAACACCACTCGGTGCACGTCTTTCTTTTGCAGCCCCGCAGCCTGGACCAGGTGCCAGGAGATGGCCTCTCCCTCTCGGTCCGGGTCCGTGGCCAGGTAGACTGCGGATGCCTCCAGGGCCGCCTTTTTGATCTCCTGGACGATGGGGCGTTTCTCTTTTGGCACCACGTACTTGGGGGAGAAGCCGTCGGTCAGGTCAACGCCCATCTCCTTCTCAGGAAGGTCCCTCACGTGGCCCTGGGAGGCCTTTACGACGTAGCGGTCCCCCAGGTAGAGGCCGATGGTGCGGCCTTTGGCGGGGGACTCGACGATGACGAGATCTTTTGCCATACTGCCTCGCTCTACAGGCCGGAAGCGGCGGCGCCGGCCCTGATGAAGTGCATGCCGGGTGTCTGCCTGATAAGGCCATTGATCTCCATGATAGCAAGGAGGCTGCTGATGTTGGCAATGGGCATACCCGTCTGGTGCTGGAGGTCGTCGATGTGGATGGGCTCTGTGCCCAGGAGGGTGAGTATCCGCGTCTCGTCGCCGCCTGAGGTAGTGAGGGGAAGCTGGGCTGGCGGCTGGGCCATGACAGCGGTGGCCAGGTTCAGCTCTTCCAGGATGTCTCTGACGGTGAGGACAAGCTTAGCCCCGTCCTGGATCAGGCGGTTGGTGCCGGAGCTAACGGGGGAGAAGATGCTCCCTGGGACGGCGAAGACGTCTCGCCCCTGCTCCAGGGCGTGGCGGACGGTCCACATGGCGCCGCTGTCTACGGGGGCCTCCGGCACGAGTACTCCCAGGGCCATGCCGCTGATGATGCGGTTGCGACGGGGGAAGGTCTGGGCGTTGGGTCGGGTGCCGAGGGGGTGCTCGGTCACCAGGGCCCCTGTCCGGGCTACGTCCTGGGCCAGGCCACGGTGCTGTGCAGGGTAGATGATGTCCAGGCCAGTGGCCATGACGGCTATGGTCCTGCCCCCCGCTTCCAGGGCGGCGCTGTGGGCTACTGCATCGATGCCCAAGGCCAGGCCGCTGATGACAGTCACGCCGGCCCGGGCCAGGTCCGAGGTCAGGCGAGAGCAGGCTTCTCTGCCGTAGGCGGTGGAGCGCCTGGTGCCCACGACGGCCACGGCCCTCTGGTCCTGGGGGAGGAGGGAGCCCTTGACATAGAGGAGGGGTGGAGGATCGTAGATCTCTTTCAGAAGGGGAGGGTATTCGTGGCTGTGCCAGTCGAGGGCTCGGGCATCAGCCTGCTGGAGGCGGTCCATCTCCGTCTCCGGGTCTATGGAGGGGCGGCTTGAGGCGATGGCCTGGACAGTGCTATCGTCCAGGCCCGCAGCCTTCAGCTCCGAGGGGGAGGCCGTCCACGCCTTGTCCAGCGTGCCGAAATGCTTTTCCAGGAGGGTGAAGCGGACGCGGCCGATGCGCGGGATGCGGTTAAAGGCCACGCGGTATTTAAGGTCAGACATAAATAGCAGACTCTCCAAGCTGTGCTATTCTAGCACGGCGCCTGAAGGAGGCACAACCGAGCAAGGCTGCCCCACAGGGTCTTTCGGAGTCCCGTTTGCCAGGTGGTTGTCAACGGCACCACCGTCCGCAATCCCCGAAGGGGCACGGATTCTTCGCTTCGCTCAGAATGACAACCGAAAGACCCTGGTAATGATGTGAAGAGGCTTGACAGGGGGATGAGATACCAGGAAGATATTACGTTATTATTGAAATATCTAACTCGGACGAAGCTTTGAAGGTTACGATGTCATCACGAGCATCGAAAGAGGCCCTCATTAACGATGTGATCATCTGTCTGGAGGAGGTCCTGAGGCGTCTCCGCCCTGGCATCCCCCAGGAGTGGTTCACAACAGAGCTCACCATGCCACAGCTCAGGGGCCTGTTCCTGTTGCTGAGGACGGGGCCATGCCGTATGGGTGCGGTGGCTGCCGGCTTAGCGATCTCGCTCTCCAGCGCCACCGGGCTGGTGGACAAGCTTGTCGAGAGGGGCCTGGTAGAGCGGTGGCCCGACACGGAAGACCGACGCTCCGTTGTCTGTGCCCTCTCAGGTAAGGGGCGGGAGCTGGCGGAGAGGCTCCTTCAGTTCCGGCGCTCTCAGTGGGAGGAGAAGCTGAAGCATCTTGGTAAGGAGGAGCTGTCTGCTGCCGCGCAGGGTCTGGCGTCCTTGCTTCAAAGCCTGGGGCGACGGGACCTTGCGACGGTGTCTGAGCCACAGGACTACGGCGGGATCTATCGAAAGAAAGGTGCCTGAGGTGCAGCGCATCCTGCACAAGGCCCCTAGAAGAGGCTAACTGGCGTGGATATACCTGGAACACGCAATAAGTCGGCGGCACTGCGGACTGGAGCGGGGAAGCTGCCATTCGCTCTACGTACCTTCCGCTCGTTGAGGGTGAGGCAATTCCGCTTCTTTATTGCCTCCAGCCTGGCGCAGACGGCGTGCATGAACATGCAGCAGGTGACCACCGGCTGGTTCGCCTACAAGCTGACCGGCTCCACAGCGCTGCTGGGTGTCACCATGTTGGCCAGCGCCATCCCTCAGCTTGCGCTCTCTGTTTTGGGTGGCACCTTGGCGGACAGGATCTCCAAGAAGCTGATATTGAGCGTGGGGCTTATTGCTTCGGCGCTGGTGGCCTTGTGGATAGGCCTTTCCACGAGCCTGCATATCATTACCTGGCACTACCTGGTGGTCAGCAGCTTCCTCCAGGGGTCGGTGATGGCCTTGATGATGCCATCCAGGCAGTCCCTAATTTCGGAGCTGGTAGGGCGGGACAATCTGATGAATGCCGTGGCCCTGAATTCGTCAGTAATGAATGTGAACCAGATAGGCGCACCGGCGATTGCTGGCTTCATGATCGCAGGTGCGGGAATCGAGGGGGTCTACTACCTGATGGTGGCCCTGTACCTTGTTGCTGCTGCATTCATCTACCCTCTGAGACTGTCCCCCGGAGGCGCCTCCTCAGGAAATGGCAGGAACGCGATCCTCCGCGACATCAAGGACGGCATAAGCTACGTCCGTCAGAACGAGACGGTCCTGGTCCTCCTGCTGCTTACCTTCCTGACGGTCCTGTTCTCTATGCCGTTCCGTGCTCTGCTTCCTGTGTTTACCGAGGACATTCTTAAAGTCGGCCCGGAGAAGCTGGGTATCCTGATGAGCGCCTCTGGCATTGGTGCCCTGGCGGGCTCCTTGGTTATCGCCTCTCTGGGCGAGAAAGGCCGTGGTATGCTCTTCCTTCACGGAGGAATCCTCACAGGCCTTGCTATTCTAGCTTTTTCTTTTTCCAGCTCCTACACCCTCTCGCTGGTCATCATGGTGGTGACGGGCCTGGGCCAGGCAGGGCGTATGGCCCTGGGGAACACCCTGCTGCAGACCTATACGGAGGATGCCTATCTGGGGCGGGTCATGAGCCTCTTCATGATGCAATGGGGCCTGGTAGGCCTTGGCACCTTTGGGGTCTCCATAGCGGCAGAGTTCGTAGGGGTGCAACTGGCGGTGGGGGCCACTGCTTTGCTCCTGGTCCTGAGCACTCTGTACTTCTACCTATTCTCTCCGCGGGTACGCCGTCTTGAGTGATATGGCTCGCGACGAAATTGGCGAGGCGCTTCCTCAAGCCGGAGACTACATGTATTCTGAGGCTGTGGCTGAGGGCGGCCGCCTGTCTACTCTCCGGGCATTACGGCACCGCAACTACCGGTACCTGTGGCTTGGCCAGGTAGGCCACTCGGCCTCTCTGTGGATGGAGCAGGTGGTGAGGCCCCTTCTGATCCTGGAGCTGACCCACTCGGCAATGATGGTGGGTCTGGTGGTAGTGGTCCGGATGCTGCCCGTGCTGACCTTTGGGCTGGTGGCGGGGGCGGTGGCCGACCGCTACGACCGGCGGCGTGTTCTGATGTACTGTCAGGCTGTGGCGCTGCT
>JACPCK010000023.1 GCA_016179845.1 Chloroflexota bacterium | reverse complement strand
GGCTACCTGGCCGAAGGCCGCTCCTTCCAGAAGCGGACCGACGCTCCCCAGTGGGCAAGGGACGTCTTCGTCACTGCGCCGGACATCTCCCCGGAGTACCACGTACGAATGCAGGCGGCCTTCCAGGAGCACACCGACGCTGCCATATCCAAGACCATCAACTTCCCCAACGAGGCCACGGTGGAGGATGTGCAGAGGGCCTATCTGCTGTCGTGGAAGCTGGGCTGCAAGGGGATCACCGTCTATCGGGCGGGCAGCCGGGAGAAGGAGGTCCTGACGGCAGGGACGGCGGAGAAGAGGGCGGTCGCCGTTGGGGAGGGCGGACGTCTGCTGCCTCGGGAGCGGCCCGCCGCAGTCCATGGCGTCACGCAGCGGGTCAGGACCGGGCACGGCAACATGTACGTGACCGTCAACTTCGACGAAAAAGGCAGCCCCTTCGAGGTCTTCTCTGCCCTGGGCAAGGCCGGCGGGTGCGACGCGGGGCAGCTTGAGGCCATATCCCGCCTAGTGTCCATGTCCCTGCGGGCCGGGGTGGACGCGGGGGAGATCATCGACCAGTTGCGGGGCATCACCTGCTGCCCCGCCTGGGACGAAGGGCCACCGAGTGGAGCGTGCCGGCCAAGGCCGGGGAGCCCAAGCTGCGGGTAGGCCGCGTCGAGGGCGACGGGCGATCGTACTGGGGGTCGTGCCCCAATCGCAGCGGCCTGCTGGTGCACCAGGAGGGGTGCCTCACCTGCCGCGAGTGCGGATACACGAAGTGCACGTAGCGATAGATAAGGAGGCATCCGTAGTTATGTCAACTCGAAGGGTCTCCTACCCCAAGACAGTGGAAAAAGCGGTGGCGGACCGCGTAGCCCTGCGGCGTTTCCCCAGGCCAGCGAGACGCATCGCCCAGGCCTTCCGTCGGATGCAGGACCCGACGCCGGCTATCTCCGACGTGCTGGACACGCTGGGGGTCAACGGCGTCGTCAGCTCCGCGGCGCTGCGGCCCGTCCTGGCGGACGGGGTCATCGCCGGGCCGGCGGTGACGCTCCGCTACGCGCCGGAGCGGCTCACGGTCACCGAGGGCCACCGCCGCGGGGAGAAGGGCAAGCTGGGCCACATGGATGCGATGGCCCTGGCCCGGCGCGGCGACGTGCTGGTGATAGACGGCGGCGGCGCTGAGATATCCATCTTCGGGGGGCTGGCGGCCCGTGCCCTGCTGAAGGCGGGGCTTTCGGGCGTGGTGGTGGACGCCTCCTGCCGCGACCTGGAGGAGATACGGTCGTTGGGCTGCCCCGTGTGGTCGCGCCACACGAGTCCGCGCAGCGGCCGGCTGCGCATGGAGGCCGTAGAGATAAACGGAGTGGTGGACGCAGGCGGCGTCCAGGTAAGGCCCGGCGACCTCATCGTGGCCGATGGGAACGGGATTGCCGTGATCCCGGCAGGGATGGCCGCGGATGTGCTGAAGGCGGTGCAAGAGCTTCTGAGGGCGGAGACGGGCACGAGGTAGTGTTCCCGCTCAGGGTTGGACAAGCGCACGATAGGCAGCGTTCCTTGACAGCAACTTATGGTAGCGATCACCAGTCCGGAGGGCCATCATGACTATCCTAGGTGAGCTGTGGCAAGAATTAGAAGGCTACCTTGAGACAAAGACAGAGGTTGGCGATCTCTTAGTCGTTCCTGTACCTGGTGACAGAGAAAGAACCCATGAGGTGGTCGAGTTGAGGGTGACGGTGTGTAACACGGCTCCAGTCGTAGAGCAGGGGCCACGCATTGTGTTCATGGGGGTGATGTTGAGTTCTAGCACCATCCGGAACTTCCGGCGTTCCCGATGGGAAATAGGTATCACCCGAGGAACTGAGTCGCACCGGCTTAACTATGGGGAAGCATTGACCCCTGGTCCACTTCCTGAGGCCATAACCTCGGATGAACATCGCTTTGGTGAGGTTCTGTTTCCGGGTGAGAGGGTGACCTTCAACCTCCGAGTTCCGGCTAATCAACTCCCTGATCAAATTCGCGTTCATGCTCTGGTTTCTCGGCGTCATTTGTTCGCCCACACTAGGTCGCTGGTACTGAAAGGCACGTAAGGGGGCTTAACTGGCTTCTAAGTATTGCCCATTTCATCCCCTCTTAAGCCGCCCAATATCTGCTACCTGGCCCAAAGATAGCGCAGGCATCTCCCACCACAAGGCAACTTAGCTCGGCGTGGCAGCGAACATAAGCTTGACGCCTGGGTTTCTTTACCCTAGTCTAGAGGTATGGGGACATTCCGAGCGCCCATTCAGATTGGCGATTCTCAAGGACAGAGCTGGGAAACCGTTGAGGCCTTAGTCGATACAGGGTCTACCTATACATGGATTCCCAGAGAGCTTCTTGAACGGTTGGGCGTGCATGCCCAATTCGAGCGTGAGTTTGAGACGGCCGATGGACGCATAATTCGGCGTGACATGGCGGTAACCATGGTGCAATGGGACGGTGAGGCAATGCCAACTCTGGTGGTGTTTGGTGGAGACCAAGACGCCGCCCTGTTGGGTGCCTACACCTTAGAAGGTTTTGCCCTGGCTCCAGACCCGGTTAACCGGCGGCTGGTTCGAGTTAGAGGGTTGGCAATGGTGAACACTGAGGGGCTCCACTGAACCCATTTAGTGCCACTGGTGTTGCCTGACCCGCCTCAACCCCCTTAAGCCTCCCAACACCTGCTGCCGGGCCCAGAAGTAGCGCAGGTATTGCTGAGCTTGTCCTTCGACAGGCCCGGCATGGTCAGGGGGAAAGACACTACCCCAGATGCTCGTCTCCGGTGAAGTGTGCCTGGGCCCTATATTATCCGGTGCTCGCGGCAGAACTCCAACACCAGCTTGCGGAACTCGTCCCGTGCCTGCCGGTAGACCCCGTGGCCGGCGTCCTGAATGATGTGCAGGCGGGCGTTGGGGATATTTCGCGCCATGATAACGGAGCCCGCTGCCCCGGCCATCGCGTCCTTGCCGCCCCCGATGATGAGAGCGGGGCAGGTTATGTGCTTGAGCCTGGGCGTAAGGGGGTGCTCCCGAAGTCCGGCGGTAGTGCGGGAAAGGGCGACGAAGGAGTCCACATGCTCGGGGGCCACGATAGAATCGCTGTCCAGCAGCTCCTGAGCGCTGGTAGTATGGCCGGCGAAGGCAGGGCGGAACTCGCCGAGCCTGGCCCTGGCCCCCAGCCGGGCTACCTCTCCCCGCTGGTACCAGTTCTCTGAGGCCGCCAGGTTCACCTCGCTGGAGCTGGAGTCGGTGACGATGGCGGCGCACCTGTCCAGGTAGTCCAGGGCGAACTGCTGCACAACCACTCCCCCCCAGGAGACGCCGAGGACCACTGCCTTTTGGACCCTCAGGTAGTCAAGAAGACGGGCCAGGTCCCCGGCATAGAGGGGAAGGCTGTACTTGGGCGCCGGGAAGTGCTGCTGCCAGAAGGGGAACTCCTCCACGAAGGAAGACCCGCCCTGTACCCCTCCCCCATGGCAGAAAACGAAGGCGAGGCTGCCTTTGCCTGCCTCCTCATAGTAAATTTTCACATCGCCGAGGTCTGCGTGAGGCATGGTACACCCCTCCCTAGCGTGGCGCTTTCGATATTTTGTTATCTCCAGAACTCACAGGAGCGGATGAAGTCTTGTCCGGTCCATGTCTTCGGGCCAATCAACCATCCCCCTCTAGTCCCCCTTCCTGGCCAGGAAGGGGGTGGAATTTGCTCCTGGATCTGCCTGTCGGAGTAGCCCAGCTCCCGCATGACCTGGACAGTATGCTTGCCCAGCTCAGGAGCCAGCTCCCGTATACCCAGGGAAACGTCTGAGAAGCGGATGGGCACCCCCATCTGCTTCACCTTGCCCGCCGAAGGATGCTGGGCCTCCCAGACCATGCCCAAGTGGAGGACCTGAGGGTCCTCCAGGGCCTCGGGGAGCTCGTTGAGGGGAGCTATGCAGCAGTCCGCCTCCCGCAGGGTCTTGAGCCACTCGTCCCGGGTCTTTGTCAGGAAGATTGCCTTGACCTCCTCCACCATTCGCTCGAAATCAGGCCCGCTGCCTCTCCGAAGGGGTATCCACTCCTCGTGGCCGAGGACACGGCAGAAGTTCTCCCAGAAGTAGGTCTCCGGATTGCTGATAGTGACCCACTTGCCATCTTTGCACTTCACGTAGTCCAGCCTGGGGCCCTCCACGCGGCGCTGCTCCTGGCCCGTCCGGAAATAGGAGGCAGAGGCCATAAACAACTGCGTTACGTCAGCCCCGGTAAGGGAGACGTCGATGAACTGTCCCTGGCCCGTCCTGTCCCTCAGGACGAGGGCCGAGAGGATGCCCGTTACGGCGTACAGGGCCGCCAGATAGCCGATGGGGGTGTAGTCGGGCCGCAGGGGTATTCCCTCCGCATCCCGGAGGCGGCTGGCTGTCCCCGAAACGGCACTGAAGTGGCCTCCGTGGCCGGCGTATTTCACATAGGGACCCGTCTGGCCGTACCCGGTTACGGCGCAGTAGATGATGCGAGGATTGTGCTGCTTGACCGTGTCGTAGTCCACCCCCATCCACTTGGTGACGCCGGGCCGGTAGCTCTCCACCACTATGTCGGCCTTCTGGGCCAGCTTGTAGAAGACCTCCTGGGCCTGGGGCCGGATCTCCGGCTTGAGGAGCTGCAAGGCGATGCTCTTCTTGTTTCGGGCAAAGGCGTTGTAGGCGGCATAGACCACCTCCTCCTCGGCCGTAGGGTCAGATGGCATGAGGTCGTCGCGGCCCATACCATAGCGAGGCAGCGGCTCCTCCACCTTGATGACCTCCATTCCCAGGTCGGCCAGCAGGTGAGTGGCGTAGGGGCCCGGCATCTGCCGGGACAGATCAAGAACCCGGTATCCCTCTAGTGGCAGCACGGCGTTCTCCTTGTTGGTCAGGTCCTGAGAGAACCCCTGCATTTTAAGTCGGCGGTGGTGGCAGGACAAGGGCCTGGAGAACCCGCCCAGGGTATTTCGGTGTCATTCTGAGCCGTAGCGAAGCGAGGGCGAAGGATCCGTGCCCCATCGGGGGTTACGGATCCTTCGGTCGTCCGCCTACGGCGGACTTCCTCAGGATGACTATTTGATTTGGTGGCGCCGCAGACAGCTACCTGGCAAACGGGACTTCGAGAGGACATAGCGTCTCGGCGACGAATACCCCAGGCGGGGCGAGGCTACCGGGACTGCTCCGGGCTCAGGATGGCCGACAGCCTGGCGACGAAGGAGGAGAATCTGCTCTTGGCCACCCCGGGAGGCAGCTCCTCCAACTGCCTTTTCTCGTTGTCGGCGGCCTGCCTCAAGCCCTCGTACAATCGATTAAGCCTGGTCTGCATCAGGTTGTTCAAGGCCTCCAGCTCCCGTGACCTGACCAGGAGGAGCTGGTGGGCCTCCTGGACCTGCTGGGCAAAGGCCAGCCTCCTCTCGCGCTCGCGGCCCACTATCTCGTAGAGCACTGATATGGCCACACCCATCAGGAGGATGAACACCACCTGGATCACCAGGTCCCGCAACTCGTCAGGTCTCGGCGAGCGGCCAAATATATAGGGCGTTAGAGCAAATGGAATAGAGGTTATGGCCGTGATGGCCACCGCTGTCAGGCCCCCCTTCAGGCGGAAGACCAGCGCAGCATAGAAAATGATTAGCAGGAACTCCGCCTCATGGAGCACGTGGAGGCGGAAATAGGGAAGATTCCCGAAGGCGGTCCGCCAGGGGGGATAGTAGGTGGCGTAGTGGAACGCCAGATGCAACAAGAGGGCCACCCCCAGGATGGCGAGGTGGGCCTTACGATAGCGCGGCTCCATAAGGAACCTCGACAAGCTTTCCGCTGAAGGGACCTTGAACGTCACCTGAATCATGCCCCTTAGCATCGCCCCAATTTGCCATTCTGTCAATTCCTCGGTCAGCAACAGGAGACGGGACTGCTACAGGGCCTTTCGGTTTTTCTGTCATGCTGACTCCTTCAGGGCGCCAACCGAAAGACCCGGCCACAGCCAGAACCCCCCTTGACAGGGCCTTCTGCCCCCCACTAGACTGACACCACTGGGAACGTTCAAAAGTAAATAGGGTAGAGCGAAGGTGCCCTGAGGGGCTTAAAGGGGGAAGTCCGGTCACAAGCCGGCGCTGTCCCGCAACGGTATGCCTGGGCCTGCGAAGGGCCCGGGCGAGCCCGGTCCACCGCCTTCGTCAGCGTCACTAGGCCTTCGAGGAAAGGCACAGGCGCCCGCGGCGAAGATCCAAGGGCCCTGTCCTCCCTTGAGGGCAGGGCCCTTCTTTTGTGGGATCAAGTGAGGCACGCTGGGCGGCCTGTCATACTCTAAAGGGGGTGCGGTATGGAGAATCTGAGCAGCAGACCCGTCCACGGCCGGGAAGGACTGGGGGCCGTCGCCAGGCCCATCAGGGTCCTTCCCCTGCCTGGCATTCTTGTGAAGGCCGTGCCCGTGCTGGCCTTTGTGGCTTTGATCCTTGCCACCAACTACGCCCTCACCCGCTTCCCCAACGTCAAGCTCTTCGACCTCCTGGTCTTCGTGGCCGGCTACACCCTGGGGGTGCGACGTGGCGTGGCCGTGGCGGGCCTGTCCTGGCTGGTCTACGGGACCTTCAACCCCTTCGGCCCTGCGGGCTTTCCCCTTCTGGCGGTCCTCATGGCATCGGAGACAGTGTACGCCCTGGCGGGAGGCGTCGTCAGGAGGCTCCTTCCTCCTGGCCGGCTGAGCCCTACACCTGGTGCGAAGAGCCTGGTGTTGGGCGGCGTTGCCGTGCTGACCACCCTGGCCTACGATGTGCTAACCAACACCTACACGGGCCTGGCCTGGGCCTCCCTGGCCGGCTCCGCCGACTACTGGCGATGGGTGCGGGTGGCCCTCTTCAACCCCGGCGCCCTCTTCTTTGCCGCAGCCCATACGGCCAGCAACCTCTTGTTTTTCACGGCCTTCGCTCCCCTTCTTATCAAGGGCGTGGAGAGGATAAGGGGAGGTCTACGGTAGTGGGCAGGAGAGGCTTTCCGGCCAGAGCAGGCTACGTCATCCTGGCCGCCCTTGCCCTGTCACTGGTCGTGGCCTCCTGCGGCCGCGCTACCCCTGCTGCCAAGCAGGAGAATCTGCGGGCCACCATCCTCATCCAGACAGGGGAGATGGATAGCCGGTGGTTCCGGGATGTGGAGGTCCCCAGGGGCACCAACGCCTACGAGCTTACGGAGAAGGTGACAAAGGGAGAACTGAAGGCTACATACTATCCCCAGTTTCGCACTCACTTTGTCGACGCCATCTTCGGCGTGAGTGGCAAGAGCCCGCATTTCTGGCTCATCTTTCTGTGGAACGATGTCGAGAAGAGATGGGAGTCCCTGCCCGTGGGGGCGGACCTCTTCTCCTTGAAGGACGGCCACGTCCTGGCCTGGTACTACGTGGACACCTCCCAGCCCGGCAGGGTGCCTCCCGTCACCCCCTGATTCAGGGCGGCCCGTCGGGCCCAGGCCTCTTTCCGCCTTTCCGCCTAATACAGTCTCTGGTAGACTGGGGGCAACCCCGAGAGGAGGTGAGGGCCATGCCGGAGCAGCAATTCTACCCCTTCAAGGTGGCAGCAGTCCACGCCGCACCCGTATTCCTCAACCGGGAGAAGACCATTGAAAAGGCGGTGGGCCTTATTGAGGAGGCGGGTAGACAAGGGGCACGCCTGGTCGTGTTTCCGGAGGCCTTCATTCCCGGCTTTCCCTACTGGATCAACATCTCCAGTGTGCTCTTCCAGGGGAGGCTGTACGTAAAGCTGTGGGAGAACGCCGTAGACCTCGGCGGCGATCCCTCTGTAATCCGGCCTCTCCAGGAGGCGGCCCGGCGAGCGGGAGCCGTGGTGGTGATGGGGCTCAGTGAGCGGGCGGGGGGCACTCTCTACAACGTCCAGCTATTTATCGATGCGGAGGGGAAGGTCCTGGGAGCCCGGCGTAAGCTGGTCCCTACTCTCGCGGAGCGCACCATCTGGGGGTACGGCAACGGCAGCAGCCTGAAGGTATGGGATTCCTCTGTCGGCAAGATAGGGGGGCTCATGTGCTGGGAGCACACCATGAACCTGGCCCGCCAGGCCCTCATCGCCCAGGGAATGCAGGTCCACGCCGCCTCCTGGCCTGGCCTCAGCACCGTCAGGGGGTATGACCCAGTCTTCCACACCCAGGTGGAGGCGATGTGCAAGGCCCACGCCATCACGGGCCAGTGCTTCGTGGTGGTGGCCATGAACCCCATCGCGCCGGACGTCTTCGACGCCATGGAGCCCTACATCGGGAAGACGGACCTGATGAGCCCAGGGCCGGCCTGGAGCGCCATCATCCACCCACTGACCACCCTCCTGGCTACCGAAACCGGTGACAGGGATACCCTGGTGTGCGCCGAGATAAACCTGAAGCACATTATCAGCACCAAGTACCTGGTGGACAGCGTTGGGCACTACAGCAGGCCAGAGGTCCTCTCCCTCCTGGTAGACCAGACTGACTATCAACCTGCCCAGTTTCACTCTCGCCGCTCCCAGACTGAGCCATCGAATGGTGGGATGGAGCCAGAGGCGGATGAGAGGGATGGTCTAAAGGCAGTTAGTGTGGTGAATCAGAAAACCGCTGCAAATGTCATTCTGAGCGGCAGCGAGGAATCTGGTGGTGGGGTTGCCTCCCCGCCAGATGCTTCACTTCGTTCAGCATGACAATCGAGGCCTCGCATTATGCGGCGAATCTCTGACTCAGGACACTAGTATCCCAGCTCCATGAGCAGGTCGGGGTCCCTGCGCCAGCCGGGCCTGGTCTTCACTTGCAGCTCCAGGAATACAGGCTGCCCCAGAAGCGCCTCCACATCTCGCCGTGCCTCCGTACCCACCCGTTTCAGCGCCTCCCCCCCTTTACCGATGAGAATCCCCTTCTGGGAGTCCCTGTCTACGTAAATGAGAGCACTTATGTAGACCTTCTTCCTTTCGGGCGGCTCCGCCTCTCGGAACTCCTCTATCTCCACGGCGCAAAAGTAGGGCACCTCCTGCCGGTACAGGCGGAACAGCTTCTCTCGGATAGCTTCTGCCACCAGGAACCGCTCCGGCCTGTCTGTCATCTCGTCCTTGGGATAGAGTGGCTTCCCCAGTGGAAGGTTCCTAGCAATCAGGTCCAGGAGCACGTCTGTGCCATCCTTCCTAAGGGCGCTGATGGGGACGATCTCCAGGAACGGGTACAGCTTGCTGTACTCCTCCATGATAGGCAGAAGGCTCTCTTTCGGCGCCAGGTCTACCTTGTTGATGGCCAGTATGCATCTCTTCTCACCCTCTCGCAGGTCCCCCAGGATGCGCTCCTCGATCCTGTCCGAAGGGCGGGGCACCACCATGAGCACTACCAGGTCGGCCTCCTGAAGGGCACTGAGAGACTGCTGGAGCATGTGTCGGTCCAGGTCATCGGCGGTCTTATACATGAGGCCCGGTGTATCCAAGAAGAGGGCCTGGTATGTGTCCCCGGTCTTGACTCCCAGGATCCTGTGCCAGGTGGTCTGAGGGCGGGGTGAGACGGCAGCCAGCTTGGTGTCCATGAATAGGTTGAGGAGGGTCGACTTGCCCGCGTTGGCTCGGCCCACGATGGCCACCGTGCCGCAGCGATGGGCCACTCTGGCTCTGGGGCTTCTCCTTCTGGAGGCTTTAGTGCTGGTGGTGCTCATGACAAACCTATGAATCGCTTTTAGGCAAGGATAATATGGGGAGTCCATTCTATTGTACCAGAGGCTGGCACTGTTCTCCCAAACTTAAATCCCTCTTGCTTGACACTCAGGGAGCAAATTGTTATTCTCGTCACAGAGTGGTTTTGGATGCCATAGTGGGAGAGGCGAGGGCGTCAGAGATTTGCTGTTTGGCTCTTGGGTTAGGAGTCGGGCTGACAAAGAAGCGGGCTAGAGTGGGCTACCTCGGTAGCCCACTTCCTTTAGGGCCTGGCGGCAGCACCCACTGTGTCCTTGACGGCTGTAAGTTTCACCTTCCCTGCCCAGGAGGTCTTTCTTGAAGCTCTCTTTTCTTCCTCGAGAGGAACGCTTCTTCTTCCTTCTCCATCAGAGCACCCTGAACATACAGAAGACGGCCCGCAGGCTTCAAGACCTGATAGTGGACTACCAGGACGTGCCCGCCAAGGTGGCGGAGATCAAGACCCTGGAGGAGTTCGGCGACCAGGTTATCCACGACCTGCTCCACGGCCTGCACCGCACCTTCGTGACGCCTCTGGACCGGGAGGACATCAGCGTCCTGGCCGAGCGGCTGGACGACGTGGTGGACGGCATGGAAGAGGCGGCCCGCATGATGTTGGAGTACAAGATAGAGAAGCCGACTCAGCGGTGCGTGGAGCTGGCGGAGATCATCGTGCAGTCAGGCGATGAGCTGGAGAAGGCCCTGTCCCTGATCCACTTTCGGGGTGCCAAGCTCAAGGAGATTCTTCCCCACGCTGTCGAGCTAAACCGCCTAGAGAACGAGGCAGACCAGGTGAAGAGCAAGGCAGTGGGGGAGCTGTTCAGCAACGGCTTCTCTGCCATCGATATCATCAAGTGGCGGGACATCTATCAGGTGCTTGAGGATACTACGGACCGGTGCGAGGACGCAGCCAACGTGCTAGAGGCCATAGTCCTTAAGAATGCCTGAGTCCAGCCTCCTCTTCCTGGCAGTAGTAATAGCAGCTGCCCTCCTCTTCGACTTTGCCAACGGCTTCAACGACTCTGCCAATGCCATCGCCACCGTAGTTTCCACCAGGGTCCTTCGTCCTCTCACGGCTGTTCTGATGGCGGCGGGCCTCAACTTCCTGGGCGCCCTCTCCGGCACTGCGGTGGCCAAGGTGGTGGGCTCGGGGATCGTGGCGGCAGATGCGATCAACTTGAATACAGTAGCGGCTGCTGTCGCCGCCGCCGCTACTTGGGTCTTTTTTGCCACCCGTCTGGGGCTACCCGTCAGCGGGAGCCACAGCCTCATCGCCGGCGTAGCGGGCGCTGGCGTAGCGACGGCGGGCATGGATGCTCTTGTGTGGAAAGGGACAAGCAGAGTCCTGCTGGGGCTGGCCCTGGCCCCTGTCATTGGATTCATTGGTGGGTACATCCTTATGGTGGCCTTCTACTGGCTCTTCCGCAGGGCCAGCCCCAGCCTGGTGAACGGCGTCTTCGGCAAGCTCCAGATCCTTTCTGCGGCAGCCATGGCCTTCAGCCACGGCAACAACGACGCCCAGAAGACCATGGGCGTGATCACCCTGGCCGTAGCGGTCCACTACAAGTGGTCGGAAAGAGGCATACCGTTCGAGATCCCCCTCTGGGTCATCCTGCTGGCGAGCACAGTGATGGCCCTGGGCACCTACGCCGGGGGCTGGAGTGTAATAAGGACCCTAGGAGTGCGTATTGTTCAGATATGGCCCATTCACGGCTTTGTCGCCGAGAGCTCCGCTGCCTCCGTCATCGAAGCCGCCTCCCGCCTCGGCTTCCCCCTCAGCACGACCCACGTGATCTCGTCCACCATCATGGGGCAGGGCGCCGTTCGGCGGCTTTCGGCGGTCCGGTGGGGCGTGGTCAGGAGGATCTTCGTGGCATGGGTGGTTACGTTCCCCTTCTGTGCACTGCTGGCCGCCGGGTTTGAGAAGCTGCTGCTACTGGTGCACTGAGGCCTGGGCGCCTTTACTCTACGGGCTCCAGGGGCGCGTAGGAGAGGAGGAGGCGTTTCACGCCGCCCCCCTTGAAGGCCACGGTCACCTCGTGGTCGCTTCCGGAGGGCACACAGTTTACCACTATGCCCTCGCCGAACTTGGCGTGGCGCACGTGGTCTCCCACCGAGAGGGCCGATTTAGGCGACGGCTCCTTTCTGGGCGCGGCTGACCAGTCCCACAACGCCTCTGCGGAGGCCTTGGCAGGCGGGGGCCTCAGAATCAGGTGGGGTGGTATGTCCTGGAGGAACCGTGATGGGACGCCAGTCTGGTTTCCACCCATGACATTGCGGCGGAAGGCCCGGACCAGGTAGAGGCGGTCCTTGGCGCGGGTCATGCCGACGTAGCAGAGGCGCCGCTCCTCCTCCATCTCTGCGGGGTCGTCGAAGGAGCGGCTGTGTGGCAGCAGACGCTCCTCCATGCCCACCATGAAGACCACAGGGAACTCCAGGCCCTTGGCCTGGTGCAGGGTAGTCAGAGTAATGCCCTCCTTGGTCTCGTCCAGGTTGTCCTGGTCCGACACCAGGGCTACCCGCTCCAGGAAGGCAGTGAGGGCCTCTCTGGGCTCCAGGTCGCCGAACTCCTGGGCGGAGGCGCGGAACTCCATGACGTTATCCCAGCGCTCTTCCCCTTCTTTGCCTTCCTCTAATATGTGGCGGCGGTAGCCTGACCTCTCCACGACCTGGTCGATCAGGGAAGGGAGGTCCTGCTCCTGGCTGGCCCGGGAGAGGGCTGTCATCAGCTCGTAGAAGCGCGTCATAGCAGCCCGTCCAGCAGATGGAAAAGCGGCCTCTTGAGCCCCCTTGCTTACCCTTCCCAGCGCCTCCATGAGGGGTATCCCCAGGTCTCGGGCCTGGCGCACCAACTCGTCCTGGGTCTTGGTCCCGATGCCCCGCGGCGGCACGTTCAGGACCCGCAGCAGGCTCACATCGTCCTGTGGGTTGACCAGAAGGCGCAGGTAGGCGATGACGTCCTTGATCTCCCGGCGCTGGTAGAAGCGCAGGGCGCCCACCAGCTTGTACGGCACGCCATACCGGAGGCAGCCCTCCTCAAGAGCACGGGACTGGGCGTTGACCCGATACATGACAGCCACGTCCTTGAGGGATGCCTTCTCCTCCTTCCTCAGCCGATCCACCTCCTGGAGCACCCACTGGGCCTCCTCGTCCTGGTTGTACGCCTCGTGGACTACGATAGGCCGGCCCTCATCGCGGCGCGTGAAGAGGCTCTTCTCCAGACGCTCTTTGTTGGCGGCGATAATGTGCTGGGCTGCATCCAGGATCACCTGGGTGGAGCGGTAGTTCTCGGCCAGAGTCACTCTCTTGGCGTCGGGGAAGTCCCGCTGGAAGCTCAGGATGTTGCGGATATCGGCGTGGCGCCAGGAGTAGATGGACTGGTCCGGGTCCCCCACGACGCATAGGTTGCGGTGCCTGCCAGCCAACTGCCTGGCCAGCTCGTATTGGGCCAAGTTGGTGTCCTGAAACTCGTCAATGAGAGTATGGAGATAGCGGTCCTGATAGCGCTCGAGAACGTCTGGGTGGTCGCGGAAGAGGAGGCAGGCCTTCATCAGCAGGTCGTCAAAGTCCACCGCCTGGTTGCCGGCAAGGCGGTCCTGATACCTGTGGTAGACCTGCTGGACTATCTCCTCCCAGTGGCTCTGGACCAGGCGCCGGTAGCCCTCCGCATCTATGAGCTGGGCCTTGGCCCCGGAGATGGTGTCCAAGATGGCACGGGGGGCATATTGCTTGGGGTCCAGCTCAGCCTCCTCCATAGCCTGGCGGACCACAGATAGCTGGTCCTCACCGTCGTAGATGGTGAAGTCTCTGGTGAGGCCAAGCGGCTCCCCCTCTCGCCGCAGGACAGAGGCGCAGAAGGCGTGGAATGTGGAGACAATCAGGTCACGACGCATACCCCAGTCAAGGAGTGGGGCACCGGGGTCTTTTTCGCTCTTGCCGAACAGCCGCTCCTGCATCTCTCGCGCTGCTTTGTTAGTGAAGGTTACGGCCAGAATGCGCCGCGGGCTCACTCCGCATACCTTGACCAGGTAGGCGATGCGGCGGGTGATGACGCGCGTCTTGCCGCTGCCGGGGCCCGCTACTATAAGGAGCGGGCCCTCGATGTGCTCCACTGCCTCCTGCTGCTGGAGGTTAAGGCCTTCAAGGATCGCTGTAGCCATCCCGCATATTGTATCTGCTAAGACGAACAAAGGAGAAGTGGGTGGAGAAACCCGTAAAGGTTCCCCAATGCCTCTGTCCCTTTATATCTACTTCCTCCAGCAATTAGCTTGCCTGCTCATCCTGCTTGGTAGTCTTCTACCACTCCCTTTTGGAGAGGGCTTGCAATAATGGAGGTGTTGCGACATATTTGAGTTGAGGAGACAGGTATGGCGGGTATATCCATTGCTCACCTGGTCCAAAACGGCACCATGAGTGCCGAGATGGCCGCCTTTTTATGGGCCATGGTCGACGAGAGGCATTCCTTTGTGACGGTGGCTATCCCGCGCCTTGCAGGCAAGAGCACGACAGCCAACGCCGTCCTAGACCTTGTTCCGCCCGGTACGCCAGTTCACAGGCTGAGCGGGGATACTCGGGAGATGGAACAACTCAAAAAGGAGACTCTCGGCGGGTATCTCGTTGTTGGCGAGTTCAGTCAGGCGCCGGTGCAGAGTTACATATGGGGTGAGCCCGTGAGGCAGGTTTTCGAGACCCTGAGAGCAGGCTATTCCCTGGCAGTGACCCTCCATGCCTCGGGTCTGCGTGAGGCATTCGAAGAGATCTGCCACGGGAACGGTGTTGCTGACGAGGACGCTTTTAAGATTCACTACATGCTATATATCCGTAGGTTTGAGGACATCGAGGGAAACTTCTGGCGGAGGCTTGCTGAGATTCACGAGGTAGAAGGGGTCAAAGATGGGAGGCCCCGTGGATACCTCCTTTACCGTTGGGTCGAGGTGGATGACACATTTGAGAAAGTGGGCAAGCCCTTATTGCTCAAAGCATCCGCCAAGGACCTCGGGGCGCGGGAAGAGCTGATTCGCAGCATGGCGAGCGCTGGCCGGCTTTCCTCTGAAGACATCGCCACTATGGTGCGGCAATATAGGCGCCCTGGATAGCAAGAGGCCCACGTACCCTCCTTCCTCGTGTGCCGTTAAACAGCACGTCTAGTCACTAGTGGAACACTATAGGCCAGACATTATCGCGCGCAATCACTCCAAAAGGGCATATGGGAAGCTCCTGGTGTGGTGCAAAGTCATGAGGAAGTGGAGTCAGGGTGCCATTTTGGTGTCACCTGAGTAGCTTGTCAATAAGGCTGGGGAGTTCCCCAGGAGACATTGCCCTGGCATCGGCTAAGTCTAGCTCTTGAAGAGAACCGTACCCGTAAGCTGCTGCTATAGACAATATGCCATTCTCACGGGCTGCCTCAATGTCGCTTCCCCTATCTCCGATAACCACTGCAGGCCGCGCCGAGAGCTTCTGAAGAAGCTCATAAACCATCTTTCCCTTAGTTTCATGAGACGAAACTCTGTACTTGACGGCGTCAAAGAGGCCTTCTAGTCCTTGCGTACGTATCACATGCTCCACCCATTGCTTGGGACCATTAGAACAGAGCGACAACTGAGAGACTGAATCCCGCAGGTTCTGGAGCGCACGTAGAACTCCCGGAAATAGTCTCCCTCGTGATGAGGCGAACTCCATTTCTAATCGGTCTATTTCCGCTAAGAGGGCTGAGGCAGCATCTTTCGGGCATTTGGACCGAATCCAAGCATAGTATTGGTGAACCGGGCTCCCTATAAACGAACAGATGTCTTCGCTTGGAGGTGGTGGCAACCCCATCGATAGAAACCCTTCCTGGACGGCCGGCACCGTTGCTGTACTGGTTTGGAAGAGCGTTCCATCCAGATCGAAAATCAGTAGTCCCACCCTTTTCACTGGGCGCTCGGCCCATCGAGTTGACAACCCCCAGCAAAGGAGGAAACCACTGTGGTCAATAGCCTGCCCTCACTTCTCGAGTGCCATGGCCAGCACCTCCGCCAGGTGAAGGGGCTTTGCTCCCGTGCCGTGCTCCACCTGCTGGCGGCAGGAGACACCCGTCACTATCACCAGGGCATCCGGCGCGGCCCGCACGGCAGGGAAGAGGCGCTGCTCCCCTATCTTCATCGAGACGTCGTAGTGCTCCTTCTCGAAGCCGAAGGCTCCGGCCATGCCGCAGCACCCGGCGTCCAGGGCCTTCACCTCCAGGCCGGGCACCATTCGCAGGGCCTGGAGAGAGGCCTCCGTCCCCACCAGGGCCTTCTGATGGCAGTGGCCGTGGAAGAGGGCCTTTCTGGCTATGGGCTTCAGCGCCAGGCCCCTGGCAGCGCCGTCCTCCTGGGCCGCGACAATGAACTCGTCAAGGAGGAGGGCGTTCTCCGCGACCAGCCGGGCCCTCTCATCGCCTGGAAGAAGGTCGGCGTACTCGTCCCGCAGGGTGAGGAGGCAGGAGGGCTCGGTGCCCACTATCTTCATCCCCTGCTGGACCAGAGGGAAGAGGGCCTCCACGGTCTTGCGGGCCTGAGACTGGGCCCTCTCCAGCATCCCCTTGGAGATGAGGGTTCTGCCGCAGCATGCCGCTGGCCAGAGCTGGACGCGGTAGCCCAGGGCTTCCAGGACCTTTACTGCGGCCTGTCCCACCGCAGGGTAGTTGTAGTTGGTGAAGGTATCGTTGAGGTAGAGCACCGTGCCCCGCTCTCCAGGCGTGGGCGATGGCCTGCGCCTCCTGAACCAGGCCTCGAAGGTGGGGCGGGCAAAGGGTGGCAGCCGCCTTCCGGGGTGGATGCCCAGGGCAGAGACGGCCCACCGCGTTGGGAGGCTCCTTGCAGCCCAGTTGGACACGGGGGCCAGGGCACAGCCCAGCCTGTTGAGGGTCCCAGTCCGGGCGAATAGCCGCGCCCTCAGAGGGTAGCCGTGTTTCGAGTAATAGTGGAAAAGGAACTCATACTTCAGCTTGGCCATGTCCACGCCCGACTCGCACTCGGCCTTGCAGGCCTTGCACTCCAGGCACAGGTCCAGGACATCGTAGAGGCGGCGGCTGGTAAATTCGGAGGTTGGCAGCAGGCCAGACAGGACGGCCCGCAAGGCGTTGGCCCGGCCGCGGGTTGAGTGCTCCTCCTCCCGCGTGGCCATGTAGGATGGGCACATGGCGCCTCCGAGGGTCTTGCGGCAGGCGCCTATTCCGGTGCACAGCTCCACGGCCCCGTCCAGCCCCAGCTCTCTGTAGAAGTCCAGGGTAGTGGCGACGGGAGTAGCCTTGTACCGGGGGCCGAAGCGAAGGTTCTCCGTCATGGGCGGGCAGTCCACGATCTTGCCCGGGTTCATGATCCCCTTGGGGTCGAAGGCGGCCTTCAGCTCCCGGAAGGCCTGGTACAGCCTGGAGCCGAACATCTTCTCGGTGAAGACACCGCGTACGATGCCGTCCCCGTGCTCGCCTGTCAGAGAGCCGCCGAACTCCAGCACCAGGTCAGAAATCCGGTTGGCGATGGCCACCATCTGGTCCACTCCACCTTGGAGCTTCAGGTTGATCTTGGGCCGGATGTGAATGCAGCCCACGCTGGCGTGCCCGTAGTAGCCAGCCGTGGTGCCCTCTTCTCTGACTATCTGGTCGAATCGCTCTATAAAGGCGGGCAGCTTCTCCGGGCTGACCGCCGTGTCCTCCACAAAGGGTACAGGCTTCAGGTCCCCCTTTATGCTGGCCAGGAGACCCAGGCCTGCCTTACGCAGGTTCCAGACCAGGGCCTGCTGAGCTGCGTCTGACACCTTCACGACAGCGTAGCCCAGACCAGCGCGCCGGGTTCGGGCCTCTATGCCGTCCAGGCGGGCCACGATCTCTACATCCGACTCCCCGTAGACCTCCACAAGGAGCAGGGCCGCCGGGTCTCCCTGGACGAAGCCCATCTGGCGCCTCAGCACCACCTGGTTCCGCGCCTGGTCAAGGATGGTCTTGTCCATAAGCTCTATTGCCGAAGGATTCTCCTTCAGGAGCTCAACGGTGGCCTCCATAGCCTCCAGCAGGGAGCGGAAGTGGGCGACCGCCAGGCCTGTTCTCCTGGGCCGAGGTACCAGGTTCATCTTGGCCTCGGTTACCACGGCCAGGGTGCCTTCGGAGCCAACGAGCAGACTGGCCAGGTTGGTCGTCTGCCCAAGCATCAGGTCCAGGTTGTAGCCTCCCACCCGGCGCATCACCTTGGGGAAGCGCCTCTCCACCTCATCTCGATAGGACTCGGCCAGCCTCCTGACCTCCCGGTATATCTGCCCTTCCAGGTTCCTCTGTGCAGTTCTTGTTTCGACGGCTGCTGGTGGCAGCTCCAGGAAGGTCGCCTCGCTGCCATCGGAGAGGACGCACTGGAGCTCCAGGACGTGGTCCACCGTCTTGCCGTAGACGATTGAGTGAGCGCCGCAGGAGTTGTTCCCGATGCCGCCGCCCACCGTGGCCCGGCTGGCCGTGGCCGGGTCGATAGGGTACTGAAGTCCGTGATGGCGGACCTGCTCATTGAGCTCGTCGATTACGATGCCGGGCTGGACCCGGACCCACCGCTCCTCCTCGTTTACAGACAAGACCTGGTTCATGTACTTGCTGAAATCGAGCACCACGGCGTGGTTAACAGCCTGGCCGGCGAGGCTTGTCCCGGCACCGCGAGGAAGGACGGGGACGCCGAGCCTGCCGCAGGTATCCACCGTTGCCAGCACGTCCTCCCTGTCCCTGGGAATGACCACCCCTATGGGCTCCATCTCGTAGATGGAGGCGTCCGTGCTGTACAGGACACGGGAGTAGAGGTCGAAGCGGACCTCGCCCCTGACCCGTTTCTTGAGCTCGGCTTGCAGGGCTCGACTGTCGTATCCGTGGCGTGAGGGCTTCACTGGGGCTCCCTGTATTGCGGGAAGGCACAAGAAAGCTGCCGCTTGGAGGCCAGGCTATCGCTCAGGGCGACTATTTCCCGGAGAGGGAATCCAGGAACTTCCTGACGGCGGCCAGCATATCCTTGGGGTTCTCCTCCGGGATCAGGTGGCCGGCACCGCTGATCTCCATCCATTTGGAGCCCGCCACTACGTTGGCCATGGCCTCCACCGTCTGGCGGCTCAGGATGTCGGATGTGGCGCCACGCAGGATGAGGGTGGGACAGCGAAGGGCGCGAAGGCTGGGCCACAGGTTCTCCGGAGCCGTCGCCCCTAGCCGCTGCTCCCGTATGGCCCTGTCATACTTCCACATGAGCTTTCCACCAGGCAGGGCACGCAGCGAGTGGGTGAGGCGGGCCTCGATGGCTCTGTCTGACAGGGCCGGGAGCTGCTTCTTCAAGAAGGCGCGGGCCGCTTCGCTAGAAGGGAACTCGTCAGGCGTCTCCTTTAGCTCCCGGCGTATCCGCTCATCCCCCTTGGCCTCGACGGTCGGGCCTATGTCTACAATTATCAGGGCGGCCACCTGCAGCGGATGCTGGGCGCTGTACACGATCCCTATTCGGCCGCCCATGGAGTGGCCCATGAGTATGACCTTCTGAATGTTCAGCTTCTCTATGAAAGAGGCCAGATCGGAGACGTAGGTCGCCAGGTTGTATTTCTGGTCTTTGGCCCAGTCGCTCTCGCCTCGGCCTCTGGCATCCCAGGCCACAACGTGATAGCGGTCACTCAGATCCCGTGCGATGGGGTCCCATGCCTGGGCGTACCCGCGCAGGCCGTGCAGCATCAACAGGGGCTGGGCCGCCTCGTTACCCCAGTCCAGATAGTGGACCCGCAGGTTGCTGACCACAACGAACTTGCTGGTCGGCCGCTTGACCTGAGTAGTCACCTCAGTCCTCTACGTCCTTTTCGGGCTCGCCTCTAGCATCGCCTAATCCTGCGACTGTGTCAACATAGTGTACTCGTCCATATGATTAGTGACACTTTGCCTCCTCTCTTTGGGATTGCCATTGGGTGAGGAACTGGAGGGGTGTGAGGTAGCCCAGGGCCTGGTG
>JACPCK010000022.1 GCA_016179845.1 Chloroflexota bacterium | reverse complement strand
TAGATGGGCAGGTTGTATCCCAACTGCAGGCCGGGGTGGTCCTGGAGAGCCGTCAGTTGAGGCATCTGAAACCCCCAGCGCCCCGTAGCCTTGCCTTGGAAGGTGGTAGGGTAGATGTCGACAAGATGGGTACCAGGAGCACCCGTGGCTGTAACCTGCAGGGTAATGTCGCCATTGCTGTTGAAACCGCAGGCATACCCCGCATAGGCATTGTCGTAGGTCACTGCTACTGTGTTGTCCAGCTCCGTCCAGCCCACGCCTTTGAGATGAACGGTGAACTGCTCCCCGGCCTTGACCCGCGTGGGCGTGACGCCTACCAGGCTCTGCTCGACATAGAAAGGGACACTGGCCACCACGGCCCCGTCTTGGGCCAGCGCAAGCATGTGCCACCCACCCAGGCCGTCCGGCACCTTAATGTCAGCGCTCAGTGAGCCATTGGCGTCCGCCTTGGCGGTCCCCATGGAAGTCTCGACCAGCTCCCACCCTGCGGCGGTTACCCGGTTGCCCTTGGCGGTCACCCAGCGCATCTGGACCTCTGCCCCCGGACGAAGCCCGCTGGCGGTCACTGTGGCGGGAGTGAGAATGGGACCACGGGAGGTGTTCAATGCTGCTGTGATACCCTTGCTCAGCGCGACCTGGGCAGCCGTTGTTCGTGGGGCATCACTGGCCAGTTGTGCAACACGCTGCGTCTCCGGCCACTCCGTGATTGCGGCTGGTGCTCCGCGATCCGCCGTCACATTAAAGGTGAATCGAAAGGCCCCATCCTTCGGGAAGAGGCTCGCATACGGGGACTGCTGGTTGTTCAGGTATCCCCCTCCATGGTTTCCAGCGCCGCTGAGCTCGATGGTGTGAAGGCCCAGCGGCCCCGCAGCGCGAATGTAGCCTGTAACCACGCCCCGCGTGGTCACCCCAGAGATGTAGACGCTATACTGATTGTCGTAGCGGACCGCGAGGGCATGTTCGACAGGAGGCAATCCCATCCCTGTGATTGATATTGTGATGGGTGTTCCCACCGGGCCTTCCTTGGGACTAACCGAGATAGACCGACGGATCTGGAAGCCGCCTCGAGCAACATCCTGGCCGTCCATGACCACGAAGATGTCGTGCACACCGCCATAGTCCACGGGGGCTTTCAAGTCGACTACGAGCCGCCCCTGGCTATCGGTGGTAGCTTTCCCCAGAGGAAGGCGCTTGGTGGTGTAACGGAGCCCCACGAACTCGACCGTTTCCGCGATGGCGTTGGTGTCAAAGGTGCCATCCGAGGTGACCCAGAGGAGCTCCGCCGCCTTGTTGGAGGGCAGACCCTCCCCAGTGATAGTGAAGCTAGCGCCTACGTAGCCGCCATCCGGCTGTGCCTTGAGAAGCTTCAGCGCTACCTTGGTTGCCACAGTTGCTTGCGGAGCCTGGGAGGTTGGCGCTGCCACCACAGGCGGCGCCTTCGTGGCTATTGCCAGCGGTACCTGTGTCGGGGTGGGTGGGGGGGTCGGCTTCTCACCACCACACGCCGCCGCCAGAGTTACCAGGCCAACAGCCAGTACGCCAAAACCAATCGTGACCAACCACACCCTAGCTCGGCTAACTGAGATTCTCATCCACGCCCTCCTTCTACATTTGTCTCAGACGCCGGCTGTTCCACTGTTCCACTCCATATCCACCCCTGAGAGGGGTCTAGCCGACCCTCTCAGGGGTTTCACCGGGACTATCCAGCGTCGTTACTCTACAATCTGCACCCGGCTATCTATTCCTGCGGCAGTCGCTGTTGCTGCCCTGACCAGAGCCACGTTGTCCTGATCAAAGGTGCCCGTCCGGCCTCCCTTGGTGACGACAATCTGGTAGTCAAGGGTACCCAGCGGGTAGTCAGGGGGGACGTCCCAGGCCGCCGCCCACATCCAGGGGCCGATCCCACCCCGCTTGGAGTACCCGGCTACCTTCTGCTCCCCGTTAGGCAGGACCAACTTTACAGTCGCGTCCTTGTCAAGCCCGGTGACCCGCTTCCCGGTGGAGGTGTCGAACACCTCAAACCGCCATACTATGTGGGCCCCCCGCCTGAACTGGCTGTTGGGCACGCAGCTCGGGAACTGGACGACGCTTGAGGTCTGATGCCCTGTGAGTTGTTCGACATAGAAAGTGAAGGGCACGACCTCGTTGACCAGCTCAGCAGGAGGCGGAACCGCTGTTGGCGCCACGAAGCCGGGAGGGCGAGGCGTCGCCGTAGGCCGCGGCGCAGGGGTAGGCAAGGTTTCGGTCCAGATAAGCGGTTTTTTCTGCTGTGCCTGTGTCTGGCTCAGTTTCAGGTCGGCGAGCTCCTTGTCCTTGGCAGCGATTTGCTGTTGAAGCGCTGTTATCTGTTGCTGGCCTCCTCCAGCGCCAGTTTTCGCGGTCTGAAGATCCTGCTGCGCCTTGGCTAGCTCCTGCTCCTTGGTCGCTACCTGCTGCTTCACGGCGTCGTAGTCCTTCTGTGAGACTCCACCGCCGCAGGCTACGCCCAGGGCAAGGGCCAGGCCCAAGAACACCACCAGGGTCATTGCCACGAGACCTCTTCTGCCTTTCATAGTCGCCTCCTTTTTTGCTTCCAGATTCTGCTGACCCTACGTTTCTTGCCGTAGGTTAGAAGCCTTTTCTCATAGCGCAGCCCCCTTTTACCTTTCTTCGACCGGATCGGCGCCGTTGAGGATGGCTAATATGTAGTAAGCTATGACCCTGCCGTCCTCCAGGCTCACGTTTGCGTTTTGCACCATCTGGGCCACCAGCCCTGTCGCCAAAGAATCGGTGGCGAATGCGCTCAGCATCTCCTCTTTGGTAGGCTGTGTATGGCAGGCGCCGCAGGACCTGCGAATGGCGGCCTTGCCCTTGAGCAGCACGCTCACAGGGACAGAGGGGTCGTAGGTCAGGCGTTGCAGGGCTGCAATCTTCTCAGAGTCGGGCCTGGCGACCTCCAAGCCGTGTAGGTAGGCTGCCATCACCTCCAGGTCGGCATCGCCCAGATGCGCCTGGGAGTAAACGGGCATACCGCCGGGGCCCTCTCTCACCATATGTTTGACGATGTCCGGGGATGAGCCGGCCAGCGGCGGCGCTACTGATCCGCCTCGGGCGTCCACGCCGTGGCAGGTGGCGCAGCCGGCAACCAGATAGATGGCACGGCCGGGATCCATAGGCTTCACCTGGCCGAGGTCCACCCGGGAGAGGGCGAAAGCAACCCCTCCTTCGGGAACCATCGGGGTACGCTCTCCTCCTACCAGGGCAACGGTGGTTTGCGCGTAGTCTGGCTTTATTGTCTCCCACAGATGGGCGTGGGTGTCCGGGCTCCGCAGCACGATCTGCCAAATGAGCAGGGTGGCCAGGCCGACAACCAGCAAGAACCCCAGCCTGGGAACTATGAACCTATCCACGGCGGCCTCCTGCACCATGTAGGGCCTCATGAGCAGGTACGCGACCCTCTCTAGCGATAAGGGTCAGGAAGACCATCACTGCCAGATAGGTGGACCAGACGCCGCCCAGAATGGCCGCCAGGATCCAGACGCCGATACCGGGCACGCGGACCCCCTCGATCGGGTGACGGGTGAGCTGGGCCGAGCCCTGCACATCCACCGCTGCCGAACCTTGTGCGAATCCGTACCGGCTATCGCCGCGAAAGTAGGCGTTGAGGGTTACAGCGCCTTCATTGCGGGCTTCGTATGTGAACGTGACCCTCCCCTGGGCGTCGGTGGCGGCCTCTCCCAACTGCACCGCACCACCCACGCTAAGGAAGCTGCCAGAGGTCCAGAGGATAACGGTGCCTGCCGGTACAGGAGAGCCGTTGGCATCTTTCAGCATAGCCGTGACACTGACCTTGTCTCCCAGGGCCAACTGCTCTGGCGCCTGGAGCTCCAGGGTGACGGGCTCGGCAGCCCACACCGGTGTCCCCGTGGCCAGAAAGAGAGAAAGGGTGCCAAGCAAGGCTACCCAGCGCCACGTACCTCTGCGAACCCTCATGCCGTCCCCCCTCCCCCACCGCCTGCGCCAGGGGCGCCTTCGGCGCGCGCGGGGCGCATCGGCGGCCGGCCGCTCACCTCTGTCGACGCCGGCACTTTCCCTTCTTCCTCTTCATACTGCTCCGCCACCTCCCAGATGGAGATCACCGGGACCAGCTTGGAGAAAACGGCGATGATCAGACCAAACATGGCGAAGGCAGCCGCCATGACGGACCACTCCACCCAGGTCGGTATGTACCAGGAGGGCTCGTAGGGCATGAGGGGCACCCGCAGGCCCGCCACGACGATGATGAACCGCTCAAGCCACATGCCCACCATGGCGAAGCCGGCGGCGATGATCACCCCGGTGAAGGTCCGGGTCCAGGGAAACAGTATGATGAGGCCCGGGACCACCATGCCGCCAATGGTGTACATCCAGAAGAAGGGGGCGAACTCTCGGACCAAGAGCTGCGTGAAGTGGAAGGGAGTCTCGCCCGCCATCTTGTACCCCGTAACCACGTACTCCGAGATGTTGAAGTACATCATGATGAGGGTGAATCCCCCCAGCATGTATCCCAGGTTGATGAAGTGCTTCTCAGTGATGTAGGCCTCCAGACGGAACACCTTCCGCAGGATAGCCATGACGACGATGATGGTGGCGATGCCGGAGAAGATGGCTCCCGCCACGAAATAGGCCCCGAAGACGGTGCTGTTCCACGGCTCCCGCAGGCTCATGGCGAAGATCCAGGAGACCACCGTGTGCACGGACACAGCCACAGGGATTATGATGACCATCATGAACCCCATGGCAATTTTCAGGTACTTCTTCTGCCGGGCGGTACCCTGCCATCCCACGGAGGCGATCCTGAAGAAGGCCCGCTTCCAGGCCGATCCCTGGGTGCCCAGGCGGTCGCGGCACAGGGCCAGGTCGGGGATCAGCGGCAGGTACAGGTAGATGATGCTGCCAGTGAGATACGTTGTGATAGAGAGCAGGTCCCACAGAATGGGGGACTGCCAGCGCCCGAAGAGCACCAGGTTGGGGATACGGTCCGGCCGCCCCAGATCGAGCATGGGCATCAGAGCGCCCACGGACAGCGCCACAACGGTGATGAACTCTGCCATCCGGGTCACCGGCGTGCGCCATTGGGCCTTCACCACGCGCAGGATGGCCGAGATGAGGGTGCCGGCATGGCTGATGCCGATGAAGAAGACGAAAAGGATGATGTAGAAGCCCCACAGGATGCGGTCCCGCATGCCGGTGACGATCAGGCCCTCGCGAAGCTGAGTGCTGTAGGCATAAAGGCCCCAGAACACGACCAGAAGGAGGGCGCCCACCACCATGTAGTACCCCTTGCCCGTGTGGACCAGGGGGTGCAGCACAGTGCGCACCAGATCCTCGCGGCGTTGGTCCCTTACCTTTTCCATGTGCGGGCCCCCTCTACCTTTTCCTGCCAGGGCCAGCGGGTGGCCTTCCGACCATGACGGCGGGGGTCCCTACTCACCGCTTCGCCGTGGCCAGGGATGTAGTAAACCCTGGGATGGGTCCCCAGGTCTTCCTTGAGCCGGTAGGCCTGGTTCTCGGTCAGGAAGTGGGACAGCTTCACCAGTTTCTCTCCGTTGGTAGCAATGTCCTCTTCCAGGTCCCCGTAGTAGATGGCGTTGGTAGGACAGGCCTGAGCACAGTAGGGCAGCTTTCCGGCGCGGGCCATGTCGGGGCAGAAGTCGCACTTCATCACCGTCCCACGCTTCGCTGGGGCCTGATGCTCAGGGTTATAGTCCGCCAGGAGGCTCTCCGGAGGAATGGGGGCGTTGCCCCAGTTGAAGAAGCGGCGGTCGTAGGGGCAAACGGCCATGCAGAGGCGGCACCCAATGCAGCGCTCCTGGTCAATCAAGACCACTCCCTCGGGAGTGGTGAAGGTAGCGGCCACTGGACAAACATTCACACAGGGAGCGTTGTGGCACTGCATGCAGGGCGTGGGTATGAACTGGGTGCCACCTCCAGGGAGCTCGTGCTCAAAGACCTGTATCCACTGCATGGGCTCAGGGGCATAGTGGCCCTGAATGCAGGCCTGGGTGCACTGGGGTGGCTCATCTATGCCCTGGCAGCCATCGCACCGCCGCAGGTCAATGACCATAACCCACTGACGTATCCGCCCCGGCTTCGCTCCGTTGGCCCCATTGGTCTGTGTGCGGGCGGCACTGACCTTGCCCACGAGGGATGGGAAAATCGGGGCGACGACGGCAACCACCCCGGCAGCCCCCATAATCTTCAGCAGCCGCCGGCGGCTCACCCGCCACTTGCGAAGGTTCTCGCTCTCTTGGCCTGGGGTCTCTTTTTGACTACTCATACCGTGTCATCCAGCGTCCGCACACGAGATGGCGGGTTCTTGACAGAGCTTCCGAACTATACCCTGGAGCCTGTGCCAGAGGTCCGGCCCTTTTTCCAGGCAAGCGACAGCGCCCAGCTTCAAACCCTCAGTGTTTAAGTCGGGGTCCATCACAGTACTGACCAGCACAATCTGCGTGTAAGGTAGCTCCGCCTTGATGAGACCGGTCGCCTCCAAGCCACCCATCTGGGGCATGTGGAGGTCCATCACGATCAGGTCCGGATGCAGGGCGCGCGCCAACTCCAGCGCCTCCAGGCCGTTTGCTCCCTGCCCTACGATGTTGCACCCAGGCACAGACGCCAGGACATCCGCAATAGCAGTACGCATCCTCATAGAGTCATCGACCACCAGTGCCCTAATTTGAGACTCGCTTCTCACTGGCTCCCCCACTATCCCGCCGTATGGCAACCAACACCAGATGGAATGGGGACACCATGGTTCATGCAAACAGGATAGACAACCAGTACCTCAGGTGAATCATGGAGCCAGGGGAATCTGCTAGCGGCGGCGCTGGACAGAGATGTCCTATGGCGAAGGGACAACCATGTCCTTCGGCGATGCCATCTTGAGGCCTGCGCAGCCCTGAGGCCGTATCGACCTATGGCCGAGGACAAGGCCAGGGGCATGGTCGAAAGGGCAAACTCCTCCTCGAAGGACGCCAGAGGACAGCGGCATCCCCAGGCAATGGGACGGGAGCCTGCTTCAATTGAAGGATACCGCCGGGCTTGCGGGGACCCTAGGGCCGGATAATGCCCTTCCGCACGCCGTAGCGTATGATCTCAGCCACCGTGTGGAGCCCCAGCTTCTGCATGATGCGGGTGCGATGGGTCTGGGCGGTAGCGATGGTGATACCCAGCCTGGATGCTATCTCCTTGTTGGTCAGGCCGTCGCCTATGAGGCGCAGGACCTCCATCTCCCGTGCGCTGAGGCTCGCGGTCTTCTGACCTTCACCCTCTCTCAGGTAGTCGGCCACCAGGGACTTGGCCATGGAGGGATAGAGAAAGACGCCGCCCTGCTCTACGGCACGCAGGGCAGCCAGGATGCTCTCCGAGCTGCTGCCTTTCACCACGTAGCCAGAGGCCCCTGCATGCAGTGCCCGGAAGAAGTAGTCCTCATCCTCGTGCATCGTCAGGACAACGATGCGAGTTTCTGGCACTGCCTCTTTTATCTGGGCCATGGCCTCCAGCCCGCTGATGTCGGGCAAGGTGATGTCCATGAGGACTATGTCAGGCCTCAGGTGAGCAGCCTTCTCCAAGGCCTGCCGCCCGTTGGAAGCCTCTCCCACTACCTCAAAGTCACCCTCAGCATGCAGCAGGGCTCGCACGCCCGCTCTGACCACGGCATGGTCATCTACCAGCAGCACCCTGGCCTTAGACATAGCTGGGTGAGCCCGGCCTTCGCGTTATCGGTATTTCAAGGCGGATCGCCGTTCCACGGCCAGGACCGGTATCGAGGGTGAGTCTGCCTCCCGCGAGGGAGGCCCGTTCTCGCATTCCCTGAAGCCCCACGCCTTCCGTGGAGAAGTCGAAGCTCGGCTGGAATCCCCTACCGTTGTCTGCCACCGACACGAGGATCATGTCATCTGTTGCCTGAAGGTTGATTGTAGCCTGCGTTGCACCACTGTGCCTAACGACGTTGTTGATGGCCTCCTGCACAACCCTGTAGATGACCGTCTCCACTGTAAGGTCCAACCGGCTGCTAACCAGCTCGTCTTGTATCTGAAAGGCCACGCCGGCGTCCCCAAGGTAAAGCTCCGCATACCGACGAATGGCAGGGACGAGCCCCAGGTCATCCAGGGCAGCGGGGCGCAAGGCAACGGTGAGCCTCCGCAGGTCGCTAAGGGTTTCCCTGGCCAGCCCCTTCAGCCTTTCTACGTCTTCCTGGAGGCCATCCCGCGGATCGCCACCGGCCTGCTCCAGGCTTTCCAGTCCCAGCGTCAGGGCGGAAAGGGCTTGGCCTATGCCATCGTGAAGCTCGCGGGATACCCTCCTGCGTTCTTCCTCCTGCGCACCGAGCACCTTCCCCAGGAGAGTATGTAGCTGCTCCTCTTTGTGTTGGAGAGTTTCATACAGCATGCGCAACTCCCGGTTCCGTTCCTGTAGCTCCGCAGTCCGTTCCTGCACCTGCTTCTCCAGCTCCGATCCCCATGCCTGCAATCGGCGCCTCATAATCTCCAGGCTCTCCGCCAGAGTGCCGATTTCATCCTGAGCCGCCACCCTGATGGGCGTCTCCACCTTACCCTCTGCTATGTGGCGCGCGGCCACCGTGAGGCGCTCCGTGGGCTTGACCACGTGACGGGTGGTAATCCAGGCGACCACCATTGTGGCCAGAAAACCAAGGCTGGAAAACAGGATGAGCCGCTGGCGCAAACGGAGCGGGAGAGCCAGGGCCACATCCTCGCCCTGCTGGAGCAGGATTGTCAAGGGGCCGGATGACAGAGGCACCACCGCTACCATGTGGGCTGGGAACGTTTGTCCCTTCTGAGGCTTATGGAGAAAAACAAAGGAGCTGCTGGGCTCCCAGGCGTGTTGCCCGAGGATAGTCCAGTGAGGGCTCACCTTTCCGGCGGGGGTCTTTCCCCCCCGTGTAAGGAGAACTCTGCCATCGGGGCCCAGCACCTCAAGATTGTAGGCGTCGGATGACTTTCCACCGATGAGGTCTCCCTCTCTGGCCCGGGACGGAGGTAAGAAATACGGCTCATCTCGGTTAAGACCTACCAGGGTCAGGACGGCAGTCCAGCGGATCTCGTCTTCCCCATCCGTGACAGGTACCTGCAAAGTGCCAAAGACGTTACTCTCCGATGGGGATGAGGCACGCGCTGGAAGAAGGAGAGCGCCTTCCAGACCTTTCCAGGGTTCTCCCGCCTCTATCTCGACAGCCACCCCCGCCGGACTAGGAATGACCAGCCTTACGCGCCCCTCGCGATCCAAGAGCGACACGCCCTGTGCCCGCACAAACGGGAAGGATGTATCCGCCGATACCTGGCCGAACAGGTCTCTCCCTATCTGTTCCAGCTCCTCCGGGGAATCAACCCTGAGTAGCCTGTTTTGCACAGCCTCTACTTGATGGACAAGCTCCCTCAGGTTGTGCTCAAGTATTGCAGCCGTCGTGGACGCCGTGCCAAGCCGTTCCTGGTACACCAGCTCCGTCGCCTGCCGGATCGACAGAAGGCCCAAATAGGCACCGACGACAAACATTGTTGCCAGCCCCAGGCCAACATACAGCATAATGCGCCGCTGCAGGCCAAGACGCCGAAACCAGCCCATGCCACTCACCCTTTCCCGCTTCGGCCTATCCCTATGCTTCCCCTGGCTAGCACATCGGAGCGCGTTTGGTCTCTATGCGCGGAACATCTTCCATCTCTGATTATAAGGAAGGTCATTCATCCGTCAAACGAACTGCATCTCCAGGCAGCATCTGTTGGGCCCAGGTTTCTGGACACGCAACTGCCATCCTCTGAACACGACTGCGTACGAACCACACTGGCCCTTGACACGGGCCCGCCAGTATGATAAACAGTAGCCGACTTGTTCCCACATACGACCTTCCTCATCCTTGGGCTTCACAGCTTAGCTTCAGCTAGCCGGTTCGAGACGACTGCTGCAACCAATAATCTCCATAAGGGAGGGACAGGATGATAATTGACGCTCACACCCACATATGGACAGGAACACCCGACAAGAAATATTTCCCTGAGCGACAGAACTGGCACATCTGCATGGACTGGGCCTACTCACGGGGCGGCAGAACCCCTCCCTTCACCAGGGACCCCAGCGCCCTGCTGCCACGCCAGGAGATGCGTATGTCCGACCCCGATGGACGTTACACCATCGCCAACATGGACCAGGCAGGGATCGACACGTCCGTGGTCTTCACCATCGACTACGATTTTGTCTGGGGAGACCAGAGCGGCCTCACCGTAGAGGATAAACACCGCATATATGGAGAGCTTCAGCGAAAATACCCCGGCAGGCTGGTGTGCACGGCCGGGCCTGAGCCTCGCCGGTTCAACGCCCTGGAGCTGTACAAGCGGGGCATCGAGGAGCACAAGCTGCGGGGCATCAAGCTGGTCCCCGCCGGAGGCTTCTACGCCTGGGACCCCATGCTCTACCCCTTCTACGAGTACTCTCTGGACAACAACCAGCCGGTGTGGTTCTGCACCGAGGTGTCCAGAGGATCGTACCGGTACACCCGGTTCCAGGAACCGGTGCACATCAGCGACATGACCCATGACTTCCCCGACCTGACGGTGGTCCTGGCCCACATCGGCGCCAACTACGTCTACTGGTTTGAGCAGTGCCTGAACGCCGCCGCCAGTAACCCCAATGTCTACCTACAGGACGGGGGGCCTGGCTGGGTGTTGAGCTTCGGTATCCAGAAAAACAACCTCACAGGGGGAGGGGTATGGCCCAACGCCTTCAACAACGAGCCGTTGATCATGGCCCTCTTCTCCCGAGCCAAGGCTGCCGCTGGGGCGCACCGGATCATGTGGGGTGGTGGCAACGGTGGCTCGGGCCCCTCCAACAATACGGAGGACAAGCTAGCCGACAGCTATGGCTGGCGAAACCTGGCCAACTGGTGGAGAGGCATGCCTGAGCGGGCTGCGAAATACGGGTATAGCTGGACCAAGGAAGAGGTGGACATGGTCCTGGGGCAGAACGCCGCCCACGTCATGGGGGTGAAGCGGGACCCCCAGCGGGAGATACCCCACAAGTTTGGATGGCGGAGGCTCTACCCACCACCCAGGAACCCCTAGGCAGACACCCCAGAAGACCTCCTTACAGGGTCCTGGCTGCCCGTCGGACGTCTGCCGCGGCCCCTTGCACTCCTCGAGTCCGCTAGCCCGGAACCGTGAACCCCGGTCGGCTTGGGGGATGACTTGACAACAAGATGAATGGAGAATGAAAAGGCAATGGAGCTTGGCATTCACATGCCCACCTCGGGGCCTCTGGCGACGCCGGATAACCTTGTGGCCCTTGCTCAGCGCGCAGAGAGGTTGGGCTTCAGCATCATCACGGCGGGCGACCACATCGTAGTACCGAGGCGAATAGAGTCCCCCTATCCATACAGCCGGATCCACAGGCCACGGACCGAGCACAGATGGCTTGACCAGATGACAGCACTGGCTTTCCTGGCAGCCCATACTACAAAGGTGAGACTCCTGACATCCGTCATGGTAGTGCCCTACCGCCATCCCCTGATGGCCGCCAAGGCGCTGGCAACCATAGACGTCCTCTCTGGGGGCCGCCTGATAGTGGGATGCGGCATAGGATGGATGGAGGAGGAGTTCCAACTGCTCGGGCTGCCTCCGTTTCGCCACCGGGGGACTGTCAGCAATGACTACATCCGTGCCATCAAGGAGCTATGGACCAGCGATAACCCCACGTTTGAGGGCAGCTACGTCCGCTTTTCCGACGTCTGGTTCGATCCCCGACCTGTGCAGAAACCGCATCCTCCCATCTGGATAGCTGGCGAGAGCCCAGCAGCTCTGAAAAGGGCTGGCCGCTTGGGAGACGGGTGGGAGCCGGTGGTCAATCATCCTGAGTTCCCGCTGGATACGCCGGAGCAGGTGGCACGCTCCCTGGCGGAGGTTCAGCGCTATGCTCGAGAGGCAGGAAGGGACCCCTCCAGGATTGAGGTGGCCTACGAGGCAGAATGGAATTCAAAACAAGCCAGGATCCTGCCCGACGGCAACCGACGCGCCTTTACCGGCAACAGGGAGCAGATCAGGAGTGACGTCGTCGCCTTTGATCAAATCGGGGTACGATATGCAATTTTCACGCTGCCCCATACGAGTCCTGAGACCTGCGTGGAACGAATGGAGGCTATCGCCGAGTTCGCGGGCAGCTGACAAGCATGGGCATAAAGAGGAGCGGGCCATCGGACTTGCACAAGGGGGGCTCCAGGGTATGTTGAAGCGCCCAGGCGGAGGCACCCCAGGGACTACACGAAGGCTGGCATGATCTCCCTCGCAAAGAGCTCCAGTTGCCCCATGGGCTCATACGTGGCAAACCTGATGATCAGAGTTCGGGCGCCCGCTGCGGCATACCTCTCAATCTGCCTGACTATGATAGAGGGACCACCGACCGGTCCCCACGGGCCTCCCCATCGGTTTGCCTCATAGTAGGCGTCAAGATACGCCTGGCCCTCCTCTTTTGCTCTGGCTTCGTCCCGGTCCAGGTTCACCGTCATGTAGACGGCCGCTTCCGTATTGCTGAAGTCCCGGCCAGCCGTCTGGGCATACTCCCTCACCTTTCTCGTGGTCTGGGCAAACTCGTCCGGGGAGTCGGTGCTAGAGATATAGCCGTCGGCCAGAAGGGCAGCCCTGCGGAACTGGGCCTCCCGCCCTGCTCGCTGGTGGCAGGCGAGAAGGATGGGGATGCCTCCGCGCTGGGCCGGCTTGGGCCATAGCTCCACCCCGTCTAGCTGGATGTGCTGCCCTCGAAATGAGACACGGGGCTCGGTCCACAGCCGCCGCAGGACGGCCAGCATCTCCTCCAGGCGGCCAGCCCGCTGGGCCGGCGGCACGGAGGCGGCCTCCCACTGCTGCCTCGTCTCTGCCGTAACGGCCGCGCCAACCCCTATCCCCAGGACGGTCCTGCCCCCGCTGATGACGTCCACGGTGGCTGCCGCGTGGGCCAGGAGAACGGGATGGCGCATGGCGGCGAGGAGCACCGCAGTCCCCAGCCGCACACGCCTGGTCCTGGTCGCCACAGCGGCCAGCGCCGTCAAAGGCTCCAGGCGCGGCGAGGTGGTAAGGCTATCGCCTACCCACACAGATTCGAACCCAAGACCTTCGGCGGTTTCGGCCATGGCCAGGACCGGCCCAAAGTCCGGGCGCTCCCTGGAGCTCAAAAGGATACCCCTGGTAGGAAGAAGCACTCCGAAACGAACTGTCGCCATGATTGCACCCTCCTTGACTCCCCAGAGTGGAGCAGCCGGGCATTCAGAGGACTGCCTGCACAGGGCACCAGTCTACCATTGCCTGGAACCCTTTCAAGCAGGATCATCTCTGGCGGCATTGCTCGCTGAAACGTAATGACAACGGGGCTGACATCTTGACATGCAAAACGATATTATCTATCATCGCACGAAGGCGATAGTGGCCGGCTGATACGTTTCGTAAAGGATATTGCAGTAGTGCCTTCCAGTCTTGCTGATAGCCAGGATTGACGAATGCCGTAATGCCCCGTATGAGACGGGACAGCAGAGGCGAGGAGGCACCTATGTTTATGCGCTTCGTGGCACCGATGATGCTCATCGTTGGCCTCGTGGCCTGCGCCCGCGCAGCGCCAACGGCAACTCCGGCCCCGACAGCAACACTAGCCCCCGCAGCGACTAGGGCGCCTGCTATACCAACAGCCACACTGGCGCCTGGTGTACCCACCCCCACACGTGTGGCGCCTACTCCCACGCTGATCCCATCACCCACGGCTACACCTAAAACCGTACCGACAGGGACCCTCAACATCGCAGTGCCCAGCATGGGCAACGAGGACTGGCTCCCCCGCATGGTAGTCCAGGAGGGCTACCTAGTCCAGCCCATGTACGACACCCTCCTTCAGGAAAACTTCGTGAACCAGGACGCGCCCCTACCCGGCATGGCCGAGAGCTGGGAGGTGAAGCAGTTCCCCGATGGACAGGTGGAGTATACGTTCAAGCTACGCAAGGGCGTCCAGTTCCACAAGGGTTGGGGTGAGGTGACCGCGGAGGACTTGAGGGACTTCTTCCTCGCCTACGGCAAGTCTGGCACCCTGAGCGGGGGCGGCTTCACGATCTTTACTGAGTGGCTAGGTAAAGACGAGTCTCGCATCCAGGCAAAAGACCGCTACACCCTCTTTGCCCGGAGCCCCCAGCCAACCGCCTATTTCCTGGAGACTGGTCTTACCCGTGGCTACGGTGCGGTCTATCCCAAGAAGTATATGGCAGAGGTGGGAGAAGACGGCTTACGCCGGCAGCCAGTTCATGCCGGCCCCTATGAGTTCAAGGAGCATAAGAGAGGCGAACGCCTTAGCTTAAAGGCAGTCACGGACCACTGGAGAGTTACGCCCGAGTTTGCTGAACTGAACTTTATCGTGGCCCCAGAGCCCGCCACTCAGATCGCCATGCTGAGGATCGGCCAGGCTGACATCGTATCGATCTCTCGCCAGTTCAAGCCTGAGGTGCTGGCGGCGGGACTGCGCATCATCACAGCCAGGAACGCTGGCGAGGATTTCCTCTCCTTCGGCGGGATGTACTACGCCGTGCCTCGCCCGGGGTTCGGGGTGAACGACCCGTGGGTGGGCTCTTACGACATCAAGGAGCCTGTCGGCGGTGCCAACGCCCTCAAGGTGAGGCAGGCCCTCAACCTGGCGGTGGACAAGCAGGCCATCCTGGACAAGATCTACCTGGGAGAAGGATATGTAACCACCATCGTCATGCAGTTCCAGAAGGAGGGCGTGCCCTGGTGGAACCCCGCCTGGAAGCCATACCCGTACGATCCTAAGCGAGCCAAGGAGCTGCTCACCGAGGCAGGCTACCCCAACGGCTTCTCAGTGAACCTGTGGCTCCCCAGGTTCCCTGGAGGCACCCAGAGCCTGGATGACGGCGAAGCTATCGCCTCCATGTGGGAGAAGAACCTGGGCCTCACGGTGAAGCGGCTGGTGGTAGAGTACAGGCCTACCGTCCGCACGCCGCTGGTGGAGCGCAACACGAAGGGCTATATGTGGGTGTTCATCCAGGGCGGCGTGGGCACCCCGACCACGGCCTGCACCATCGGCGGTATCAGCACCACCGTAGTGCTCCACTGGGAACACCCCAGGTGGGACGACTTCTGCACCAAGGCGCGGGCGGAGCTGGACCCCGGCAAACGAGCCGCCTTCACCAGGGAGGTGGGTGACTTCTTCTACAACAACTATGTGAGCCAGCCTATAGTCAACCCCAACGTGCTGTATGCCGTAGGTCCCAAGGTAGGCCAGTGGGAGCCAACGCCCAATGTGAGCAGCGCCGGCCGATTGGAGTATGCCACCCGCGCCAGGAAGTAGCTGCTATTCCAGCAGGGCGGGCCCAGCCCGGCTTCTTAGGACAAGAGGGCCTGCAGCCAGGTGGCGCTGTTCCTTACCCTCTGTGCCGCACTGTGCCGCAATCTCCGCCAGGGGCTTGTACCATTCTGGGCGTATGTCCAGAATCTTGCGCAGCTTGGCGAAGTCTAGGGCAACCCTGGCTTTGAACGCCGGACTGTGGTTCCTCCGTCCCTGTTTCATTGCCCCGCTCCTCCTTTTCCGCTGCTGTGATTTTAGGAGCAGGACCCTCGCTTAACCACCTGTCCGAATTTTGGGGTCCATCTCACCCCTTTGCGCCCACGGGGTCCAAGCGATAGAATGGCAACACCCCGAGGGACGAACCAAGCAGACAATAGAAGCAGTACGAATCAGGAGGTGGGATATGGCCAGCGACAAGGTAGCTATCGGAAAAGTAGAGATGGTCTCCCTTACGGACAGCAAGGCACCCCGAGACCCCCTGCAAGCCTTCCCCGAGACCACCCTGGAGCAATGGCGAACCCATTTCCCCGACCTGCTGGACAGGGACGGGAAATACCAGAGCCGCTACGGCTCCGCCGCCATCCGCTCCGGGGGAAAGCTAATTGTGGTGGACACGGGCCTCCAGAACCCCGAAAGCAGGCTTCTGGAGGACATGCGCAAGAAGGGGATCGACCGGGAGGCCGTGGAACTGGTGGTGATGACACACCTCCACCCGGACCACGTGGGATGGAACCTGACTGACGGGCGGCCCACCTTCCCCAAGGCCCGCTACCTGGTGCCCAAGGCCGACTGGGACTACTATACGAAGCCATCGGTCCTGGAGAAATCCCCCCACGTG
>JACPCK010000003.1 GCA_016179845.1 Chloroflexota bacterium | reverse complement strand
CTAAGGGCCTGCCGGAGGGTCAGACTGTACTCTCTGTTGTAGACCGCCTCCCCATGCTGAGAAGCTGGCGGGCTGGCGAGTTCCAAAGGCTCCTTGCCGGCACCAAATATTGCGAGCCCCATGTCCTCAGGGCTGCGTCGAAGAAAGATGAGCAGAGGTGGAAGGGAGACAATCAGGGTCAAGACACCCAGGAAGGCCCAGGCATACCGCCAGGAGTAGGACTCTATGAGGGCCTGGCAGACCACGGCCAGGATGGTTCCGGCTACGGCTGCGCCCATGTTTCCCAGAGCAATGGTGAAGCCCCTCAGCCGGAGAAACCACTTGGAGATGACGGCGGCCACCATGGCGTCGCCAAGGGCCGACTGGGTCACAGCCCGGCCCAGGCCATACACCAGATAGTAGGTGAAGAGTCCGTTGACAAAGCCCAGGCCCAGGAAAGCGCCCCCTGCGAAGAACGTGGCCACGGACATGGGGAGACGCGCTCCGTGTCTGTCTATCGTGCTACCTATCCAGTAACCCAGGGCCGCTGCCAGGATGGTCCCAAAGGTGACGGCGCCAGTCATGGCGGTCCTGGACCAGCCGAACTCCTCCGTCATAGGCTTTAGGAAAAGGCTAAAAAGGAAACCTGTAAAGCCAGCCTTGCTGAATCCCAGGAAGAAAAGTGCCAGGACTATGTACCAGCCGTAGTAGATACGGTGCCGCGCCGGCTTAGCTATCACCCTCGACCTGCAAGTATCACGAAGGCCTCCGCAACTCTCAGGCCACGCCGTCGAACCTGGGCTATCATTTTACCACGTGAATCCCAGGACGGGCTTTACAAGAAGGACATAGAGGCAGGATAATAGCCCTGGAGCCCCGTGACGAATTGCAACTCCGTGAGAGGGATGGGGTTGGCGACAAAGAGCAAACCTGGAATAGCTGCCGTCACTGCATCCGAGAATCGTCACAACCTCCTGGGCCTTACTGCTGAACGCCTGCTAGACATCTACCAGAGGATGGTGCTTTCCCGGACCCTGGACCAGCGGGTGTGGCAGTTGAACCGGCAGGGCAAGGCTGCCATCGTCGCCTCAGCCCAGGGACACGAGGCGGCCCAGGTGGGGAGCGCACTAGCCCTGGACAAGGACAGAGACCTCTTCTTCACCTACTATCGCTCCATGGCGGTGTGTGTAGCACTGGGGGTCACGCCAACGGAGGTGCTTCTCACCTTCATGGCAAAGGTCGGAGAGCCCTTCAGCGGCGCCCGCCAGTTTCCCCTTCACGGTGCCTACATGCAGCACCGGATTATCAATGTCTCCAACGTCGTGGCGGCGCACCTTACCAAGGCTGACGGTGCCGCTCTGGCCTTCAAGACCCGCCAGGAGTTCGGCGTCGTCATCGCCTACTTTGGCGATGGCGCCAGCAGTGAAGGTGAGTGCCATGAGGCCATGAACTTCGCCGGCGTCCACCGGCTGCCCATTATCTTCTTCTGCGAGAACAATCGGTACGCGATATCGGTACCTCTGGACAAGCAGATGGCCATACAGGACGTGGCGATACGAGCCCAGGGATACGGCTTTCCAGGCGTCGTCGTAGACGGCTCGGACCTCCTGGCAGTGATGGAGGCCACCGGGAACGCGGCAGCCAGGGCTCGAGCAGGGGAAGGCCCCACTCTCATCGAAGCCAAGGTGGAGAGGTTCATGCCCCACACCTCCGATGATGACGATCGGCGCTATCGTTCCAAGGCAGAGCTCGAGGAGATGCGCGGCAAGGCCGACCCACTTGGCAAGCTCCGCTCCTATTTGCTTGAGCAGGGAATCCTGACCCCGGAGATGGACAAGGCCTATCTGGCCAAGGCCCTTGCCGAGGTGAACGAGGCCACTGACTTTGCCGAGAAGGCCCCTTACCCAGACACCTCCACCTTCTACGACCACCTTCACAGCCCGGGTACCCGGGGGGTGTGAAAATGCCAGTGATGAATGTGGTGCAGGCCGTCAGACAGGCCATGCACGAGGAGATGAAGAGGGACCCCAGGGTCATTATCCTGGGGGAGGACATAGGCAAAAGGGGGGGCGTCTTCCTGGCCACTGAGGGCTTCCTGGAAGAGTTCGGAGAGGGCCGGGTCATTGATGCCCCCCTGGCGGAGGCCGCCATCGCCGGGATCGCTGTGGGCGCCGCTATGAACGGGCTACGCCCCATAGCAGAGATAGAGTTTACCGATTTCATTTGGCCCACAGTGAACCAACTGGTGGGAGAGGCGCCACGGATAAGGTACGGCACCAATGGCGCTCTTACTGTCCCCATGGTGGTCAGGGCACCCTACGGCGGAGGTGTTCGAGGTGGCCTCTACCACTCCCAGAGCGCCGAGGCCTTCTTTGCCCACACGCCGGGCCTCAAGGTTGTCTGCCCGGCAACGCCCTACGATGCCAAGGGGCTACTCAAGGCAGCTATCAGGGATGATGATCCTGTCATGTTCTTTGAGCACAAGAGGACCTACCGCCTGGTCCGCGGCGAGGTGCCCGAGGATGAGTACGTCATACCCATAGGCCAGGCCGAGGTGAAGCGGAAGGGAGAGCATATTACCCTTGTCACCTACGGCCTCATGCTCCACTACAGCCTGGAGGCTGCCAACACCCTGGCCCAGGAAGGTAAGAGCGTTGAGGTGGTGGACTTGAGGACCGTGAGACCCCTGGACAAGGAGACCATCCTGGCTTCCGTCACGAAGACGGGGAGGGTGCTCATCGTTCACGAGGATAACAAGACAGGTGGCATAGGGGCTGAGGTGGCAGCCATCATCGCCGAAGAGGCCTTCCAGTACCTGGATGCACCTATCATGAGGCTTTGCGGGCCTGACGTGCCCGCCATGCCGTTCGCCCCCACGCTGGAGGCGGAGTTCATGCCCAGCCCTCAGAAGATTGCGGCAGCCCTCAAGAAGCTGGCAGCCTACTAGAAGGCGGTCCTCATGCGCATAGAGCTTCCTCACGTAGGAGAGTCGGTCACCGAGGGCATCATCGGCAAGTGGCTGAAGAGGCCCGGAGACCGAGTGCAAAAATACGAGCCCCTAGTGGAGGTCGTAACCGACAAGGTGACCATGGAGGTGCCATCGCCCGTCGATGGAGTCCTCCGGGAGATCCTCGTGCCCGAGGGAACCACGGTCCCCATGGGAGCGGCCATCGCCGAGGTTGACACGGAAGAGGGAGCCGCTCTCGTCGGGTCGCTGCCAAGAGGAGAGGCGTCTTCCGGCACCGTGGGCGTCCTTGTGGAAGAGAAAGGGGCGGTAGTAGGCCCCACGGGGGCGAGAATCATAGAGGAAGCCCCACCTCAGCAGGCCCCTGAAGAGCGCGTGCGCTACTCTCCAGTGGTACGCAGGCTGGCACAGGAGCACCACGTGGACCTCGCACAGGTAAAGGGGACAGGAGCTGAGGGCCGCGTGACCAAGGAGGACATCCTCCGATACCTAGAGGAGGCCAAAGAGGCTCCGGCCGCTTCCGCCGCTGCACCCCCTGCTGTTGCCGCCCCTGCTACCGCTGCGGGTCTCGCTGCCGAGGAAGAAGCGGTGGCCCTCACGCCCGTCCGCAGGCTAATAGCCCAGCACATGGCCCGTAGCGCCTCTCAGATACCCCATGCCTGGACAATGGTGGAGGTGGACGTGACCAACTTGGTCTCTAAGCGGGAGCCAATGAAGGAGGAGTTCCTGCGACGGGAGGGTGCACCCCTGACCTACCTCCCCTTCGTGGTCAAGGCTGTAGTGGAGAGCCTTAAGGAGAATGTCCGGCTCAACGCCTCGTGGGCAGACGACAAGATTATGCTGAAGAGGCGCATTCACATCGGCGTCGCCGTGGCCGCATCCTACGGCCTCGTTGTGCCCGTGGTCCACGATGCCGACCGACTCAGTGTCGCCGGCCTGGCCAAGGCCATCGACGAGCTGGTGAAGCGGGCGCGGGAGAACAAACTAACCCTGGAGGATGTCCAGGGAGGCACCTTCACCATAAACAACACGGGCGCCCTGGGCTCCGTCGTTTCCTATCCCATCATCAACCATCCCCAGGCGGCAGTTCTTACCACTGAGGCCATAGTCAAGCGGCCCTTGGTAATCAGCGATGCCATAGCCATCCGTTCTATGATGAACCTCTGCCTTGCCTTCGACCACCGTGTCATCGACGGCGCGGAGGCTGGGGTCTTCCTGC
>JACPCK010000021.1 GCA_016179845.1 Chloroflexota bacterium | reverse complement strand
TCCACTTGTGTTTTGGAGTCCTGCGCAGCGGCAGACCCTTTGACCTTTCGCTTCATCAACCCTCTGCTCCTTGACAATCAAGACGGCATCTGAGGAGCGTAGCGACGAAGAACCCGGCCCAAGGCCCCTACCCTCCAAGCTCCCTCAGTAGCCCCTCTATCTTCTCCCGCCTATCCTTGGAGGCCGCCCGCCGCCCTTCCTCCCGCTCTATCACCTCCGCTGGCGCCTTGGCGCGGAACTCCGGGTCTGCCAGCCGCAACTCCAGGCGGCGCATGTTCTCCTCGCTTTGGGCCAGCTCCCGCTCCAACCGCTCTCGCTCCCCCTTTACATCCACGACTCCTTCAAGGGGCACCATCAGGTGAGTGCCGTTGAGGACTCTATGGATGGCAGGCCCGCGAATGGGGGACCTGTCTCCCGCTTCCCCTATTGGGCGCACATTCAGTTTGCTCGTCGCCAGCTTTTCTATTAGGGGCTTCTCCAGGCTAAGCACCGCATGGGTCAGGCTTTCGTTGACCACAACCTCCGCCTCTACCTCTCGGTCCTGCTTTATGCGGTAGTCTGCCCGAACGTTTCGTATCGCCTGGATCAGCGCGATGACCAGCCCTATCTCTTCCTCTGCCTGTGCGTCTACGAACCGCTCCGCTGCCCTGGGATACTCAGCGATTGCCAGAGACTCCGGCAGTGCAGCCTCCGACGCCAGATGGGGCTTCAAGGCCTGCCATATCTCCTCCGTCACGAAGGGCGTGAAGGGGTGCAGCAGCCGCAGCACCCTCTCCAGCACGTGCACCAGGACCGGCAGTGGCAGGCTGTCGCCCTGGCGCAGGCGGACCTTGGCCATCTCGATGTACCAGTCGCAGAACTCCCCCCAGAAGAACTCGTATATGGCCTGCTCCGCCTCTCCGAAAAGGCACTCCTTCATCTGCCGGTCCACCTGGGACACCAGGCGGTGCAGTCGGCTCAGGATCCAGCGGTCCTCCCGGTGGGTCGGGATAGGGCTGCGCCATCCCCCCAACGACGTGGCGCCTTGCAGCTCCATCAAGATAAAGCGGGAGGCGTTCCACAGCTTGTTGGCGAAGTTCCTCCCCGCCTCCAGCTTCGACGGCCCCAGCCGTTGGTCGCTGCCCGCCGCCACTCCGATGGTCAGGGCGAAGCGCAGGGCGTCACATCCGTAGGTATCAATGGCCTGGATCGGGTCTATCACGTTGCCCCTGGTCTTGCTCATCTTCTGCCCCTCCACGTCCCGCACCAGGCCGTGCAGGTAAACTGTGTGAAAGGGCGGCTTACCCGTGTTCTCCAGCCCCATCATGATCATCCGCGCCACCCAGAAGAAGAGGATGTCATACCCCGTCTCCATGACGCTGGTGGGGTAGAAGTACCGCAGGTCTTCGGTATCGTCGGGCCAGCCCAGGGTGGAGTGGGGCCACAGTGCCGAGCTGAACCAGGTGTCCAGCACGTCCGGGTCCTGATAGATATCGCCGGAGCCGCAGGCGCCGCAGGCCTTGGGGTCCTGGTACTCTACCGTCATCTGCTTGCAGGAGCGGCAGTACCAGACGGGTATGCGGTGCCCCCACCAGAGCTGCCGGCTGATGCACCAGTCCTTGATGTTGTACATCCAGTGGAGATAGGTCTTGATGAAGTGCTCCGGTATGATTCGGATATCCCCCTTCTCCACCGCCTCGATGGCAGGCCGGGCCAGAACCGCCGCCTTCACGAACCACTGCTCGCTTACCAGGGGCTCCACCACCTGGCGGCACCGCTGGCAGTGGCCCACCGTGTGGACGTAAGGCTCAACCTTCTCCAGGAGGCCCTCCCTCTCCAGCTCCTCCACGATGGCCTTGCGGCACTGGGCCCGGTCCATCCCACTGTAGGGGCCCGCCTCCCGGTTCATCATCCCGTCCGGGTCAATGGCGACGACTATCGGTAGCCCGTGCCTCTGGCCCACTTCGAAGTCCGTGGGATCGTGACCGGGAGTTATCTTGAGAGCCCCGGTCCCGAACTCCATCTGGACGGCCTCGTCGGCGATGACCGGCAATCGCCGCTTCAGCACCGGCAGGACGGCCTCCTGCCCAACCACCGCTCGGTAGCGCTTGTCCTCAGGGTTGACGGCGACGGCGGTATCGCCCAGGAGAGTCTCTGGCCTGGTTGTCGCTACGGTGATATGCCCCTGCCCTTCTGCTAGCGGGTATCGAATGTAGTACAGGTTCCCGTCTACTTGCTGGTGCTCCACCTCCAGGTCTGAGAGGGCTGTGGCGCAGCGGACACACCAGTTTATTATCCGCTCGCCTCGGTAGATGAGCCCCTTCTTGTACAGGTTCACGAAGGTGTGGCGAACGGCCTTGCTTGGGCCGGGGTCCAGGGTAAACCGCTCCCTGCTCCAGTCAAAGGAGACGCCCAGGCGCTTGTGCTGCTCGGTGATGATCCGCCCGTACCTGCCGACCCACTCCCACATCCTCTCCAGGAAGCCCTCCCGCCCAAGCTGGTGCCGGGTTAGCCCTTCTTTGGCCAACTCCCTCTCCACCACTACCTGGGTGGCGATGCCCGCGTGGTCCGTCCCCGGAAGCCATAGCGCAGGCTCCCCCAGCATTCGGTGCCACCGGACCATGATGTCCTCCAGCGTGGCCGTGAGGGCATGGCCCAGGTGCAGCTCCCCCGTCACGTTCGGCGGCGGCAGAATTATGACGAAGGGCCTCTTGCCCTGGTCGATAGCAGGTGTGAAGAGCCCCTTGGACAGCCAGAACTGGTAGAGCCGCTGCTCTACCAGCTTGGGGTCGTACGCCTTGGGTATCTCCCTGGTCTCCGGTGTCCCTTCAGACATCACGCTCCTGAGCCGACGAAAAGTAGAACCTATTCTAGCATCAGCGGCTTCGGCCTCCAAGCCGACTGTAGCCGGGCCTGCTCCGGGCATGGAGAGCCTGAAGAGGGTTGAGCCAGGCAATGCCAGCATGGCTAAGCCAGGAGTTCGAATCCCCTGGGGTGGGTCTCTGTGGACACTACTCGAACTTTCTGCAGCCCGACCTGGTGCCCAGGCCGAGACAGCTTCTAGACGCCACAAGCATGACTGGTTTCTAGGGTCCTGCCCCACCGGCTTCGATTGCCACCAGAGCGATCAACCGGTATAATAGACATGTAGGCGTACAGCAACAAAAACACCTAGACATTTAGGAGGCAGCGTGTCCAAGCGCATGACAGTGATCTTCGAGGATGAGGCACTCTATACAGCCTTGAAGGTGGAGGCTGCCCGAAAGGGCCGCTACGCCAAGGATATTGTTGCCGAGGCCGTCAGTGAGTGGTTGGAGGCCAGGGAGGACGAGGAGCTGCGGGCCGACCTAGAAGAGCGGCGCACTGAATGGAAAGAAAAGGGTGGACGTTCGTGGGCCGCCGTTGAACGCGATATAGAAGGGGCGGTGCGCAAAAGGGGGAAAGAGGCGAAGGTAACGAGTGCATAGCATCGAGGTCACGCCGGCCGCAGACCGCGACCTGGACATGCTCAAGGAGCGCATACAAAGGCGTGATTTCGAGCGGTTGCGCATTGCCATAAGAGGTTTGGCCAGGGAACCTCGTCCCCAAGGGGTCACCAAGCTCCGAGGAGCCGAGGGCGCGTACCGCATCAGGGTTGGACCCTACCGGGTCGTCTACGACATCCATGACGACCGGGCGCTGGTGGTTATTCTCAAGGTCGTTCGTCGGAGCGAAACAATCTATTGGCGATAGCTTTCTGCGGCCTGACCTGGCGCCCAGGCGCTCAGAAATTATTGGCCAGTTCGTGACCCGCTCAGGCGCTGTCGTGGGCTGATGCGCCCGTCAGGTTCGCCCGCTTGGTTTGTGGCGTCGGCGCTTAGCCGCAGGGGCGGTATCTTCCACTATCGCACCCGTCTTCAACGCCTGGGCCTTGACTGCCAAGAATACTGCCACTACAACCAAGATGAGGGCGGGCAGAAGTTCGCCACCTAGAGCAATATCCTTTGCTGTGAACAAGAGCTTCGTCACCTCTGCGCTCACTACGACTCCAACATAAGCAGCGACTAGCATTCCCGGATTTGCGAAGATATAGCCATAATATATCGCCACTCCGCCAGTAATTATGAATGATATACCGTACTGCCAACTGTATGAGAGAGCGTAAAAAGTGAGATAAAGGAATGAGATTGGAGCAGCAACTATGTATATCCAGCTATTCTGCTTTCGCAGGCCTCTATTCCATCCGTGCTTGGCTTTCGGCCACGTCCTTCGAGCTAATCTGGAGATTAGCTCGAAGGCGCCTTGTATAAGATAGGCGGCCGCCTTCCTCATTGTGCTCCTGAGCCGACGAAAAGTAGAACCTATTCTAGCATCAGCGGCTTCGGCCTCCAAGCCGATTGTAGCTATGCCTGCTCCGGGCATGGTGGGCTTGCGGAACCCCAAGCGCACCCATACCGGCACTATTTCTGGGCCCAGTAGCAGGTATTGGACGGGTTAAGGTGGGTTGAGGCGGGCAATACCTGCTAGAGTGCATTCTATACTGAATATGGTAGGATTGTGCCAGGGGCTTGATAGGGGTCTAGTTTGACAGGAAGCAGGACGATAATGCCCAAGGGTATAGGTCCCAACCACCAATGGCAAGCAAGAACAGAAGAGGTGGACTTCCTCAAGAACGAGGGGGGCCACTATGCTGTCTCGCTCACGCTGGATATGGACAATGCCAAGAAGCTAGCTAAGGACCTGACGCTATGCATGAAAAATGCCCAGAAAAATAAGAGAAAACGCATTCAGATTATCGCTCACTGGGGCAGGAGAAGCCCAGAGGGTTTTCTTCTAAGGACTACAGCGGGGCCGTGAAGGGCGTATTAGAGGCTGGACACATCACGCCATGCCCATCATGATTTTGAAACTCTTGACATCCTCGCTAGGCCTGCCTTGTCCGCCGCGAATCATGCCCCTGATATTCCACTTTGGAGTCCTCTTCCCCTGCCGATTATATAGGTTCGGGTTTTTGTTGAATGCTATGTCTATCAAATAATTTTGGAGGTCGTGGATTTCCTTCTTATCTATCTGGCCTCTCTGAGACGACCGAACCAGGAGGAACATAATGGGTGTGCCTTTCCGATACTCTCCCAATGCTTGATTGTAGATGTTGAGATTGCGGGGTGTGAAGCACTCCGCTCTCATATTGTTAGCGGTCTCGCCAACGTAAACGGGGGTCATTCCCCTGCTCGCTCTTATGCCGAAAATGTAACACCCTGGTCTTTCCGGCACTCCCACCTGCATTTGGTTCCAAAACTCGTTTAAGCGATCAGTGGTAACCGTCTTACCCCCTGCGGGTGGCCTGCTGAATGGAACTTTGAAAGGACCGTGTACCACGAATTCAGACATTCCGACCTCCTACTGGGGCACGGGCTGAGTATACTAGTTCTGCCGCGGTCAAGGAACCATGATCCCGCCACTCGACCGGCCAGGGCAGCCGCGCTCAGGGTGCGCAGCAATGGGTCTGAGTGCTCCCATGACACAAACTTGAATCGTGGCACCTCCTTTTACGTTGAAGGGGCCCTTTAGCTAAAGTATAATGCTGGCGAGGTCAAAGCCCATGCTTCTGGCCCTGGACATAGGCAACACCAACGTGACCCTGGGCGTCTTCCAGGACGAGGCCATTAAGGCCACCTGGCGTATGGCCACCGATGCCCGCCGCATGGCCGACGAGTACGCCCTGATCGTCGCCAATCTCCTCCCCCTCAAGGGGATATCTCCCCAGGCGATAACAGATATCGCTATCTGTAGCGTCGTCCCGCCTCTAACATCCGTCTTCGAGGAGGTAGCCCGCAGCTTCTTTCGCGTGACCCCACTGGTAGTGGGTGGTGGCGTCAAGACCGGCGTCCGCATCTTATATGACCCCCCCCGAGATGTGGGCGCAGATAGGGTTGTGGATGCCGCCGCCGCCTTCCGTCTCTACGGAGGCCCCGTCATCATCGTAGACTTTGGCACTGCTACCGTCTTCGATGCCGTGACCAGAGAAGGGGACTACCTGGGTGGCGCCATAGCCCCCGGCCTCAATGTGGCCGCCGAATCCCTGTTCCTCAGCACCTCCCAGCTACGCCGCGTTGAGCTCCAGCGCCCCAAGTTGGCCATCGGTCGTAACACCATCGCCTCCATGCAGTCAGGCCTGGTCTTCGGCCACATAGACCTGGTGCGCGGTATGGTCAAGCGTTTCAAACAGGAGCTGGGCGAGGACAGCAAGGTAGTCGCAACGGGAGGGCTCGCCGCCTTCATAGCTCAGGAGGCCGGCCTCTTCGACGCCGTGAACCCCGACCTGACCCTCATTGGCCTCAAGATCGTCTACCAGATAAACAGTAGCTGAGAGGGAACCGCCATGACCGGTGACCCCATTGAGAGGAAGACCATAGTCCTGGGGGTGACGGGCAGTATCGCCTGCTACAAGGCGGCGGACCTGGCCAGCAAGCTCACCCAGGCCGGTGCGTCGGTGGAGGTCATCCTCACCGCTGGGGCCCGCCAGTTCCTGACACCCCTCACCTTCCGCAGCCTCACCCACCGGCCGGTAGTTGCAGACCTCTTCGACCCTGACTCCGAGCTCGCCGTCCAGCACGTGGCCCTGGCCGAGCGGGCCCACCTAGTGGTCGTGGCCCCGGCCACGGCCAACGTCATCGCCAAGCTGGCCGTGGGTCTGGCCGACGATGCCCTCACCGCCACCATCCTTGCCACCAGGGCCCCCGTGATGGTAGCCCCAGCAATGGACGCCCACATGTACGAGAACCCCGCGGTCCAGGAGAACCTTCAGCGCCTCCGGCAGCGGGGCATGATCATCGTTGGGCCCGCCAAGGGCCGGCTGGCGTCGGGCCTCTATGGCCTGGGCCGCCTGGTGGAGGTGGAGCTGCTCCTGGGCCATATCCGCCTGCTTCTGGGCCGCAATGGGGACCTGGCTGGCCGCACCGTGGTGGTCAGCGCCGGGGGCACCCAGGAGCCCGTTGACCCTGTAAGGGTGGTCACCAACCGCTCCTCCGGCAAGATGGGCTACGCCCTCGCCGAGGCCGCCCGGGATAGGGGAGCTAGGGCCATCCTGGTGACCGCGCCGACGGCTCTTCCTGATCCTGTAGGCGTTGAGGCCGTCCACGTAGAAACGGCGGTGCAGATGCGGGAAGCCATCCTCCGGGCTATCGCTGGAGCGGATGTTCTCATTATGGCCGCCGCCGTGGCCGACTACATGCCCGTCTCCATGGCTCCCCAGAAGGTCAAGAAAGGCCCTGAGACCTGGACCCTTCAACTGACCAGGACCCCAGACATCCTTAAAGAGGCGGACGGCAACATTATCAAGGTGGGCTTCGCTGCCGAGAGCGAAAACCTGCTGGCCAACGCCCGGGACAAGCTCCTCAGCAAGGGCCTGCATCTCATCGTCGCCAACGATATCACGGCGCCCGAAAGCGGCTTCGGCGTAGATACCAACAAGGTGGCTCTCCTGGAAAGAGATGGCGGTGTGGAGGAGCTACCGCTTATGGGCAAATACCAGGTGGCCCACCGCATCCTGGACCGCGTAGCTCGATTGCTCGCTGGGAGGCCACGTGCGATCTAGCACCTGCCCTCCAAATTTGATGGCTCAGCTACAGCCTGAATAAACTACTGTGGTGAATCAGAAATCCGCTACAAATGTCATTCCGAGCAGCAGCGAGGAATCTGGTGGTGAGGATGCCTCCCCGCCAGATGCTTCACTTCGTTCAGCATGACAATCCAGGCCTCGCATTATGCAGCGAACTTCTGACTCAGGACACTACGTTAGGTTTGTGAAAGGCATAGTCGCCTTATTTTAATCCCCACGGGGTGCCAGGGGTTCGGGGCCTGCCCTGAGCCGAAGCCCTGAGCCTGCGAAGGGTCAGCCGAAGGGGTGTCCCCCGAAGTTTGCCTTCTCCCCTCCCCCTCTCCCGTGGGAGAGGGGGACACAGGGCCTGTCCTGAGCCTGCCGAAGGAGGGTGAGGGCCAGAGCTCATGGGTGCTTGGCAGCCAGGTTGTCAACAAAGCCGGATAGCTTCCACCGGTAGCCCACATAGCCCGATCGCGAAGAGCCCTTGGCCAGCGCGACGGCTCCCGTTACGGCCTCCGTCTTTCTAGCTGGGGCTCTGCAGGAGCCGCATCGCTCTGGATGGGCGCAGCCTTCAGAAGCAACCACGAAGCCGGGGCCATGGCCAGGAGGGTTCCGGCGCTGAAGAGGAACACCTCCCGCATCCCCACCGCCCGGGCCATGGTCCCCCCCATCAGGGGTCCCAGCCAGAAACCGATGGCACTCACGCTCTGCAGGAATCCATACGTGGTCCCCTGCTGCCCTCGGGGGGCCACCAGCCCTATCAGGGTGTTCACCGCCACGCTCATCCCTCCCCAGAGGAAGCCAATCAGGGCCATCATCACCAGCACGGCTCCCACGGAGTGGGACAGAAAGAGGAGGAAATAGAGGAGGCTGTAGGCGATGGCACAAAGGACTATCATTCGTCCCAGGCCAGCCCTGCGCGCCACCCAGACCGCCGTGTATGCTGAGATGGCCGCTGTCAGGCTCTGCAAGGTGAACGCCAGGCCTGCCAGCGAGGCGGGGGCACTCTCCCGAAGGCTCTGTATGTACACGGGGATGACGGGAAGTATCATCTGGGGCAGCATCGTGGCCAGGAGCACCACCGTCAGAGAGGGGGCCACCCCTTTGGCCCGGGCCACACCCACCAGATTGCTCCACCCAAAGGCCTGGACCGCAGGCCCGGCCTTCCTTGGCTCATGGAGGAAGAACAGCGCGATGGCTCCCGCCATGGCCAGGCATGCCGACGCCACAAAGTAGGCCGCCCGGAAGCCCAGGGTGTCGGCTATCAGTCCGCCTGGCAGGGGCCCCAGCGTCATCCCCACGAAGGCTGCCACCTGGAGCATCCCTATTGCAAAAGGCACCCTCTCCCTCGGCAGGACGGTGCTCAGAAGGGCCATGTTGGCCACCCACGTCCCCGTGGCCAGGCCAAAGAAGGTCAGGGCCACGGTGAACTGCAGCACATTCTGCGCCAGGCCCAGGGGGATGTAGACCAGGGCCGTCACAAAGGTGGCCCTCAAAATGTTCTTCTTGTGGCCTACGCGGTCCCCCAAATAGCCCCATAGGGGGCCGGTCAGGAACATCGTGGCCCCAGAACCGATGCCCGCTATTCCCGTCCAGAAGGCCGCCTCCTCTCCTCGAACGATCCCCAGCTCCTTCTGCATGAACAGGGGGATGTAGGGAAACGTCATCTGGAGGCCCAACACTACAAAGAACTGGATGAGACAGGTGAGGACGAGTAACCTCTGCCAACTCTGGATGCGGCTACCCGAAGACGCTTGGATCATGGTGAGCCATTATATCAGAGGGCGCTCACGCAGTAGGCACACACCAGACCGGCCTAAACCAGACAACTTTACATAAGACTCAGAGGGGGCGGCCTTTCAGGGGGCAGCTTTCTCAGGGCCGGCCCAGTGGAGGGCCCTCAGGTCTTCGTCCGGGCCCGCAATTACCAGGGTGTCGCCCACCTTGACCTTCTCTCCGTCGCTGGGCTCCAAGATCAATCTATCATCGCGGCATAAGATCAACACCGTGCACTTGCTCTTCTCAAAGATGCTCCGTATCGTGAGATCCTTCACATCCCTCTCAACCTTTATCCGAGCCACGCCAAAGCTCTCCGTCACCTCCATGAAATCGTCCAACTGCGCCCCCAGGACACGGGCCGTTCTCAGGGCGCTTTCTTTGTTGGGTTCTATCACACCTACGCCTATAGCGCGTAGAAGATCACTGTGAAGCTCACCCTCAGACTTGGCAAGGACCTTTTTTATCCCCGTCCTCTTCAGCAGCAAGGAGGCCAAAACACTCTGCCCGATGTCGCCGCTGAATGCGACAATGGCTATGTCCATGTCCCGCACCGGAAGGTCCTTCCATAGCCCTTCACTGGTGGCCTCCCCTTGGACCACCTTTGCTACCACATCCGATAGCTCCTGCACACGCTCTTCCAGCCTATCGACACCAAGGACGTCATAGCCCCGTTCGGTAAGCTTCCTGGCCAGGATGCTTCCATAATCCCCCAGGCCCACGACCACGATATTCCTATCCACTCTTCCTCCTGCTGTTACCCGATTGCCAGGTCCCTCTCCGGTAGGTCGAACCTGGGCTGCCTGGACTTTTGCGCTAGGGCATAAGCCACAGCCAGGGGCCCCAATCGGCCTATGAACATGATGACAATGATAGTTACCTTGCCGGCCGCGCTCAGGTGAGGCGTTATCCCCATGGTCAGCCCCACAGTGCCAAAGGCGGAGACCACCTCGAGGAACAAAGACCTGAACGGGAACTCCTCCGTGATGGTCAGGACTAGGGACCCGAGAGATATGATAGCACCTGCCAGCACAGCGATGGCGATGGCCCGGTACACCAGCGGGTGGCTGAAACGACGCCCGAAGACAGAGGCGTGGTCGTATCCCTTAAGGCTCGCCCATGTGGCAAGGAATAGCACCGCCAGAGTGTTCACTTTTATGCCCCCCGCCGTGGAACCCGTTGCCCCTCCTATGAGCATCAGGCTGGTCTTGAGCAGCAGGGTATCGTCCCGCATCTCGGAAATGGGCAGAGTAAAGAAACCGGCCGTCCGCGCCGTAACGGAGTGGAAGAAGGCGTTGACCACCTTGTCAGATAGGGCCATCTTGCCCAGTGTAGCTGGGTTATCAAACTCGCTCAGCAGAATTCCTCCAAAGCCAAGGGCCAGAAGGAACAGGGTAATGATGATCACTACCTTGGAGTTTACCGAAAGGGGCCTCCAGGAATGTTTGCTTACAATGTCTAGGATCACAAGGGCGCTAATGCCGCCACTGATGATTAGCCCAGATATCAAGAGTAACAGGAGTGGGTCTTGGGAAAAGCGGCTCAGGCTGCTGTAGTCCTTCATCAGGTCAAAGCCAGCGTTATTAAACGCCGAGATGGCATGGAAGGCCCCCAGCCAGATGCTGCGTTCCTCGCCAAACTCGGAACGCAGGTGATACCAGATGCCCAGGGCGCCCGCCAGCTCCAGCACCACCGTCACCAGGATCGTCAGCATCAGGAGGGTTGGGACTCCGTGTAGCCCCCCGGTCCTCGTGACTTCATGAAGCTCTAGGCGGTCTCGGAGTGATATCGGGCGGCGAAAGGCCATCAGGATGAGCATCGCTGCCGTCATGATGCCCAGCCCGCCTGCTTGGATCAGCCCCAGAATTACCCCCTGACCAAAGGTGCTCCAGTAGGTGCCAGTGTCCTTTACCACAAGACCAGTCAGACACACTGCAGAAGTAGCTGTAAACAGGGAGTCCAGGATATTCCACGGCTGGCCCGGAGTCCGCGCCATGGGCAGAGACAGGAGGACGGTCCCCAGCACTATGAGGCCGAGAAACCCCAGGATAACGCCACTGACGCCTATCCTCCTGGGCGCTCCCCCGCGCCTGCGACGCGGCCGGAGGAGAATAGGAAAGGGCCGCCAGATCCCGGGAACTCTGATAACCCGCACAATCCGCGAACCGAAGGGTCGTCTCTCCGAGGCTTCTCCCATCCGCTATTCCTGTGTTGAGGGCCTCAAATCAGGAACTTGACCCCCTCTTTCAGACCCTTGATCGCTCTGGGCAGCGCTGGCAGCAGGTCCCCGGCTATCGGCCCCGCATCTCCCAGCTCACGGCGCACCAGCTCCCCGGCAGCCCCGTGCAGGAACACCCCACAGGCGGCAGCATCAAGGGGCAAGACCCCCTGGGCCATGAGGCCCGCAATGGCCCCCGCCAGGACGTCCCCTGTCCCCGGCGTGGCCAGCGCCGGGTTGGCGAAGGGCGCCACCCTGGCCGGGCCTTCAGGCGAGGCGATGACTGTGTAAGCCCCCTTCAGCACAACGTGCACACCCCACTGGCGAGCTGCCTCGCGCGCCCGGCTGAGCCGCTCCCGGTTCACCTGCTCTGCGGGCACTCCAACAAGTCGGCCCATCTCCCCGGGATGGGGAGTAAGCACTGCCTGCGCCTGTAGCCTTTCCCACCATCGGGGGACCTGGGCTATCAGGTTCAGTCCGTCGGCGTCCACCACCAGAGGCCACTCCAGGGGCTTTCCTGAAAAGAGGAGTCCTCGCACCAGGCGCTCCGCACCCTCTGACTGCCCCAGGCCGCAGCCCAGCAGGAGCACGTCGTAGCCTACCAATGCCTGTCGCACTAGCTCCACGGCCTCAGGCAGCAGGCCTCCTTCGCCGTCCTCCGGCAAGGGCACGAACGTTGCCTCTGTCAGCTTGGCGGCCAGGGCGTTTGCCACCGAACGTCCCGTCGCCAGCGTCACGTACCCAACGCCCACTCTGAGGGCGCCGGAGCAGGCCAGGTAGGGCGCACCAAGGTAGTTGGGTGAGCCTCCCACCACCATTACCTTGCCGAAGGTCCCCTTATGGGCCCCCGTGGGCCTGGCAGGAAGGGCGCCGGCTGCCCAGGAAGAGGTCAGCAGCTCCAAGGCTGTCCCCTCCGCTAGATGGGCAGGTATCCCGATGTCCACCACGTGAAGGCGGCCCACCTTTTCGGCGCCGGGCATCTGGAAAAGCCCCGGCTTCGGATAGGCCAGGGTGACAGTCACGTCTGCCTGAGGAGTGGCCGGGTCTGCCTCCCCGGTATTGGCATCGAGGCCCGATGGCAGGTCCAGGGACATGACCAGAAGGCCGGGGCGTCTCGCTCTCTCCTCTGCCACCCTCAGAAGACACTCGCGGAGACGCCTCTCCAGGGGCCTGGCTCGCCCGGTGCCCAGCACAGCGTCAATCACCACGTCTGCCCCTCTCAAATGCCGCTCAAGCACCGACAGGTCCCCGTCTTCTTCCGGGGTAATAACTCTCACACCCTTTTTCCTGAGCGTTTCCAGGGGTCGGTCCGGCGAGGCACGCTCTGCTGCCAGGTAGGCCGTTGTCTCGACTCCCCAGAAGGCCAGGTGTCTTGCCGCCACCAGGCCATCGCCGCCGTTATTGCCTGGCCCGATAAGCGCGAGGGCGCGTGCCCCCTGCCTCCGTCCCACCTCATCCCAGGCCACCCGGGCTACCTCCAGCCCCGCCCGGTCCATCAGCATCTCCACCGTGATGCCCAGCTGGCCCGCCGCCTCCTCCAGCCCCCGCATCTGGTCCACCGTCACTATCTTCATGACGTCTCCCCCACTACAAAGGCGATAGCGTGCTCCCGGGAGTGGGAGATGGAGACCTGGACGCTCTTGATGCCCAGCCGCTCGGCCCTCTCCCTCGCCCGGCCCCACAGCCGGATATGGGGGGGGTGCCCCGGCTCCCTCACCACCTCCACATCCCTCCAGGAGACGCCCCTCCTGCCGGTTCCCAGGGCCTTCATTACCGCCTCCTTGGCAGCGAAGCGGGCCGCCAGTTGAGGGGCGTTCCCCCGGCTGTAGGCTAGCTCTTGCGCCGTATAGACCCGCCGAAGAAATCGGTCGCCCCATCGCTCCGCTACCCTGGCGATGCGAGGAATCTCTATGAGGTCCACACCAATGAGCAGCATCTCAGCCCGCCCTAGACCTGTCGCCAGCCGGAGAATATCACTTGCTCTCGACCTTCTCCTGATTCTCCTTGCGTGCTCCCGATAGTCGCCTCAGGTGGCGCCACACGTACAGGGCCAGAAGGAGGGCGAGCAGGCCCAGGATGGGGATGTCAAAGGGCCGCATGTATGCCCGCAGAGTCTCCCAGTTCTCCCCCAGCAGGTATCCGCCGTAGGCCAGCCCTAGGCTCCAGGGGTAGGCCCCCAGAAAGGTGAACACCGAGAAGCGAAGGAGGTTCATCCTGGATACCCCTGCCGGGAAGCTGATGAAGGTGCGCACAACAGGCATGAGGCGTGTGAGGAAGACGGTGGCCTCCCCGTACCTGGCGAACCAGCGGTCAGCCCGCTCCAAGTCATCGGAGGTGATAAGAAGATAGCGGCCGTACCTCTCCAAAAAGGGACGGCCTCCCCTGGCTCCCGCCCAGTAGGCTACCAGAGAGCCCAGCAGGTTGCCCACCGCACCGTAGAAGCCGGCCAGAAAAACGTAGTAGACGCTCAGACCCTTCTCCTGCACCATCATCCAACCCCCCAGGGGCATGATCAGCTCACTCGGCAGCGGGATACAGGCGCTCTCTATGGCCATCATCAGGATGAGGCCCGGCCAGGATAGGGAGGAGTAAACGCTGCTTATTAGGGATAGGACCTGCTGCTCTAGCTGCTCCACAAGGCTCCCCGCTACTATGCTTGAGTGAGCATAGCAATAGGCCCGCAAGGCGGTCAAGAGCCGATGTTTTCTTCAGCGCGAAAATGCGGGCAACGTGAGCGGACATTTCGCGCCTACAAAAAGATGACATACGGAAAAGGGTTCTGGATAAATATTATATATTCCTCAATAATGTTCAAAATATGGCCTTGACAAAGTTAGAACATCTTGCTAGTATATTGCCAACATATCTAAATGGGTGCAGCGGAGGTTAGACCATGGCGCGAAAGACTAAGTTAATGGCCAACGTGGAGCAAAAGTTCAACCGCCCCCTGGAGAGGCTACTGCCTAGCATGGTCAACGATCTGGGCCTTTCTGCCACTGCCGAGGAGTTGGGTGTCAGCAAGGCTACCCTGGGCTACTGGCTCCTCAAGCTGGGCATTCAGGTCCGGCGAATTGCCCTGTCCCCGGGCCAGGAGATTGAGGTAAAGTCTCGCGTAGAGCAACGGGTAGGCTGACATACTGAAGCATTGAGGACGGTACGCCGTCCTCAATGCTTTTCAAAACTGTGTCCCAGCAGCACGGCACTCAGGTCCCGGCCTTCTCGACTACCTCCATCGTCAGTCCAGTTCGCTCCTTCGACTAGCCTTGTCCTGTATCCTCCGTCCCTGGCGCTTCCGCCCCTTGCCTTCACCGGCTAGCCTGGCAATAACGGCGGCCAGGTAACCCCCGCCGAACCCGTTGTCGATGTTTACCACGGCAACCCCAGGAGCGCACGTGTTCAACATCGCCAGTAGAGGGGCCATCCCTTGAAAGCTCGCTCCGTAGCCCACGCTGGTGGGTACCGCAATGACCGGTGCCGACACTAGCCCGCCGACGACACTCGGAAGGGCTCCCTCCATGCCTGCGACCACTACCACTGCGGTGGCCCTTTGCAGCCTATCCACATGGACCAGTAATCGGTGCAGCCCGGCGACCCCCACGTCGTACAGCCGCTCCACCTGGCAGCCCATGAGCTCCGCCGTCAGCGCTGCCTCCTCGGCCACAGGAATATCCGCCGTGCCCCCCGAGACGATCACCACTCCCGCAGTCGGGCACGTCCGGGGGGCCCGGTTAACCGCGATCGCCCTGGCCTCCTCGTAAAAAACTGCGTCCGGTAGCCGGGCCTTAACCTTGGCGAAGACCTCAGGCCCGACGCGGGTGATGAGCACCTTGTCCGACTTCTCGGCCAGGGCAGCAGCAATGGCGGCGACCTGGGAGGGGCTCTTACCCAGGCCCAGCACTACCTCGGGGAAACCCTTCCGCAGGGCCCGATGATGGTCCACCTTGGCGAAGCCAAGGTCTTCGTAGGGCAGGTGGCGCAGCCTCTCCAGGGCCTCCCCCACCGCAAGCTGCCCGGACCTCACCTGTTCCAGAACCTGCTGAAGACTCTCCCTTTTTATGGGTCCCTCCCCCCCGTTTTTCGAGTACAGTCCACTGGAGAATATAAGTCTACAATTGTTGACGGCGCTTTCCAACAGGAATTATACTTGAGCAAATTCGTGGGAGGCCCAACTTGCGTCTCTCTTGCCTTCAGCAAAACCTGGCCAGAGGACTGAGCATCGTTGGTAGAGCTGTCGCTACCAGGACTACCCTGCCCATCACCCAGAATGTGCTGATCCAGACCGACAACTCCCGCCTGAAGCTCTCCGCCACCAACCTGGAGATCGCTATCACCACCTGGGTCGGAGCCCAGGTCGATGAAGAGGGGGCCTGCACGGTGCCCGCCCGACTCTTGACGGAGTTTATCAATGCCCTCCCTCCGGAGCGCGTTGACATATCCCTCTCCCAGCGTCCCAGGGGGCTCCACCTGCGTTGCGGTCGTTTCGAGGCCCACATCAACGGCGCCGAGGCGGAGGAGTTCCCGCCTATTCCCTCTGTTTCCGGGGGCGCGACAGCGGTGATCGACGCCGAAGCCCTCCACAAGGCTGTCGCTCAGGTCGTCTTCGCCGCCGCCACCGACGACTCCCGCCCCGTCTTGACGGGCGTCAAGGTGGAGATGGAGGGCGAAAAGTTCACCCTGGCCGCCGCCGATGGCTTCCGCCTCGCCGTCCACAAGGCTAGCTCCAGGGACGGCGTGCCCGAGCCCGTCTCCTTTATTGTGCCCGCCAGGACCCTGGCCGAGCTCAACCGGGTCCTACCCGACCAGACCGACCCTGTGGAGGTGACCATCGCCCCCTCCAAGGGCCAGTGCCTCTTCCGGTTGAGAAACATAGAGCTGGTCTCCCAGCTAATCCAAGGCACCTTCCCCAACTATACCCAGTTGATCCCCCAGGCCTACGCCTCCCGCGCCGTCGTCAACCTACAGGAGTTCGCCCGCGCTGTACGCACCGCCTCCATCTTCGCTCGAGATGGCAGCGGCATCATAAGAGTGCACATGGCTCCCAGCGGCCAGGGCATCGGCGGCAAGCTAAACATCTCCTCCAAGGCGGAGGAGGTGGGTGAGAACACCGCCGAGCTCGAAGCCTCTGTCGAGGGGGATGAGGCCCGCATCGCCTTCAACAGCCGCTACCTCACCGAGGTCCTCGGCGCCCTCAACACCCCCGAAGTAGCTCTCGAGGTGACTTCCCCCTCCAGCCCCGGAGTATTCCGCCCCGCTGGGGCCGGCAAGAAAGCCGAAGGCCGCGACGGCAGCCAGCCTCCCGAAGAGGGCGAGTACGTCCACGTCATCATGCCCATGTTCGTTCAGTGGTGAGCTTCCTTACAAATCCTTGTGGTATGAAGCCGTGCATGGCTTCTGCCTGGCGAGCAGTATGGCGAAACGTCTGGCACG